>JACKIH010000004.1 GCA_020638575.1 Rhodospirillaceae bacterium | reverse complement strand
TGGCGGCGCAGTTGCAGGAATCGGCGGCGTATGTTTCCGCGCTGGAGCATGGCAAGCGCTGTGCGCCGAGTGCCGGGCTGGTGCATCAGGTGTGCGATGTCTTCGGCCTGATCTGGGACGAGGCGGAGGAATTGGCGCAGTTGGCGCGGCTGTCGCACCCGCGGGTGGTGGTGGACACGGCGGGGCTGACGCCGGAGCAGACGGCGCTGGCCAACCGGATGGCGCAGATGATTGCGCGGCTGCCGCCGGAGACGGTGGCGAGTTTGCATGCGGTGCTGGACGCCACCACGCCGCAGCCCAAGGCGCGCCTGCGCCGGGCGGCCGGGCGGCGGGAGTAGCGGGCTAGCGTCGGATCTGGAACGCGGTCTTGTCGGCGGTGAACCCGGCGGCGCGATAGAAGCCCAGGGTCGATTCCTGCTTCGAGCCGGCCATCAGCATCACCTTGTAGGCGCCCTGGTCCCACGCCAGTTGCACGGCCGCGTCGATCAGCGCACGGCCGATGCGCCGTCCGCGATGGGCCGCGTCGGTGACCACGTTCTCGATCAGGGCATAGGGCCTGGCGCCGCGCGACAGGTTCGGCACCACCACCAGCGTCAGGCAGGCCACCACGGCGGCGTCCAGGCAGGCGAGCAGGGTGAACACGCCGGGCCGCGCCAGGATCGCCTGCCACGTCGTCCCGGCCAGCGCGGGCGCGGGTGGCGCCTCCCCCGGGTTGAGCTGCGCCAGCAGGGCGAGCACGGCAGCGAGGTCGTCCGGCCCGGCGGGGCGGACGGCAACGCTCACTCCTTGACCGCGCCGGTCAGGCTGGAGACGTAGGGCGTGTCGTCATTTAGGGGATTCCGGCGCGGCGAAAATTACGATTCATAGGATGTCAGCGATTTTGGGAGCTGACCGATGCACCGCTACGGGCTTCGCGACGATCAATGGGAGGGTATCGAGAACCTTCTTCCGGGACGTACCGGCCACGTCGGGGTAACCGCCGAGGACAATCGGCGGTTCGTCGAGGCGGTGCTGTATCGCTATCGCGCAGGCATTCCCTGGCGCGATCTGCCGGAACGGTTCGGTGATTGGAAGAATACGCATCGGCGCTTCAGCCGCTGGGCCGCAACCGGCGTCTGGGAGCGGCTGTTCCAGCATCTTTCGGTCGATGCGGACAACGAATACGCGATGATCGACAGCACCATCGTGCGTGCGCATCAGCACAGTGCCGGCGCCAAAAAAAACCCGGCGAGGACCAGGCGATCGGGCGTTCGCGCGGTGGATTGAGCACCAAGATCCACACCTTGGTCGATGCGCTCGGTAACCCGGTCGGCCTCTTCCTGACCGGCGGCCAAGCCCATGATCTCGTCGGAGCCGACCACCTCCTGCCCACAATGCAAGCCGGCACGCTGATCGCCGACAAGGCATTCGACGCCGACGCACGCGTCCTCGCGCCACTTGCCGAGGTTGGCAGGATCGCGGTGATCCCGCCCAAATCCAACCGGCGCGAACTGCGCGGTTACGATCGGGATATCTACAAAGCGCGCCATCTGATCGAAAATTTCTTTGCCAAAATCAAACAATTCCGTGCCATTGCAACACGCTACGACAAAACAAGGCGGAACTTCCTTGCTGCCATACACCTCGTCGCAGCAACTATTTGGCTCAATTGACGACACGCCCTAGGCTCAGGACTCATATTTTCAGCCAGAAAATGACGGTAGCTGCGATGGTTATGGCGGCCATGAAGATATCTGCACAGCGGTCGTATCTGGTTGCGACACGCCTCCAGTCCTTGAGCTTTGCGAACAGGTTCTCGATGTGGTGGCGCTGGCGGTAGAGGACCGCATCATAGGGGACCTGCACGCGGCGGTTCTTGCGCGGCGGGATGCACGGGGTGATGCCGGCCTGCTGGAGCGTGCTGCGCAAGCGGTTGCTGTCGTAGCCGCGGTCGGCGATGAGCTCGCGCGCCGACGGTAGGGCGTGAACCAACAGGGCGGCACCGCGGTGGTCGTTCATCTGTCCCTCGGACAGCAGCATCACATGCGGGCGGCCCTGGCCATCGCAGACGGCATGCAGCTTTGAGTTCAGCCCTCCCTTGGTGCGGCCGATGCGGCGCGGCCCCCCTTTTTTTGCAACAGGCTGGCGGCTGTGCGATGCGCCTTGAGATGGCTGGAGTCGATCATGATCCGCTCCGGCACCCCGGCCTCGCCGGCCAGGTCGGCGAAGATGCGGCTGAACACGCCCATGCGGGTCCAGCGCACATAGCGGTTGTAGAGGGTCTTGGGGGGCCCATAGACCGCAGGCGCGTCACGCCAGCGCAGCCCGTTGCGGATGACGTGGATGATTCCACTCAACACCCGACGATCATCCACCCGCGGCTTGCCGCGCGAGCGCGGGAAGTGACCGCAGATACGAGAAATCTGCGTTGCAGTCAGCCAGAACTGATCGGACATGGCGGGGACCTCCCGCCATCTCCAGAATCACACTCAAACGAGCCGCAGCAACAGATTTATTGGGTCCTGAGCCTAGGAAGCAAGACTCTTCTTTTTCTGAAGAAAAAGAAGCAAAAAGACTTCCATTCGCTCGCCCTGTGCCAACTTCCCAACAAATGATCGAAAGTTTTTTGGTTCTTTTTTTCAAAAAAGAACCCTTCCTTCCCTTCGCCCGCGGAGCGCATTGACGATGGCCTTCACCCACCATTTCGACCCCACCGTTCTGCGCGAGTACGACATCCGCGGCATCGTCGGCAAGACCCTCCATGGCGCGGACGCCTTCGCCATCGGCCGCTGCTTCGGCACCATCGTTGCCCGTGGCGGCGGCTCGGTTGTCGCCGTCGGCTATGACGGCCGCCTGTCCTCCCCGGCGCTGGAGGCCGAGCTGGTTGCCGGCCTGAAGGCCAGCGGCATGGAGGTGGTGCGCATCGGCCGCGGCCCCACGCCGATGCTGTATTACGCATCGACGGTGCTGAAGACCGGCGGCGCGGTGATGCTGACCGGCAGCCACAATCCGCCCGACTACAACGGCTTCAAGATGATGCTGTCCGGCAAGCCGTTCTTCGGCGAACAGATCAAGCAGATCGGCGCCATGGCCGCGTCCGGCGACGTGGTGGCGCAAGCCCAGGGCAGCGATCGCAGCCTCGACATTTCCGAGGAGTACATCGCCCGCCTCGCAAAGGATTGGGACGGCGGCGACCGCCACCTGAACGTGGTCTGGGACAACGGCAACGGGGCCGCCGGCGATGTGCTGGTGCGCCTGGTCAAGCGCCTGCCCGGCACCCACACCGTGCTGTTCCCCGAGATCGACGGCAAGTTCCCCAACCACCACCCCGACCCCACCGTGCCGAAGAACCTGGAAGCCCTGGTTGCCGAGGTGGCCAGGCGCGGCGCCGACCTCGGCATCGCGTTCGACGGCGACGCCGACCGCATCGGCGTGGTCGATGACGGCGGCACCATGATGTTCGGCGACCAGCTTCTGGTCGTCCTGGCCCGCGACGTGCTGAAAAAGCATCCCGGCGCCACGATCATCGCCGATGTGAAAGCCAGCCAGGTGCTGTTCGACGAAATCGCCCGCGCCGGTGGCAAGCCCGAGATGTGGCGCACCGGCCACTCCCTCATCAAGGCCCGCATGGCCGAAACCGCCTGCCCGCTGGCCGGCGAGATGAGCGGGCATATCTTCTTCAACGACCACTGGTACGGCTTCGACGACGCGCTCTACGCCGGCATCCGCCTGCTGGGCATCGTCGCCCGCAGCCCCGAGAAACTGTCGGCCACTCGGGCCGCCCTCCCTCAAGTCATCAACACCCCGGAACTGCGCTTCAACTGCGACGACCAGCGCAAGTTCGCCGTCATCACCGAAGTCGCCGCCCGCCTGCGCGCGGCCGGCGCCAGGATGAGCGACATCGACGGCGTGCGGGTGAACACCGAGGATGGCTGGTGGCTGCTGCGTGCCTCGAACACCCAGGCGGTGCTGGTGGCCCGCTGCGAGGCCAGCAGCGAGGCCGGGCTGGAACGGCTCAAGGCCGCGCTGGTGTCCCAGCTCGAAGCCTCCGGCCTGGAAGCGCCGGACTTCTCCGGCGAGAATGCCGGGCACTGATGCCTGGCGGCTGAAGGAGAAAGGAAGGTCTTGGTTTTCCTCGGAAGAGCAAGGACCCCCTGCCCTAATGCGCCTCCGCCCAGTTCCCCCCGATGCCGGTTTCGACCACCAGCGGTACCGAGAGGGTGGCGGCGGACTGCATCACGCCGCGGGCCAGCTCGGCGAGAGGTTTGGCCGCTGAGTCCGGGACCTCGAACAACAGTTCGTCGTGGACCTGGAGCAGCATGCGGGCGCCGAGGTTGGAGTCGGCCAGGGCGGCGGGCAGCTTGACCATGGCGCGCTTGATGATGTCGGCGGCACCGCCCTGGAGTGGGGCGTTGATGGC
>JACKIH010000003.1:3025000-3957062 GCA_020638575.1 Rhodospirillaceae bacterium | reverse complement strand
GGCGGTGCCGGCGCCGGCCGCCGTGGCCCAGCCCCTGCCGCAGCTCGCGGCCCTGTCGGAACAGCCGCGACCGCCCGTATTGCCTGCACCGCCACAGGTGGCCCCCGCACCGCCACCGGCGGCCGCCGCACCCGAGGTGCCGCAGCTCGCCGCGCTGCAGGAGCGCCCCACCGCACTTCCGCCCGCTCCCATCGCAGCTCCGGCCCTTGCTCCGGCCCTTGCTCCGGCCATCGCCGCGGCGCCCACGCCGCCGGCCGGCCCGCTGCCGGCACCGGCGCCTGTGGCAGCACAGCCTCTGCCGGCTCCACGGCCGCTGCCGCAATTGGCGGCACTCTCCACCCGGCCGCAGCCGGCTCCGGTCGCTCCGCAGCCCGTAGCCCCGCAACAAGTCGCTCCGCAGCCACAGCCGCTGCCGCAGCCGCCGCAGGTGGCCCAACCGGCACCGCAGCCACTGCCGCAACTGGCAGCGCTGTCCACCCGGCCGCAGCCGGCTCCGGTTGCCCCACAGCCCGTGGTCCCGCAACAGGTCGCCCCACAGCCCATCCCGCCGCAGCCCATCCCGCCGCAGCCCATCGCCTCCCCGGCCGTCGACACCGCCCGGCCGGCGTTGCCGCAGCCGCGGCCGCCGCAGGTGGCCCAGCCCGCGCCGGCCCCGCGGCCGCTGCCGCAACTGGCGGCGCTGTCCACCCGGCCGCAGGTACCGCTGGCACCCCCGGTCCAGGCGCCGGAACCCCAGGTGGCGCCGCAACCTGCACTGCCCGCCCAGGTGGCGCAGGTCCAGCCTCCGGTCCGTGCCGCCGCGACCGCCGGGCCGATCCTGCGGCCGCTGCCGCAACTGAGCACCATCGGCGAGCAGCCGCAGCTCGCACCGCGCCCAGTGCCGGTACCCGTGGCAGCGCCCGTGGCAGCACCCGTACCCGCACCGGTGGCCCAGCCGATTGCCCAGCCGGTCCCGCAGACGGAGGTGGCGCTGGCCGCCGGCACCCCGCCCCAGCAGCGCCCGGCCCCCGTGCCGGTCCAGGCACCGGTGCCTGCGGAGCAGGTCGCCTCGATCCCGTTGCCCAGCGTCGCCCTGGAACAGCCGATCGTGCCGCAAGATACGGTCATCACCGTTGCCCGCGCGCCCACCGACGGCGGACTGTTCGCGCCGCTGACCGAGCGCGTGCCGGCGGTGACCACGGGTGGCGAGACCATCCTGGCCGCACGCCAGGTGCCGGCTTCGGTGCTGCCGCCGCAGGTGGCCGCTGCACCCCAGCCGGCCGCGGTTCCGCTGCAACCGGCGCAGGTGTCCGCCCCGCCGATCCGCCAGCCGCTGCCGCCCGCCCCGCAGCTTGCCGAGCGCGTGATCCCGCAGCCGACACCCCCGGAGCTGCCGGAGTTGCCGGCGCTCGCCCCGCGCGTCGCCGAAGCGCCGCCGACACCGGCGCCACAGCCGGCGCCGATCGCCGTGGCGGCGGCGCAAGCGGTGCCGCCGCAGGTGGCAGAGATCGCCGCTCAACCGGCACCGCAGCCACGGCCCGGTCTGGGCTCCAGCCGGTTCGAGCAGGCGATGGCGGCCGGCCGCATCCTGCCGGCCCAGGTGGCCGAAGCTCCGGCGCGACCGGCACCCATCCCAGGCCCGGTCCCGGCGCCTGCCCCGACACAGGTGTCCGTGCAGCCCGAACCGGCGCCGCTGACCGGTGGGGCCGCCGGGCGCATCGCAGCGGTGGCGCAGCCGCTGCCGCCGGTGCCCGAGCCGCTGCCGGTGTTGCCGGCCGTCGCCGAACTGCCGCCACCGGCCCCGCGGCCCGAAGAGCCGGTGCAGATGGCCGCCCTGCGGCCCACCGTCAACGAACCGCTGCCCGCACTATCGGCCCTGCGCGAGCCGCCCATGCTGCCGCTCTATGCCGCCCAGGCCGGGCCGATCGCCGCCCCGCAGCCGGTGCAGCCACAGCTTGAGGTGGCCGAGTTGGCGCAGCCCATCGTGCCGCGGCCGCTGCCGCCGACGCCTGAACCTGCAGTCCCGGACCTCGCCGAACGGCCACTCCCGGCGCCGCCGCCGGCTCTCGCCGGACCGGTTGTGCGCCCGCCTGCGACCATTGCCGACCGGCCCGCAGAGCCGGCACCGCGACCGGCCCCGGTGTTCGCCCGACCGGTGGAACGCCTGCCCACCCCCATCGCCGAGCAGCCGCTGCCCCCGGCACCTCTGCCGGCTCCCACCCGCATCGCGGCCGCGGTGGAGGCTCCGGAACCGGCCGAGCCGCAGGTCGCAGCCCTGCCGGACCGCCCGATCGTCCGCCCGGGCGCCGGGTCCAGCCGCTTCGAGCGGGCGCTCGCCGATGGCCGCATCCTGCCCGCCCAAGTCTCCGCCCAGGTCCCCGCCCAGGTCTCCGAAGCGCCGGCCCAGCCGCAGCCGCTGACCGGTGGGGCCGCCGGCCGCATCGTCGCGGACGCGCAGCCGCTGCCGCCACTGCCCGAAGCGTTGCCGGAGCCGCCGGCAGTGGCGCCGGTCGAGGTGGCACCGCGCCCGCTGGCCCCGCTGCCCGCAGCGCCGGTCCAGCCGCCACAGGTGGCCGAGTTCGCCGTAGACACGCCCGTGGACCTGCCGGTGGAAGCGCCGGACCTGCGCCCGAACCTCGACCAGCCGCTGCCCCAGCTTGCCGCCCTCGGCGAACCGCCGGCACTGCCCGTCTACACCACGCAGGCGCTGCCGCCCGAACCGGCGCCGGCCGCCCCGCAGTTGGAGGTGGCCGAGCTGAGCCCGCCGGCATCGCCGCTGCCGCCGCTGCCCGGTCCGGTCGAGGCCGTTCCCGCACCCGTGGTGCCGGAGCTTGCCGCCCGGCCGTTGCCCGCTCCGCCGCCGGCCACGGTGCAACCGGTGGAGCGCACGCCCGCCGCCATCGCCGCACGGCCGCTGCCGCCCGCCCCGCAGCCGGCGCCGACCATCGTGCGGCCGGTTGAGCGCATCCCCAGTCCCGTCGCCGAGCGGCCGCTGCCCCCGGCTCCGCAACCCCTGCCGCTGGCAACCGCGGTGGCGGCCTCCGAACCGGCCGAGCCGCAGGTCGCAGCCCTGCCGCAGCGCCCGACCATCCGGACTGCCACTTCCGGTGTGACACGGTTCGAGCAGGCGGTTGCCGAAGGCCGCATCCTGCCGCCGGGCTTGGCCGAATTGCCGGCCGAGCAGCCGATGGTCGCGGCTCTGACCGAAGCACCCCGCCTGCCGCTGGCCGGCGGCGCCGCCGGGCAGGTGATCGCGCCGCTGCCGGAGGCCCTCGACGTCCCCGACGCGGCCCCCGCGCGGCCGCTGGAGATGGCCGGGGCAGTGGCCGAAGCGGCACCGCTCCAGGTGGCGTCGCTGGCGCCGCTCACCGATGTGCCGCTGCCGGTCCTGCCGGCCATGGACGAGCCGCCGATGCTGCCGCTGTTTGCCATCGGCGCGCCGCCGGCAGCCGAAGAGGTGCCGGCGCTGGAGGTGGCCGCCCTGGCGCCCGAGCCGCCGCGGCCGTCGCCCCTCGCCGCGGAGCGTCCGCGCCCCGCGCCGGTGCCGGACATCGCCGAATTGCCGCTGCCGCTGCCGCCGGCCCCATTGCCCGTGGCGGCCGCACCGGCCCAACCTGCGCCGGCACAGCCTGCGCCGATCCAGCCTGCGTCAATCCAGCCTGCGCCGATCCAGCCCGAGCCCGAGGTGGCCGAGCTGCCGCCGGTCCCACACCAAGTCGCCCCCGCCGTCGCGGAGCCGCAACCGGCCCTGGCCGTTGCGGAGCCGCCGCCGGCCGCACCGGCGCCGCGCCTTGGCCGGCCGATGCCGGACTTCCCGCGCACCGCCGAACCGCCGGTGCAGCACGAATTGCCGCTGGAGGTGGCGGAAACCCCGGCCCCCGCCGTGGCGCCCATGCCGTCCGAGCCGCCGCGCCGCGTGGCGGAACCGCCCGTGCGCGCTGTAGAGCCGGTGCAGCACGAGTTGCCGCTGGAAATCGCCGAAGCCCCGAGGCCGCCCGGGCCGGTGGCGCCCGTCGCGGCACCGGTCGCCCAACCGCCGGCGCAGCCGGTGCGCGTGGCCGCCCTGGCGCCGGTCGCCGAACAGCCGATCCCCGAACTGCCGGCCATGGAGCAACCGCCGCTGGCGCCCATCGCCGCGGCCCCACCAGCCCCGGCTCCAGTGCCGGTACCGCCGGCGCCCATCGTCGCCGCTGCCGACGTGCCGGCCGCGCCGGCGGTGGCTCCCCGCCCGATTGCCGCACAGCCGGTAGCGCCGCAGCCGGCCGCGCCTCAGCCCGTCCGGCCATTGCCGGTGGCGCCCCAGCCGGCCGCCGTGGCCAGTGCCGATCTGCCTTCGGTGGCACCGGTGGCCGAACCGCCGCAGGCTGCTCCCGCGGTGCCGGCAGGCCAGGTGCTGGTGGGTGGCGAGCTGCGCCCGTCGCTGGCTACCCGCATCGCAGCGGACGCGCCGGCACCGCAAGTCTCGGCCCCGCAACTGACCGCTCCGCCCATCCAGCCGGCCCCGGCCGTTGCGGCACCCGCCGCGTCCGGCCGCATCGTGCTGACACCGCCCACCGGTGTATCCTCCGGCCCGGTGGCCACCGCATCCGCCGGTCAGACCCTGGTGATCGGCGGTGGCGGACCGGTGCAGCCGGTGCAGGCCAGCGGTACGGCCACGGCCACCTTCCAGCCGCAGCCGAGTCGCCTGGTCGTCACCCAGCAGCCGGCGGTGATCGGCGCCGCACCGCTGTCCGGCGACCGGACGATGGACGTGTTCCGCGAAGCCTTCGCCGCGTCGGGCACCTCCATCGGCCTGGACTAAGGGGTCGTCTTGCCTTCGGCGGAGTCGGCGCCGGCCCGCTCCCCCACCCGGTGCCCCACGGTCGTATCCTGGACTGGGTGGCCAGGCGGGGAAGCGGGCCGGCGCCGCCGAAACATGAGACGTTCTAGGAGCGTGTCCGCCGCTTGGCTGTCCCCCGCCGGCAGAGCAAGTGTGTCGGGACAAGCGGGTGCTTTTCGCAGCACCGGAGCAAGCGCCATACTGGCACCCCAATAGCTGCCCAGCCTTCGGATCTTCACCTTTGGGATCGTCACCGTGATCGACAGAGAGTTCCACAGCATCCGGCGCCTGCCGCCCTACGTGTTCGCCGAGGTCAACGCCATGAAGGCGCAGGCCCGCGCACGCGGAGCCGACATCATCGATTTCGGCATGGGCAACCCGGACAGTGCCACCCCGCGGCACATCGTCGACAAGCTGGTGGAGGCGGTGCAGAACCCGCGCACCCACCGCTATTCCAACTCCCGCGGCATTCCCGGTCTCAGGAAGGCCCTGGCGGGCTACTACGCCCGGCGCTTCGGCGTGGATCTGGATCCCGACGGCGAGGTGGTGGTGACCATCGGCTCGAAGGAAGGGCTGGCCAACCTGGCGCAGGCGATCAGCAGCCCCGGCGACATCATCCTGGCGCCCAACCCCAGCTACCCCATCCATATGTTCGGCTTCATCATCGCCGGGGCGGCGATCCGCAGCCTGAACATGACGGGCGATGCGCCCTTGCTGGCGCTGTTGGAACGCGCCGTGCAGCACAGCGTGCCGAAGCCGACGGCGGTGGTGCTGAACTTCCCGGCCAACCCGACGACGGAAGTGGTCGACCTCGACTTCTACGGCCCCATCGTGGAGTTCTGCCGTAAGCACGAGATCTACATCCTCAGCGACATCGCCTATGCGGAGATCTATTTCGACGGCAAACCGCCGCCCTCGATCCTGCAGATCCCCGGTGCCAAGGACATCGCGGTGGAGTTCTACTCCCTGTCGAAGACCTACTCGATGCCCGGCTGGCGCATCGGCTTTGCCGCCGGCAACCGCCGCCTGTGCGCGGCGTTGGCACGGGTGAAGTCCTACCTCGACTACGGCGCCTTCACGCCCATCCAGGTGGCGGCCGCCACGGCGCTCAATGGCCCGCAGGATTGCGTGGAGGAGATCCGCACGCTCTATCGCGAGCGCCGCGACGTGCTGGTGGAGGGCCTGAACGCCGCCGGCTGGCATGTGCCGAGCCCGCCTGCCACCATGTTCGCCTGGGCGCCGCTACCGCCGGGCTACGAGCAGATGGGCTCGCTGGAATTCGCCAAGGTGCTCCTGGACAAGGCAGGGGTGGCGGTGTCGCCCGGCGTCGGCTTCGGCGAGCACGGCGAAGGCTTCGTGCGCTTCGGCCTGGTGGAAAACAAGCACCGCATCCGCCAGGCGACCCGCAACATCAAGGCCATGCTGGCCGGCGACCGGCCACGCGCCACCACCGAGCGGACCGAGCCGAGCCGTCCTGCGAAACCGCAGATCCGAGCCGTCTCGTGACGCCCGCCGTCCGTATCGGCGTTGCCGGCCTGGGCACGGTCGGCATCGGCGTGCTGCGCCTGCTGAGCCAGCACGCCGACTTGCTGGCGCGGCGTTGCGGCCACCGTCTGGTGGTGGATGCGGTGTCGGCCCGCGACCGCACCCGCGACCGCGGTGTCGACCTCAGCTCGGTGCGCTGGTTCGATGATGCCGCCGCCCTGGCCGAAGACCCGCGGATCGACGTGGTGGTGGAACTGATCGGCGGGGCCGAGGGCACCGGCCGCAAGGTGGTGGAGCGGGCGCTGGCCAGCGGCAAGCCGGTGGTCACCGCCAACAAGGCGCTGCTCGCCGTCCACGGCGGCGATCTGGTGCCGGCGGCCGAGCGCCAGGGCGTGGCGCTCGCCTTCGAAGGGGCGGTGGCCGGCGGCCTGCCCATCGTCAAGACGTTGCGCGAGGGGCTGGTGGCCAACAGCCTGGATTCCGTCGTCGGCATCCTCAACGGCACCTGCAACTACATCCTGACCCAGATGCGCGAGACCGGGCGCGACTTCGCCGAGGTGCTGGCCGAAGCCCAGGCGCTGGGCTACGCCGAGGCCGATCCCAGCTTCGACGTGGACGGCATCGACGCCGCCCACAAGCTGGCGATCCTGGCGGCGCTTGCCTTCAATGGCCGGGTCGACTTCGCCGACGTGATGGTGGAAGGCATCCGCGAGATCTCCGCGCTGGACATCGACTTCGCCGAGATTCTCGGCTACCGCATCAAGCTGCTGGGCATCGCCCGCCGCGGTGCTAACGGCCAGGTGGCGTTGCGCGTGCACCCCGCCATGATTGCGCCCGGCAAGCCCATCGCCTCGGTGGAAGGCGTACTCAACGCCGTAGTAGCCCATGGCGCCCCCGTGGGCAGCGTGATGTCGGTGGGGCCCGGAGCCGGTGCCGGCCCCACCGCGTCGGCCGTCGTCGCCGACCTGGTGGACGTGGTGCGCGGCCACAACCCGCCGGGCTTCGGTGCCCCGGCGGACGGGCTGCCGCCCTTGGCCGTCGCCCCGCCCGACGACCGCTTGGGCGCCTATTACCTGCGTTTGATGGTGGTCGACCGTCCGGGCGTCATCGCCGACATCGCTGCGGCCATGCGCGATCACACCATTTCCGTGGAAAGCCTGGTGCAGCGCGGCCGGGCACCGGGCGAGTCGGTGCCGGTGGTGATCGTTACCCACGATACCTCCGAGCGCCAGATGCTGGGGGCCGTGGCGCGCATCGCCGAGCTGGATGCCGTGCTGGAACCGCCGCGGCTGATCCGCATCGAGCAGATGGACGACTGATGGACGGCGCGGGTGCGGCGTCCGGCCGGACCCTGTTCGACGGGCGCCGCTCCGCCCTCGGCCAGGTCTGGCGGCTGCGCCCGGCCGACGATGACGCGGCGGCAGAGATCCGCCGCCGCCACGGCCTGCCGGACCTGGTGGCCCGCGTGCTCGCGGCCCGCGGTATCGCCAGTGCCGACGTGCCGGGCCACCTCAACCCCACCCTGCGGACCACCCTGCCCGACCCAGCCTGCCTGACCGACATGGAGGCCGCCGCCGCGCGTGCCGCCGCCGCCATCGCGGCCGGGGAAAAGGTGGCTGTGTTCGCCGATTACGATGTGGATGGCGCCACGTCCGCCGCCCAGGTGCTGCGCTACTTCCGGGCGGTGGGGGCGGACGAACCGGCGCTCTACGTGCCGGATCGCTCTTCGGAAGGCTACGGCCCCAACGTGCCGGCCGTCGAACAGCTTGCCGCCCAGGGCATCCGGCTGCTGGTGCTGGTGGACTGCGGCACCACCGCGACCGAGCCGCTGCAGGCCGCTCGCGCCCTGGGGGTGGACTGCCTGGTGCTCGACCACCACGCCACCGCGGGCGCCCCTGCCCCGGCGCTGGCCGTGGTGAACCCCAACCGGCCGGACGATGCCAGCGGGCTCGGCTATCTGGCGGCCTGCGGCGTGGTGTTCCTCTTCCTGGTGGCGCTCAACCGGGCGCTGCGGACCGCCGGACGGTTCGCTGGACGTCCGGAGCCCGACCTGCTCGGGCTGCTCGACCTGGTGGCGTTGGGCAGCGTGTGCGACGTGGTGCCGCTCATCGGCCTCAACCGTGCGCTCGTGCGCCAGGGCCTCGCGGTGGCCCGCGCCGGCGCCAACCCAGGCATCGCCGCGCTCACCGCAGCGGCCGGGCTGAAACGGCCGTTGGACGTCAGCTCCTGCGGTTTCGCCATCGGCCCGCGCATCAATGCCGGCGGCCGGCTCGGCCGCTCGGACATGGGCGCGCGCCTCCTGGCCGGCGACGATGCGGCGGAGGCTGCTCGGCTCGCCGGCATCCTGTCGACCCACAACGAAAGCCGCAAAACGCTGGAGGCCGACACCCTGGCGGCGGCGCGCGCCGAGGCGGAAGCCCAGGCGGCGGCTGGCCACGGCGTGGTGCTGGCGGCGGGTGACGGCTGGCACCCCGGCGTCGTCGGGCTGGTGGCGGGCCGGCTGCGCGAACGCTTGCACATGCCCGCCTGCGCGGTGGCGATGGACGGCGATCTCGGCAAGGGCTCGGGCCGCTCGGTGCCGGGCTTCGACCTGGGCCGCACCATCATTGCCGCCCATGCCGAGGGCCTTTTGGAAGCGGGCGGCGGCCACCCCATGGCGGCGGGGTTCACGGTGCGGCGCGACCGGCTGGCCGCTCTTCACCGCTTTCTCGACGCGGCGGTGGCGGCGGGCGATCCCCATGTGCCGGAACTCGACGCCGACGGCGTCATGTCCGCCGCCGCGGCGACGCCGGAGGCGGAAGCGGCCTTGGCGGCGCTCGGGCCCTTCGGCGCCGGCAATCCGGAACCGCGGCTGGTGGTGCCCGGCCTGCGCGTCGCCTATGCGCGCCCGGTGGGCACCGGCCACCTCTCCTGCCGGCTGCGCAGCCTCGACGGTGCGCTGCTGGACGCGATCGCCTTCCGCGTCGCCGACACGCCGCTGGCGGCCCTGCTGGAGAGCCGCGACGGCGTGCCGCTGGCGGTGGCCGGCAGCCTGATGCGCGACGACTGGCAGGGTCGCACGCAGATTAAGCTCAGGATCGACGACGCCATGGCCGAAGCCGGCGGCGACGCATAGCTGTCCGCCATTCCGCCGCACACGCTTGCCTGCCCGGCCGCAATGCTTGATTTCCCGAAGCGGGGCCGCTAGCAAGGGGACCCGCGCCGACCCCTTCGTCTAGAGGCCTAGGACACCGCCCTTTCACGGCGGCAACACGGGTTCGAATCCCGTAGGGGTCGCCAGGTGCATCAAGACGTTCTCAGAGATTGTTGAAGAGACTTCTCAGCCGTACGGGCCATGTACGGGAGGGATCGTCGTGACCTGCCGCAGACCGCGACGGCGGCACGTTGGGCAAGCTCGTTGCGGTCCGTCTTGGCACTCCTTGGCCGTGACAGGGGTCGGGAATCCGTTGGGTGTCTCCAGAATTCCGCGTAACAAATTGAATTATATTATAAATTCATCAAACGTCGAGGACCGATCGGGGCTCATCGGACCCCCGGCACCGGTCCGGTATCCATCCCCTTTTCAATGGCGTGCGTCATCCGGCCGTGGGGGTCTCCCCCAGTCGATGCCGACCCACAGCCCGTCTCCGTAACCCTCAGAATGCTTTCAGCCGCCGGGTGGTTTCCGGGTCCAGGAAGCCTGCCACGGTGGCATCGGTTTCCAGGCTCAAGGCGCGGTTAAGATCCATCGCCGCGGTGGCGTTCAGCGTGCGCTTCAAGGCGCGCACAGCCAGCGGCGGCAAGTCGGCCAGCCTGCGGGCCACGGCCAAGGCTTCGGTTTCGAGCGCAGCGTCCGCCACCACCCGCCAGGCCACACCCAGGCGGGCGAGGTCGGCCGCATCGTAGCGCTGGCCCAAGAACAGCATCTCGCGGGCGGCATTCAGCCCCACCAGGGCCGGCAACAGGCTGGTGACCCCGCCGGTGACGAAAATGTTGAGAGAGATTTCCGGGAAGAACGCCCGCGCACCTTCCGCCCACAGGGAAAAGTCGCAGTTGATGGCCCATTCGAAGCCGCCGCCGACGGCCCACCCGTTGATGGCGCCGACAACCGGTTTCGCCCCGAAGCAGATGGCCCGGGTGGCGCGCTGGATGGCATCCACCAAGGCGCGCGCCTCCGCCTCGTCGGCCGGGTGGGTGTGGTCGCGCCGATCGTCGCCGGCGCAGAACGCGCGGCCCTCGCCGGTAAACAGGATGGCGCGGGTTGCTGGGTCGGCGTTGGCGTCGTCGAAGGCGCGGGCCACGTCGTCCACCAAGGCCCGGTTCATCGCGTTCAGCCGGTCGGGCCGATTAAGCGCGATGCGCCGCACGGCGCCATCCTGCAGCGTGCTCAGCACCGTCTCGTAGGTGAATTGGGTCATGCGAAGGTCCTCACCACGCGCTTGGTCTTGCCCTCGGTCACCGGAAAGCTGCCGGGCGGCAGCAGGGTCACGCGGGCGGTGGCCCCCAGCTTGGCCTTGATGGCCGCTTCCACCAGGCCGGCCAGGTCCGGGCCGGGCTGCGTGCCCTGCGCACACTCCACCTGCAGCGGCAGGTGGTCGTAGGGCGGCGGGGCGGACAGCACGATGCGGTAGTCGCCCGTGAGGGCGGCGATTTCCGACAGCACGCCGGCCACCATGGTGGGGAACATGTTGAGCCCGCGCACCACCACCATGTCGTCGCTGCGCCCGATCACGCGGAAGCGGAACCCGGTGCGCCCGCAGGCACACGGCTCGGTCTCGTCCACCGCGATGATGTCGCCGGTGCGAAAGCGCACCAGCGGCTGGCAGTCACGCACCAGGTGGGTCAGCACCAATTCGCCTTCGGCCCCGGCGGCCAGTGCCAGCGGCCGGGTGGTGTCCGGGTCGATCAGCTCCGGCCACAGCACGTCGGCCGCCATGAAGTGCAGGCGCATGTCGTGGTCGCACTGGGCGGCGAAGTTGGACAGCACATCGGAAACGCCATAGTTGGCGTTGCGCGGCTCCATCCCCCAGGTGGCGCGGATGCGTTCGCGCAAGGCCGGGCTGTCCAGCCCCGGCTCGCCGCCGAACAGGCCGAGCTTCAGCCCCAGATCGCGCGGCGCGGTGCCGGGAAACTTCTCCGCCAGCACCCGTTCCAGCACCGCCGGGTAGGACGGAGTGCAGGAAATCGCATCGATCCCCACCTCCTGGATGGTGCGGATCAGCAGCTCCGTGCCGCCCACCCCAAAGGGCACCACCATCGCCCCGGTTGCCTCCAGCGTCAGGTGATCGGTCAGCCCGCCGATCCACATCTGGTAGTTCAGGCAATGCACCACCGTGTGGTCCGGCGTCAGCCCGGCGGCGGCATGGCAGCGGCCGCCCACCTCCGCGGTTATCCGGCAATCGCGCGCCGACAGCGCCAGGTTCATTGCCTGGCCCGTGGTGCCGGAGGTGCGGTGCAGCCGGTTCACCGTGCGCCGTGGCGTGGCCAGATAGTCGCCGAAGGGCGGGTGTTCGGCCTGGGAAAGGCGGAGCTGCGATTTGTCGGACAGCGGCAGGCAGGTCAGGTCGCGCAAGTCCGTGGGCGGGACGGCCCCCTCCCACAGTGTACGGTAGTAGCCGGAATGGGCCGCCACATGGGCTGCCTGGATCTCCCAGGCGCGCTGCTGCAGGGGCCGCAGCTCGGCCATCGGTCGGAAAGCGCCGTCCTCGATCAGGGTCACCGGATACGTCTCATCTGGGCCATCTGGGCGGCCGATCCGCCTCCAATGGGCGGCAGAATAGGCCGAGTTCGGCACGCCCAGTAGATGGAACGGCGTGGCCATGGCGCGGATAGCAGCCCTGTCGTCATCGACGGACTGCCCGCCGTCCCGCCCGCCGCGCAGCAAGCGGCGCCTTCTTCATCTCAGCGAGTTACGCGAAGCGCCACCGACACCCATTCACACCCAGCGCTGGTCCCGCTGGGCCTTCTGGTAGCTGCGCTCGATGACCACGAAGACCACCAGCGGCACCACCCAGATGAAGCGCAGGATCCAGAAAAGCCAACCCGGCGCATCGTTGTCCACGACAAGCCGGCTGGCACAATCGTTGTGGCTGGGATCGGCGGGGTTGAACAGGATCTCGATCGGATCGCCGATCGTGGCGGCGTCGTACAGGCTGCGGTCGGAGCCGCACGATCCGGCGATCTCCACACCGTCGGGCGTCGCGGCGCGGTAGTCGACATAGTATTCCTGGCGGACCGTGACCTCGAAACGATCCCGGTCGTGCAGCCCGGTGCCCCTCCGTTCGCGGCGGATTTCGCGCTCCTCGACCCGGCGGCTGGTGATCGTGCCGGTGGCTTCCACGCCGACCTCGCGCAGCCGTTCGCGCGCCGACTGCGCGCCGACCATCGCATTCACCGCAAACCACGAGAAGGCCGCCGTAACGAGTATCAGGATGGTCAGCACGATCCGCCATTCAAGCGGCTTGGCCTTGCCCCATTTTGCCAATGTCGTCGATCTCCGTGGGAAAGCTGCCACCAGCCGCCGACCTGCGGGTTTCGACCTCCCGCAATTCGACGCCCAAATCGGATGATTTCGCGTGGCGACCTGTGAGGTGCCGATTTTCGCGTGACCGCCGCTGCCGCGCAACCCGGGCAAGCTCCGGTACTGCGATACCGGCCGCCGTGATCCGCCTTTCCGCCCGCCGGCAGATCAGCCCCAGGGGCCGGCGCTGCTGCTGGCCTCCGGCACCGGCCCGGCGTCGTCTGCCGCCTTGTCCTCGTACCGCGGTGCCCGGCCCAGCCAGATCGGGTCGGTCAGCGGGTCGAAGTGGGGGTCGAGTGCCGTGATGCGCCGGACCAGCGGCGGGTGGGTGGCAAGCATGCCTCCAAAGGATGAAATCGATCCCGACGCGTTGGCGAAATACATGTGCCGCGCCTCGGCGGCATGGGCGTTGCGCACCCTGCTGCCGTGCGACTCCGAGCCGATGCGCTTCAATGCTGCGGCCAGCCCGACGGGATCGCGGGTGAGCTGGACCGCCGTCGCATCGGCCAGGTATTCCCGGCGACGCGACACCGCACTCTGCAGCAGTCGTCCCGCGATCATGCCGAGGAACCCGAAGACGGCGAGTGCCAGAGCCACGATCATGATGATGGCGATCGCCTTGCCCCCGTTGCCACGGCTGCGGCTGCCACTTCCCCGTCCGGCGAAGCGGAAGATCTGCAGCATGCTGCGGCCGGCCACCCACAGCACCACGAGCCCGAAGACCATGCCCATCAGGCGCATGTTCAGCCGGCTGTCGCGGTTGGCGATGTGGGAGAATTCGTGCGCCACCACCCCGGTCAGTTCTTCGCGGCTCAACCGTGTCAGGGCGCCGCGGGTGACGGCGACGGCCGCACGCTCGGGGTTGGCCCCGGCGGCAAACGCGTTGATCCCGTCTTCCTCGCGCATCACGAAGGCGGCGGGCCTGGGCATGGCACTGGCGATGGCCATTTCCTCGACGATGTTGAAGTACCGCTTTTCGTCGGCATCGGCCGTCGTTTCATAGATCTGCTCGCCGCCGAGGGTCCTGGCCACCCGCGAGCCGTCGCCGCCGAACGACGCGAACCGCATCCAGGCGATGACGATGATCACGCCACAGGCCAGCAACCCAAGAAACAGGGCGACGCCCGGCTCGTACTCGTCGATGCGGATCGCGTCGTTCCGGTAGGTGAACACGATGGCGACCGCCGCTCCGATGGCCCCGCCGACCACTGCCGTGAGGACCGCGAACAGCAGCACGAAAAGCGCTGTGGCCCGGCGGGACGTGGACTGCTGGGCCCGGAAGTCGAATACCCGTTCCACGGGGGCGACCCGTCTCAGCCGAAGGAGACCTTGGGCGCCTCCAGGATCGCTTCACGATCCTCGAACTCCAGCATCCCGGCCGTCTTGAAGCCGGCCAGCCCGGCGACGATGTTCGACGGGATCGTCTGGGCCACGTCGTTGAAGGATGTGGCCGCGTCGTTATAGGCCTGACGCGCATAGGCGACGCGGTTTTCGGTCGACGTCAGCTCCTCCTGGAACTGCTGGAAGTTCTGGTTGGCCTTGAGGTCGGGATAGGCTTCGGACAGGGCAAACAGCCGGCCGAGCACGTTGCCCAGCATGCCTTCGGCCTGGCCAAGCTGTGCCATGGTGTGGGCGTCGCCGACGGCGCCGGCCAGCTTTTCGCGGATCTGCTCGGCCTGGTTGCGGGCGGCGATCACCGCCTCCAGCGTTTCCCGCTCGTGCTTGGCATAGCCCTTCACGGTTTCCACCAGGTTCGGGATCAGGTCGTGGCGGCGCTTCATCTGCACGTCGATCTGCGAAAAGGCGTTGCGATAGCCGTTCCTCAGCCGCACCAGGCGGTTGTAGATGACGACGAAGACCACAGCCAGGATCGCGACGATCCCCACGATGATCCAGATTCCCATCGGCCGATCCCCCTTCTCCGGAATGCCTCAGTCAGCCTGAGACAACGGCCCGCGGCTGTCACGTTGTCTTTCCCGGGTTTGCAGGAGGACGTCCGCCTGGGGAGCGCTGATTGGCGGCTCCCCGTGTCCCGATCGGCGTGGCGAACGGCTTCCACGTCGCGCGTCACAAGCCGTCTGGTGTGGTGGATCGGACGGTCCCCTCCGGTCTCACGTCCCGACCGAACGACCTTCCGATCCACGATACCAGGGGTCCGGACTCAATGGCCGCAAAGCCAAGGTCCGTCCACAAATCGGCCGGGACCAGGAGCGCGGAGGCCCCTAAAGGCGCCCGGTGCGCCACACCTTGGCGGCATCGCGCGCGAACCGCAGAGCCAGCCAGCCGGTGGCGATGCCGGCGCCGATCAGCGCCAGGATCAGCACGGCGGTGCCGACATAGATCGACAGGGTGGAAACCGCATCGGGCAGAGCCGCAATTCGCGCCGCCAGTGCGTCCGCCGCCTCCAGGTCCTCTGCCGACACCTCTTCGCCTGCCGCCCGGGCGAGATAGACGGCGAACACGTCGTCCACCTCGCGGCGCGGCAGCTCCACCCCGGCATTCACGGCCAGCGCATTGGCGATGCTTTCGCCCGCCCCTTCCACATCCTCGCGCAGCACCAGTTGCAGCCAGGCGGTGAGGAATGGCCCGTCCACGTCGCCGCTGCCGAAGGTATCGCCGATCTCCCGCGCAATGGCGCGCGGGCTGCCGGGGTCGTCCGCCGCCAGCACGGCGACGAGCTCAGCGGCCGCCGCCGCCGGATCGGGCGCCTCGGCGACCACCCACTCCCGCAGCGGCTCCGTTACCGCTTCCATTGGTGCCGTGCCGCGGGCAAGGTCGAGCACGGCGGGCACCACCTCGGCGGCGGTCTCCTTCAACGCCAGGGCGCGGCCTGTATCCTCCACCGCGCGCACCAGACCGTGCACCGCCAGCCCCACGCCAACCGCCATCATGACGGCCAGCAGGGCATAGAGCATCGCCGATACCCGGCGGAAGGGCACCGGGCGCGGCACCCCGCCAGGCTCCAGCGCCCCGGCCACCGGGATCTCGGTCATGGCTCAGCCCTTCTTGGCGCGCAATTCGGCCAGCACGGCCTCGGCATGGTCGACGCGGACCTTGCTGTCGGCGACCAGACGGGCCGCGACGGCTTCGATCTCCGCCCCCTCCGCACCGGCCATGATGGCGATGTTCTTGGAGTGCAGGCTCATGTGGCCCTTCTGCACGCCGGTGGTCGCCAGCACCTTCAACGCCGCATAGTTCTGCGCCAGGCCGATGGCGACGACGATGCGCGCCAGTTCGTCGGCCGTCTCGACGCCGAGGATTTCCAGGCACGCCCGCGCGGTGGGATGGATCTTGGTGGCGCCGCCGATCAGGCCCACCGCCATCGGCAGCTCCAGCACGCCCACCAGATTACCGTCGGCGTCGGCCTCCCACTTGGACATGGAGCGGTAGCGCCCGGTGCGCGCGGCATAGGCGTGGGCGCCCGATTCGATGGCGCGGGTGTCGTTGCCGGTGGCCAGCACGGCAGCCGTGATGCCGTTCATCACGCCCTTGTTGTGGGTAGCCGCCCGGTAGGGGTCGGCATCGGCGAAATGGAAGGCAGCCAGGATGCCGTCGCGCACCGCCGGCCCGCCGATGTCTTCCGCCCGCCACACGCCGCGAGCGCGGGCCAGTCGGCGGTCGGCCAGGTTCGACAGGATGCGCAGGAACACCTGCCCGCCGGTCCATTCCGCAATGCGCGGGCCCACCGCCTCGGCCATGGTGTTGACCGCGTTGGCCCCCATGGCGTCGCCGGTGTTGACGATCAGGTGGGTGATCACCATCGGGCCCTGGGCGCTGTCGATGATGCGCACCTCCAGCTCGCGGAAGCCGCCGCCGAACTTCAGCAGCACCGGGTCGCATTCGTCGCAGATCGCCTTGATCTCTTCGCGGTGCTCCAGGATCTTGAAGCGCGCGTTTTCCGGGTCCGACACGTTGATGAGCTGCACCTGGGCGATCATCAGCGGCCCGCTGGTGGAGGTGGAGATGCCGCCGCCGCCGCGGCACTGCTTGGCGGCGTTGCACACCGCGGCGACCACGGAGCTTTCCTCCGTCGCCAGGGGGACCACCCGCTCCTTGCCGTCGATGATCAGATTGGTGGCGATGCCGACGGGGATGCCGAGCGTGCCGATCACGTTCTCGCTCATGCGGTCGGCGACCTCGCCCACCACGGTTGCGGTGTCGGTGAGGTGGGCCACCGCTGCGTCGGACAGCCCCACCAGATCGGCGACGGTCTTCAGCCGCTCGGCCACCGTCATGGTGTGCAGCCCGGTGATCCGGGAGGAGTAGGTCTTGGTCGTCATGGCGGATCTCCCCAATTGGTCTCGTCGGTTCGGCTACCCGCCGATCATCTGTTGCGGCAACCACAAGATGAGCTGCGGGAACGCGACGGCGATCAGCAGGCCCAGCACCTGCAGGATGAAGAACGGCACGATGGCGCGGTAGATCGTCAGCATGCCGATGGATCTCGGCACCACGCCCTTCAGGTAGAACAGCGTGTAGCCGAAGGGCGGTGTGATGTAGGCCATCTGGGCCGAGATCAGGAAGATGATCCCAAACCACAGCAGGTCGAAGCCGAGGAACTGGATGACCGGCAGGAACACCGGCACGCACAGCAGGATGATGCCGATCTCGTCGAGGAACATGCCGAGGAACACCAGCACCAGCATCATGGCGCCCAGCACCACGTAGCGGTTGGCGTCCAGCCCCTCGATGAAGCCCAGCAGAAAGTCGGCCCCGCCGGTGCCGGTGAAGATGGCGACGAACGCCTTGGCACCGATGGTGATCCACAAGATCATCGCCGACACGCGGGCGGCGTCCCACACCGAGCGGGCGAACATGTCGGCATCGAGCCGGCGTTCCAGCGCGGCGGAAATCATCGAGCCGAAGACACCGACGGCGGCGGCCTCCGTCGGCGTGGCGACGCCGAAATAGATGCTCCCGAGCACGCCGATGATGATCAGTGTGGGCAGGACCAGGGCGCTCAGCGCGCGCACCCGCACCCGCCAGGTCGCATGCTCCACGTCCTCGCCCACCGGCGCCATCTTCGGGCTGATCAGCGTACGCAGCACGATGTAGCCGATATAGAGGCTGGCCAGCAGCAGGCCCGGCACCACGCCGCCGATGAACATCTGGCCGACGGAGATCTGCGCCGTCACGGCATAGACGATGGTGATGACGGAGGGCGGAATGAGGATGCCCAAGGTACCGCCGGCACAGATGGTGCCGAGCGCCAGCTTTTCGTCGTAGCCGCGCTTCAGCATCGACGGCAGGGCGAGGATGCCCATGGCGGCCACCGCGGCCCCGACGATGCCGGTCATCGCCGCCATGATGGTGCAGATCACCACCGTGCCCACGGCAAGCCCGCCCGACACCCGGCTGAACCACAGCTCCATCGCCCGATAGAGGCTTTCGATGATGCCGGAGCGCTGCAGCAGCGCCGCCATGAAGACGTAGAGCGGGATCGCCAGCAGCACCTCCGACGTCATGGTGTCGAAGGTCTGCAGCACCGTGATCACCAGCGCGTTCGGCCCCCACAAAAGCAGCGTGAACAGCATGGCCAGGGCGCCCAGCGCAAAGGCCAGCGGTAGCCCGGTGAGGATCAGGCCGACCAGTCCGAAGAACATGATCAGCAAGGTGAATTCGCTGGTCATGACGGACGCTCCTCGGGCTCCGGCGACGGACAGGGATCGTCGCGGCCGAGCGCGCGGCAGATGGCGCGCGCCCATTCCACCAGCGCCTGGGCCAGCAGCAGCAGCACGGCCGCCGGCATGGCGAACTTGGCGGGCCACACCACGGGGTTCCACGCCGAGGTGGACGTTTCCCCCGCCTCGTAGGCCGCCATGGCGAGCGGGCCGCTGTAGATCAGCAACATCACCGCGAAGTAGATGATGATCGGGATCACCAGCACGTCGACGGCACCGGCCCAGCGCCGCGGCAGGCGGGCATAGAAGATGTCGACGTTCACATGCCCGCCGAGATGCAGGATGTACGGGCCGACCAACAGGAAATACGGCCCCAGCAGCAGCCGCGCCAATTCGATCGCCCAGACAGTGGGTGCATCGAAGGCATAGCGCACCACGACCTCGTAGCAGATCATCGCGACCATCGCGACGACCAGCGCCGAGGCCACCAGCGCCACTGCGCGATTGAACGCGGTGACGGTGCGGCAAGCCTTCGCGACGAGGGCTTCAAGGGTCATGTCGGGTCCTCAGGAGACCGAGGGACGGCCGACGCGGGGCCGTCAGCGACGGCCGGGCGGGGTCACACAGGGGTCACGCAGGGCTCATCGCGCAGGGGGACGCGCGCCCGCACAGCCCCTTCGCGTACGGACGCGGCCCCGCAGCGGGCACCCGGACAACCGGGCACCCGCCGTCGCCTCGAACTACAGCAGGCCGAGCTGCTGCATGAATGCGATCTGGCTATCCAGGATCCGGTTGGCCAGTTCGTCGTCGCCGGCCGCGGCACGCCAGGCGCCTTCCGCCACCTCGCGACCGGCCGCCACGTCTTCAGGATCCAGATAGATCACTTCGACGCCGGCTTCCTCATAGGCTGCCAGGGCGATCCCGTCCTGCACCATGATGTGCTCACGCAGCGCACCGGAGATCTCGCGGGCCGCCACTTCCAGGGCCGCCTGGTAGCTGCGCGGCAGCGCGTCCCAGGCTTCCTGGTTGGCGACGTAGGCGGTCGCCGTCACCGGCTGGTGCACGCCCGGCAGGATGATGTAGTCCGCCACCTCGGCCAGCCCGGCTTCCAGATTGGCGGTCAGGTCGCCGCGGTCGGCGAATTCGATGACACCGCGTTCCAGCGAGGAATAGACCTCGCCGGTCGCCATCGGCGTGACGTTGACGCCGAAGGCCGCCATCACCTGCCCGGCCAGGCCGACGAAGCGGCCGATGCGGCCGTCCATGTCCGCCAGGCTTTCGATGGGGAAGGTGGCGTGGATCGGCTCCTGGCCATAGATGGTCGGGGCGATGTAGTGCATGCCGTAGGGGGTGTACGCCTCCTGGACCATTTCCAGGCCGCCCAGTTCATAGAACCAGGTCGACATCTGGTCCGGCGTCTCGAAGCCGAACGGCACGGTGCTGGTGAAGTAGAAGGCCGGCACGGTCCCGGCTTCGTAACCCTCGAAGGTCTTCATCAACTCGAAGGCGCCTTCCTGGACCGCCTCGAACGCCTCGGCCGCGGGCACGAGCTGGCCGCCGGAATACAAGGTGATCTGGAAGTGGCCATCGGTCAGCTCGGCAACGCGGTCGACGAACCGCTGCTCGAACTCATAGGGCGTGGTGTTGGCATCCCACAGGGCCTGCATACGCCAGGTCACGTCTTCCTGGGCGGAGACGGTACCGGCGGTCAGAGCGGCCAGGGCGACGCCCCCCGCCAAAACGGTCAGCTTGCGCATTTCTGTGTTTCCTCCTTCAAGTCACCAGTGTCGGGGGGTGTTTCCTCCACCCCCTTTTCCTGCTCTTGGGCAGTCGCCGGCGGCACGATCACCGCAAGCGCGGTTGCCGGCGCCCCGCCATGGGCAAGGCCGCGATGTTCGACGGTGGCGTCGAAATAGATGCAGTCGCCTGCTTCCAGGATGTGCTCCACCCCGCCGTAGACGAACCGCACACGCCCGGAGAGGATGAAGAACATCTCCTCGCCGGCATGGGTGAACATGGGAATGGCTTCTTCCACCGGCGGCATGTCGACGACGAAGCACTCGGCCCGCCGGTCGGCCATGCGGTGGTTGACCAACGCATACTGGTAGCCGTGTTCGCCGCCGTCGCGGTTGATCGGCAGCCGCTCGCTGGCCCGCACCACGGACACGGCGGCGCCGACACCGCCGGTCTCCATCAGCTTGGACAGCGGCGCGCCATACGCAGCACTCAACTGGTTGAGAACGGCAATCGACGGCGAGGCGATGCCGTTTTCGATGCGCGACAGGTAACCCTTTGAAATCCCCACGCGAGCGGCGGCGTCGGCCAGTGTCATGCCGACGGAAAAGCGCCATTTGCGCAGCCTTGTGCCGAGAACCTTCACGCGATCCACCCTTCGCCCAAGAACGGTCGCCCGGTCAGCGGTTCCTGGTTTCATGTGGTTTTCCGTAATGAAACACCGAGGAAACTCGATGTCAACCCTAACGATGCGACCGGTACCGCCGCCCCGTCATGGAGGCGGCGATGCACCGTTGTGGTTGCGTTTTTCGGTGTCGGTGATTGCAGGTGCACGGCAACCGTCCGTCCTGTGGGCGGCTGCCGTCGTTTCAATGTGCCGGCGGCCAGGATCAGGCCGCGGCCGCCGCCTGGTGGGCCAGCAGCGTCCTGGCGACGCGGGAGGCCGGCGGGCGCCCGAGCACGCCGCAGATGAACTGGGTGGCCTCCACCAGTCGGCCTAAGTCCACGCCGCTCTCCACCCCCAAACCGTTCAGCATGTAGACCACGTCCTCCGTGGCCACGTTGCCCGTCGCCCCCTTGGCGTAGGGGCAGCCGCCGAGGCCGCCGACCGCGCTGTCGACGACGCTGATGCCCGCCCCCATCACCGCCAGCAGGTTGGCGAGCGCCTGGCCGTAGGTGTCGTGGAAGTGGGCGGCCAGGCGCTCCACCGGCACCTTGCGGGCCACCGCCTCCACCATGGCGACCGCCTTGCCCGGCGTGCCGACGCCGATGGTGTCGCCCAGCGAGATCTCGTAGCAGCCCATGGCGGCCAGCTCGCCCGCCACCTCCGCCACCTTTTCCGGCGCCACCTCGCCCTCGTAGGGGCAGCCGAGCACGCAGGACACGTAGCCGCGCACCAGCACGCCGGCGGCGGTGGCGCGTTCCACCACCGGGCGGAAGCGATCCAGGCTCTCGGCAATGGTGCAGTTGATGTTCTTGCGGCTGAAGCCTTCGCTGGCGGCGCCGAACACGGCGATTTCCGTGGCGCCGGCTCCCAGCGCCTGGTCGAGCCCCTTGTCGTTGGGCACCAGGACGGGGAAGCGCACATCGCCGCCCTTCGGCAGGCGCGCCAGCACCTCGGCACTGGCGGCCATCTGCGGCACCCATTTGGGGGAGACGAAGGCGCCGGCTTCCACCACCGTCAGCCCGGCGGCGACGAGCCGTTCGATGAGTTCGACCTTGACGTCGACGGAGACGGCGGTCGGCTCGTTCTGCAGGCCGTCCCGCGGCCCCACCTCGACGATCCGCACCCGCCTGGGCAGCGCCATCTGTCCGCTCGTTGCCTGCGCCATGTCCTCTCCTCATCCGCCATGTTGCGACGCGTCCCCCCATGTGGCGCAAGTTGCACTGCGATGGCAATGGCATCGGGAGCGTGGTGGCGCGCCGGCATCTCACACCGCCTTGCTCACCATCAGGTGGAAGACCACCAGCACGCCGAGGAAGGCGGGCCAGCCGAGCGCAAACCAGATCCTGACATAGCGGTGGTAGAGCGGCGGCAGGTCCGTTCCGGCCCGCTGGGCGGCCTTGGCGAGCGCGTGCATGCGCATCTGCAGCCATACCACCGGCAGCCAGCAGGCACCGGCCAGAAGGTAGAGCCCGGTGGAGACGACGATCCAATCCGACCACGGATCGAACCCCGCCTCGCGGATCATCAAAATGCCGGTGAGCGGCTGGATCACCACCGCGGGCGTGGTGAACATCCAGTCCGCCCGCACGGTGTTGCGGCTGGCCACCACGATGGCGTCCAGGTTGCCGCTCAGGTGGGTCATCCACATGTGGAAGGCGGTGCCGAGACCGGTGCCGAACAGCACCGTGGCGCTGAGGATGTGGACGGTCTTCAGCAGCAGGTAGCTGTCCATGGCACCTATGCCTCCAGCGCGATCAGGGTCAGCGTGGCTGCGGCGACGGGCAGGTTCTTCGCCACCGGCGCCATGGGGTGCAGCCAGAAGTCCGGCAGCCACAGGGAGATGACGGCGGTGAACCCCGCCATGGTGGCCAGCATGGCCCAGCACACCGCCACCGGCCGCCACCCCACCGCCAGCGCCAGGCCCAGCGCGCCGTCCCACACCGCGGCGGCGACGATGGCGGCGATGCCCAGCGTGCCGGTGAGGCCGACGCGGGCGACCAGGTCCTGGCTGTCGGCAAACGGCCAGAAGACCAGCGAGACGACGCAGGTCCACAGCCACATCAGCGCGATGGACCAGCGCAACAGAGGCCGCAGCGCCTCCATCCGGGCGCGCCGCAGGGTCGCCTGCGGGTCCGGCAGGGCCGCGATCTGGTCGGCCAGCGGGCGCGGCGTGATGCCCGTCGCCGCCACCAGGGGAGCGACGGCGGCGGTGTTGCCCCGGCGCAGCATGGTCAGGCTCTCGGTGGTGACGGCACCGGAGCCGAAGCGGTCGCCGAAGCGGGCCGCCACTGCCAGCAGCGGGGCGGGCAGCGGCAGCAACGGGCGCTTCGGCAAGCCCATCCAGGTACGCAAAGCCAGGGTGATGGCATCGGTGGTTTCCGGCTGCGGTCCCACCGCGTCCAGCACCCGCACGCCCTCCGCCACCATCAGGGCCACCACCACCCGTGCCAAGTCCTCCACGCCGATCGGCTGGACCTGCCAGGTGCCGGGACCGAGGCGCGGCGGCAGCGGCAGAGCGGCCAGCAGGGCGAACAGCGCGGTGCTGGCCCCGCCCGGCCCGATCACCAGCGACGGGCGCAGCACCGTCGCCTCCAGCCGCTCGCCGGAGGGGTCGAGGGCCAGCAGGTGGTGATCTGCCGCCCACTTGCTGCGGTGATAGCCCGTATCCGCCGCGCCATCGGCCCCGAGGGCAGAGATCTGGATCACCCGCCGCACGCCAGCCGCCAGGCAGGCATCGAACAGGGCGATCGGCCCCTCGGTATGCACCCGGCGGAACGAGCGCGCGCGGGTGTCGCGGATCAGCCCGGCGGCGTTGACCACGGCGTCGATGCCCAACAGCCGCGCCCGCCAAGCCGCTGCATCGTCGGTCGCCAAGTCGGCCTTGACGGGCTCCAGGCCGGGGAACAGGCGGGCGAGCCGCTGGGGGTTGGGGCCGGCCGGCCGCACCGTGTGGCCAGCCTCCCCCAGGGCCCGGACGACGTGGCGGCCGATGAAGCCGCCGGCTCCGACCACCAGCACTCTCATGATGCCGTGCCCTGCTCGGCCACATCCGGATCGGCCGCCAGCGCGTCGCCCGGCTGACCCTGCCACGGATCGGCGGGCTGTTTGTCGCGCTCGCCGCGAAGCTGCTGCTGCTCGAACCGCACGCCCTTCATCACCGCCATGCCGATGGTCAGCAGGGCCGCGACCAGGCCAGCCAGGGCGTAGCTGAGGGTGCGGCCGAGCGCATCGGCCGGCGTGCTGGAGGGATTGCCGGTCCAGGTGGTCCAGGCCACGCCCAGGATGGGCAGCACCAGCAGGAACAGCACCGAATAGCTGGTCCAGAACGCCGCCGCCTCGTCGGTGCCGCAGAGCAGCCGCACCACCCGCCGCAGCGGCACATAGAGCGCGCCGGACGCGGCGGCGCCTACTGAGGCCGCGGCCAGCAGCGCCATCAACAGTTCCTGCATTTCGGGCATCACGAACTCCTTTTCCATGGGAAATGCCGTATCTCGGTCGGTTGAAGCGCCACGGGAGCGGCGGCGAACCGACCGTTGCGTTGCCCACGGTTGCATCGCCCATGCCAGCGAACCGACCATTGGTAACCATCTGAAAACTCGCATGCTTTCCGGGACAACCGGTGGCGGCATGTAAACAGCGTTAACAGTCCACCCGGATCGGCTGTAAAGTTCGGAGACAGGATCGGTCGCTGCCGGGAGCGCCGCGATGGTTGCCGCCTATGCCGCATCGCTGCTCGTCACCGTCGCCACCAGCTTCGCGCTGGCGTGGCTGCTGGCACGCCATGCCGGGCCGGTGCCTGGCGGCCGGCCGCTGACGGCGTTCATTGCCGGCGTCGGCATCTTCTCCTGCGGCCCGCTTTCCCTGGCGGTGTGGGGAGAGGCGGCCAGCACCTTCGCCCTGCCCCTGTTCGGCATCGCCGCCCTGCCACCCGCCACGTATTTGCACTTCGCCCTCAGTTTCGTGCGGCCGGCCTGCGGCGGGCTGCCGCGCTGGGCCGCGGCCTGGGGCTACGTCCTCGCCCTTGCCGCCACCGCCATCGGCTTTGCGCTGGGCATCGGCGCAGTGGCGCCGTGGCGCGGCTTCGCTGCGGCCTTCCTGCCCGCCAGCGGCGGCTACGTCGTCGCGGTGGCCGGGGCCGGGCTGGCGGCGGCCGCCTTCCTCCATCTGGGGCTGAGCCTGCACCACCCCTTGCCGGCCTTGCTGCGCCGCCAGATCGCCCTGGTGCTGGGGGCGAGCATGCTCGGTCTCGCCGCCTGCAGCGGGCTTGCCTTCCCCGCCCTGGCGATCGACGGCGACCCGTGGCCGGTGCTGTTGCTGCCGCTGTTCGGGGCGGGCATGACCTTCGCCGTGCTACGCTACCGGCTGATGGCGGTGAATGTGTGGGCGCGCCGCACCGTCACCTGGATCCTGCTGGTGCTGGTACTGGGGGTGGCGCTGGCCGGGCTGGGTGGCTTGGCTGCGACCCTCGGGGCGATCCAGCCCCTGGGCATCGGCCCGGTGGAAACCTGGGCCGGGCTGGCGCTGGTGCTGCTCTCCGCCCTGGTGCTGGCCACGCCGCTGCGCCGCCTCGCCGACCGCCTGGTGTTCCCCGGCGGCCAGGTGAGCCCGGCCACCGCGGAAGCCTGGCGCAAGGAGCTGGAACGGGCCAGCGATTGGGACAGCCTGGCGGCGACGGCGCGCACCCTGCTGATCGCCCAGTTCCACCAGCCCGTGGCGGTGGCCATCGCACCGGCGGCAGTGGGCGGTACGGCAAGCGGCGACCGGCCCGCCCTGCTCTGCCGCCGCTCGGGTTCATACTGGCATTGCGATCTGGCGGGATGGAGCGATGCACCGCCCGGTCCCCGCCAGGCCGCCTTGGTGTTCGCCGGGCTGCTGCGCGACGCCGCGGACCGGCTGGACCGCGCGCTCGCCTTCGTGGCGGAAGCCGAAACGCGGCGCCGCCAGGCCCATCTGGCGGAGCTTGGGCAGCTCGCCGCCACGGTCGCCCACGACCTGCGCAACCCGCTCAACACCATCGCCATGGCCGCAGCCGGGGCCGACGCGGACATCCGCGGCGAGATCCGCAACCAGCTCGGCCGCATGGACCGGCTGATCGCCGACCTGCTGGACTATGCCAGCGCCTGGAAGGTGGAGCCGGCATCGGTCGATCTGCGGGAGATGGTGGAGACCGCCGCCCTCGGCCTCCCCGGTCTCGACCTCACGCTCGACCTGCCACCCGGCCTCACCGTGGAGGCCGATGCCCACCGCCTGCGCCGCGTCTTCGCCAACCTGCTGGCCAATGCCATGGCGGCGGCCGGCAGTGCTGCACCGCGGGTGCGGGTTGGCGCCGAACCGGTGGCGGACGGGTGGCTCCGCATCGAGTTCAGCGACGGCGGCTGTGGCGTGCCGGACGACCTGCGCGACAGCCTGTTCCAGCCCTTCGTCAGCGGCGATGCGGCGGGCACCGGGCTCGGGCTCGCCATTGTCGCCCGCATCGCCGAAGCCCATGGCGGCACCGTCGCCCTCGCCGATCCACCGCCGGGCTGGTCGACCTGCATTGTGCTCACCCTGCCGGCCGCCCCTGAGCGCGAGGACACCGCCCATGCGTAGCGGACACATCCTGCTGGCCGACGACGAGGCCGCGTTCCGGCGCCTGTGCGGCGGCTGGCTGACCGCTGCCGGCCATCGCGTCACCACCGCGGCCAGCGGCGACGAAGCGGTGGCGCACTTCGCCGAAGACGCCGCCGACCTGGTGCTGCTCGACCTCGTCATGCCGCCGGCCACGTCGCCGGAAGCCGGGCTGGCGCTGGTCGAAAGGTTTCGCCCTGCACCCGTGGTGGTGTTGACCGCCCATGCCGACCATGCGCTCGCCCTGCGCGCGGTGGAGGCCGGGGCCTGGGATTTTCTCGGCAAGCCCGTCGACCCCGATTTGTTGCGCCTGGTAATCGGCCGCGCCCTAGAGAAATCGGCCCTGGAACGGGAGTTGCGGGCGCTGCGCCAGCGCTCCGACGACGGCGACGACCTGGGGCTGATCGGCGGGTCGGCCGCCATGACGGCGCTGCGCGGGCTGATCCGCCGGGTCGCCCCGACCGATCTGCCGGTACTGGTGCTGGGGCCCACCGGCAGCGGCAAGGAGCTGGTGGCCCGTGCCATCCATGGCTTGAGCGGCCGGCGCGACCGACCCTTCGTGCCGGTGCATTGCGGTGCCGTGCCGGCCGAGCTTCTGGAAAGCGAGCTGTTCGGCCACCTGAAGGGCAGCTTCACCGGAGCCGACCGCGACCGGCCGGGGCTGGTGGACGCGGCCCATGGCGGCACGCTGTTCCTCGACGAGATCGGCGAGATGCCGGCGGCCATGCAGGTGAAGCTGCTGCGCTTCCTGCAGGACGGCAGCTACCTGCCGGTGGGCGGGCGGGCGCCGAAGGTGGCCGATGTGCGCCTGGTCTCCGCCACCCATCGCGACCTCGACGCCATGGTGGCCGCAGGCGGCTTCCGCGACGACCTGTTCTACCGCATCAAGGGCCTGGTGCTGCGCACGCCCGGCCTGGCCGAACGCTCCGGCGATATCCCGCTGCTGGCCGCCAGCTTTCTGGCCCAGGCCAAGGGAGCCCGTGCCCGGCGGCTGTCGCCCGCGGCACTCGCCTGGCTCGTCGCCCACCCCTGGAAGGGCAATGTGCGGGAGTTGCAGGCCCTGGTGCAGGCCGCCACCCTGCTGTCGGAAACCGCCATGCTGGAGGTCGCCGACCTGGAGTTCGCCGACACCGGGGCCGCTGCACCTCCCACACCGGCGCCGCCACCCGCCGCGCCCGGCGCCACCTTGCCGGACCAGGTGGAGGCTCTCGAACGCCGCCTGATCGCCGAGGCGCTGGCCAGGTGCGACGGCAACCACAGCCGCACCGCACGGCTGCTCGGCATCTCCCGCGTCGGCCTGCTGAAGAAGATGGACCGGCTCGGTATCGCCCGCCACGACGGACCGTGAGCGGCCATAAAACAGGCACTTTCAATGCAGGTTTCCGCAATCAGCGGACTGGAATCCGGCGATCTGCTATAGGCTCGACCAAGGCGCCAGCGCAGGCTGTGCGCCCGACTAGAGCACGGTTCGATCAGACGCGTCCGCGTCTGGCCGGACATCGTGCTCTAGATCATTGAAATTGCGAGCATTGATCCGGCCTGATGGATCGCGAAGCGAGTCCATCAGATCGGATCATGCCCTAGCCGGCTGCCCGCAAGGCCGACCGGCCATACTGCAACCGACCCGTGGCCACGCCATGACCGTACGCCCCGCCCCTGCCCGCCCGATCCGGCCGATGGCCCTGGCCGCATTCGCCCTCCTGGCCGCTGCCGTCGCCGGCTCGCCTGCCGCCGCCCAGACCTTCGAGGTGGCAAGCATCGCCATCGACGATCTGAAGGCGGTGTTCGGCACGGTGGAAAGTGTGGACGAGGTGACCGCCCGCGCCCGCCTCACCGGCACCGTCGACGGCATCGAGATCGACGAAGGCAGCCAGGTGGAGGCAGGCCAAGTGCTGGCGCGGGTGGTGGACGACACCCTGCCGCAGCAGATGGCGGCCGTTGGGGCGCAGATCGCAGCACTGGATGCCCAGCTTTCCCAGGCGCAAACCGATCTGGCGCGCGTCCAGCAGCTTCGCCAGACCGGCACCGCCACCGAAGCGCGGCTGGACGAGGCCACCACCCAGGTTACCGTGCTGACGGCGCAGCTCGCCGCAGCGGCAGCCGAGCGCGACGTGGTGCAGGCCCAGATGGACCAGGAAGCCGTGCTGGCGCCGGTGACCGGCCGGGTGCTCAGCGTACCGGTGGTGAACGGCGAGGTGGTGCTGCCGGGCGAGGTCATCGCGGAGATCGCGTCGGACGTCACGGTGCTGCGCATCACCCTGCCGGAACGCCACGCCCGTTTCATCGGCGAGGGCGACCCGGTGCTGGTGGGGGCCGGCGGGCTGCAGGCTGCTGCCGGCGAAGACCTGCGCGAAGGCACCGTGCGCCAGGTCTATCCCCGCATCGCCCAGGGCCGCGTGGAAGCCGACGTGGCGGTTGGCGACCTTGGCGATTTCTTCATCGGCGAGCGTACGCGCGTGTTCGTGTCGGCCGGCGAGCGCCAGGCCATCGTGATCCCGGCGGAGTACGTGTACAGCCGCTACGGCGTCGACTTCGTGCGGCTGGAAAGCGGGGAGGAAATCCCCGTGCGCGTCGGCCAGCCGGTGCCGGAGCTGGCGTTCCGCGGACCGCCGGTGCCCGATGGGGTGGAGGTGCTGTCGGGCTTGCACCCCGGCGACGCCATCGTGCCACCTGGGGGGGCGGACGCCGGCGAGCCATGAGCTTCGATCTTTCCGGCACGATCACGCGGACCTTCATCCGGTCGCCGCTGACGCCGCTGCTGCTGCTGGCGGCCCTGATCGCCGGCACCCTGGCGCTCGTCTCGCTGCCGCGGGAGGAAGAACCGCAGATCAGCGTGCCCATGGTCGACCTGTTCGTGGAGGCCAACGGCCTGCGCGCCGCCGATGCGGTGGAACTGGTCACCGAACCTTTGGAAGACATCCTGTCGGCCATCGACGGCGTCGAGCACGTCTACACCAACACCTATGACGACCGCGTGGTCGCCACCGCCCGCTTCGAGGTCGGCACGGACGAGGACGACGCCATCCTCCGGGTGCACGAAAACGTCCGCGCCAACTACGACCGCATGCCGCTGGGCATTCCCGAACCGCTGATCGTCGGACGCGGCATCAACGACGTGGCGATCCTGGTGTTGACGGTCTACCCCGACCCCGCCGTGGCCGACCGCTGGACCGACAACGACCTCTACCAGCTCGCCGAGGAGCTGCTGCTCGACCTGCGCGACGTGGAGGATGTGGGCAACACCTACATCGTCGGCGGCCGGCCCGACCAGATCCGCGTGGAGCCGGACCCCGAGCGGCTGTCGCTCTACGGGGTCACGCTCAACCAGCTCGTGGAGAAGATCGAGAATGCCAACCGCTCCTTCAACATCGGCTCGGTGCGCCAGGACGGCGACACGCTGACGGTGGTGGCCGGCCAGACCCTGCAGGGCGTGCCGGACATCGGGCTCCTGCTGCTCACCAGCTACGACGGCCGGCCGGTCTATGTGCGCGACGTCGCCGATGTGGTGGTGGATGCCGAACCGGTGGACGCGCGGGTGTGGCAGGTGATGCCGGCGAACGCGGAGGGTGAAGGTGGCGACGAGGGCGCGGCGGGCGAAACCGTGCGCGTGCCCGCGGTGTCCATCGCCATTGCCAAGCGGGCCGGCGCCAACGCCGTGGACATCGCCCATGAGGTGCGCGCCCGCCTCGCCGAGCTGCAGAGCGAGGTGGTGCCGGACGGCATCCATGTGGAGATCACCCGCGACTACGGCGAAACCGCCAACGAGAAGGTCAACGAGCTGCTGACCCACCTGGTGCTGGCCACCGTGGTGATCGTGCTGCTGATCGTGCTGGCGGTGGGCTGGCGGGAAGCCGTGGTGCTGTTCGTCGTGGTGCCCACCACCATCTTGCTCACGCTGTTCGCCTCCTGGCTGCTCGGCTACACCATCAACCGCGTCAGCCTGTTCGCGCTGATCTTCTCCATCGGCATCCTGGTGGACGACGCCATCGTGGTGGTGGAGAACATCGCCCGCCACTGGGCCATGCGCGACGGCCGCCCGCGCCTGCAAAGTGCGGTGGAGGCGGTGCGCGAGGTGGGCAACCCCACCGTCATCGCCACGCTCACCATCGTCGCGGCCCTGCTGCCGATGATGTTCGTGTCCGGCCTGATGGGCCCCTACATGAGCCCGATCCCGGCCAATGCGTCCGCCGCCATGGTGTTCAGCTTCTTCGTGGCGGTAATCGTCACGCCCTGGCTGATGGTGCATCTGCGCCGCCGCCACCAGGACGGTGCGGACGCGGACGGCCGCGGGCACGGCCATGGCGGCCATGCAGACGGCATCGGCCCGGTCGGCCGCGTCTACCTGAAGGTGGCGCGACCCCTGGTGCGCGGGCGCCTGCGTTCCGGCCTGTTCCTCGCCATCGTCGCCGGGCTGACGCTCGCCTCCATGGTGCTGATCTACACCCGCGACGTGACCGTGAAGCTGCTGCCCTTCGACGACAAGTCGGAGCTGCAGGTGGTGATCGACCTGCCGGAAGGGGCCAGCCTGGAGGACACCGAGCGCGTGCTGCTGGCGGCCACCGACGTGGCGCTGACCATCCCCGAGGTGGTCGACGCGCAGGTCTTCGCCGGCACCTCCATGCCGTTCAACTTCAATGGCCTGGTGCGCCACTACTTCCTGCGCCAGAGCCCGGAGCTGGGCGACATCCAGGTGAACCTGCTGCCGCGCGGCGAGCGCGACCGCGCCAGCCATGACGTGGCACTCGACCTGCGCACCCGGCTGGCCGATCTCGCGGTGCCCGAGGGTACGGTGGTGCGCGTGGTGGAGGTGCCGCCCGGCCCGCCGGTGTTGTCCACCCTGCTGGCGGAGGTCTATGGGCCGGACGCCGACACCCGGCGCGAAACCGCCCGCCAGGTGCGCGCGGTGTTCGAAGAGGTGCCCTACATCGTCGACGTGGACGACAGCTTCGGCCGCCCGGCCGACCGCCTGCGCTTCGCCATCGACCAGGACAACCTGGAATTCCTCGGGGTGGAACAGCAGGCGGTCTACGACACGCTCGCGGCCCTGATGGGCGGTGTCAGCGTCGGCTATTCCCACCGCGGCGAGGGGCGCGATCCCATCGAAATCGCGGTGCGCCTGCCGCTCGACCGCCTGCAGGTGAACGAACGCCTGCTCGCCACCCCGGTGCCGTCCGCCGCCGGCATCGTGGAACTGGGCGAAGTGGTGGACGTAACGCGCGAGCCCTCCTCCTACCCCATCTTCCGGCGCAACGGCCGCTTTGTGGAAATGGTGATGGGCGAGCTGGCCGGCGCCTACGAAGCGCCGATCTACGGCATGCTGGCGGTGGAGGATGCGCTGGCCGAGCGCGGGCTGGACATCGACGTCCGCCTGCACGGCCAGCCGGCCTATGCCAGCAGCCCGATCCTGCTGTGGGACGGCGAGTGGGAAATCACCTACGTCACCTTCCGCGACATGGGGGCGGCCTTCGCGGTGGCCATCCTGGCGATCTACCTGCTGGTGGTGGGGCAGTTTTCCAGCTTCAAGCTGCCGCTCGTCATCCTCTCGCCGGTGCCGCTGACGCTGGTGGGCATCTTCGCCGGCCATTGGCTGCTGGGAGCCCCCTTCACCGCCACCTCGATGATCGGCTTCATCGCGCTGGCCGGCATCGTCGTGCGCAATTCCATCCTGCTGGTGGACTTCATCCGCCACCGCCGCGACGCCGACGTGCCCTTGCGCGCGGTGCTGCTGGAGGCCGGCGCCATCCGCATCACGCCGATCCTGCTGACCGCCGCGGCGGCGATGGTGGGGGCTGCCTTCATCCTGGTCGATCCCATCTTCCAGGGCCTGGCGATCTCGCTGCTGTTCGGGCTGGCCAGTTCCACCCTTCTAACCGTGCTGGTGATCCCGGCGATCTACGTGCTGCTGCGCGACGATCACCGGCCCCTTGAGGAGCCGGCGCCGAGGGAGCCCGCACAGGCCGGCTGATCGCGGCGGTTGGGACGCACCGCCCGGTTCAGGCCGCGGCGTGGGCCGGGCAGAGATGGACTTCCACCGTCAGGTGGGAGATCACTTCCAGGTCGCCCAACTTGGCCTTGTAGGCATCCGGCGGCTGCGGCCGGTCGGACACCAGGGCGACGATGGCCGCCATGTGGCCGGGGCCGACGCGCCACAGGTGCAGATCGGCGATGCGGTCGCCGTCCTCCTCCAGGCGGCTGCGGATGTCCTCCACCAGGCGGCCGTCAGGCACGGTGTCGAGCAGCACCGCCCCGGCGCCGCGCATCAGCCCCCAGGCCCAGCGGGAAATCACCACGCCACCCACCACACCCATGATCGGGTCCATCCACACCCAGCCGTAGATGCGGCCGGCCAGCAGCCCGGCGATGGCCAGCACGGAGGTCAGCGCGTCGGTCAGCACATGCAGATAGGCCGAGCGCAGGTTGTGGTCCTCGTGGTGGTGGTGGTGGTGATGGTGCCCATGGTCATGGCCGGCGTGGGCATGATCGTGGAGACCCTGGCCGTGGCCGTGGTCGTGGCCATGGTCGTGGCCGTGGTCGTGGCCGTGGTCGTGGCCATGGTCGTGGCCGTGGTCGTGGCCGTGGTCGTGGCCGTGGTGGCCGCCGTGCAGCACCCAGGCGCTCACCAGGTTGACCGCCAGCCCCAGCACCGCCACCGCGATCGCCTCGTCGAAGGAAATCGCGATCGGGTTGGCCAGCCGCACCACCGATTCCACGCCGATCATCAGGGCGATCACGCCGAGGATGATGGCGCTGGAGAACCCCGCCAACTCGCCGACCTTGCCGGTGCCGAAGGTGAACCGCCGGTCCTGGGCGTGGCGCCGGGCGTAGAGGTAGGCCAAGGCCGCGATGGACAGCGCGCCGGCGTGGGTGGCCATGTGCACGCCGTCCGCCAGCAGCGCCATGGAGCCGAAGGCGATGCCGGCGATGATCTCCCCCACCATCATCGCCGCCGTCAGGCCCACAACGAGCCAGGCGCGCCGTTCGTTGCGCGCATGGTCGGCACCGAGAAACACGTGCGGGTGCTGCCAGGACGCGGTGGATTGGGTGTGCATGGATCAGCCTCCCATTGCGGGCGCCAGGGCCGGACGCGTCTGGACGGCACCGGGCCGGAGCGAGACAGGCAGGAAAGGTCGGGGCGCGCAGTCTACCGGCCGCGTGCGCCGCGTCCAATCCCCGGGGCCTGGCCGGGCGCGCTCACTGTTGAGCCTTCGATTACCATGTGTTTTACCCTATTCATGATGCTTGAAACATCAAACATCACATACTAGATTGACCTCCATACGACCCTGGGAACACCGGTCTTGATCACCTCCGCCCAGATGCGTGCCGCCCGCGCCCTCGTCGGCATCGACCAGCGCACGCTGGCCGAGCTGGCCGGCGTCTCGCTGCCCACCATCCAACGGATGGAGGCAAGCCAGGGCACCGTGCGCGGTGTGGTGGAGAGCCTGACCCGCGTGGTCGACGCGCTGGATGCGGCCGGCGTCGAGCTGATCGGCGACAACGCCCAGAGCCTGGCCGGCGGCCGCGGCGTCCGGCTGAAACAGCCCCTGGTGAAGACCGCGTAGCCGACCGACCGCCGTCCCCGCCGTTCGTCCGCCGTCCCCCTGCCGTTCGCCCGCCGTCCGCCCCCTCACTCCGACCGCCAGCCACCTTCCATGACCCGTCGCACCGCCGCCGTGCCCAGAGTCCCCCGTGCCAGTTTCGCCGAGATGTTCACGCCGAAGCTCGTGACCATCCTGGAAGAGGGCTACCGGCTGCGCAATCTGCGCTCCGATGCCATTGCCGGGCTCACCGTGGCCATCGTCGCGCTGCCGCTCTCCATGGCCATCGCCATCGCCTCGGGCGCTTCGCCGGCCCAGGGGCTCTACACGGCGATCATCGGCGGCTTCCTGATCTCGGCACTCGGCGGCAGCCGCTTCCAGATCGGCGGGCCGGCCGGCGCCTTCATCGTGGTGGTGGCAGGCACGGTGCACGCCCACGGCATGGACGGCCTGATCCTCGCCACCTTCCTCGCCGGCATCATCCTGGCGGTGATCGGCTTCCTCAGGCTCGGCACCTATATCAAGTTCATTCCCTACCCGGTGACGGTGGGCTTCACCGCGGGCATCGCCGTCATCATCTTCGCCAGCCAGATCAAGGGGCTGCTGGGGCTGACCCTGGAGGGGCCGGAGCCGGGGCCGCTCCTGGAAAAGCTGCCGGTGCTGTGGGCCGGCCTGCCCACCCTCGACACCGCGTCGGTGGCGCTGTCGCTCGCCACCATCGTGGTGATCGTCGGGCTCCGGCGGCTGCACCCCCATTGGCCGGGCATGCTGATCGCCGTGGCCGGTGCTGCGGCCGCCACCTGGCTGCTGGACCTGCCGGTCGACACCATCGGCAGCCAGTTCGGCGGCATTCCCGCCAGCCTGCCGGCGCCGGCGTTGCCGACGTTCTCGCTCGCACAGATCCAGGCGGTGCTGCCGAGTGCGGTCGCCTTCGCGCTCCTGGGTTCCATCGAATCGCTGCTCTCCGCCGTGGTCGCCGACGGCATGACCGGCCGGCGCCACCGGTCGAACTGCGAACTGGTGGCCCAGGGGGCGGCCAACATGGCGTCTGCCCTGTTCGGCGGCATCTGCGTCACCGGCACCATCGCGCGCACCGCCACCAACGTTCGCGCCGGCGCCCACGGGCCGGTGGCCGGCATGCTGCACGCCGCGTTCCTGCTGGCGTTCATCTTGGTGGCAGCGCCCCTGGCGAGCTTCATCCCGTTGGCCAGCCTGGCCGGCGTGCTCGCCATCGTCGCCTGGAACATGGTGGAAATGCAGGCCATCGCCATCCTCCTGCGCGCCTCGCGCGGCGACGCTGCGGTGCTGCTGGTCACCTTCGCACTCACCATCTTCCGCGACCTCACGGAAGCCATCGTGGTGGGTTTCGCGCTCGGCTCGGTGCTGTTCATCAGCCGCATGTCCAAGACCACGGCGATCGAAACCCACACGCCCTTCGTCATCGAGGACAAGGCCGACAAGGCGGGCGGCGTGCGCACGCCCTACGACGAAGCTGCGGTGACCGACCGCCAGCTTGTGGTCTACCGCATCTCCGGCGCCTTCTTCTTCGGGGCGGCGGCCTCCATCGGCTCGGTGCTCGACCGCATCTCCGATACCTACGGCGCGCTCGTCATCGACTTCTCCGCCGTGCCGTTCCTCGATTCCACCGCCGCCAACACCATCGGCGGGCTGGCGCACAAGGCGGCCAAGCGCAGCGTCTCCCTGGTGCTCACGGGCACCTCCCACGACATGCGCCGCGAGTTGTTCGTCCATGGCATCAAGCCGCCGCTGGTGGCCTACGAGCGCACCATCGACGATGCGGTCAGCCGCATCCGCGGTGCCGGCAACGACGGCACGCCGGCGGGCACGGCGGCATCCGGGTAGCGGTTCGGCGCGCTCGACCTGTCGCGGTTGGGATCTGGCGCGGCTTCGCTATCCATCGCCATCGCGGTGCCACGGTTGACCCAGATCATGGCATGGATGCGAATGCCTCGCATTGTTACGGACGAGCCGGACGCCGTCGCCCGGCCGTAGCTGGCATCCCGCCACGCCAAGAGTACCCGACCATGTCGTCGCCCCACCCCCTCGGCCAGCCCACCTTGGCGCAGTGCAGCGCCGGGCAGCAGGTCACCATCGTTGCGTTCGAAAGCTACAACCTGCCGCTGCGCCGCCTGGCGGAGTTCGGACTGCGTCCCGGCGTGGAGGTGGAGGTGCGCCAGCAGCACCAGTCGAACGGCGTCGTCCTGGCCTATGGCGAGGAGCGCATCGCGCTGACCCACGAAGCGGCGTGCGGCATCCGCGTGCGCACCGGCGCCTCCGCCGTCTGAGGTTCCCTGGCCGCGCCGCGGCCGGCTCCGTTCGGTCCGGCAAGGCGCGGTTTCGCAGTGACGAAAGATCGATCCATGGCCGATCCCATCTTCGCCATCATCGGCAATCCCAACACCGGCAAGTCTTCCCTGTTCAACGTGCTCACGGGGGCGCGCCAGAAGGTGAGCAACTGGCCCGGCGTGACGGTGGAGAAGCGGTCCGGCCGCGTGCAGCGCCCCGGGTTCCGCGCCGTGGTGGTCGACCTTCCCGGCATCTATTCGCTGGCCGGCGACCAGCAGGCGACCGACCAGCGCATCGCCCGCGCCTATCTCGACTCCGGCGAGGCCGACGCCGTGATCAACGTCGTCGATGCCATGAACCTGGAGCGCAACCTCTACCTCACGGTGCAGCTCCTGGAGCAGGGCTACCCCGTGGTGGTGGCGCTCAACATGATGGATCACGCCCAGGCCGCGGGGCTGGAGATCGACATGGCGGAGCTGTCCGCCCGGCTCGGCTGCCCGGTGGTGCCGGTGGTGGCGAGCCGCGGGCGCGGCGTCGACGAGTTGGTCAGCGAAGCAACGGCACTCGCCGGCGCGTCCTCCGACCCTGCCCCCATCGACCACGGAACCGACGTGGCCGCCGTCATTTCGGCGTTGGCCGGCCACCTGGCCAGCGGCGGTTCCGACGACCCGGCCGAGCTTCGCCGCCAGGCCCTGCGCCTGGTCGACGGCGACGAGGCTGCCCATGACCGGCTGGATCCGGCCGTGGCCGCGCGCATCGATGGCGAGTTGGCCGCCTTTGCCGAGCGCCACGGTCAACCCGTCGACCTGGCCCTGGCGGACGGCCGCTACGAAGCGGTGCTGACCGCCACGCGGGCTTCGGTCCACCGTCGCCGCCGGGTATCGCGCCCGGTTTCCGACCGCATCGACCGGGTGGTCCTGAACCGTTACCTCGGCCTGCCGATCTTCCTGGCGCTGATGTACCTGATGTTCGTCTGGACCATCAATTTCGGCGGCGCCTTCATCGACTTCTTCGACATCCTGGCGGGCACGGTCTTCGTCGACGGTACCGCCCATGTGCTGGCAAGCATCGGTGCGCCCGACTGGCTGGAGGTGCTGCTGGCCCAGGGCATCGGCGGCGGCCTGGAGACGGTGGCCACCTTCATCCCCATCATCGCCTGCCTGTTCCTCTTCCTCGCGCTCCTGGAAGACAGCGGCTACATGGCCCGCGCCGCCTTCGTGATGGAGCGCTTCATGCGCGCCATCGGGCTGCCCGGCAAAGCCTCGCTGCCGCTGCTGGTGGGCTTCGGCTGCAACGTGCCGGCCGTCATGGCCACCCGCACGCTGGGCGACGAGCGCGACCGCAAGACGGCGATCATGATGATCCCGTTCATGTCCTGCGGCGCGCGGGTGCCCGTCTATGCCCTGTTCGCCGCCGCCTTCTTTCCCACCAACGGGCAGAACCTGGTGTTCGCGCTCTATCTGGTGGGCGTGTTGATGGCCGTGCTGACGGGCTTCATCCTGAAGCGCACGCTGCTGTCCGGCGGCGGCAACGCCATGGTGATGGAACTGCCGCGCTACCACGTGCCAACCGTGCGCAACGTGGTGATCCGCACCTGGGACCGGCTGCGCGCCTTCCTGCTCGGCGCCGGCAAGGTGATCGTCGTCATGGTGGCGTTCCTGTCGGTGCTCAACTCCATCTCCACCGACGGCCGCCTGGTGCCGGGCGACAGCGAGGACTCCGTGCTCGCCGCCATCGGCCGCACCACCACCGTCGCCTTCGAGCCCATGGGCATCCAGGACGACAACTGGCCGGCCACAGTGGGCATCTTCACCGGCGTCTTTGCCAAGGAAGCCGTGGTCGGCACGCTGGACAGCCTCTACACCGCGCTTGCCGAACCCGCCGGAGCCGGTGGCGACGACGCCGCGGGATACGACCTGATGGCCGGCATCGACGAAGCCGTCGCCACCATCCCCGCCAATCTGGCCGAGCTTGGCAACGCCCTGCTCGACCCGCTGGGGATCAGCATCGGCGACGTTTCCGACATGCAGGCCGCGGCGGCCGAGCAAGAGGTGGGCACCGGCACCTTCGGCGCCATGACCGAACGGTTCGACGGCCGGGCGGGCGCCTTCGCCTACCTGCTGTTCGTGCTGCTGTACTTCCCCTGCGCCGCGGCCATGGGGGCCGTCTACCGCGAACTGGGGGCCGGCTGGACCACCTTCGCCGCGCTGTGGACCACCGGGCTTGCCTACGGTGTCGCCACGGTGTTCTACCAGGCGGCCCGCCTGCCCGACGATCCGGCAGGGGCGCTGTTCTGGATCTCCGCCATGGTCATCGGCTTTGCCATGACGGTGCTGGCCCTCGGGCTGGTGGGCCAGTCGCGGCGGGCGAGCGGACGCACCGCGCTGGTGCGCTCGGAGGTGCCGGCCGACACCGGCGGGTCGCACCACGCCTGCTGACGAGCCCGCGGGAGGGGACCGAGACCATGATCCTTGCGGAGATTTGCCACTACGTGGCCGAAAGCGGACCGGTGACCACCGGCACCGTGGCCGTGCATTTCGATCTGGAGGCGTCGGTCACCGAGGCGATGCTGACCACGCTTGCGGCGCACGGGCGGGTGACGGCGGTGATCGCTGCGGATGGCTGTACGGCCTGCGGCGGCTCCTGCCATGGCGCCAGCGCGGCGTGCAGCACCGCCGCTGCCCATGGCGGCACTGTCTGGCGGGCGCCGATCCAGGTGGCCAGCGGCCTGCACCGCGCCTGAGGCGTGGCCGAGCAGACTGTGGGCCGACTGCCGGCCGACTGCGGGCCGACTGCGGGCCGACTGCGGGCGGAAAGTCGCCTACACGGCTTCCGGGATCAGCAGGATCGCCGTCGTGCCCTGGTCGGGCTCGCTGACGATGTCGAGGTGGCCGCCCATCTGCTCCAGGAGCGAATGGGTGATGGCAAGGCCGAGCCCGGTGCCGGGCACGTCTGTCGTCTGCCGCTTCGTTCCGGTCAGGAACGGCTGACCGATGCGGGCCACCAGTGCCGGCTCCATGCCCAGGCCGCGATCGGCCACGGTGATGCCGACAAGCCCGTCCTGGCGGGCGCACGATACGCGGATTTCCTGGTCGCGGCGGCTGAACTTGATGGCGTTGGACAAGACGTTGAGCAGGCACTGGTGCATCGCCCGCCCATCGGCCGCCAGCCGCAGCGCGCCGCAGTCGCTCATCAGCAGGGTCAGCCCCTTCTCCTGGGCCAGCGGCTGCACCGTGGCGATCGCCTTGGCAATCAGGGCGCTGGCGTTGAGGGTTTCCGTCTCCAGGCTGCGGGCGCCGGCTTCGATGCGCGCCAGGTCCAGGATATCGTTGATCAGGGCCAGCAGGTGGTCGCCGCTGTCCTTGATGTGCTCCACATAACCGTACACCTGCGCCAATGCGGCATCGCACTTCGTCAGGTCCATGACGAGTTCGGAAAACCCCAGGATGGCGTTCAGCGGCGTGCGCAGTTCGTGGCTGATGCTGGCGAGGAAGGCGCTCTTCGCGCGGTTGGCGCTTTCCGCTTCGGCCAAGCCGTCGCGCATCGCCCGCTCGGCATTCTTGCGGTCGGTGATGTCGCGCACCGTGCCTTCGTAGAACAGCGGCCTGCCGTCGGCGTCGCGCACCAGATAGGCGTTTTCGGAGATCCACAGGCGCCGCCGCGATTTGTGGGCGTAGATCTCGGACTCGAAGTTCTCCACCTGGCCGTTTTCTTCCAGCAGGCGCTTGAACTCCGCCCGCCGGTTGGGTTCGACATACCATTCCTTGGCGATGTCCCGGACACCCTCCATCAGCTCGGCTTCCGTGGGGTAGCCGTTGAGGCGGCACAGCGCGGGGTTGGCGCGCAGCATCCGGCCGTCGAGCGACGAGCGGTAGATCCCTTCGGTGGCGCATTCGTAGATGCGGCGATAGTCGGCCTCGGTCTGGGCGAGCTGCATCTGGGTTTCCACCAGGTTCGTCACGTCGGTTAGAGAACCGACATAGCCGTACGGTGCTCCCATATCGTCGCGCAGCGCCGTGCCGCGCTCGCACACCCAGATCAGCCGGCCGTCGGTGCGGCGAAGCTGGTACACCGCGGCATCGACCCGGCCCTTGGCCTCGATTTCCCTGCGCACCCGCGCCTGGTCCCGGGAATCGACGTAGAAGCTGCCGGCAGACCGGCCGTCGGCAGCCAAAGCGGCGCTATCGGTGAATCCCAGCATCCGTGCCAGGTGGTCGTTGCCAAAGCGGATCTCGCCGCTCAGCGTCGTTTCGAACAGGCCGACGCCGGAGAATTCGACCATCTTGGTCAATGCCGTCAGGTTCGGCTCGGTCTGGTCGAGGTTCACCGCTCCCATGGCCATTGCCGCTCCCCATTTCCTGGCCCGGGCTCGCCGCCGCGCGCGTCCATTCGATAGGTACCCATGTAGGAGTAAATGAAACAATACGGATAGCGCACCGCTCCCGGCACGATTGCACCGGCGGGCCGTTTGCCCGTCCACCCGGAAGACGCGACGCCGGCCGCCCCGCCACGCCTTTCCCCGCGGCCGACTCTCGGACCGAATGCGACCGTGTCTGGCCATCGGGAGCCTGAGAGCCTCCGTCGCGGGACCAGAGGCCCCTGCGATGAATCGCCTCAGCGCTTAACAATGAGGTCTAGACCTTCAAGACAACAAGACACGATTTCCTTTCACTTCTATTGAGTATCCCAAAATTTAAGTAAGCGCCACGACAACTCTGCGTTGAGCAGGCTCAAGGCGGGACAGCGCATGGGGGGGAGTTCGTGAAAACTGGAGAATCTCGTGAGAAACGAAACGTTTACTTCTTCCCTGCAACAAGAAGATAAAGCCTCCGGTAAGGAATGGACGCTTGGCTTGGTGGCAAATCGGGCGCTAGGCGCGGCGGGCGGCAAGGCCCGGTTTGGACGACTGGACGCAGCGGCGGGTCGACTTCGACAGCGAAGGAGGCAACGCAACAGGCAGGATCGGCGGAGGCACGGGGGTCCGCACCCTGAGCGGCTGCCCGGCCAGGCCGGTCCGCTAACTGCTACAGACTGACGCGGCCACCGCGGAGCGGAAATGCGATCCAATACCTCCATTCGGTACGTATCGAGGCCCGCTTGCCGCGGTCGCGCGGCAATCGGTCCGTTGGCCAAAGGTCAGTCGTCCGCTGATTCTAGGGCAACAGGCTCCGGGCCTGGCGCAGTCCGGCAGCAGGACTCCGACTGCATTGCAGACGCGAAAGACGCATTGAGGGCCTGGCGGAGGCATAGGAATTGAACAGTACGACACCACAGACAGATGACATCTGCCGATGGTGCCCGACCTGCGAGGACAAGGACGCCGCGTCGACACCGTTTTTCGTGTCCAACGGCGTCCACGAGAGCGCCATCACATCCGCCCGCCGCCGCAAGCGCTGGGCGTCGATCGAGACCGTCATCTTCGTTTGCCTGATCGTCGTATCGATGGCCGTGGCCTTCGAGGTCGACCTATTCGAGTCCCTGGCGTCGTACTCCCGCGCCCATGAAAGCTGGGAACTGGATGAGGTTTTCTCATCCGTCATCATCATTTCGATCCTGGTGGCCATATTCGCCGTCCGCCGCATGCTCGACCTCGCCTCGGTGCTGCGCAACGTGGAAACCATCGAGCGCCGCCGCCAGACCGACTGGACGCGTCTGTGCGACGCCATCGAGGCGGTGGATGCCGGCTTTTCCCTGTGGGACGCCGACGACCGCCTGGTCCTGTGCAACCGCCGCTACCGCAAGATGTTCCCGGAGGTCGACCGCCTGATCCGCGAGGGCGCCGACGTCGACGAGATCGCGTTGGGCCACTACGCAAGCTGTGCCGGGCGCCACGATCCCGATGCACCGGAGGATGGGCTCGACCGGCGGCACGTCTCCTCCGATTTTGGCGGACTGACCATCATCCAGGACGCGCAAGGCAAGTGGATCCGCTGCGAAGAACACAGCATCAGCGACGGCGGCACCGTGAGCCTGCGCACCGACGTCACCGAGATGAAGGAGCGCGAGTTCAAGCTGGAGCGCGCCGCTTTGGACGCCGAACGCCACGCGCGCGATCTGGCGCGGCTTGCCGACGAGCTGCGCGTCGCCCTCAAGCTGGCGGAGAATCTGCGGCTCGATGCGGAAACGGCCAACCTCGCCAAGTCCCGTTTCCTCGCCACCATGAGCCACGAGTTGCGGACGCCGCTCAACGCCATCATCGGGTTCGCGGAGATCATCAAGGACCGGGCGCTGGGCATCGATAGCGCAGACACCTATTTCGACTACGCCGGGGATATCCACGAAAGCGGCATTCACCTGCTGCAGCTCATCAACCAGATCCTCGATCTCTCCAAGATCGAAGCCGGCAGCATCGATCTGAAGATCACCGAGGTGAACTTCCGGCGGGCGCTGAAGCAGTGCCTCGACATGGTCCAGTCGGACATGCGGGGCAAGGGACTACGCCCGCAGGTCGAGCTGACGGGCGACACCCAGGTGTTCCTGGCGGACGAAATCTGCGTCAAGCAGATCCTGTTCAACGTGCTGTCCAATGCGGTCAAATACACCAACAATCCGGGGATCATCTACATCGCCACGCGCTGGGACGAGGACGGCGGCTTCGAGGTGCGCGTCACCGACCAGGGCATGGGCATCCCCGAGGATGAGATCCCGCGCATCCTGCGGCCGTTCGAGCGCATGGATTCCAGCTACACCTCGGCCACCAGCGGTACCGGCCTTGGCCTCGCGGTGGTGCGCAGCCTGATGGAGCACCACGGCGGAACGGTGGAGCTGCAAAGCAAGGTCGGTCAGGGCACCACGGTGGTGCTGCACTTCCCGGCCCGGCCGGAAGGCCGCCGTGTCGGGGGGACCATACCTCCCAAGATCATCGCCGCCGGCTGAGCTGCGCCCCGCTGCCGGCGGCAGGGCCGCGCAGATGTGCGGGGGGCTCGCGCCGGCGCGCTTGCCGTACAACCCCAAGTCGCGGCATGAACTGGCCCCATGACCCATGGCCAGTCCCCCGACGCCGTCGCCGCCACCGCGACGGATGACCCCGACGCCCCGGCGGTACCGCCGCCGGCCCCCGTTCACCGCTTCCTCATGCCGTGGGATTGGCTGGCGCTGGCGCTGGTCTACGCCGTCGCCGTGGTCTACGGCCTCGGCCAGGGGGCGCTGAGCGAGCACGAGGTCCTGGTGGGCGGCGTCGCCCGCCAGATGCTCACCGAGGGTCACTGGATCTCCCTGCGCCTCGGCGACATTCCGTGGCTGGAAAAGCCGCCGTTGCCCCAATGGATCGCCGCCGCGGCTATCGCCATCGGCGGTCCCGAGGAGTGGGTGGTGCGCCTACCCTTCGCATTGCTCGGGTTCGGCCTCGTCGGCATCGTCGCGTCGCTGGCGGCGGCCTGGTACGGCCGGGGCATCGGCTTGCTGGCCGGGCTGATCCAGGCCACCGCGGTCTATGCCGTGCGCTTCGGGCGGCTCAGCGAACCCGACATCCTGCTGACCCTGCTGATCGCCGCGGCGGTCGCCTGCGCGGCCGTGCTGGCAACCCTGCCGGACGAGCGGCGGCGGGCGGCGACCGGCTGGGCCATCGCCTTCTGGGTCGCCTTCGGGCTGATGAACCTGGTGAAGGGCTTCTTCTTCGGCAACGGCGTCACGGTGGTAGCGCTCGGCACCTGGATCCTGCTGCGGCGCGATTGGCGGCTGCTGCGCCGCCTGGCGAGCCCCACCGGGATCGGCCTCGCCATCGCGATTTCGCTCGCCTGGCCGGTGGCGGTCACCATTGCCGGCGAGGGCGGCGTGCTGTGGGCCAATGTGGAAGCCCACATCCTCGGCCGCGTTGCCAGCACCAGCTTCGTCGGCAGCCATCGGCCGTGGTGGTGGTACGGCATGACCATCTTGTGGCAGCTCGCCCCATGGACGCCGCTGCTGCCGCTGGCCTTGGCGATCGGCTTCAACCGCGCAGTGCGCGAGCGGCGGGCCCCCGAGGTGCTGCTGCTGGCCTGGCTGCTGGCGCCCATCGCCGCCCTCAGCCTGGTATCGGGCAAGCACCACCACTACATCATGGGCGCCCTGCCGGCCGCCGCCGTGCTGCTCGCCCTCGCCGTCGCCGCCCTCAACGATGCCGTCGGCCGGACCTCCCACCGCTTCCGCCGCCATCTGGCCGGCACCTACATCGTGCTCGCCTGGCTGCTGCTGGGGGCCGGCATCGTCGTCGGCTTCCTCTTGCCCGACGCCACCTTCGGGGTGTGGGTGATCGGCGCCGTCGCCTGGCTGGGACTGATGGCCATCGCCTATGCCACCCGCGTCAACCGGGGCGGACTGGGTCTGACCCTCGTCGTCTGCCTCGTCGCCGCGGTGTTCGCGGTATTCCACAGCCCGCTCAGTCCCAACCGGATGAACCGGGAAACCGACCGCGCCTTTCTGGCGACGGTGCGCGACCTGGTACCCGATGGCGCGCCGATCATGGTGGTGGGCGATGCCATGGGCCGCTTCCACTTCCGCGTCGACCCGCCGCTGGTGAGCCGGACGGTGCCGGAAACGGCGCGGGTGGAGATCGGCGAGGCTCCGACCTATGTGCTGACGCGCATCGAAACGCTGGCCGGCTGGCCGGGCGTGTGCGTCGACTGGCTGGGCCCCGGCCCCGACACGCCGGAGCCGATCACCGGCGGGCCGCACCGCTTCACCCTGGCGGCGGTGCGGGAAGGCTGTGCCCAGGCACCGGCGGTCGAGGTCCCGGCAGTCGAGGTCCCGGCAGTCGAGGCGCCGGACGTCGAGGCGCCGGACGTCGAGGCGCCGGACGTCGAGGCACCGGGCTTCGAAGCACCGGCAAGCGAGACGCCGGACGTCGAAGCACCAGACGCCGAGACCCCGGCGATCGAGACCCCGGCGGCCGAAGCCCCAGCGGTCGAGATGGCTCCGGACGACGCCTCGCCCACCGAACCTTTTCCGGTCGAAACACCAGATCCGGAAGCGCCGCCCCAGGCGGTCGACCCTCGGACCGGAGAGCCTGCGCTCGATCCGCCGTCGGACGACGCGGCCGCGACCGACGCGCCGCCCGCCGATCCGTCCATCGATCCGGCGCCGGTGGACGCGCTACCGGCTCCGCCAGGTGACGATGGATGAGGCGGCGTAGTTCCACACCGCGCCCACCAGGGCACCGGCGATGCCCGCCAGCCACCAGGTGATCTCCTGGCGGTAGATCAGTTCGGCGATGCCCACATTGGCCACCGCTCCCACCGAGCAGACGGCATAGAAGCTGACCAGCCCCACCAGCAGGCGCAGCCCCTTCAGCCGCCGGTCGCGGAAGGTGATCGCGTTGTTGAGCAGGAAGTTGGAGGTCATGGCGGTGAGCGTGGCGCCGGCCTGGGCCAGCCAGAACGCCACGCCCAGCCCGTTCAGCAGCAGCGCCAAGGCCGCCAGGTGGACGCCGATGCCAAGCCCGCCCACGGCGGCGAAGATCAAGAAGCGGGTGGGCACGAAGCGGCCCACCGTCTTGTCCGCCAGCAGCACCAGGAAGTCGTACATGGCCTGGCTGTCGAGCTTGCTTTCGCCGTGCTGGCGCAGGCGGAACACGTAAGGCTCCTCGGCGAAGCGCAGCGGCTCCGGCGCCGAAGCGAAGAGGTCCACCAGGATCTTGAACCCCTGGCCGGAGAGGCTGTGCACGCAGCGATCGAAGGCCGCGCGGCGCACCACGAAGAAACCGCTCATGGGATCGGACAGGTCGGCCCGCAGCACCATCTGGGCGAGCCGGGTGGCCACCTGGCTGATGCGCACGCGCGAGCGGTTCCAGTTCCCCAGCCCGCCGCCCTCCACGTGGCGGCTGCCGACGACCACGTCCAGCCCGTCGGCCTCCAGCCGGGCCACCATGCGCGGCAGGATGGCTTCGTCGTGCTGCAGGTCTGCATCGATCACCGCGGCATAGGGGGCGCTGCTCGACTGGATGCCCTCGACCACGGCGGTGGACAGCCCGCGCCGGCCGATGCGGTGGATCACCCGCACCCGCGGGTTTTGCTGCGCCAGGCCGCGCGCCACCTCCGCCGTGCCATCGGGGGAGTCGTCGTCGACCACGACAGCTTCCCAGTCGAGCCCCGCCAAAACCTCGCCCAGGCGGGCGATCAGCAGGGGCACGTTCTCCCGTTCGTTGAACGTGGGGATGACGACGGAAAGCTGGGGCATGGTGCGGCGCCGCTGCGGGTGGACACCGCCGCAGTACACGCCCGGCGGGGTCCCTGGCAATCGCGCCGGCGCCGGCGCACAGCGGCTATTCGGCCTCGCCGCGCAGGTACTTGATGACGCCGGAGAAATCCAGCTCGCCGAGCGGGCTGTCGCACATCTCCTGGTAGATCTGCCGGGCCAGCGCCCCGAGCGGCGTGTTGGCGCCGCCCGTAGCCGCCGCCTCCTGGGACAGTACCAGGTCCTTCAGCATCATCTTGGCGGCAAAGCCCGGCGTGTAGCCGTGGTTGGCCCGCGACGTCGGCAGCGGCCCCGGCACCGGGCAGTAGCTGGTGAGCGACCAGCACTGGCCGGACGCCTTGGAGCTGATGTCGAACAGCTTCTGGCGGTCGAGCCCCAGGGCGTCGGCCAGGTTGAACGCCTCGCACACGCCGATCATGGAAATGCCGAGCAACATGTTGTTGCAGATCTTGGCGGCCTGCCCGGCACCGTTGGCCCCGGCATGGATCACCGCCTTGCCCATGGCCTGCAGGATCGGCTCGGCGCGGGCAAACGCGATGTCGCTGCCGCCCACCATGAAGGTCAGCGCAGCGCCGGCCGCCGCCGCCACGCCGCCGGACACCGGCGCGTCCACCATCTCCTGGCCCGCCTCGGAGGCCGCGTCCGCCACCTCCCGCGCCGTCGCCACGTCGATGGTCGAGCAGTCGATGAACAAGGTGCCGAGATCGGCTTGCTCGATCACGCCTTCGGGATCGGTGTAGACGCTACGCACATGGCGGCCGGCGGGCAGCATGGTGACCACCACCTCGGCACCCGCCGCGGTATCCCCGGCAGCCGATGCGGCCTTGGCTCCGGCGTCGACGGCACGCTTCAGGGCCAGGCTGTCCAGGTCGAAAGCGGTCACCTCGTGGCCCGCCTTCACCAGATTGGCCAGCATCGGCCCACCCATATTGCCGAGCCCGATGAACCCGATCTTGGCCATAACGTCCTCCCGATCCCTATTGGTGTTGTGATGTGTTGGGGTTGGTCGTGCGGTACCGCCGGTCAGTCGGCCAGCAGCTTGCGCGCGATGATCACGCGCATGATCTCGTTGGTGCCTTCCAGGATGCGATGGACCCTGAGGTCGCGCAGCAGGCGTTCCAGCGGAAACGCTTGCAGATAGCCGTAGCCACCGTGGAGCTGCAGCGCCTCGTCGACGACGCGGAAGCCCAGGTCGGTGGCGAGCCGCTTGGCCATGGCGCAGCGCAGCGTCGTATCGGGGTGCCCGGCATCGAGGCTGGCTGCTGCCCGGTGCACCATCAGGCGGGCCGCCTCCAGCTCCGTCGCCATGTCCGCCAGGCGGAACTGGGTCGCCTGGAAGTCGGCGATCGCGCGGCCGAACTGCCGCCGCTCGCGGGTGTAGGAGAGCGCTGCGGTAAGGGCGCCGCGGGCACCGCCCAGCGAGCAGGCGCCGATGTTCACACGGCCACCGTCGAGCGCCTTCATGGCGATCTTGAAGCCGTCGCCTTCCGCCCCCAGGCGGTTGGCCACGGGAACCCGGCAGTCCTGGAACACCACCGCGGCGGTGGGCTGGTTGCGCCAGCCCATCTTCTTTTCCGGCTTGCCGAAGCTGAGGCCGGGCGTGCCCTTCTCCACCAGGAGGGCGGTGATCCCGGCAGGCCCCGCTACGCCGCCGGTGTGGACCATGACGATGTAGAGGTCCGACATGCCGCCGCCGGAGATGAACGCCTTCTCGCCGGTCAGCACGTAGTCGTCGCCGTCGCGCACCGCGCGGGTCCGCAGGCTGGCGGCGTCCGACCCACTGCCCGGCTCGGTCAGGCAGTAGCTGGAGAACAGCTCCATGGCCGCCATCCGCGGCACCCACTGGGCGCGCTGCTCCTCGCTGCCGAAGGTGTCGATCATCCAGGCGCACATGTTGTGGATCGACAGATAGGCCGCTGTGGCCGGGCAGGCGGTGGCGATCTCCTCGAAGATCACTGCGGCGTCGAGGCGCGACAGGCCGGACCCGCCGAAGTCGTCGCTGCAGTAGATGGCGGCAAGACCAAGACTGGCGGCATGCCGGAAAACGTCGACCGGGAAGGTGGCGGTGGCGTCCCATTCGCCCGCGTAGGGAGCGATTTCGTTGGCCGTGAACTCCGCAACCATGGCGCGCACGGCTTCCTGATCTTCGTTCAAGTCCATCTGCATTCTGGGCAGTCCTCCACCCGCCCACCATGAGCCCTTGTCCCTGCCCGATCAATGGGAGCGCAGGCGGCAGCGGACTTGACGACGCAACCAGCGGGGGCGTTTGCTCAAAGGGACGCGGGCGAGCTGCGCCACCGATTCAATCATAAGAAACCAGATGTTCCGCCCATGGTCATATCCGGCTCCCTGTTCGAACGCATCGCCGCGCGCCAGTCGCGCGATCCCCATCGGGTCATCCTGGAACGGGCCGATGCCCATCCGCTCACATGGTCCGACATGGAGGAGGCGACCGCCCGGCTGTCCCGCCTGATGTCGGTCACGCTCGGGCTGAAGCCGGGCGACCGGGTGGCGGTGCGGGTGGAGAAATCGACGGCCTCGCTGCTGCTCTACCTGGCCTGCCTGCGCGCCGGGCTGGTCTATGTGCCGATGAACACGGCGTATGGCCGCGACGAGGTGGACTACCTGATCGGCAATGCCGCACCAGAGCTGGTGGTGTGCGATCCCGCCGCCCGCAACGAAGTGCGCGACCTGGCGATCAAGCACTCCACGCCGCATGTCCGCACGCTGAACGCCGACGGCAAGGGCAGCCTGTGGGATGCCACCGAAGGCACTCCGGCGAACTTCCCGACAGTCGCCTGTGCCAGCGATGCGCCGGCCGCCATGCTCTACACGTCGGGCACCACCGGCCGGCCCAAAGGGGCGGTGCTGAGCCACGGCAACCTCATCGCCAACGCCGAGGACCTGATCTCCGTGTGGAAGTTCACGGCCGACGACGTGTTGCTGCACGCCCTGCCGCTGTTCCACGCCCACGGGCTGTTCGTCGCCTGCCACTGTGCACTGTTGTCCGGCGCGCGGCTGATCTGGCACCCGCGTTTCGATGCCTCGCTGGTGCTGGGTGACCTGCCGCGGGCCACGGTGTTCATGGGGGTACCCACCTTCTACACGCGCCTGCTCGCCGATGCGCGGCTGGACCGGGCGCTCACCGGCGACATGCGGGTGTTCATTTCCGGCTCCGCTCCGTTGCTGGCGGAAACCTGGAACAGCTTCGCCACCCGCACCGGCCATCGCATCGTCGAACGCTACGGCATGACCGAGACGGGGATGAACACGTCGAACCCGGTGGACGGCGCCCGCAAGCCGGGCTCCGTTGGGCTGCCCTTGCCCAGCACCGAGCTGCGCATCGTCGGCGAGGACGGCGGCGTATTGCCCACCGACCAGATCGGCGACGTTCAGGTGCGCGGTGCCAACGTGTTCTCCGGCTACTGGCGGATGCCCGACAAGACGGCCGAGGATTTCACCGAGGACGGCTGGTTCAAGACCGGCGATGTCGGGTTCATCGACCCCGACGGCTATGTCCACCTGGTGGGCCGTGCCAAGGACCTCATCATCTCCGGCGGCTACAACGTCTATCCCAAGGAGGTCGAGGCGGTGATCGACCGGCTGGACGGGGTGGTGGAATCCGCCGTCATCGGCGTGCCCCATCCGGATTTCGGCGAAGCGGTTACGGCCGTGGTGGTGCGCGCGCCCGGCGCCACCACTCCCGATGCGGAGGGCGTGATCGGCGCGGTGCGCGACGCCATCGCCAACTACAAGGTGCCCAAGAGCGTGCATTTCGTCACCGAACTGCCGCGCAACACCATGGGCAAGGTGCAGAAGAACCTGCTGCGCGACACCTACGGCTGACCGTCCGCGGCGTGCGCCCGCCGGCAGCGGTCCACCGCCACAGCGAACCGACAACACAACAGCCAAGATAACGGGAGGATTCGATCCATGGACACACAGCCGCAGACCCACGACCCCTATGCGCTGGCGGCCCGCCTGTCAGGCCAGCACCTGATCGACGGGCGGATGGTACCGGCCGTGTCCGGCGCCACCTTCGACATCCTCGACCCCGCCACCGGCCAGATCATGGGCCATGCCGCCAAGGGCGACGGCACCGACGTGGATGTTGCGATGACGGCCGCGCTGAGGGCGCAGAAGGACTGGGCCCGCATGCCGGCGCGCAAGCGCGGCGAGCTGGTGGCCGCCTGCGGGCGCAAGCTGGCGGAGAACGCCGAAGAAATCGCGCGGCTGATGGCGCTGGAAACCGGCAAGGCGCTGCGCACCGAAAGCCGGGTGGAAGCGGGCGTGCTGGCCGACGTGTTCGTGTTCTACGGCGGTCTCGGCTCGGAACTGAAGGGTGAGACCGTACCCTTCAACCCCGACATGCTGACGGTGACGATGCGCGAGCCCATCGGCGTCGTCGGGGCGATCATCCCGTGGAACGTGCCGTTGATGCTGATGGCGCTGAAGATCGCGCCGGCCATGGTGGCGGGCAACACGGTGATCGTGAAATCCGCCGAAGAGGCGCCGCTGACCGTGCTGCGCGCGGCGGAGATCATCAACCAGGTGCTGCCGCCCGGCGTGATGAACCTGCTGTCGGGCTTTGGGCCGGACTGCGGCGGCCGCCTGGTGGCCCATCCCAAGGTCGGCAAGATCACCTTTACCGGATCGGTGGAGACCGGCCGTATCGTCACCCGCACCGCGTCCGACAAGCTGATCCCGGTAACGCTGGAGCTGGGCGGCAAGAGCCCCATGCTGATCATGGCCGATGCCGATCTGGACCGCGCCGTGGCCGGGGCGGTCAGCGGCATGCGCTTCACCCGCCAGGGCCAGAGCTGCACGGCCTCCAGCCGCATTTACGTCCATGAGGACCTGCACGACGCCTTCGTGGAGAAGCTCACCGCGGCGGTCGACAAGATGGTGATGGGCGATCCGCTGGACGAGGCCACCGACATCGGCGCCATCATCTCTCCCGAGCAGTTCACCAAGGTGAACCGCTATATCGAGCTGGGCGAGTCCATTCCCGGCACGCGCACCCATCGGCTGTCGCGCATGCCCACCGATCCGCGCCTGAAGGACGGGCTGTTCGTGCAGCCGGTGGTGTTCACCGACATCCCGGCGGACTGCCCGCCGGCGCGCGAGGAGATCTTTGGCCCGGTCGCCTGCGTGTTCCGCTGGACCGACTACGAGGAGGTGCTGGCCGCCGCCAACAACAGCGAATACGGCCTCGCCGCCACCGTGTGGACGAGCAACCTGCACACGGCGCTGGATGCCACGCGGCGGCTCGATGCCGGGTTCGTGCAGGTGAACCAGAACCTGGTGGTGCAGGCGAACCTCTCTTACGGCGGCAACAAGAGCTCCGGCCTCGGCCGCGAAGCCTCGCTGGAAGCGATGCTGGAGCACTTCACCCAGAAGAAAACGATCATCTTCAACATGACCTGAGGGGCGAGGCCCCGTCCGCGGTTGCGGGGCGTCCCGCGCCTCGCGCCGCGGTCGCCACCGCCCTGCTGCGCTGCAATTTGGACACGGTTTGGGAGCACATTTAGCGGCGGCGGAGGCGAAAGCTGTCGCCTTGGTCTGCACGGGGGGCGTCGTCCATGAGTTGGATGAAGATCGTCGGCATCTTGTTGATCGTCGGCTTTTGTGCGGGCCTCACCTATGGCCTGGTGTCCAGCGTCTTTGGCTGGACCGGGTCGGCGGGCACAGCGTCGATCGGGGTCGTGGTCGGCCTGACGGCCGCATTCCTCGTCACCCGCCGGTCCCGCTATCCCGGGCCTGCCGGCCGCCGCGAGGGCCGCGACCACACATAACCCGCCCCGGCGCTCATCAGCAGTGCTGTGAACGCCAGCAGCGCCCAGTGCATGTCGGCGCGCGCCGTCATCCACGCCAGGCTTGCCGCCATCACCGTGCTGCTGAAGATCTTCGCCCATAGCGGTATGCGCTGGCCGTCCTCCCAGTCGCGCAGCAGCGGGCCGAAGGCGCGGTGGCGGCGCAGCCAATCGGCCCAATGCGGCGAGCTGCGGGCGAACGCCCACACGGCGATCAGAAGGAAGGGCGTGGTGGGCAGCAGCGGCAGCACCGTCCCCACCCCGCCGAGGCCGACACAGGTCCAGCCGATGGCACGGTAGACCCACCGCGGCACGATACCGGCGGTGTGGCCATCTGCCACGGCGGTGTCGGCCGGCGTCGGGACGGATGGCTCAGGATCGGCGGACATGTGTTTCCCCTGGCGGACCCAGCCAGCATGGACCGATGGGCCGTGGGATCAAGCCGCCGCGCAGTCCAAGGCCGGCATGCACCGCCATCCTGCCCGATCTCGCCATGGATCCGCGCGCCGTCGCGGTGGCGTTCGCGGTGGACGGCGCCGCAAATGTGCCGTCCGGCGAGCCGGCGGTGCCGCAGGTCGAGGATACGGTGAGCGGCAACGGCCATCGGGTGCCGCTGCCGGGCGCCGCCTGACCCGCTCGCGCGGGCCCCAACCCGCAGGATTCTCCGCCGGGCCTGCGGTTGGGGGCTTGCACTGGACCGCACGCCGCTTCTTTATGCTCCCGAGCGCCCATGGCGACCCGCAGCTAAAACGAAGTGGTGGAGGAACAACACATGGCGTCGGACCAAGCACAGTCCAGCGGCGGCCCGAGTGCCGGAACGATCTTCTTGGCCCTTGTGGCCATCGCCGGCGTCGTTGCAGGCATCTACTTCTATTCCGAGGCGCAATCGGCCACCGAGCAGGCCAACCAGGACATCCTGACGCTGACGCAGCAGGTGGAGAGCCTGGAAGCCGAGCTGGCGGCCCAGCCGGAAGGCGGCCCCACCGCCGAGGAGTTGGCGGATCTGCAAGCCCAGATCACGGCGCTGACCGAGGAGCGCGATAGCGCCCTGGCGGCGCGGGAGACCGAGACGACCGACCTGCAGGCCGAAATCTCGGCCCTGTCGGAAGAACGGGACGCCGCCCTGGTGGCGCGCGATGAAGCGCAGGCCGCTTTGGACGCCCACGAGGAATCCAGCGGCACCACCGCAGACCTCACGGCCGAGCACGAGGAACTGACCGAAAGCGTCGCCACCGCCGAGGCGCGGCTTGCCGAGCTGACCGACGCGCAGACGGCAGCGGAAGCCAGCCTGACGGACGCCCAGGCGCGCCTTTCGGCGGCCGAAGCCGGGCTCACCGACCTCGCCAACCAGCGCGCCCAGCTGGAAGCCGAGGTGGCCGGTCTGGAAGCGCGCCGCGACTCCCTGACCAGCGAGACGGCGGATGTGGAAACCGCGCAGTCCGACCTTGCCGATCTGCAGGCCCAGCGCGATGCGCTGCAGGCGGAGATCGAAAGCGCCCGGGCCGAACTGGCCAGCCTGAACGGGGAGATCGACGCGGCCAACGCCCAGCTCGCCGCGGTGGAAGCCGAAGTGGGCGACGTGCAGGCGGCACTGGAAGACCTGCGCAACCAGGCCGAAGAGGTCGTGCCGGCCGTCGTGTCCGAACCGCCGGCAGCGGGCGCTGCCCCGGAAGGGGAAGCGGCGGGAGCGACCGAGGGCGAAGGCACGCAGCAGTAGCCACTCCGCCCATCGGGCGGAGACGAACGGGAGCGAGCCCCCCGTGTGGTTCGGCGAGTTGGCAACGGAGCGGACGGCCGGGTGCATTCTGGCACACGGCGTCCGCACCGGTCGCCGTACCTTCAAGAAGGGCCACCGGCTCAGCGCCGAGGATGTCGAGTTGCTGCTGGCAGACGGCCGCGCCAGCGTGGTCGTGGCCCGGCCCGATCCCGGCGACGTGGCGGAAGACGAGGCGGCGGCCCGCCTGGCAGCCGCCCTCGCCGGTCCCGGCTCCGCCCACAACATGGACATCGCCGCCCCCTTTACCGGCCGGGTGAACCTGTTTGCCGCGGCGGCCGGCGTCCTCACGCTGGAGACCGCGCGGCTGGTGGCCCTCAACCACGTCGACGAGGGCATCACCGTCGCCACCCTGCCGGCCCTGGCGCGGGTGGCCCCTCGCCAAATGGTGGCGACCGTCAAGATCATCCCGTTCGCCGTGCCGGCCGCGGCCCTGGAGCGGGCCTGTGGCCTGGGTGCCCCCTCCGGCACCGGTCCCGCCATCGCGGTGCGCGGGTTCGTGCCGCGGCGGGTGTGGCTGATCCAGACCACGCTCCCCCACACCAAGGCGACTGTGCTGGAAAACACCGAAGCGGTGACGGCGCGGCGGGTGTCCGATCTCGGCAGCCGCCTGGAGGGTACCCGCCTGTGCGCCCACGCCGCCGCGGCGCTGACGGCGGAGATCTCCGCCGCCCTCTCGGCCGGGGCAGAGCTGGTGCTGGTGATCGGTGCGTCGGCCATCACCGACCGGCGCGACGTGATCCCCGAAGCCATCGTCGCTGCCGGCGGCCGCATCGCCCATTTCGGCATGCCGGTCGACCCCGGCAACCTGCTGCTGCTGGGGGCGGTGGGTGCGGTGCCGGTGCTGGGCCTGCCGGGTTGCGCCCGCTCGCCCAAGCTCAACGGCATGGACTGGGTGCTAGAGCGCCTCGCCGCCGGCCTGCCCGTATCCGGCCCGGAGATCATGGATATGGGCATCGGCGGGCTGCTCGCCGAAGTGCCGATCCGGCCGCAGCCGCGCGATGCCGGCCGTTCGGCGATGACGGCACCCCACGTCGCCGCCCTGGTGCTGGCGGCCGGGCAGTCCCGCCGCATGGGAGCGGCCAACAAGCTGCTGGCGGAGGTCGACGGCCGGCCGCTCGCCGCCCACGCCATGCAGGCCGCCCGCGACAGCGGTGCCCGTCCGGTGGTGGTGGTGACGGGCCATGAGGCCGACCGGGTGGCGGATCTCGCCGCCGCAATGGGGCTCGCAGCCGTGCACAACCCGGACCATGCCGGCGGGCTCTCCACCTCGCTGCGCGCCGGGTTGGCGGCCTTGCCGCGAGAGGTGGATGCCGTGCTCGTGTGCCTCGGCGACATGCCGGGCGTTACGGCAGCCCACCTGAAGCGCCTGATCGCCGCCTATGCGCCGGAGGAGGGCCGCGCCATCGTGGTGCCCACGGTGGTCGGCAAGCGCGGCAACCCCGTGCTGTGGGACCGCCGCTTCTTCCCGGAAATGGCGGGGCTGGCCGGCGATGTGGGTGCCCGCCACCTGATCGGCCAGTATGAGGACCTGGTGGTGGAGGTGGCCTTCACCGATGCCGCCCCCACCGTCGATATCGACACGCCCGACGAGCTGGCGGCGGCGCGCCGTGCCGCTCTCCCATCCACCGATGCCGGAAACGGATCGCCATGACCGAAGAGGACGAGGTCTACCAGCGCGCCATCCTGGAGCTTGCGCGCGACCGCACCGGGGCGGGCAGGATGGAGGCGCCCGACGCCACCGCCACGGTGGACAACCCCATGTGCGGCGACCGCGTGACCATCGACTTGCGTCTGATGGATGGCCGCGTGACGGAGCTGCGCCACCATGTGCGCGGCTGCCTGTTGTGCGAGGCGGCAGCCGGCCTGCTGGCGCGCCATGCGCCCGGTGCCGATGTGGCCGAGCTGCGCGCCCTGCCGGAGACGGTGGCGGCCTTCCTGACGAATGATGCGGCAGCCTGGCCGGAGCGCTTCGCCGAGGGCACGGCGTTTACGCCGGTGCGCCCGGTGCGCAACCGCCATCGCTGCGTCACCCTGGCCTTCGAGGCGGTAGTGGACGCGCTGGACCACGCCGGCGCCTGATCCCGGCTACTGGATGAGAACTTCGCGGAACAGCAGGCCGCCCACTTCCACCGGCGGCACGGCCAGGCGTACCCGGTGCAGCAGGGCTTCGCGCAACTCGTAGCTGCCGGCGGAGCCCTCCAGGTCCTCCACCGTGAGATCGCGCAGATAGGTCTGCAGCACGTCCTGGATGCGCGGCATCTCGTGCTCGATCACCTGGGTATCTTCGGCGTTCGCCAGCTCCAAGGAGAGATTGAGCAGGATGAAGCGCTGGCGCCGCTCGTCGGTATCGAGGTTGGAGATGATCTGCGGCAAGTCGACGAACACCGGTGGCTCCCCGGCCGTCTGGGCATGCAGGGGTGCCGTGGCGCCCAAGGTCAGAGCGGCAGAGCAGATCCAGGCGGTGAGGCGGGCACGGGCCATGGCGAATACGCAAACGCTCGGGGCAGTTGGGTATGTCGGTCTTTCGGCCACCCTGCGCCCGACATGCCTAACAATCCGTTCACGCCGATCGGGCCGGGCTACCCCAACGCCTCCAGCCAGTCGAGCACCATCCGGTCGGCGCCGAATTCGTAGAGGTCCATGTGGCCGGCGGCCGGGATCTCGTGGAACGTGGCACCCGAGGCCGCGGCCATGCGCCGGCCGTGCTCCACCGGGATCACCCGGTCGGCCGTGCCGTGGAGGACGAGGATCGGCGCCGACACATCGGCCAGACGCCCCAGGCTCTCGAACCGGTCGTGCAGCAGCAGGCCCACCGGCAGGAACCAGAAGCGCGAGCGCGCCACGTCCACCACCGCGGTATAGGGCGCTTCCAGCACCACACCGGCCACCGGGTATTCGGTGGCGAGCCGCACCGCCACGCCGGTGCCCAGGCTTTCGCCGTAGACCACGGTGCGGTCGGGCGGCACACCCGCTGCCGCCAGCCAGTCGAGCGCGGCACGGCCGTCCGCCACCAGCCCCTCTTCGCTGGGCCGGCCGGGATTGCCGCCGTAGCCGCGGTATTCCACCAGCAGCACGCCATAGCCGGCGGCGACCAGCGGCGCGGCCGTGCCGAGGCGGTGGCCGATGTGCCCGGCATTGCCGTGCACCAGGGCGAGCGTTCGGCGGCCCTCCATCGCCGGCCAGTACCAGGCAAACAGGGTCAGCCCGTCCGCCGTCGTAAAGGTGACCTCACGGCCGCCCGGCAGGCCGGCACGGGCCAGATCCGGCCGCTCGCTCGACGGGAAGTAGATCAGCGATCGCTGGAACACCGCGGCCGCCACGACGACTGCCGCATACACCGCCAGCAGGGCTGCTGCCCACACCAAGATCCGCCTGCCCCCTGTTCCGCGCCGGCCCATGGCTTATCCTCTGCGGAGCGGACAAGGCTGGCAAGGCGGCTGGCGGGGCGCGCACCCGGCCCCTGCCCCCGGCCCGGTGCCGCGGCACACCCGGACCCAGGCCGATGGACACCGCTTCCGCCAGCCCGCACCGGCGCCTCTGGGCGCTGGCCTTGCCGATCCTGCTGACCAACCTGACGACCCCCATCGTCGGGCTCACCGATACCGCCGTGATGGGCCACCTGGACGGACCGGTGCACCTGGGGGCCGTTTCCGTCGGGGCCATGATCTTCACCTTCGTCGCCTGGAGCTTCGGCTTCCTGCGCATGGGCACCACGGCCCTCACGGCCCAGGCGCTGGGCTCGGACGATGCCTCGGAGGAGCGCGCGGTGCTGGCCCGCGGCCTGGCGGTGGCCGGCGCCATCGGGGCGGTGCTGCTGGTGCTGATCGTGCCGATCACGGCGGCGGCCCTGGCCCTCGTCGATCCCAGCCCGGAAGTGGCCGGGGAGGCGGAAACCTACCTGTTGATCCGCGGCTGGGCCTTTCCGATCACGCTTGCCAACTACGCGCTGCTGGGCTGGCTGTTCGGCGAGATGCGGCCGCGCGCGGCCCTGGTACAGCAAGTTTCCATCTACACCACCAACGTGGTGCTCGACCTGCTGTTCGTGCTGCAACTCGACATGACGGCCGATGGCGTGGCGCTCGCCAGTGCCTTGGCCGAAGGGGTTGGGCTGGCGGTCGGCGCTGCCCTGGCGGCCCGCCATTTGCGCCGGCGCGGCGGCCGTTGGGAGCGCGCCCGCCTGCTCGACCTGGCTGCGGCACGCCGCCTGCTCGGCCTCAACCGCGACCTGTTCGTCCGGACCGTGGTGCTGCAACTGGCCTTTGCCTGGTTCACCGCGGTGGGTGCCCGCTTCGGCGACACGGTGCTGGCGGCCAATGCGGTGCTGCTGCAGTTCCTGGTGTTCAGCGCCCACGCGCTCGATGCCTTCGCGTTCGCCGCAGAGGCGTTGGTGGGCACCAGCGTCGGTGCGCGCAATCCTGCGGGCGTGGCCGCCGCTGGCCGCGTGGCGGCGCTGTGGAGCGGCATCGCCGCCGCGGGGTTCGCCATCGTCTACTTCGTCGCCGGCCAACCGGTGATCGCGGGGCTGACCGATCTGGAGGAGGTGCGCGCCGCGGCAGGCACCTATCTCGCCTGGGCGGCCCCGCTGCCCATCGTGGCGGTGTGGAGCTACCTGCTGGACGGCATGTTCATCGGCGCCACCTGGACCGGGGCGCTGCTGAAAGCCATGGTGCTGTCCTTCGCCGCCTTCGCCGTGGCAGTCCTGACGCTCACCCCGAGTCTGGAAAACCATGGGCTGTGGCTGGCGCTGCACGTGTTCTTCGTGGCCCGCGCCGTGACCCTGGCGGCCTTCCTGCCCGGCCGGCTGGTCGCTTTGGGGGCAAGCGGCGGCGAAACTGTGGCCGTCCGGTGACCGATCTGCCGCAGTGATGCGAAATTATCACAGTGGTTGCGGAATCGCTGGTCTCCTTAACCGCGCTCATTGCGTCAAGTGTACTTTTTACGTAGCGGTATAGGGGCAAGCGCGAGCTTGCTTGGCCCGTTCGGGCGAATCCTCCCTAAACTTGGGCCGCCGCTTTCGCAGCGGCCTTTTTTTTGCCTGTGGCCCGACCCGGCGGGCTGCCCCAGGGGGATTGACCGGCCGCGCAGCACCACCCCACATAGGCCCCGAAACAATCACCGTCGGGGGTCCCATGGATGTGAGGCCAGCAATCGCGCGCCGCGGCGTGCTTCGGGGAGCGGCGGCTCTGGCGGCGGCCGGGGCCGGGCTGTTGCCGGGCCTGCGCACGGCCGAGGCCCAGCCCACCGAGCCGTTCGCCGTGTTCCTCCAGCGCATGTCGTCGCGCGCCATGGCGGAAGGCATCAGCTCGACCACGGTTCAGTCCGCGTTTGCCGGGCTGACGCCCAGCGAGCGGGTGATGGAGCTGGAAGGCGCCCAGCCAGAGTTCACCCGCACCTTCTGGCAGTACATGGACAACGCCGTGACCGACGGCCGAGTCGCCGAAGGCCGCGCGCGCTACGCCCAGAACCGCGCGCTGCTGGACCGGGTGGAGGCCGAATACGGCGTGCCCGGTGCCTACCTCGTCGCCTTCTGGGGACTGGAGACCAATTTCGGCAGCTACCTCGGCGATTTCGACGTGATCCAGGCGCTGGCGACGCTGACCTACAACGACCGCCGGGCCGACCTGTTCGGCGCCGAGCTGATCGCCGCCCTGCACCTGATCGACAATGGCTGGGTGCGCCGCGACCAGCTCATCGGCTCGTGGGCCGGGGCCATCGGCAACTGCCAGTTCCTGCCCACCACCTACCGCCGCTTCGCCGTGGACTTCGACGGCGACGGCCGCCGCGACCTTTACGGCAGCTTGCCCGACGTGTTCGCGTCCGCCGCCAACTACCTGTCTTCGATCGGCTGGGAGAGCGGCTACATCTGGGGCCGCGAGGCGCTGCTGCCGGCCGCGTTCCCGTGGGAGCAGGCCGATCTGACGGTGCGCAAGACCCTGGCCGAATGGCAGGCGCTGGGGGTGCGGCAGATCGACGGCAGCACCCTGCCGGTGGCGCCCATCGAAGCCTCGGTGGTGGTGCCCATGGGCCATCGCGGCCCGGCCTTCCTGGTGTACGACAATTTCCGCGTGATCATGCAGTGGAACCGCTCGGTCCCCTACGCGGTGGCGGTGGGGCATCTGGCCGACCGCATCGAAGGCGGCGGCCCGCTGCGCGGCGCCCGGCCCAATCTGGGCGATCCCTTGAGCCGCGACGAGATCGAGGAGATGCAGCGGCTGCTCAACGCCCGCGGCTACAACGCCGGCACGCCGGACGGCCGCATCGGCCCCAACACCCGCAGCGCGCTGCGCGGCTGGCAGCGCTCCGTCGGCATGCCCGCCGACGGCTACCCGACGCGCGACCAGATCACGCGCCTGCGCACCGGTTAGGCGGGAGAGGTCATCAGGGGCGGTTGAGGGCCTGGGTGCACGCCGCCTGCAACGCCGCCACCTCGTTCGGCACCAGGGGCTGGCCGTTGAAGGTCACTCGGTTGCCGGAAACGGTGATGTAGGCCGCCGTCAGCTCCGGCTCCACGCCGGGCGGCGGCGTCAGGCCCAACCGGTCCACCAGGTCGACGTCGATGCGGACGACCAGCGGGTCGAGCAGGCTGAAGGTGGTGCCGTTGAGGTCGGCCGGGGCGACCGGCCGGCCCAGCACGTCCACCCCCGGCTGGTAGGCCGCGTCGGGTGCTGGCACATGGGCCACCAGGTTGCGGCAATCCTCGCGCGATACCGTGACGGTGTGGACCGGGCCGCTCTGCCCCGCCGCGGGCGCCGCCAAGGCCAGAGCCGCCAAGGCCACCGCTACGCTGCGGGCGATCATTCCGCCTCCGAGGCCGAGGCCGTGGCCGTGGCCGCTGCCGGCCGCCGGCGCATCACCGCCAAAGCGATGCCGCCGAAGATCAGCGCGCCGCCCACCACATGGAAGGGGGCCACCGGCTCGCCCAGGGCGATTACCGAGAGCACCGCGCTGAAGAACGGCATCAGGTACATGTAGAGGCCGGCCCGGCTCGGGCCCGCCTCCCGCACCCCGCGGTTCCAGAACTGGTAGGCGAGCAGGGAGGCCAGCAGCGACACGTAGAGCAGCGTGCCCAGCGTCTCGATCCCCGGCTCGAAGCCCAGCGCCAGCCCGGATTGCCACACGAACAGCGGCGCCAGCGACACCGCCCCCACCACGATGGTGACGAACAGCAGCGCCAGCGGCGGCAGCTCGGCCGGCCGGCGCTTCAGCAGCACCGAATAGACCGCCCACAGCATGGCCGCGCCGAACAGCCAGATGTCGCCCTCGTTGATCTCCAGCGCCAACAAGGCGGCGGTATCGCCGCGGGCGATCACCACCGTCGCCCCAGCGAGCGACAGCAGCAGCCCCGCCAGGTAGCGCAGGCTGATCGCCTCCCCGTAGGCCATCCAGCTCAGGGCGGCGATCATCATCGGGCCGGTGGCCATCAGCAGGCCGGCGTTGATCGCCGTGCTCGTCTGCAGGCCGTAGTAGACGCTGAGGTGGAACCAGCCAACGCCGGTGACGCCCAGCGCGATCAGCAGCAGCGGGTGGCGGGCAATCACCACGCGGTGGCGCCAGGTGAGCGCCAGGGCAAACGGCGCCAGCACGGCACCCGCCAGGATCCAGCGCCAGAAGGTGAGCGGCACCGGCTCGAAGGCATCGCGCATGGCGCGTCCGATCACGAAGTTGCCGGACCACAACAGCGGCGGCAGCAGCAACAACAGGTAGGGCGACGGCGAAGCCGCACGACGGGACTGGACCATGGCGCCGGTCTATCACAAAAACCGCTGCGGGGTGAGGACGCCAGGCGGAGCAGCAGCACTGCCCGCGGTGGACCGCCCTAGCCTTTTGGCACCGCTTTTGCTTACCGCGTGCCGGTACACAACGGATGGACGGACATGTTCGAGCGCCTTTTCCAGCTTTCCTCCCACGGGACAACCGTCCGCACCGAGGTCTTGGCCGGTGTCACGACGTTTCTCACCATGGCCTATATCATCTTCGTCAACCCATCGATCCTGTCGGCCACCGGCATGGACCAGGGGGCGGTGTTCGTCGCCACCTGCCTGGCGGCGGCGGCGGGCACGGCCATCATGGGGCTCTACGCCAACTACCCGATTGCCCTGGCACCAGGCATGGGACTGAACGCGTATTTCACATATGGCGTCGTTTTGGGCATGGGTCACACCTGGCAGGTGGCCCTGGGTGCGGTCTTCGTGTCCGGCGTGATCTTCCTGGTCTTGAGCGTGCTGCCGGTGCGCGAATGGATCATCAACTCCATCCCGCATTCGCTGAAGATGGCCATCGCGGCCGGCATTGGCCTGTTCCTGGCGATCATCGGGTTGAGCGAAGCCGGGATCGTGGTCGACCACCCCGTCACCCTGGTGACGCTGGGGGATGTCACCCAGCCGACGGTGATCATGGCGGTGATCGGCTTTGCGGTGATGGTGGCGCTGACGGCACTGCGCATTCCCGGAGCCATCATCATCGGCATCCTGGGCGTGTCCGTCGCCTCCATCCTGCTGGGCTATTCGGACTTCCAGGGTCTGGTCGACCTGCCGCCGGACCCGACACCGACCTTCCTGCAGCTCGATATTCCAGGCGCACTCGATATCGGGTTGCTGACGATCGTCTTCGCCTTCCTGTTCGTCGACTTGTTCGATACGGCCGGCACCTTGATCGGCGTGTCCGCCCGCGCCGGACTGCTGGACGAGCGGGACCGGCTGCCGCGCCTGGGCCGCGCCCTGGTGGCCGACAGCACGGCCACCATCGTCGGCGCCGGGCTCGGGACCTCGACCACCACCAGCTATATCGAGAGTGCCGCCGGCATCAATGCGGGCGGCCGTACCGGGCTGACGGCGCTGGTCGTCGCCGTGCTGTTCGTGGCCTGCCTGTTCTTCGCACCCCTGGCCGGGTCGATCCCCGTGTTCGCCACCGCGCCGGCCCTGGTTTTCGTCGCCTGCCTGATGGCTCGCGGCCTGGCCGACGTGAACTGGGACGACGCCACGGAAGCGGCCCCGGCGCTGATCACCGCCATCACCATGCCGCTCACCTACTCCGTCGCCAACGGCATCGCCTTCGGCTTCATCACCTACGCCGCGGCCAAGGTGCTGAGCGGGCGGATCGCCGATGCCAAGCCGGCGGTGCTGGTGCTCGCCGTGCTGTTCGTCGTGAAGTTCGCCTATCTGGGGTGACGTGCATCCGCCGGCCGCGGGCAAGCCCCTGCGGCCGGCCGGCCCGGCGGTGACACGGGGGCGGCAAGACGGGCCAGCCGTTCCGTCCCAGCTAGCGACAGATCATCTGTCCTCGGCACAGCACAGATGCGCCGGGTGTTCAGCATCTTTTTTTGCGGCAACCAACAAAAAGGGGGTGACACCCAAATGTCACCTTAGGTACAGTCACGCCCATTAATAACCGGCGGATCTACCGTCGGCGGTCCAAGTTTGGGGAGGGCCAGCGTCAACATCTGCAGAGTGCCCGTTGGACGCTCCGACAGCCTCCATAAGCAGTGATAGAAACGAAAGCTCACCTAGGAGGCAAGCGCTAACTGTGCTTGCCTTGTTTTTTGTCGTTTTATTGGCCTATTTTGCACATTCGACTGGCAGTTGCCCAATAGCGTAGCGAATTCCGCCTCTTAAGTGAGCACCGGCGCTCCTGGGATCGCCAACCGGACGTCCATGATTGTCAGCGTCTTTGGTGGCGGCGGCAACACGGCCCCCCCCGCCGCCACGTCTGGCAGGCCGCGGCAGCGCGCGGCGCAGCGGAGCGATCATGCCCGGACGGACACCCCCCTGGCGGCGGCGCCGAGCGCCCAGCAATGGCAGGATGGACAACCGGCAAACCGGCGGTCCTGGCGGGCCGCTCCCGGCCGGTCAGCCTGACCGGGCCATCTCCCGGAACGAGATCAGGCCACTCTGCTCGGTCCAATAGATGGCCAGCCAGATCACCGCGGCGATCCCGGTGGTGATCAGGAACTTCAGGCCCAGGCGAGGACGGGCCGGCGCGCTTGGCGCGTGGCCCGCCTCTGTATGCTCAGGCGGAGCGCTGCCCCACGGCAGCACGGCAAACAGCACCACCCACCAAGTGATCAGGTAGACGATGATCCCGGTGACAACCGACATTGAACGCCCCCGCCGGCCACGGCCGGCGTGCGGCAGCCTGGGATCAGGCCGCCACCTCTTCCAGCTCCACCAGCGTGCCGTTGAAGTCCTTCGGATGCAGGAACAGCACCGGGTGGTGGTGTGCGCCCAGCTTCGGCTCGCCGGTGCCCAGCACGCGCATGCCGTTGGCCATCAGCTTGTCCCGCGCGGCGATGATGTCCGTCACCTCGTAGCAGATGTGATGGATGCCGCCGGCCGGGTTCTTCTCCAGGAAGTTGGCGATCGGCGACTTGTCGCCCAGCGGGTGCAGCAGTTCCACGCGGGTGTTGGGCAAGTCGATGAACACGGTGATGACGCCGTGCTCCGGCTGGTCCTCAGGCTCGGAAACCTGGGCGCCGAGCGTGGTGCGATACAGCTCCATGGCGGCAGGCAGATCCGGCACGGCGATGGCGACATGGTTCAATCGGCCGATCATGAGCAATTCCCTTCCCTTGCTTGGCAGGCGGATCGACGACCCGGCAACGCCTAAAGACGCATCAGATGCACATCCGTCGGCGGCCGCTTGCCGCGGGCTTCCCGGACGGACCGGCGAGCTGCGACCCGCACCGCCTCGCGCACGACGTCGTCATCCTGGCGCTGCCGTTTGCTGAGCCCATCCAAGGCATCGACGACGTCTTCGGCAATGATATCGATCAAGGCTTCATCGCCGTCCAGATCATCCTCAAGCCCAGGGGCGGAGACCTGCGGTTCGCCCAGCAGCCGCCCGCCGCCGTCCAGCGCCAGACTGACCACGACGGCGCCATTGTGCATCAGCTTGCGGCGCATGCCCACGGCACCGCGCTCCAGCGGTATCAGGCGGTCGCCGTCGAGCGCCAGGCGGCCGACGGGCACGTGGTCGATCACCTCCGCCGGCCCCGGTGCCAAGCGGATCACCGCACCGTCGCGGGGGATCACGACCTCCGGCACCTGGCAAGCGCGCGCCAGTTCGGCATGGGCGCGGGTGTGCATGGCCTCGCCATGGGTGGGGATGGCGACGGCCGGGCGCAGCCAGCCGTAGAGGTCCACCAGCTCGTCGCGGTTGGGGTGACCGGACACATGGATCTGCGGGTCGTCGTGCGGCGTGAGGATGCGGATGCCGGCCGCCACCAGCGCGTTCTGCACGCGGATGATGGCCTTCTCGTTTCCGGGGATCTCGCGCGCCGAATAGACCACCGTGTCGCCGGGGTCGAGATCGATGTTGGGATGCCCGCCCTGGGCGATGCGGCTGAGGGCGGAGCGCCCTTCCCCCTGGCTGCCGGTGCAGGCCAGCACCACGCGGTCGCGCGGCAGCACCGCCGCCTCCGCATCGGAGAGGAACGGCTCCGCCAGGTCCTTCAGATAGCCAGCCTCCAGTGCGGCGGTATGCACCCGCCACAAGGAGCGCCCCACCAGCGCGCAGTGGCGGCCGTTGGCGTGGGCGGCATGGGCGATGCTTTCCAGCCGCGCGACATTGGTGGAAAAGCACGTCACCACCACGCGGTTCGCCTGGGCGGCCACCACCCGGGTCAACGCCTCGCGCACCATGGTTTCGGAGCCCGAGCGGCCGGGTTCCAACGCATTGGTGCTGTCGCAGATGAGCGCCCGCACGCCTTCCTCGCCCAACCGGCGCAAGGTCTCGGTGTCGCTCACCTCCCCCAGCGTCGGCGTGGGGTCGAGCTTCCAGTCGCCGCTGTGCACCACGATGCCGTGGCGGGTGCGCAGCACCAAGGCGTTGGGCTCGGGGATCGAGTGGGTCATGGTCACGTAGGTGACCTGGAAGGGGCCGAGATCCAGAGTGCCGCCCAACGGCACTTCGAGGATCTGCACCGCGCCGCGCACCGACTGGTCGGCCAGCTTCAGGCGCAGCAGGGCCGCGGAAAACGGCGTGGCGTAGATGGGGCAGCGCAACCGCGGCCACAGATAGCCGATGGCGCCGAAATGGTCCTCATGGGCATGGGTCAGCACCAGCCCGACGATGTCTTCCCGCCGCGCCTCCAGGTACGACGGATCGGGCATCAGCACGTCGATGCCGGGGGTGGTGTCGTCGCCGAAAGTGATGCCGCAGTCCACCACCAGGAGCCGGCCGTCGACCTCGTAGACGTAGAGGTTCATGCCGATTTCTTCCGACCCGCCGAGTGCCGTGAAGGTCAGCGCGTCGTCCGCCGCAGCCAGGGGCCTGCTCATCGGCCGGTGATCCGATCGTAGATGGCCATGAGCCCGCGGATGGTGAGGTCGCGGTCGTAGTGGTGGATCATCGGCGTCGCCTCGGCAAAGGTGATGCCCAGCCCGCCGGTGGCGATCACCGTCATCTCCGCCCCGAACTCCGCCTGGATGCGCTGGATCAGCCCTTCGATCAGGCTGACATAGCCCCAGAAGATGCCCGATTGCATGGCGGCGACGGTGCCGCGGCCGATCACCTGGCGCGGCCGCTCGATCTGCACCTTGGGGAGCTGGGCGGCGATGGAGTGCAGGGCTTCCAACGAGGGGTGCGGGCCCGGTGCGATGGCACCGCCGATATAATGGCCTTCGGCATCGATCACGTCGAAGGTGGTGCCGGTGCCGATGTCCACCACGATCAGCGGCGTCGGGTAGCTGGACCCGGCGGCAATCGCGTTGACGATGCGGTCGACGCCGGCTTCGGCCGGGTTGTCGAGCCGGATCTCGATGCCGAGGTCGAGATCCTTGGTCACCACCTTAGGCTCGCAGCCCAGATGCTTGCGGCACAACCAGGTGAGGTTGAAGCTCACCGCCGGCACCACGCTGCCCAGGATCACGTCGCTGACATCGCGTGGGCTCAGCCCGCTCAGCGACAGCACCTGGTGGAGCCACACCGCGTACTCATCGGCGGTGCGCCGCGTGTCGGTGGAAATCCGCCAGGTGCCGGCGATCCGGCCCCCGTCCGCCACCGCGAACACCACATTGGTGTTGCCCGCATCAATCGCCAGCAGCACGCGCACCCCCGAACATCACGTCCCCGGCGGTCACCTGGCGGATCAGGCCGTCGTCGGTGGTCACCACCAGGGCGCCATCGGCCGTCAGGCTGTCGAAGCGGCCGGAGAAGGTTTCCCGCGCGGTGCGCACACGCACCGTCCCGCCCAGGCCCAGGGCGCGGTCCAGCCAACCGGCGCGCACCGGGGCGAACCCTTCTGCCGCCCAGCGGCCGTACCAGTCGTCGAGTGCTGCCAGGTAGCTGGCAAGCAGGTCGCCCACGGCGATCGGCCGGGCCACATGTTCGGCCAGATGGGTGGCGGGGGTCGCGGCATCGGCCGGATGGTGGGCGATGTTGACGCCGGTACCGGCGACCACCCAGGCCACGCCTGCCCCGCCGCTGCTTTCGCTTTCCAGCAGGATGCCGGAAATCTTGCGGCCGCCCACCAGCACGTCGTTCGGCCATTTCAGGCGCGGCGCGGTGGCGGGGGCCAATGCCGCGATGCCGTCAGCCAGGGCGAGCGCGATCACGAAGGTGAGCTGGGCCGCTTCGGCGAGCGGCCGCTTGGGCCGCAGCACCACGCTGGCGTAGAGGTTGCCCGGCGGCGAGGTCCAGCTCCGCCCCTGGCGGCCGCGCCCCACCGTCTGCTCGCGCGCCACCACGACGGTCCGTTCCGGGCAGCCGGCGGCGGCCAGAGCCCCCGCTTCGGCATTGGTGCTGGCAACGCTGTCGCGGGCATCCAGGCGCCAGCCGGCCGGCACCGTCGGCGGCCAGATCTGGCGCCCCGCCAGGTCCGGGGCATCGGCCATGGTCACTGGGTGGCCGGCGCCGCCGCCTCGGGGAACACCGCCGATGCCGCGGCCGACGCCGCATCCAGCAGCGGCCCCGGATAGGCGAAGAACAGTGCGGTGAACAGGCCGGTGGCCACCAGGATGGTCGACATCGACCGTTCGATCGGCCGGTCGAACGCCTCGGTCGGCTCGTCGAAGTACATCAGCTTGACGATCCGCAGATAGTAGAAGGCGGCCACCACGCTCGACACCACGCCGAGCACCGCCAGCGTGTAGAGCTGCGCCTGGATCGCCGCCATGAAGACGTAGAGCTTGGCGAAGAACCCGGCGAGCGGCGGAATGCCGGCCATGGAGAACATGAAGATGGCCATGCCGAAGGCCAGCATCGGGTTGGTGCGGCTGAGCCCCGCCAGGTCGTCCAGCGATTCCACCATGCGGCCGTTGACCCGCATGCACAGGATGGTGGCGAAGGTGCCGAGCGACATGGCCACGTAGATCGCCATGTAGACGAGCACGCCGCGCACGCCATCCTCCGACCCTGCGGCCAGGCCGACCAGGGCGAAGCCGACATGGCCGATGGAGGAATAGGCCATCAGGCGCTTGATGTTGCGCTGGGCGATGGCGGCAAACGCGCCCAGTGCCATCGACAACACCGAAGTGACGATGATGATCTGCTGCCACTGCGCCACCAGATCGCCTAGCGGTTCCACCAGCACGCGCACGAACAGCGCCATGGCGGCCACCTTGGGGGCGGCGGCAAAGAAGGCGGTCACCGGCGTTGGTGCGCCTTCGTAGACGTCGGGCGTCCACATGTGGAACGGCACGGCGGAGATCTTGAAGGCGAGCGCTGCGCACACGAACACCAGCCCAACCACCAAGCCGATGGGCGGCGCACCGGTGAAGGCCACGTCGGCCAGCCCGTCGAAGCTGGTGGTGCCGGAGAAGCCGTAGATCATCGAGGCGCCGTAGAGCAGCATGCCCGACGACACCGCGCCCAGGACGAAGTATTTGAGCCCCGCCTCGGAGGAGCGCAGGGCATCGCGCCGGAAGGCCGCAATGACGTAGAGCGACAGGCTCTGCAGCTCCAGCCCCAGATAAAGCGAGATCAGGTCGTTGGCGCTGATCATCATCAGCATGCCGAGCGTGGCAAACAGGAACAGCACCGGGTATTCGAACCGGGCCATCTGCTCGCGCTCGATGAAGCCCAAGGACATCACCAGCGCCACCGCCGTGCCCAGCACGGCCAACAGCTTCATGAAGATGGCGAAGTCGTCGAGGACGAACTGGCCCTCGAAGGTCTCCACCCGCCCCTCGGGCACCACCGCCACCAGCAGCACCGCCGTCGCGGCCAGCGCTGCCACGGCCAGCCAACACACCAGGCCGGTCGCCCCGTCGCCGCGGAACACGCCGATCAGCAGCAGGGCCATGGCGGCGCAGGCCAGGAAGATCTCGGGCAGGGCCGGTATCAGATCGGGAAACGCGGTCATGGCGCGGCTGCCTCGCTACCGGCTGGCAATGGTGGTTGCGTGGCCGGCCTGTTCCAGCGCGACCTGGTAGTTCTGGATCAGGTGGTCGACGGAGACCTCCATCACCTCGATGAACGAGCCGGGATAGATGCCCATCCACAGCACCATGGCGATCAGCGGCGCGAACACCGCGATCTCCCGGGCGCTCAGATCCTTCAGCAGCTTCAGGTCTTCCTTCACCAGCTTGCCGAAGATGACGCGGCGATAGAGGCTCAGCATGTAGACCGCCCCCAGGATCACGCCGATGGCGGCGAGTGCGGCCACCCAGGTGTTGGCCAGGAAGGCACCGAGCAGGCTGAGGAACTCGCCGACGAAGCCCGAAGTGCCGGGCAGACCGACCGAAGCCAGCATGAAGATCATGAACACCAGGGCGTAGCGCGGCATGTTGTTCACCAGCCCGCCGAAGCGCGCGATCTCACGCGTATGCAGCCGGTCGTACACCACCCCGACGCACAGGAAGAGGGCGCCCGACACGATGCCGTGGCTGAGCATCTGGTAGATCGAGCCCTGCACCCCCTGGGTGGTCAGCGTGAACATGCCGATGGTCACGAAGCCCATATGGGCCACCGAGGAGTAGGCGATCAGCTTCTTCATGTCCTCCTGGGCCATGGCGACCAGCGAGGTGTAGATGATCGCCACGACGCTGAGGGTGTAGATCAGCGGCGTGAACTCCGCCGTCGCTTCCGGCAGCATGGGGATGGAGAAGCGCAGGAAGCCGTAGCCGCCCATCTTCAAGAGCACGCCGGCCAGGATCACCGATCCCGCGGTGGGCGCTTCCACGTGGGCGTCGGGCAGCCAGGTGTGCACCGGCCACATGGGTACCTTCACCGCGAAGGAGGCGAACATGGCGAGCCACAGCCAGGTCTGCATGCCGGCGGGGAAGTGGTAGATCAGCAGCGTCGGGATGTCGGTGGTGCCGACCTCCAGATAGATGGCCAGCAGCGCCAGCAGCATCAGCACAGAGCCGAGCAGCGTGAACAAGAAGAACTTGAAGGCCGCATACACGCGGCGTGACCCGCTGCCCCATACCCCGATGATAATGAACATCGGGATCAGCACGCCTTCGAAGAACACATAGAACAATACGAAGTCGAGCGCGCAGAACATCCCGATCATCATGGTTTCCAGGATGAGGAATGCGATCATGTATTCCTTCACCCGGTCGGCGATCTTCCACGACGCGAGGATGCACAGCGGGGTCAACAAGGTGCACAGCAGGACGAACAGCATGGAAATGCCGTCGACGCCCACATGGTAGGCGATCCCCAGATGGGGGAACCAATCCATGTGCTCCTCGAACTGGAAGTCCGGGGTCGAGGAGTCGAAGTTGAACCACACGAACAGCGACAGCACGAAGGTGAGCAGCGAGGCCCACAGCGCCATCCAGCGGGCGTTGGTCGCCGTCTCCTCGGCCGGCCCGCGGACGATCAGAAAGATGATCGCGGCTCCGGCCAGCGGCACGAAGGTGACGAGCGACAACAGCGGCCAGGTCATCGGTTGAACCCCTTCCTCGACCCTATGCCGATACGGTGTACAGGTACCACGTGACCAGCCCCACCGCGCCCACCAGCATGGCGAACACGTAGTGATAGACGTAGCCGGTCTGCAGCCGGCTCGCCTGGCGGGCCACCATGCGGGTGGTCGACGCGATGCCGTTGGGGCCGAGCCCGTCGATCACCGCGCCGTCGCCGCCCTTCCACAAGAGGCGGCCGAGCACGTTGGCCGGCCGCACCACGGCCCAGTGGAAAAGCTCGTCGAAGTACCACTTGTTGAGCAGGAACACGTAGACCGGCCGCGTTGCCCGAGCGATGGCACCCGCCATGCCCGGCCGCATCATGTAGACCACATAGGCCAGCGCAATGCCGCCGAAGGCCAGCACCAGGGGCAGGATCTTGCCCCAGAAGGGCACGTGGTGGGCCGCTTCGACGGTGTCGTTGGCGTGCAGCACGAACAGCGCCTCGCCCCAGAAGGCTTCCCGCCCGTGGCCGGCAAAGGCGTCGTAGCCGATCCAGCCGGCGAAGATGGCGCCCGCCGCCAGCGGCACCAGCGGGCCCAGCATCACCCAGGACGACTCGTGCACATGGGCCGCCACCTTCTCTTCCGCCCGCGAGGGGCCGTGGAAGGTCATGATGATGAGGCGCCAGGAATAGAACGCCGTGAGGAAGGCGGCGACCACGCCCAGCCAGTAGGCGATGTCGCCGAACCAGCTATGGTCGGCGAAGGCGGACTCCAGGATGAGATCCTTGGAATAGAAGCCGGCCGCCCCGAACACGCCATAGATGCCGATGCCCGCCAGCGCCAGGCTGCCGATCCACATGAGGGTGTAGGTGTAGGGGATCTGCTTCCAGATGCCGCCCATCTTGCGCATGTCCTGCTCGTCGGACATGGCATGGATGACGCTGCCGGCGCCGAGGAAGAGCAGGCTCTTGAAGAAGGCGTGGGTCATCAGGTGGAAGATGGCGGCCGAGTAGGCCGACACACCCAGCGCGAAGAACATGTAGCCGAGCTGGCTCATGGTGGAATAGGCGATCACCCGCTTGATGTCGTTCTGGGTGATGCCGATGGTGGCGGCAACGATGGCGGTGGCCGCCCCCACCAGGCACACCACCGTCAGCGCATCCGGCGCGTATTCGAACAGCGGCGACATGCGCGCCACCATGAACACGCCCGCCGTCACCATGGTGGCGGCGTGGATCAGGGCGGAGACCGGGGTGGGGCCTTCCATGGCGTCCGGCAGCCAGGTGTGCAGGCCCAACTGGGCCGACTTGCCCATGGCCCCCATGAACAGCAGCAGGCAGGCGCAGGTCAGCGCGTGCACCTCGTAGCCGAGGAAGGTGAAGGTGGCATCGGCGTGCTCGGCGGCGGACGAGAAGATGGTGTCGAACTCCACCGAGCCGAACACCATGAACACCGCGAAGATGCCGAGCGCGAAGCCGAAGTCGCCGATGCGGTTGACGACGAACGCCTTCACCGCGGCGGCCCGGGCACTCTCCCGTTCGTGCCAGAAGCCGATCAGCAGGTAGGAGGCCAGGCCGACGCCTTCCCAGCCGAAATAGAGCTGCACCAGGTTGTCTGCCGTGATCAGCATCAACATGGCGAAGGTGAACAGGCTGAGATAGCTGAAGAAGCGCGCCCGGTGGCCGTCGTGCGCCATGTAGCCGATGGAGTAGATGTGCACCATCGACGACACGCCGTTGACCACGATCAGCATCACCGCGGTCAGCGCATCGAACCTGAGCGCCCAGGAGACCTCGAAGGCGCCGCTGTCGATGAAGGTGAAGAGGGTGACCGTGTAGGCTTCGCTGCCTTCGCCCGTGAGCTGGAAGAACAGGATGATCGACAGCACCGCGGACACGCATACGGCGGTGACGGTGACCGCCATGGCGCCGCGGGCGCCGATGGTGCGGCCGAACAGCCCGGCGATGATGCAGCCGATCAGCGGCAGGAAGATCGTGGCGACTTCCATGCCCCTACCCTTTCATCATGTTGATGTCCCGCACCGCGATGGTCCCGCGGTTGCGGAAATACACCACCAGGATGGCCAGCCCGATGGCCGCCTCCGCCGCCGCGACGGTGAGGACGAACAGCGCGAACACCTGGCCCACCAGGTTGCCCGTGTGGGTGGAGAAGGCCACCAGGTTGATGTTGACGGCCAGCAGCATCAGCTCCACCGACATCAGGATGATGATGACGTTGCGGCGGTTGAGGAAGATGCCGACGATGCCGATGGTGAACAGCAGGGCCGCCACCGTCAGATAGTGTTCAAGGCCGATCGCCATGGCTACACCCCTTCCCCGACGCCCGGCCGGACCTTGATCACCACGTCTTCGGGGCGGCGCGACACCTGGTCTGAGACCTTCTGGCGGCGCACGCCGACGCGGTGGCGCAGCGTCAGCACGATGGCGCCGATCATCGCCACCAGCAGCACCAGGCCAGCCGCCTGGAACAAGAACAGGTACTGGGTGTAGAGCACGCGCCCCAGCGCTTCGATGTTGCCCTGGGTCAGCGGCAGCGCCTGGCCCTCGGCCAGCGCCTCCTGATCGGCGATCAATGCCACGGAGCCGATGACGAAAATCAACTCCACGGCCAGCACCACGCCGATCAGCACGCCCAGCGGCAGGTATTGCAGGAAGCCCTGCTTCAGTTCGCGGAAATCGATGTCCAGCATCATCACCACGAACAAGAACAGCACGGCGACGGCGCCCACATAGACCACCACCAGGATCATCGCCAGGAACTCCGCCCCCATCAGCACGAACAGGGCGGCGGCACTGAAGAACGCCAGGATGAGGAACAGCACGGAGTGCACGGGATTGCGCGCGGAGATCACCATCAGCGCGGAGCCGATGGTCACCGTGGCAAACAGGTAGAAGGCAAGGGTGACAACGAACATGCCGGGGTGCGTCCCCTTACGAGGCCGGTGGGATCAAGGAACGGTGGGCGCGGGTGCCCGTCCGGTCGTCGGGCAGGCCAGCGGCGCTCCCGCCGGTCGGTTGGGTTTTAGCGGTATGGCGCATCGGCCGCAATGTTGGCCGCGAGCTGGGCTTCCCACCGGTCGCCGTTCGCCAGCAGCTTGTCCTTGTTGTAGAACAGCTCTTCCCGGGTTTCGGTGGAATACTCGAAGTTCGGGCCCTCAACGATGGCATCCACCGGGCAGGCTTCCTGGCAGAAGCCGCAGAAGATGCACTTGGTCATGTCGATGTCGTAGCGCGTGGTGCGGCGGCTGCCGTCGTCGCGCGGCTCGGCCTCGATGGTGATGGCCTGGGCCGGGCAGATGGCCTCGCACAGCTTGCAGGCGATGCACCGCTCTTCGCCGTTGGGATAGCGGCGCAGCGCGTGCTCGCCGCGGAAGCGCGGGGAAAGCAGGCCCTTCTCGTAGGGATAGTTCAGCGTGGCCTTCGGCCGGAACATGTAGCGCAGCGTCAGCGCCATGCCGGTTATCAGCTCGGTCAGCAGAAAACTGCGGGCGGTACGATCGATCACAGACATGCGTCAGAACCCCTGTCCGGCCCGCGCGGCCGGAGCGAAAGCGTCGCGGGCGGTCATTCCGGCAGCCATCCGAAGGTCACCAGCACGCCGGCGGTGACGATCACCCAGCCCAGCGAGAACGGCAGGAACACCTTCCAGCCGAGCCGCATCAACTGGTCGTAGCGGTAGCGCGGCATGGTTCCGCGCACCCAGATGAAGACGAAGAGCACCACGCAGATCTTCAAGATGAACCAGATCGGCCCCGGCACCCAGGTGAAGGGCGGGATCGACAGCGGCGGCAGCCAGCCACCCAGGAACAGGATGGTGGCGAACGCGCTCATCAAGATCATGTTGGCGTATTCGCCGAGGAAGAACAGCGCGTAGGTCATGGCCGAGTATTCGACCATGAAGCCGCCGGTGATTTCCGATTCGCCTTCCGGCAGGTCGAACGGGGCGCGGTTGGTTTCCGCCAGTGCGGATACGAAGAACACGATGAACATGGGGAAGAGCGGGATGAAGAACCACAGCCCTTCCTGGGCGCGCACGATCTCCGACAGGTTGAGCGAACCGGCGCACAGCAGCACGGAGATGATGATGAAGCCGATGGAGACTTCGTAGGACACCATCTGCGCCGCCGACCTGAGGCCGCCGAGGAAGGCGTAGCGCGAGTTGGACGCCCAGCCGGCCATGATGATGCCGTACACGCCCAGCGAGGAAATGGCGAACAGGTACAGCACGCCGACATTGATGTTGGCGATCACCATGTTGTCGCCGAAGGGGATCACCGCCCAGGCCACCAGGCTCAGAAGGAAGGTCAGCATCGGCGCGATGAAGAACACCGCCCGGTTGGCCCCGGCCGGGACGATGGTTTCCTTGACGAACAGCTTCAGCCCGTCGGCCAGCGGCTGCAGGAGCCCGAACGGCCCCACCACCATCGGCCCCTGGCGGAGCTGGATGGCGCCGAGGATCTTGCGTTCGGCCAGCGTCAGATACGCCACCGCGCCGAGCAGCGGCCCGACCACGATCACGATCTGGATGACGATCCAGATCGTCGGCCACAGGTAGCCGCTCCAGAACCCGCTATCCATCGGTGCCCGTCCGTTCCTTGTCGTGTGCCGCGAGGATCTCGTCGGTGCACTTGGCCATGGTCACCGAGGCCCGCGTGATCGGGTCGACCTTGTAGAAGTTGACGACCGGCGATTCGAACGGCTGATCGCCCAGCGCCACCTTGTCGTCGCCGAAGGCGCCCCACTCGCCCGGCGCTTGCAGGTCGATCTCGCCGAACACCGGGTTCGTCTCGATCAGCCGGCGGCGCACCTCGGCCAGGGAGTTGTAGGGCAGCGTCTTGCCCAGCTTCTCGCTCACCGCGCGCAGGATCTTCCAATCCTCCCGCGCCTCGCCCAAGGGGAAGCTGGCGAAGCGGGCGAGCTGCACGCGGCCTTCGGTGTTCACGTAGGTGGCGGACTTCTCGGTGTAGGCGGCCCCCGGCAGCACCACGTCGGCGACGGCTGCACCACGGTCGCCGTGGTGGCCCTGGTAGATGACGAAAGGCTTGGCCAGCGCGTCGGTGTCGATCTCGTCGGCCGCCTGCAGCCACACCACCTCGATCTCCCCGGCGTCCGCGCCCGCCAGGATGCCGGGGACGTCGCGCCCGCCCTTGGCTGGCAGGAAGCCCAGGTCGAGTCCGCCGACGCGGGCGGCGGCCGTGTGCAGCACGTTGAAGCCGTTCCAGCCGGGATCGTCGCCCGCGGCCGCACGCACCATGCCGTAGGTCTCCGCCACCTGGCGGGCGAGCGCCAGCACGCCGGCGCCGTCCGGCCGCGCCAGCGCCCCCATGCCGACAATGATCATCGGGTTGGCGGCATCCTTCAGCACCTGGGCGAAGGCGTGGCTGCCGTCGGCCACCTCGCGCAGGGTCTGGGTGCCGGCGCCGAGATAGTCGGTGCGGTAGGTCAGGTCCACATTGGGGCCGATGACGCCGACCTTGAGCCCGCCGGCCCACCAGCGCTTGCGGATGCGGGCGTTGACCAGCGTGGCCTCCCAGCGCGGGTTGGCGCCCACGATCAGGATGGCGTCGGCCTGCTCGATGCCGGCGATGCCGGAATTGAAGATGTAGCTGCCGCGCGGGCCGTAACCGATCTTGGCCCCATCCTGGCGGCAATCGATGTTGGGCGAGCCGAGGGCGGCCATCAGCTCCTTCAGCAGCAGCATGGACTCCGCATCGCACTGGTCGCCGGCAATGGCGGCGATGCGGTCGCCCTTCACGCCCGCCAGCTTGTCGGCGATTGCCTGGAACGCTTCGTCCCAGCTTGCCTGGGCGAGCTTGCCGTCCTTGCGCACATAGGGCCGGTCGAGCCGGCGGTAGCGCAGCCCGTCATAGGCAAAGCGCGTGCGGTCGGAGATCCACTCCTCGTTCACGTCCTCGTGCAGGCGCGGCAGCACGCGCAGCACCTCGCTGCCGCGGGAGTCGACCCGGATGTTTGAGCCCACCGCGTCCAGCACGTCGATGGTCTCGGTCTTCCTCAGTTCCCAAGGCCGGGCGTGGTACTGGTAAGGCTTGGAGGTGAGCGCGCCGACCGGGCAGATGTCGATCATGTTGCCCGACATCTCGGACTGGATGGCGTGCTGCACATAGGTGCCGATTTCGGTGTGCTCGCCGCGGCCGGTCGCCCCCATCTCGGGCATGCCGGCGATCTCTTCAGCGAAGCGCACGCAGCGGGTGCAGTGGATGCACCGCGTCATGAAGGTCTTGATCAGCGGACCCAGGTTCTTCTCCGCCACCGCGCGCTTGTTTTCCTTGTAGCGGCTGTGGTCGAAGCCATAGGCCATGGCCTGGTCCTGCAGGTCGCACTCGCCGCCCTGGTCGCAGATCGGGCAGTCCAGCGGGTGGTTGATGAGCAGGAACTCCATCACCCCCTTGCGCGCCTTGTGCACCAGCTCGGTGTCGGTGTGGATCACCATGTTGTCGCCGCACGGCATGGCGCACGACGCGATGGGCTTGGGCGACCGCTCCATCTCCACCAGGCACATGCGGCAGTTGGCCGGAACCGACAGCCGGTCGTGGTAGCAGAAGCGCGGGATCTCGATGCCCAGCCGCTCGCAGGCCTGCAACACCGACGTGCCGGGTTCGACCTCGATCTCCATCCCGTCGATGGTGAGCTTCGGCATGGTTCTACAGTCCCCGCTCTTGGTCGCGTGTCATCGCCCGGTCACTCCGCCGCCTGGGGCACCGGACGGCCGGCATGGGCGGCGTCGCGGTAGTCGCGGATGCGCTTTTCCATCTCCGGCCGGAAATGCCGGATCAGACCCTGGATGGGCCAGGCCGAGGCATCGCCATGGGCGCAGATGGTGTGGCCCTCGATCTCCTTGGTGACCTCCAGCAGCATGTCGATTTCGTCGGGGCTGGCGTTGCCCTTGACCATGCGCTTCATCACCCGGTGGATCCAGCCGGTGCCCTCCCGGCAGGGCGTGCACTGGCCGCAGCTTTCGTGGGTGTAGAACCACGACAGCCGGGCGATGGCGTAAATGATGTCGGTGGACTTATCCATCACGATCACGCCGGCGGTGCCGAGGGCCGACTTGGCCTCGCGCAGCCCGTCGAAGTCCATCAGCACGTCGTCGCACACGTCCTTCGGAATGACCGGCGTCGACGAGCCGCCGGGCAGCACGCCCAGCAGATTGTCCCAGCCGCCGCGCACGCCGCCGGCATGGGCTTCCAGAAGCTCCCGCAAGGGGATGCTCATGGCCTCTTCCACGTTGCACGGCTGGTTCACGTGGCCGGAGATGCAGAACAGCTTGGTGCCGGAATTCTTGTCGCGCCCGAAGGAGGCAAACCACTCGGCCCCGCGGCGCAGGATCGACGGCACCACCGCGATCGTCTCCACGTTGTTCACCGTGGTCGGGCAGGCATAGAGGCCGGCACCGGCGGGGAACGGCGGCTTGTTGCGCGGCTGGCCCTTCTTGCCCTCCAGGCTTTCCAGCAGGGCGGTTTCCTCGCCGCAGATATAGGCCCCGGCGCCGCGGTGCAGATAGATGTCGAAATCCCAGCCCGACCCGCAGGCGTTCTTGCCCACCAGGCCCGCCTCATAGGCTTCGGCGATCGCCTGATTGATGTTGGAGGCTTCGTTGTAGAACTCGCCGCGGATGTAGATGTAGCAGGCGTGCGCCCCCATGGCGAAGCTGGAGAGCAGCGCGCCTTCGATCAGCCGGTGGGGATCGAAGCGCAGGATGTCGCGGTCCTTGCAGGTGCCGGGCTCCGACTCGTCGGCGTTGATCACCAGATAGCTCGGCTTTCCGGGCTTTTCCTCCTTGGGCATGAACGACCACTTCATGCCTGTGGGGAAGCCGGCACCGCCACGGCCGCGCAGGTTGGAGCGCTTGACCTCGTCGATGATCTTGTCGCGGCCCAGCTCGATCAACGCCTTGGTGTTGTCCCACACGCCGCGCCGCTTGGCACCGTCCAGCCGCCAGTCGTCCCAGCCGTAAAGATTGGTGAAGATCCGGTCTTCATCGCGCAGCATGGCTCAGTCCCCCGATTTCGGCGGATGCGACGGCACGTCGGCCGGGTTGGGATCTTCCGGCGCGTCGGCCGGCTTGCCCTTTTCCTGCGCCTCGCCGGTCTTGTTGGCCCTGGCCTTGGTCTTGACCGGCGAGTCGTCGGGGTCGGACGTCCCCGTGGCCGGGGCATCGGCCCCCTTGGCCTTGGGTTTGGCCTTGGCGGCCGGCTGTTCCGCGGAGCCCTCCGCCTTGGCCGGTGCGGTATCGGCCGGTTTGGCGGCGGCCCGCTGCTTGGCCGCTTCCTCAAGCTGCTTGCGCACATGCTGCAGGCTGGTCGAACCGGCCTGCGCCTGGCTGCCCTGGCGGCCCGTCATGGAGCCCACCTGCGGCGGCTTGCCCGCTTTCAGGGCATCGATGAGCTGGCAGGTGCGCTCGTAGTCCAGGTCCTCGTAGTAGTCGTCGTTCACCTGGAGCATCGGCGCGTTGACGCACGCCCCCAGGCACTCGACCTCCTCGCAGGTGAACTCGTCGCGCTTGGCCCCGTGGCAGTGGCGGCTGTGGCCGCCGAGCCCGGTCTTGTCCTTGATGGCGCGCATCACCTCGTCGGACCCGCGCAGCCAGCACGGCGTGGTGGTGCACACCTGGAGGTGCCACTTACCGACCGGAGCCAGGTGGTACATGGTGTAGAAGGTCGCCACCTCGTAGACGCGGATGCGCGGCATTTCCAGAAGGTCGGCCACGTAGTCCATGGCGACCGTGGGCAGCCAGTTGTCGTGCTGGCGTTGGGCCAGATCGAGCAGCGCCATCACCGCACTCTGCTGGCGGCCCGGCGGATACTTGGCGATGACCTGCTGGGCCTTCTCCAGGTTCTCCTTGGTGAAGGCAAAGCTGTCCGGCTGCATCTCGCGCGGTGCGGCGTGCCCGAAACTCATCGGTCGATATCCCCGAAAACGACGTCCATGGCGCCGATAATCGCCACCGTGTCGGCCAGGAAGTGGCCTCGCGCCAGGAAATCCATGCCCTGCATGTGCGCAAAGCCGGGAGCCCGGATGCGGCAGCGGTAGGGCTTGTTGGTGCCGTCGGCCACCACGAACACGCCGAACTCGCCCTTGGGGGCCTCCACCACGCCGTAATACTCCCCCGCCGGCACGTGATAGCCTTCGGTGTAGAGCTTGAAGTGGTGGATCAGCGCTTCCATGGAGCGCTTCATCTCGCCCCGCTTGGGCGGCGACACCTTGTGGTCGGTAGTCGACACCGGCCCGCTCTTCGGCATCTCCTGCAGTGCCTGGCGGACGATGCGGTTGGACTCCCGCATCTCCTCCATGCGCACCAGGTAGCGGGCGTAACAGTCGCCCGTGGTGCCGATGGGGATGTCGAAGTCCATGCGGTCGTACACGTCGTAGGGCTGGGCCTTGCGCAGATCCCACGGCACGCCGGACGCGCGCAGCATCGGCCCGGTGAAGGCCCAGGCCATGGCGTCTTCCTTGGACGCCACGCCGATGTCGACCGTGCGCTGCTTCCAGATGCGGTTTTCCGTCAGCAGATCGGCCAGCTCGTCGACGAATTTCGGAAAGCGCTCGGTGAACGCCCAGATGTCGTCGGCCAGCCCGGCCGGCATGTCCTGGTGCACCCCGCCCGGCCGGAAATAGGCCGCGTGCAGGCGCGCACCGCACACCCGCTCGTAGAATTCCATCAGGACTTCGCGTTCCTCGAAGCCCCACAGCGCCGGGGTAATCGCCCCGACATCAAGAGCATATGACGTAATGTTGAGAAGATGGTTGAGGATACGCGTAATTTCCGAAAAGAGCACCCGGATGTACTGGCCGCGCTCCGGCACGGTGATGCCGAGCAGCTTTTCCACCGCCAGGGCGTAGGCGTGCTCCTGGTTCATCGGGGCGACGTAGTCCAGCCGGTCGAAATACGGCACCGCCTGCAGGAAGGTGCGGTACTCGATCAGCTTCTCGGTGCCGCGATGCAGCAGGCCGATATGTGGGTCGGCGCGGGTCACCACCTCGCCGTCCAGCTCCAGCACCAGGCGCAGCACGCCGTGGGCCGCCGGATGCTGCGGCCCGAAATTCATGCTGTAGGGCTGGATCTGGGTTTCTGCGTCCATCGATGTCACCGCGATCTCAAGCGCCCGCTTCGCCGGACTTTTCGTCGCCCGGGAGCTGTCGGGTCATGCCCTCCCAGGGGCTGAGGAAGTCGAAGTTGCGGTAGTCCTGGGTGAGCTGCACCGGCTCGTAGACCACGCGCTTCTGTTCGTCGTCGTAGCGCAGTTCCACATACCCGGTCATCGGGAAGTCCTTGCGCAGCGGATGCCCCTCGAAGCCGTAGTCGGTGAGGATGCGCCGGAGGTCCGGATTGCCGGCGAAGAACACGCCGTACATGTCGTAGGTCTCGCGCTCGTACCATCCCGCCGACGGGTAGACCGACACCACAGACGGCACGGGCGTGTCTTCCTCCGCCGTCACCTTCACGCGGATCCGGGTGTTATGCTTGAGGCTGAGGAGCTGGTAGTTGACCTCGAAGCGCTCGGGCCGCTCCGGATAGTCGACGCCGCAGACGTCCACGAGTTGCTGGAACTGGGTGTTGGCGTCGTCGCGCAGCTTCAGCAGGATATCGACGATGGCGCCGCGCCGCGCCTCGACGATGAGCTGGTCGTGCTCGATGCGCCACTCGTAGACGTCCTCCGAAAGCTGGCCGGCGACGTACTCGGCAAGATCGGTCAGGCTGGCGAAAGCCATGTCGTCTCCTCAACCTCGGACGGGGCGGCGGACGGGGAGCCGTCCGTCAGCGGTCGTAGCGCGCTTCCCGGCGGATTTTCTTCTGCAACTGCATGATGCCGTAGACCAGCGCCTCGGCGGTCGGCGGGCAGCCGGGAACGTAGATGTCCACCGGCACCACGCGGTCGCAACCGCGCACGACGGAATAGGAATAGTGATAGTAACCGCCGCCGTTGGCGCACGAGCCCATGGAGATCACCCAGCGCGGCTCGGGCATCTGGTCGTACACCTTACGCAGGGCCGGGGCCATCTTGTTGGTCAACGTGCCGGCGACGATCATCACGTCGGACTGCCGCGGGCTCGGCCGCGGGATCACGCCCAGCCGGTCGAGGTCGTAGCGCGGCATGTAGGCCTGGATCATCTCGATGGCGCAGCAGGCGAGGCCGAAGGTCATGGGCCACAGCGACCCGGTGCGCGCCCAGCTCACCAGCTCGTCGTACTTGGTCAGCAGAAAGCCCTTGCGGCGCGCCTGCTCGGCCGCCGCGGCCACCAGCCGGTCCTGGTCGGGACCCGGCGGAATGCCCGGCGGAACGCTCTCCGCCGCCGACGCGGTCACTCCCATTCCAGCGCCCCCTTCTTCCATTCGTAGATGAAGCCGATGGTGAGGATGCCGAGGAAGACCACCATCGACCAGAAGCCGAACTGCCCGATATCGCCCAGCGCCACCGCCCAGGGAAACAGGAACGCCACTTCCAGGTCGAAGATGATGAACAGGATCGACACCAGGTAGAACCGCACGTCGAACTTCGAGCGGGCGTCGCCGAAGGCATCGAACCCGCATTCGTAGGCCGACAGCTTCTGCGGATCGGGGCGATGCGGCCCAAGCAGCACGGAGGCCACCACCATCAGCACCGCCATGGCGATGGCAATGCCGAGGAAAATGAGGATCGGGTAATACTCGGCGAGCAGGCTTGACGTCATGGGAATCCCGGGGGCTGTCCGGCGCGGAGGCGGATCTCTGGCGACACTGCCGGCAACCCGCACGCCCGCAATGCGGCCACGACTATAGGAAGCCGAACTGCGAGCGGAAAGGGATTTCCGAGCGGCGGGCGGTTTCGCCACGGCAGCCCTGCCCGGATCTCAGCCCATGCCTGAAGCGCTGCGACGGCCGGCAGCAACGTGAACGGGAACATGGCGCTGTTTGGGGATTGGGGGCCGCACCAGGGATGGCGCGAGTGACGGGACTTGAACCCGCGGCCTCCGGCGTGACAGGCCGGCGCTCTAACCAACTGAGCTACACCCGCAAGACCCCTGCGTCGCGGCAGAGGGCAGCGATCTACCCCCTTGGTACGGGCATTGTCAACACGCCCGGCAGCATCTCCGGCAACCGCGCCATGCCCAGCGCCGGGACCGGTCTTCACTGCTGCCCCATCGTCCCAGCCCGTCTTCGCCCGTCGCGCCACGCGTTTGAGCGGACGATGACTTGACCGTCAACGGCGGGCGCCTCGCGGCATAGCCCCTCGGCGATCCTCGCTCGAACCGCTCCACTGGAACGTTTCGCCCGCTTCGCGGGACGCTCGGATGGTGGGCGGTGACGGGTTCGAACCGCCGACCTGATGCGTGTAAAGCACCTGCTCTACCAGCTGAGCTAACCGCCCCCGCGGCGATCGCACCGCGCGCCACGGCCTCCACCGGCTCATATGCACGGCAAATCCGACGGCTCCGGCGCGCTGGCCGGACCGTCGGGCTATGCGTGCTAGCGGATCGACACCGGCCGGCCGGTGGCCTGCTGCCGCACGGCGACGACTCGATGACGCCAATGGCCCGGCGGGCCGGTCAACCGGCCCTGCGCCGCCACCAGGGGCGGCGCCCGGACCCGAAGGTCAGTTCACAGCGTCTTTGAGCTGCTTGCCCGCCTTGAACTTGGGCTGCTTGGAAGCCGGGATGCTGATCTTCTCGCCCGTGCGCGGATTGCGGCCTTCCGACGCGCTACGCTCCACCACGTTGAAGGTCCCGAAGCCGACCAGGCGCACTTCGCCGCCACTGCTCAGGGCCGAGGAGATGCCGTCGAACACGGCGTCCACTGCCTTGGAAGCATCGCTCTTCGCCAGACCGGTCGCGTCTGCCACATGCGCAACGAGTTCATTCTTGTTCACAGGTTGCCCCCTTCTTCCCATTTGTTTGGACCGCCGCGCCTGGGTCGACCCTTGGATGCAACACGGCGCTATATGGTTTCTCGGCGCGGAACCCCAATCAGTCGGCCCCCGCGGCCCGAAATCCCTTTGATCGTTCGACGGTAAGCATGGTCCGCCAACGCGGTCAATCAAAACGGCGTGGAACTGCCTTTCAGAGCGCCATTCTGACCGATTTCGGGCCTCAATGGTGCGTCACCGGGTCGCCTTCGTCCGCTGGCTGTGGGAGTTTTTCAACTTCCTGGAGAGACTCTTCGTCCCACTCAATCGGTGTGAGTGGTCGCTGCAGGGCTTGCTGCAACACTTCGTCGACGGTGCGCACCGGAACGATCTTCAAATGGCGTTTCACGTTGTCCGGGATGTCCGGCAGGTCCTTTTCGTTGTCCTTGGGGATCAGCACGGTCTTCACGCCGCCGCGCAAGGCCGCCAGCAGCTTCTCCTTCAATCCGCCGATGGCGAGTACGCGGCCGCGCAGCGTGATCTCGCCGGTCATCGCCACGTCCTTGCGCACCGGGGTTGCGGTGAGGACCGAGACAATGGAGGTGACCATGGCGACACCGGCGCTCGGCCCGTCCTTGGGCGTGGCCCCTTCCGGCACGTGCACGTGGATGTCGCGCTTGGCGAACAGGGTCGGCTTGATGCCGAAGGAGACGGCGCGGGCCTTCACGAAGCTCTCGGCGGCCTGCACCGATTCCTTCATCACGTCGCCCAGCTTGCCGGTGGTGGTCACCTTGCCGCGGCCCGGCACCAGCACCGACTCGACCGACAGCAACTCGCCGCCGACCTCCGTCCAGGCGAGCCCGGTGGTCACGCCCACCATGTCGTCCTGCTCGATTTCGCCGAACTGGAAGCGGCGGATGCCGGCGTACTTGTCCAGGTTGCGCCGGGTGAGCACCACCTTGTCCAGCTTGTTCAGCAGAATGTCCTTCACCGCCTTGCGGGTGAGGCTGGCCAGCTCGCGCTCCAGGTTCCGCACGCCGGCTTCGCGGGTGTAGTAGCGCACGAGGTCGCGCAGCGCCTCGTCGGAGATGCTCCATTCGCCCCGCTTCAGGCCGTGCGCCTTGGTCTGCTTGGGGATCAGGTGGCGGCGCGCGATCTCCAGCTTCTCATCCTCGGTGTAGCCGGGGATGCGGATAATCTCCATGCGGTCCAGCAGCGGCTGGGGCATGCGCAGCGTGTTGGCGGTGCACACGAACATCACATCCGACAGGTCGTAATCGACCTCCAGATAGTGGTCGTTGAAGGTGTTGTTCTGCTCCGGATCCAGCACCTCCAAGAGGGCCGAAGAGGGATCGCCCCGCCAGTCCGCCCCCAGCTTGTCCACCTCGTCCATAAGGAACAGCGGGTTGGAGGACTTGGCCTTCTTCATCGCCTGGATGACCTTGCCGGGCATCGAGCCGATATAGGTCCGGCGGTGGCCGCGGATTTCCGCCTCGTCGCGCACGCCGCCCAAGGACACGCGCACGAAGTTGCGCCCGGTGGCCCGCGCGATGGACTTGCCGAGCGAGGTCTTGCCCACGCCGGGCGGCCCCACCAGGCAAAGGATGGGCCCGCGAATCTTGTTGATACGGTTCTGCACCGCCAGGTACTCGACGATACGTTCCTTCACCTTCTCCAGACCGTAGTGATCCTCGTTCAGGATCGCTTCGGCCGCCGCCAGATCCTTCTTCACGCGGCTGCGCTTCTTCCACGGAATGGACAGCATCCAGTCCAGGTAGTTGCGGACCACCGTGGCTTCGGCCGACATGGGGCTCATGGAGCGCAGCTTCTTCAGCTCCGCATTGGCCTTGTCGCGCGCTTCGGCGCTGAGCTTGGTCTTGGCGATGCGGTCTTCCAGCTCCTGCAGCTCGTCGCGGCCGTCCTCGCCTTCGCCGAGCTCCTTCTGGATCGCCTTCATCTGTTCGTTCAGGTAGTACTCGCGCTGGGTCTTCTCCATCTGCCGCTTGACGCGGTTGCGGATGCGCTTCTCCACCTGGAGCACGCCCATCTCGCCTTCCATGAAGCCGAACACCTTCTCCAGCCGCTGGCCCACCGAGGGGGTTTCCAGGAGCTGCTGCTTGTCGGCGATCTTCAGCGTCAGATGCGAGGCGATGGTGTCGGCCAGCTTGCTCGGCTCGTCGATCTGGTTGATCGAGACCAGCACCTCCGGCGGGATCTTCTTGTTGAGCTTGATGTATTGCTCGAACTGGGTCACCGCCGCGCGCCCCAGCGCTTCCAGCTCGGCGCTGGTCTCGCCCTGGTCGGCGATGGGATCGGCGTAGACCTGGAAGAACTGCTCGTTGTCGACGTAGCGGGTGATCTCCGCCCGCTGGCTGCCTTCCACCAGCACCTTCACCGTGCCGTCGGGCAGCTTCAGGAGCTGCAGCACCGTGCCGATGGTGCCGATGCTGTACAGGTCGTGGGGCGCCGGATCGTCCTGGGCCGCGTTCTTCTGGGTGACGAGCAGGATCTGCTTGTCGTCGCTCATCACGTCTTCCAGCGCGCGCACGGACTTCTCGCGCCCCACGAACAGCGGCACGATCATGTGCGGGAACACGACGATGTCCCTGAGCGGCAGGACCGGGAACAGCACTCCACGGGGAATCTCAAGCATTCGGGGTCTCTCCTCGCATTCCGGCGACCTCCCGTCCCCGGGAGCCGCCGGACATACGATGTTGCGGCCTTACGTCGGAATTCCGTCCGTTAACAGGTAACGCCCGGCGCGTGCGCTTCAAGGTGGCGGCGAACCGACGCACCCGGCAAGGGGGAATTCGCCGCGGACGGGAAAAACGCCAGGGGCGCTCCCGCAGTTGGCGGCAGCGCCCGCGAAAGCGGAGCGGCTCCTGGCCTCAGGCGCCCGGTGCCATATCGCCGCGCTTGTCGGAATAGATCATCAACGGTTGTGCGCGGCCTTCCACGACCTCGCGGTTGACCACCAGTTCCTCCACACCGTCCATGCCCGGCAGATCGAACATCGAGTCGAGCAGGATGCCTTCCATGATGGAGCGCAGGCCGCGCGCGCCGGTCTTGCGCTGGATCGCCCGCTGGGCAATGGCCCGCTGGGCGTCCTCGCTGAAGGTCAGCGTCACGTCCTCCATCTCGAACAGCCGTTGATACTGCTTGATCAGCGCGTTCTTGGGGCGCGTGAGGATCTCTACCAGGGCTTCTTCGTCGAGGTCGCTCAAGGTGGCCACCACCGGCAACCGGCCGACGAATTCCGGGATCAGCCCGAACTTCAGCAGGTCTTCCGGCTCCACCTCGCGCAGCACCTCGCCGGTGTTGCGGTCTTCGGCCGCCCGGACGTCGGCGCCGAAGCCGATGGAGGTGCCACGGCCGCGCTGGGAGATGATCTTGTCGAGCCCGGAAAACGCGCCGCCGCAGATGAACAAGATGTTGGTGGTGTCGACCTGCAGGAATTCCTGCTGGGGATGCTTGCGCCCGCCCTGGGGCGGCACCGACGCGACGGTGCCTTCCATGATCTTCAGCAGCGCCTGCTGCACGCCTTCGCCCGACACGTCGCGGGTGATCGACGGGTTGTCGGACTTGCGGGAAATCTTGTCGACCTCGTCGATGTAGACGATGCCGCGCTGCGCCCGTTCCACATTGTAGTCGGCCGCCTGCAACAGCTTGAGGATGATGTTCTCCACATCCTCGCCCACGTAGCCGGCTTCCGTCAGCGTGGTTGCATCGGCCATGGTGAAGGGCACGTCGATGATGCGCGCCAGGGTCTGGGCCAGCAGCGTCTTGCCGCAGCCGGTGGGGCCGACCAGCAGGATGTTGGACTTCGCCAACTCCACTTCGCTGTTCTTCTGGCCATGGGCCAGCCGCTTGTAGTGGTTGTGCACCGCCACGGACAGCACGCGCTTGGCGTATTCCTGGCCGATCACGTAGTCGTCGAGGATCTTGTTGATGTCCTGCGGCGTCGGTACCCCATCGCGATTCTTGACCAAGGTGGTCTTGTTTTCCTCGCGGATGATGTCCATGCACAGCTCGACGCATTCATCGCAGATGAATACGGTCGGCCCCGCGATCAGCTTGCGAACCTCGTGCTGGCTCTTGCCGCAAAACGAGCAGTAGAGCGTGTTCTTGGAATCGCTGCCGCTAGACTTCGTCATGAAGGCTCCGCTTACCCCAGTAGAGTGCCCCAGTATCCGGTGGCCGGCTTGCCATTTGATGAACGCGTTTGCGCCGGCCGGGGCGCCAACAACCTAGTCCCCAAACGCATACAGTGAGGCCAGCCACCCCGGATGGCAACCTCTTCGTCGCAGATTGCCCTGCAGCGGCGGCGGCCCAGGGGCCGTGGCCGGAGTGGCGGAATGCCGCGGCGAAGTGCCGATCTGCCCTGTCACATCGGCCGTTGCAGCCGGCTCGTCAGCGGTCCTCGGCGAGGGCCGAGGAGGCGAGCGGCCCGTCGCGGCTCACCACCACCTCGTCGATCAGGCCGAAGCCCTTGGCCTCGTCGGCCGACAGGAAGGTATCGCGCTCCACGGCAGCCTCGATGGCGTTGAGATCCTGACCCGTGTGCTTGGCATAGATGTCGTTCAGCCGCTTGCGGATCTTGATGATCTCGCGCGCCTGGATCTCGATGTCGCTGGCCTGGCCCTGGGCCCCGCCATAGGGCTGGTGCACCATGATCCGGCTGTTGGGCAGCGCGAAGCGCTTGCCCGGCGCACCGGCGGCCAGCAGCAGCGAACCCAGCGACGCTGCCTGGCCGAGGCAGACGGTGGACACTTCCGGGCGGATGTACTGCATGGTGTCGTAGATCGCGAGACCGGACGTGACGATGCCGCCCGGCGAGTTGATGTAGAGCGCGATTTCCTTCTTCGGGTTCTCCGATTCCAGGAACAGGAGCTGGGCCGCAGCCAGGCTGGCCACCGAATCGTTGATCGGCCCGATGAGGAAGATGATCCGGTCCTTCAGCAGGCGCGAGAAGATGTCATAGGCACGTTCGCCCCGGTTGGTCTGCTCCACGACCATGGGCACCAGGGCGTTCATGAAAATGTCGTTGGCCATCGATGTCTCGGCTTTCTGCGGGCGGGCGGGGGCGCGGCTAGGCGCCCTTCACGGGGTCCTTCGGCTCGGTTTCGGGTCCGGCATCGCTGCCCGGGGCATCGGCTGCCGGGGCATCGGCCGCCGGCGCGTCTGCCGGTGCGTCTGCCGGTGCGGCGTGCGCGTGGCCGGCATGGTCGTGGTCGTGGTCGTGACCATGATGGTGGTGATGATCATGATCGTGGTCATGATCGTGATGGTGGTGATGATCATGATCGTGATGGTGATCGAGGGCGGTCTCCTCCATCAGGTCGGCGGGCGTCACCTCACGGTCGGTCACCTCCGCCCGCTCCACGATGAAGTCGATCACCTTCTCTTCCAGAAGCGGCGCGCGCAGCCCCTCCAGCGCGTTCGGGTTCTTGCGGAAGAGCTCCAGCACCTCCTTCTCCCGCCCCGGATAGCGGGCCGCCTGGGCCTGCAGCGCGCGCGACAGTTCGTCCTGGCCCACCTCGATATGGTGGTGCCGGCCGACTTCCGCCAGCACCAGGCCGAGGCGCACGCGCCGTTCGGCGATGGTGCGGTATTCGCTCTTCAGGTCCTCTTCGGGCCGGGCCGCCTCGTCGGCGCTCAGGCTACCGTCCTCGCGGGCCTTCTCCACCTGCTTCCAGATGGCGTCGAACTCCTGCTGCACCATGCCCGGCGGTGCGTCGAAGGTGTAGTGCTCGGCCAGCGCGTCGAGCACGTTGCGCTTCAGGAGCTGGCGCGCCGCTTCGGCATAGCGGCCTTCGAGCTGGCCGCGCACCATGTCGCGCAGGGTCTTCAGATCGGGCAGGCCGAGGCTCTGGGCGAAGGCATCGTCCACCGCCGTTTCCTTGGGCGCCCGCACCTCCTTCACGTCGACCTCGAAGACGGCTTCCTTGCCGGCCAGGTCTTCGGCCGGATAGCCCTCCGGGAAGGTCACGGTGACGGTCCGGCTGCTGCCGGCTTCCGCGCCGACGAGCTGGTCTTCGAAGCCGGGAATGAACTGGCCGGAGCCAAGCGCCAGCGGATGGTCGGTGCCCGCCATGCCGTCGCGCGCCACGCCGTCCAAGGTGCCCTTGAAGTCGATCACCACCTGGTCGCCCTCCTGGGCCGGCCGCGGCTCGGCGAGCGCTTCGTAGTTGCGGCGGCCTTCGGCCACCCGGGCCACCGACTTGTCGACCTCGTCTTCGGAGATCTGCGGCTTCACCCGTTCGATCTTCAGCCCGGAGAAGTCGATCAGGTCGAACTCGGGCAGCACGTCGAACGAGAGCTTGTAGGCGAGATCGCCGCCATCCTCGAAGCTCTCAAACTCGATCTTGGGCTGGCCCGCGGTGCGCACGCCCTGCTCGGCCACCGCCTTCTGGCTGGTTTCCTCGACAGCGTTCTCCACCACCTCGCCCAGCACGGAGCGGCCGTAGCGCTGCTTCAGGATCGTCAGCGGCACCTTGCCGGGCCGGAACCCGGGCAGCTTCACCGTCTTGGCCACTTCGCGCAGGCGGGCCGTGACCATGTCGTTGATCGTGCCGGCCGGCACCGTGACGAGAAGCTGGCGGCTCAGGCCGTCTTGGGAGAGTTCCGTGATCTGCATGGATGAACAGGTCTTCAGTGAGGGCAAAAAACAAAGGTGCGGAGTGACCGGCCTTGATCACAAGGGATGCGACGCCGCTGGCGGATGAACCGGCGCCCAGCGGGGAACTGGCGTACTCCCCAGACCGGGCCAGACCGCGCGGGCCTGGTGCGGGCGAAGGGACTCGAACCCCCACGGGTTTCCCCACTGGAACCTAAATCCAGCGCGTCTGCCAATTCCGCCACGCCCGCGCTGCTACCCGGAAAACCGCACAGTCCGGCCGCCACACCCACTGCGTCCAGCCGCGAGGGTGGGGCTATAGCACAGGGGTGTGGCCCGCGACAGGCCGAAAACGAAGGGGCAGCGCCGGCCACGAAGAGCCGGCCAAGGCTCAGACGACTTCCGCCCCACGGTAGCGATTGCGGAAGGCGGCCAGCGACAAGGTGCGCCGGTCGTGACTGGCGTCCGACGTCAGGTCGGTGCCCTCGCAGCGAAGCCGCACGACGTAGTGGACATGGGGAATGCCCGAAGGCTCCTCGTTCACCCACAGCACTTCCGCCAACTCGGTGAACAGGCCGCCGATCCGCCGCTGGAAGCGGCTTCCGGGCGCCAGCGTCACCTTTTCCTTGGACGATCCAAACATCGCTGCCCCTCAGCACGGAAACCGGACCGTCGCGGAACACCATCGGTTCCGCACCTATCGTTTACTACCGTACCAAAGTTTAGTGACTCATTTGTGAATCATCGTCGCCTAAGGCGGTGACAAGATCCTCGGCGATCAGGTTTTTCACGCAGTTGGCCGCCACGACGGCATGCCGCCGGGCTGCCGCGGCCGCGCCGGACAGCGGCGTCATGCCCTGGGATATTAACCCGGCGACGATACCGGCCAGCACATCGCCCGACCCGGCCGTGGCCAGGCTGGGCGGTCCGGAGGTCTCCACCACCACACGGCCGTCGGGGGCGGCGATCACCGTGTCCGGCCCCTTGTGCAGCACCACGGCCCCGCACAAGGCGGCGGCGGCGCGGGTGCGGGTGATCTTGTCGGCGGCGGCCGGTACTGCGTCCTGGCGGCCGAACAGGCGGTCGAACTCCCCGGCATGGGGGGTCAGCACGTCCTCGGGCCCGAGCAGCCCGAAGAGGACGTCCGGATCGTCCGCGAACGCCGTCAGCGCGTCGGCGTCGAACACCAGCGCCTTGCCGCTGCCGGCGGCGTCCTGGACGGCCGACCGCGTGGCGTTGCTGCGGCCGGCACCGGGGCCGATCAGCACCGGGGACAGGCGGGGATCGGCCAGCAGCTCCGGCCAGCGGGCACCGGCGGCAACGATGGTGCCGGGCGCGCTGCTCACCACCGCCGTGGCGGTCCGCTCCGCATCGGTGACCACGGTCACCAGACCCGCGCCCACCCGGCGCGCGGCCGTGGCCGCCAGCACCGCGGCCCCCGCCATGGCGCCGGCGTGCAGCAGCAGGTGGCCGCGCCGGTACTTGTGGTCGCTGCGCCGACGGCGCGGCAGTTCCGCCTGCCACAGGGCGGAATCGTTGAGGCGGATCGTCCCCGCCACCTCCGTCACGACGGCGTCGGGGATGCCGATATCGGCCACCACCAGCTCGCCCGACAGCAGCAGGCCCTCGCCGATCACATGGCCGATCTTGCGCCGTGCGAAGGTGACCGTGAGGACCGCAGGACAGGCGACACCCTTCACGGCACCGCTATCGCCGTCGACGCCGGAGGGCATGTCCACCGCCACCACCGGGCAACCGGCCGCCGCCAGGGCGCGCACCCAGTCCGCCGCCGCGCCGTCGAGCGGGCGCGCCAGGCCGGCGCCGAACAGCGCATCGATCGCCAGGTCCGCACCCTGCAGCGCCGCAACGCCGTCGGCTGCCACCGGCCCCGCCCAGCGCGCGGCGGCGATGGCGGCATCGCCGGTGAGGCGGCCAGGATCGCCGAGCTGGGCCAGCGTCACCGGCCAGCCCCATTGGGCCAGCCGGCGGGCCGCCACATAGCCGTCGCCGCCATTGTTGCCGGGGCCGCACAGAACGGTGACCGGACGCACGCTCCAGCGCGCCGCCACCGCTTCGGCGATGGCCAGCCCGGCGCGTTCCATCAGGTGGATACCGGGGGTTCCGGCGGCGATGGTGCGCCGGTCGGCCTGCCCCATCTCGCCGGTGGTCAGGATCTCCAGGCCGCCGCCCCACGGGACCGGGGCGGGACCGAAGGCGGCGCCCTGCCGCCCGCCGCTCACTGCGGCGCCATCCCCTTCAGCGTCAGGCGGAAGTCGCCCACATCGGCCACCGCGGCATCGCGTATCAGCGTACCGTCCGACCGGTTGGCGACGAACTGCACGCCGTCGGCCACCATCTCTGCGGCCGAGCGGTCGAGCGAGGGCAGCGCCCCGAACCACACGTCGTCGCGTTGCCGGATCGCCGCTTCGGCCTTGGCGATGGTGTCGCGCACCTCCGGATCGTCGAAGCGGCCCAGCTTGCCGAGGCTGCCCGACAGGTCGAAGGGGCCGACGAACAGCATGTCGATGCCGTCGACCGCGGCGATCTCGTCCACCGCCAGCACGCCGGCAACGCTTTCGATCTGGGCGATGATCAGCAGTTCCGCAGCACCGCTGTCGCGGTAGCGCTCCGCCGCCAACCCATAGTTGGAGGCGCGCGCGATGCCGTAGGCCGAGCCGCGGGTGCCCTGGGGCGGGTAGCGGCAGGCGGCCACCATGGCGCGTGCGGTTTCCGCATCCTCCACCCCCGGCACCATGATGCCTTCCACGCCGATATCGAGGATGCGCTTGATGTAGACCGGATCGGCGGACGGGATGCGCACCAGCCCGGCGGTGGGATGCGCGCTCAGCGCCTGCAGGCACGCCTGGGTTTCCGCCAGCCCGCCGAGCCCGTGCTCGTGATCGATGATGATGGCGTCGTAGCCGGCCATCGCCATCAGCTCGATCGAGGCGGCATGCGTCCAGGTGGACCAGGCGCCGAGCGCCGCTTCGCCGCGCACCAGCTTGGCCTTCAGGGGATTGCTGCGAAACATGCCGCGCCCTGTCCTCAGATCGCGACACACACGGGGGGCTGACGCACCCCGTCCGCCCGATGTCGCGGGGGGAACTGGGGCGATCGATGGGACTCGAACCCACGCCCACTCGGACCACAACCGAGCGCTCTACCAACTGAGCTACGATCGCCACAGAGAGGCCGCATCGTATGGGCGATCCCACCCTTGGCCGTCAAGGCCGGGGTGCGGCGGCACGCGGCGCGCGCACATCATGCATGCACGGCCGGATGTCATCGGCCATGATGGCCCCTTCCTACCGCCGGAGCCCCAGATGCTGGACATCGCCCCCGCCGCCCGATCGCTGGGCACCGAGACCGCGTTCGATGTGCTGGCGCGGGCCAATGCGCTGGCGGCCGAGGGGCGCTCCATCGTCAATCTGGGGATCGGCCAGCCGGATTTCCGCACCGCCGACCACATCGTGGAGGCCGCCATCAAGGCACTGCGGGACGGCCACCACGGCTACACCCCGGCCCCCGGCATCCCGCCCCTGCGCGCCGCCGTGGCGGCTGACCTGCATCGGCGCCTGGGCCTGCAGGTCGATCCCGGCCGCATCGTCTGCGTGCCCGGCGGCAAGGTGACCATCTGGTTCGCCTGCCTGGCGCTGGGCCATCCCGGGGTGGAGATCGTCTATCCCGACCCGGGCTTTCCCATCTACCGCTCGGCCGCCGCCTTCACCGGCGCCACCGCGGTGCCGATGGTGCTGCGCGAAGAGGACGGCTTCGCCATGACCGCCGACGGGCTCGCCCAGGTGCTGAGCGAGAAGACGCGGCTGGTCATCCTCAACACCCCGTCCAACCCGCTGGGTGCCGTGACCCCGGCCGACGAGCTGGGCCGCATCGCCCGGCTGTTGGCGGACTATCCCCAGGCGGCCATCCTGTCCGACGAGATCTACGGCCAGATGACCTATGGCGGGGCCGAGCATGTGTCGCTGCTGTCGTTCCCGGAAATCGCCGACCGGGTGATCGTGCTGGACGGCTGGTCGAAGACCTACGCCATGACCGGCTGGCGGCTGGGCTATGCGGTGTGGCCTGAAGAGCTGGTGGAGCCGGCGATCCGGCTGTGCGTCAACAGCCATTCCTGCGTCAACGCCGCCACCCAGTGGGCCGGCATCGCGGCACTGGAAGGCCCCCAGGACGCCGTGGCCACCATGGTAGCGGCCTTCGCCGAGCGCCGCCGGAGGGTGGTGGACCGCCTGAACGCCCTGCCCGGCGTCCACTGCCCGGAACCCCACGGCGCCTTCTATGCCTTCCCCAACGTCACCGGGACCGGTTTCGATGCCGGCGCGCTGCAGGACCGGCTGCTCACCGAAGCCGGCGTGGCCCTGATCTCCGGCACCAGCTTCGGGGCGGCGGGGCAAGGCTATCTGCGCCTCAGCTACGCCGCCGACCTGCCGGCCCTGGAGGAGGGCATCGCACGCATGGCCGCTTTCCTGGGCAAAGAAGCGTCAATCGGCGCGCCATAAATCGCCAGCCACCGTTGGAAATCTGCCTAAAATTTGAGCAATTGCCGGTTCCCGATGCGCTGGCGACCGCGCGCAATCTGTGCAGGTGCACCCGGCATGCGCTGCCGCTCAAGCGCCTTTGGCTTCCCTGACGGTTGGCACGCGCCGTGCTTTGCACTGTCCATCCGCTGGCCGACCGCGAGTCCGCTGGCGTGGGCAATTGTCCGGGAGGTCCTGCAAAACACCCATGAAGAAACTCGAAGCGATCATTAAGCCCTTCAAGCTCGACGAGGTGAAGGAAGCCCTCCATGACGTCGGCATCAAGGGGATCACCGTAACCGAAGCCAAGGGATTCGGCCGACAGAAGGGGCACACCGAGCTGTATCGGGGGGCTGAATACGTCGTCGACTTCCTGCCCAAGGTGAAGGTCGAGGTCGTGATGGACGATGGCTTGGTCGAACGCGCGGTGGAGGCTATCCAGCAGGCGGCTCAGACCGGGCGGATCGGTGACGGCAAGATCTTCGTGTCTCCGATCGAGGAAGTGATCCGCATCCGCACGGGCGAAAAGGGGGTGGAGGCGATCTGACGCCCCCGTGGCGCCGTGACCGCCTTCAGACACAGGCGCAATCCAACAAGAACCGAGTGAGGAATAATGTCAGAGGCCATCGAAAACGTCCTGCAGATGATCAAGGACAAGGACGTCAAGTACGTCGACCTGCGTTTCACCGACCCGCGCGGCAAGTGGCAGCACACGGCCCAGACCGTCAGCACCATCGACGAAGACGCCTTCGTCGACGGCATCATGTTCGACGGCTCGTCGATCGCCGGCTGGAAGGCCATCAACGACAGCGACATGACGTTGATGCTGGACGCCACGTCGGCCGTGATGGACCCGTTCGCCGCGCAGCCGTCGCTGATCGTGTTCTGCGATGTGCATGAGCCGTCCACCGGCCAGCGCTACAACCGCTGCCCCCGCGGCATCGCCAAGACCGCCCAGGAATACATGGCCTCCATCGGCATCGGCGACACCGCCGTGTTCGGCCCGGAAGCCGAGTTCTTCGTGTTCGACGACGTCCGCTTCAAGTCGGACATGCAGGAGTCGTACTACTACCTCGACAGCGAGGAAGGCCCGTACAACTCCGGCCGCGAATACACCGACGGCAACATCGGTCACCGCCCGGCCATCAAGGGCGGCTACTTCCCCGTCCCGCCGGTGGACAGCGCCGCCGACCTGCGCGCCGAGATGCTGAGCACCATGGGCGACATGGGCGTGCTGATCGAAAAGCACCACCACGAAGTGGCGCCGTCGCAGCACGAGCTGGGCACCCGGTTCGGCACCCTGGTGACCACCGCGGACCACATGCAGATCTACAAGTACTGCGTGCACATGGTGGCCCATGCCTACGGCAAGACCGCGACCTTCATGCCGAAGCCGGTGAAGGGCGACAACGGATCGGGCCAGCACGTCCACCAGTCGATCTGGAAGGACGGCACGCCGCTGTTCGCGGGGTCGGGCTATGCCGACCTGTCGGACATCGCGCTCTACTACATCGGCGGCATCATCAAGCATGCCAAGGCGCTGAATGCCTTCACCAACCCGTCCACCAACAGCTACAAGCGCCTGGTGCCGGGCTACGAGGCGCCCGTGCTGCTGGCCTATTCGGCGCGCAACCGCTCCGCCTCCTGCCGCATCCCCTTCTCGTCCTCGCCCAAGGGCAAGCGCGTGGAAGTGCGGTTCCCCGACAGCACCGCCAATCCGTACCTGGCCTATTCGGCCATGCTGATGGCCGGGCTCGACGGCATCCAGAACAAGATCCATCCGGGCGACCCGATGGACAAGAACCTCTACGACCTGCCGCCGGACGAGCTGGCCGGCATTCCCACCGTCTGCGGCTCGCTGCGCGAAGCCCTGCTGGCGCTGGAAGCCGACTGCGAGTTCCTGATGAAGGGCGATGTCTTCACCAAGGATACCCTCGAAGCCTACATCGACCTGAAGTGGGAGGAGGTGAACACCTTCGAGCAGTCGCCGCATCCTTGCGAGTTTGCGATGTACTACTCCTGCTGATCGCGTCCTGCTGATCGCGGCCGCGCAGGCGGCAGACCAGCAAACGGCGGCCCCGTCGACCCATGCGTCGGCGGGGCCGTTCTGCGTCCGGGGGCCGTGCCTTGGCCGGCGGCGCTGTGCTAAACCCGTGGACAGTGCGGTGCCGGTGAAGGCCGTGCCGCCAGTTTCTTGGCGTATCGCATCCATTCTGCCTTGGAACCGCCCAGGTGGCGGGCCATGTTTGCCGGGTGGATCGGATGCGGTGCGCGACGACCCTCCCCTAAGCCGAGAGGACGGACTGAGATGCGTCGGAGGCCAGTGGAAATTGGCCAGCGTTACCGCAGCCGAGAGGCCGATTGGCTGCTGTGGGAAGTTACCTCCGTCACCGTTGACGGGATGAACGTCCCCCATGCGAAGATCCGTGCGTTGTCGCTGACCGAAGAGCGGACGGTGGCGTGTGCCGTGCTGGCCAATCCGCGCCGGTTCCGGCTGGTCAGCGAGCCGGGAGACGACAGATGATGGCCACCCGAACGCACCTTGGGGCTCTGCCGCGGGCCCGCCGGCTGGCGCCGGTTCTGGCAGCGGCGGCCTTGGCGCTTGCCGCATGCGACGGCGTGCCGGCACCGGCTCCCGCCGAAGCGCTATGGCCCAACGCGCCGCTGCCGGAGGTGGAGCCGTGGCGTGCCGAGGCGGCGTTCGTCGACAACTTCGACGATTTTGCCGACCAGATCCGGGTGCATCGGGGCGTGGCGGAAGGTGTCGCCGCCACGGAGATCGAGAACCTGAGCACCTCCCGCGCCATCGAGGTCTACTACGTCGACATTTCGGGCAACTACCAGGCGGTCCAGATCGACCCTGGGGCGAGCCTGCCGGTTGGGGGGACGCCGCGGGAGATCCTGGGCGTCGAGTAGCCCGGCATGCCGGATCGGGATCGGGCGAAGCCGTCGCTGACCGCTACGCGCGATCCCGTGGCCCCACCCGGCAATGGCACGCCGGCGGGCGCGCCACCGCCACCGAAGAAGCGCCCGCTCATCGCGCTACGCCGCCCCGCCGCCGCCGAGACCGACGGAAAATCCCAACAGCAGACCGCCCGTAAACGTCCGCCGCTGACGGCCGCGCGCGAGGCGACCGACCGCCAAAGCGACCGCGGCCTGCGGCGACGCGCCGGCGGCACGCTGGCCTCGCTGCTGTTTCACGCCGGGCTGCTGGGCTATCTGCTGTTCGGCATCGGCACCGCGCAGCCCCCCCAGGCGGCCGCCCCCCCCAGCTTCGATCTCACCCTGGTGGAGGCGGACGCCACCCGCTCGGTATTCGGCAGCCCGGAGATGGTCGCCGAGGCCGTGCCGGACCCCCTGGCTGCGCCGGCCCCGCCCGACACCATGGCCGAGGCGGCCGTGGAGCCGGAGGTGGCGGAGCCCCCTGCCGACGAAGCACCGGCGGAAACGCCCGTGGCGGAGGCGCCGGCCACCGCGGCTGCCGAAGCCGAGGTGCTGACGGCCACCGCACCGGAGGCGGTGGAGGATGCCGTGGCGGCGGCCGCTGCGGCGGTGACGGCCCCTGCTCCCACGGTGGCCGAGCCGCCGCACCTGGCGCTGGCGGCGGCGGAGCCGGTGGACACCGTGGCGGACACGCCGCCGCCGGCCCCGCCCACCGCCGAACCGCCGGCCCCGGAGCTGCTCCAGCCGGTCGTGTCTGCCGAAGCGGCAGCGCCGCCGGCTCCGGATGTGCCGAGCGCAGCAATGGCCGTGGACCCGGTGCCTTTGCCTGTGCCCAGCGACACGGTGGCGGGCGTGCTCCCCCCGGCCTTCAGCGAAACGCCGGAAGCCCTCTCCCCCCTGACCGGCGAACCGCCGCCGCCGGCCCCCAGCCAGGAGGCGGAGATCCAGCTTGCCGAGGTGCAGCAGCCCTCCGGCGAGACCGCCCCGCCGCCCCCCGACTTGCAGGACATGCGGCCCGACTTCACCGGCGCACCGCCGCCCCCGCCCGCGGCGAGCGAAACGGTCGGCGTCGAACTGATCGGCCCGCCGAACGGGGAGGCTCCCCTGGCCGAGGTCGAGGCCCCCACGGCAATGGCCCTGCAAGACCCAGGCGGTCCTCCCATCGCAGAGGCGCCGCCGCCGATCCCCATCCTGGAGGCTGCCGGCGCGCCGACGGTGATCACCGACGTCGCCGTGCCCGTTGCCGATGCCGTCACGCCGCCCCCCCTCGATGGCGTGACCGTCAGCGACCCTGCGGCACCGGCGGACCTCGTCGTGTCCGACCCCGTCCAGGTGGCCTCGCTGCCGCCCGACGAACTGCTGCCGGTGCACGATCCCATGGAGGAGATGGCCATGGAGGAGATGGCGGCGGAGCTTGCCCGGGCGTTGGATAGCGTGCCGTGCGCCCGGCTGGCCGCCCAGGTCGATCCCGGCAGCGGCGTGCTGGAACTGCGCGGCCACCTGCGCGACCGTGCCGACCTGCAAAGCCTGGTCGAGCGACTGGGCCAGATGCCCGGCGTCGACTGGGTCGACGACAGCCGCCTGCAAATGGTCGGCGAGCCGCTCTGCGTCGTGGTGGAGCAGGTGCTGGGGCCGTTGCTGCGCCGCCAGTCGCCAGCACCCGACAGCCTGGGCGAGGCCGTCCAGTCGGCCAATCTGGCGGCGGCTCCCGGCGACCAGGTGACCCTGACCATCGGCGGTGTGGACTTCCGCGCGTTCATCCAGGTGGACTGGTACGAAAGCGGCGAGCGCGTGGTGCACCTGATGCAGGGGGCCGATTTCGGCATCGACGGCTGGCCCGCACGGCACCCCTTCACCTTGGCGCCGGGCCGGCCCGGCCTGCCGCTGGCCACCGACGGACCGGAGCGCGAAACCCTGGTGACCGCCATCGTCACCAGCCAGCCGCTGTTTGCCGAACGCCGCCCCATGGTGGAGCCGCTGTCGGTCTACGTGGACGATCTCAGGGTGCGGCTGGCGGAGGTGGCGGTACCCAGTTTCGGCATCCAGGTGGAAATCACCTACGCGCTGCTGCGCATCACCCCGCCGCGCGAGCTTCCGGCAACCGATTAGCGGCGGCCGTCGGCCTCACCCGGCGCGGCGCGCCACCACCTTCTGGTACATGCCGCCGAAATAGACCTTCTTGGACCATGAGATGTCCGCGCGGTCCGGCGCCAGCTCGCTCAGCTCGTTGTGCCAGATCTCCGTGGCGAACGGCTCAAGCAGCGCGAACACCAGGCGCATCACCGGCCGCAGCGGGTGCAGGCGGGCCGGCCGGTGGTAGTCCACGAACACCACCTTGCCGCCGGGCCGGACGCGGTCCAGCAGTCCGGCGATGATCTGGCGCTTGTAGTCCATCGGCACTTCGTGGATCAGAAAGAAGCAGCAGATCGCGTCGTAGCACTGGGGGCCGAGATCTGCCGCATCGGCCAGACGGACGCGGGCTTGGGGCAGCGGCGCCAGCTTGCGGCGGGCGTGGCGCACCTGGATTGGCGCCACGTCGATCACCTCCAGGCGACCATCGGGGCCGAGGCGCCGCGCCATGCGCTGGGAGAAGTTGCCGTAGACGCACGCGGTCTGCAGCACCGACTGGCCGGGACGCAACTCGTCCATGGCCGCCGTCATCAGCCGGTTGGCATTGCCCCACAGGATGGCCGAAACCACCCAGGGGTGATCGAAGATCGCCCGGCTGACCGGGTTCAGGTAGGCCCAGGCATAAGTGTTGCGCAGATAGTCGGGCAACGGGACAGCCGGTGCGGGCGCGTCCTCGGGCCGGCAGACACCGACCAATGGATCAGCGGCCGGCCGCCTCCACCCGGCAACGACGGGATCGTGGCCGGTGAGGTCCGTGGGATGTGCATCATCCATCAATGCGTGTGTCCGATGCCGTCGAGGCCGAGCTGGGGGCTGCCGAAAAGATTGTGCGCCCGGTGTTCGAACGCCTTCATGAGCGTGTGGGCGGCCTCGCCTGAGACCAGCGCCAACATGCGCGCCAACGTTGCGGATTTGAAGAGGAATTCCAACGACAAGTCGACCGCGCACCCGACCCCCGACGGGGTGAACGCCCAGTCGATGGCCAGCCGGTCGAACGGCTTCTCGGTGGCCGAGACGTGGATCTTGTGCGACGGCTCCATTTCGGTGCGCGAGGTGAAGCGCTGGGTAAGAGGACCCATGCGGATCACCTGATCGGTGTAGTAGACGCGGTCGCTCTCGCGCCGCCGCACCCGCGCCGCCGCCCACCAGGGCACGAAATCCGGATAGCGTTCCACGTCCGCGACGAGCTGGAAGAGCTGGTCGGGAGCATAGGGGAGATCGCGATGGAGGCGATGCGCCGGCATGGGTGAGTCAGTCCTCCGTCCGTGTCGCTGCTGTCCGGGCCGCTGTCCGGGCCGCTGCCCGTGCCGCCGCCCGCCCCGCCCGGGGTCTGCGTGAAGCGCCTGTCATCGGCTTAAATCTGTACCAGGAAGACGATCGTCAACAGGGTGATTAATCCGGCGAAGGCGTAGACCGCCACCGCCACGGCCAGATCGGCCCTGAGACCGAAGTCGTGCACGGTTACCCTGAAGCGATGGGCGCAGTGCCAGATCAGCATGGTGATGACGCCCAGCAGGATCAGCTTGATCAACCAGTTGCCGACGAACGCCTGCATGCGCTCGTAGGACAGCACGTCGTCGAACACCAGCGGCATGAACCCGGTGACCACCATGAGCACGGGCGCCAAGAACGCCGCAACCGTGCCGCCGCCGGCGAACAGGCCCCAGACGATGGGTTTGTGGCTTCGGATGGTCATGGCCTAAATCCCCGCGACGATGAGGACGACCAGGGTAACCCCGGCCCAGGCAGCCCAGTGGCCGCCGACGATGACGGTGCCCGGCACCCGCTTGCCCTTGAACATCAGGGGCATGGCCTTCGGCGTCACCCGGAACCAGGTGACCGTGTTGTAGAAGGCGAAGGCCAGGCAGACGAGGTGGAAGAGGATGCCGACCGGCCCGGTGATCCCGGCCACGAAGCTATCCCACGCTTCCTGCCCCTGGCTCAGGCGCATCAGCCCCCAGACCAGAAGTACGGTGTACGCACCGATGAATACGCAGGTGACCTCGCGCGCCATATACTCGGTATAGCGCTTCTGGGTGGTCCACCAGCCCGTTCGCGAGATCGGGCGCACATAGGGTCTGCGGCTCATCGCGACCTCCCCGGCAGCAGGCGTTCCTTGAAGTAGTCGATGGTACTGGCGATCTTGGCCTGCTGGATGGCGGCGGCCGGATCGACATCCTTCGGGCACACCTGGGAGCAGGCGCCGACGAAGCTGCACGCCCACACGCCATCGTGCTCGGTCAGCACATCCTCGCGGGCCGAACGGCCGACGTCGCGGCTGTCCAGGTTGTAGCGGTGCGCCAGCGCCAGCGCCGCCGGGCCGAGGAACCCGTCCTCCAGCCCCACCTGCGGGCAGGCCGCGTAACACAGCGTACAGTTGATGCACATGCTGTACTGCTTGAACGCCTTCAACTGCGCCGGGGTCTGGGTGTACGTGCCATCCTCCGCCGTACGTGGCTCCTTGGGGATGATGTACGGCTTGACCTTGGCGAGGCTTTCCATGAAGCGGTCCAGCACCACCACTAGATCGCGCTCGATGGGGAAGTTGTTGAGCGCTTCCACCTCGATGGTATTGGGGTAGTCGCGCAGGAACGCCTTGCACGACAAGGTGGGTTCGCCGTTCACCATCATGCCGCAACTGCCGCACACCGCCATATGGCAGGACCAGCGGTAGCTCAGGCTTTCGTCCACATTGTCCTTGATCCAGTTGATGGCGTCCAGCACCACCCAGTCCGGATCGCACGGCACGGAATAGCTCTGCCAGTGGGGAGCCTCGTCGCTGTCCGGATCGTAGCGCAGGATCTTGAATTCGATCTGGCGGTCCACCATGCCGTGTCCTCGTTTCTGGCCATCCGGTCGATCAACTGCCGCCGGGCTGCGCGAAAGGATTGTGTGACTGAGGAACTATTCCGCAGCCGGTTGGGCGGCCTTCTTGGCGGCCTCGGCGGCTTCCGCCGCGGCGCCGTAAAGGCGCTCCGCCGGTTGCGATTTGGTGATGATGACGTCGAGATAGTCGATCTTCGGCGGCCCCTTGGGATCGTAGTGGGCCATCGAATGGCAGAGGAACTTCTCGTCGTCCCGCTTTTCGTAGTCGAGGCGCTGGTGGGAGCCGCGGCTTTCGGTGCGCAGCAGGGCCGAGGTGGTAAGCGCGCTGCACACTTCGATCATCGACTGCAGCTCCAGCGCCTGAACCAGCGCGGTGTTGAACACCCGGCTGCAGTCCTTGAGCCGTACCGACTTCACACGCTCACGCAGGCTGGAAATCACATCCGCGGTCACCTGCATGCTGGCTTCTTCGCGGTAGATGCCGCAGCCCTCTTCCATAGTGTGCAGCATTTCGCTGCGCAGGCCGGCCACGCTTTCCGTTCCGGAGCCGCCCGCCAGCAGGGCTTGCACCCGCTTTTCGGAGTCGGCCCCCTGGCGTTCCACCACCGCCGCGTCGCCCGGTGCGGCGGTGCCGTGCACATGGGCCACCGCGGACTCGCCGGCGCGGGTGCCGAACACCAGCAGTTCGGTCAGCGAGTTGGAGCCCAGACGGTTGGCGCCGTTGATCGACACGCAGGCACACTCGCCGGCGGCATAGAGGCCGGCCAGCGGCGTCGCGCCGTGCTTGTCGGTGTGGATGCCGCCCATCATGTAATGCACCACCGGGCGCACCGGCACCGGGTCGGTGACCATGTCGATGCCGAGATAGCTCTTCGCCAGGTCGCGCACGAAGGGCAGGCGCTCGCTGATCAAGGCTTCGCCCAGATGGGTCATGTCCAGGTGGATGCAGGGGCCCCACTTGGTGTCGATGGTGTTGCCCTTCTTCTGCTCGTGCCAGAAGGCTTGGCTGAGGCGGTCGCGCGGCCCCAGCTCCATGGCCTTCTTGCGCGGCCAGGGATCGGCCGGGCCGAGCCCGTAGTCCTCCAGGTAGCGGCGGCCGTCCTTGTTGCGCAGCACGCCGCCTTCGCCGCGGCAGCCTTCGGTCAACAGGATGCCGGTGCCGGGCAACCCGGTGGGGTGGTACTGCACGAACTCCATGTCCTTCAGCGGCACGCCGGCCCGGTAGGCCATGGCCATGCCGTCGCCGGTCTTGATGGCGCCGTTGGTGGTGAAGGGGAAGATGCGACCGCCGCCGCCGGAGCAGATGATCACCGCCCGTGCCTTGAACAAGATCACGTTGCCGGTGCGGATCTCGATGGCTGTAACGCCGCGGCACGCGCCGTTCTCCACCATCAGGTCGACGGAGTAGAACTCGTCGTAGCGCTGGATCGAGGGGTATTTCAGCGAGGTCTGGAAGAGCGTGTGGAGGATGTGGAAGCCGGTCTTGTCAGCGGCATACCACGTCCGTTCGATCTTCATGCCGCCGAAGGGGCGCACCGCCACCTTGCCGTCCGGCGTGCGGCTCCACGGGCAGCCCCACTGCTCGATGCGGGTGAGCTGTTTCGGCGCTTCCACGACGAACTCTTCCACCGCGTCCTGGTCGGTCAGCCAGTCGCCGCCGCCCACGGTATCGTTGAAGTGGTTGTCCAGCGTGTCGTTGTCGCGCGCCACCCCGGCGGCTCCGCCTTCCGCCGCGCAGGTATGGCTGCGCATGGGATAGACCTTGGAGATTAGCGCGACCCGGATCTTTGGATCGGCTTCCGCGATCGCGATCGCTGCGCGTAGACCCGCCCCGCCGGCGCCTACGATCGCGATGTCGGTGTCAATTACGTCCATGGCAACTCCGCCCTCTCCCTGCGGCCTCGGCCATCAGTTTAGAGAGCTAAGCGCCCAGTGCAACCACAACCCATGTGAAAGTTCGTAGGAACCTGTCACAGACGGTCTGAGAACCCTGGGTGGAACGCCCGACCGGGTGCGCACCGCGTCAGTTGTTGCGCTCGACCGTCAAGTTGCCGTCACCGATCAACTGCCGCAGCGTGCTCGACGTACTGCTATGGGAGCGGCCGAGTGCCATATCCGGCAAGACAACGATCAGTTGTGGCTGGAAACCGTCGCGGGCGCCGTCGACGTCGACTTGGATCTCCAGGTCGTTTCCGACGAAACCGATGCGGACATATTGATCGATATCCAAGGAATCGTTGGTCAACCCCTTGGGGACGAGCTGGCCGAGATTGATCACGTCGGCATCGCGATCGACGGCACGATCGCCGGCACGGAAATCGGCGATCACCTCGATGGAGGGTCGCAGGGCCGTCCCCACATGGTCGCGGTCCCAGGTAAACACCCGGCCGCCGCCGGTAGACTGCGGCGCGGCCGCTGCGGGGGCGGCCGCTGCGGGGGCGGCCGGAGCGGGCGGAGCGGGCGGCGGCGCCACCCGCGCGGGCGCTCCGCCCGGCGCCGGTTCACCACCCCGGTTCAGCCGCTCGCTCAACCCATCGAAGCCGGAAACCTCCGCGACTCCGGCCGCCACGGACGGTTGCTCCGGTGCCAGATCGTCGGGCAGCGGGGGCGGCGGCGCGTAGGGGTCGTCGTCCCAGTCCCGGCCGGGCCCCGACAGGGCAATCGCATTGGCCGCTGCCGCCGCTGCCGCCGCGACCACCGGGGGCGCATCGCCCAAATCTTCATCCATGCGCCGGCGCAGGTCTTCCATCTGTCGCGCCACGTCGGCGTCCGCCGGCCCCGCAGGCTGCCGCGGCGTGCCGGCGGTGTCGGAGTCCGGATCGTGCGGCGGCATCAGCAGCGCCAGCGTCCGCTCCGCCGCTTCGGCCGGCGGCGCGCCGGTATCCGCCAGGGCCCCGTCGTCCTCCGCATCCAGGATCGGAATGGTTTCCGCCAGCACGGCGAACAGGTTGGCCCCCGCGGTGACGCGGATGAGCTGGCTTTCCACCTCGATGCCGCCCGAGGTGGGCAACAGCGGATCGTTGACGTCGATCGGCTGGAACAGCTCGCCCATCTGCTCCGGCTCCAGGTCGTCGGAGCCTTGCCCGAGGCCATAGGCATAGATCCTCAGGCTTGGCCGGCCCGGTGCATTGTAGCCCTGGTAGACCTCGCGGATGCCGCCGCCGATGGGATCGAAGCCGGTGGCGTCGGAGCCGTCGCTCAGCAGGTAGACGATGTTGTGGGCGGCCCGGTTGCGGGGATCTCCCAGCCACAGGGCGGTCGCCTGCAGCACCGGTTCGTAGCGGGTGAAGCCGCCGGCAACGATGCTGTCCAGGTACTCGCCCACCGCTTCCAGGTCCGACAGGTCCTCGAAGGTCCTGGCGTCGCCTTCGGAGAAGGTATCGGTGAAGGGCTGGAAGCGCACCCGCGTAACCGCGCCGAAGCCATCGTCGGCGAAGGCCTGCAGCAGATCCTTGATCGCCTGCACCACGGTGCCGAGGCGCGAGCGCGTCTCCAGCAGTGCCGGGCGTTCGGTGCCGTCGAAGCTCCAGGCCATGCTGCCGGACATGTCGATGTTGAAGACCAGCGCGATGGCGGCCCGCAGCCGCGCGTCGGCACCGACAGCCGGGGCGGCCGCGCTGGAAGCTGCCGCGTCGGCGCCGGACGCGGCCAGGGTCAGTTCGTCCGGCGTCAGAGTGATGTCGAGCCAGGGGTCCCCGAAATCCTCAAACAGGCTGGAGGTGCTGCGCAGCCCCATGCGGGCATCGAGATCGTCCTCGGCATAGAGGATGTCGGGCGCGTTGGCTGCGATCACGAGGATGGTCGCAGCGTCGTCTTCGCTGACCTCGTCGGGCTCGGGCACGCCTTGGGAAACCGCAGCACCGTCGGCCGGTACCGCCAACAGTCCGAAGGGCACCGCGGCTTCACGGGTCTTTTCCAGCGAGACGGCGGATATGGCCCGGGCGATGGCTTCGGCCGAGGTTGCGTCCGCCGGTTCCTCGTCCGCCGGTTCCTCGTCCGCCGGTTCCTCGTCCGCATCGGCGGCGTCCGCTGGCTGGGCGGCGGCTGCGGCCGCCGCAAGCGCCACGGTTTCTCCGGCCACCAGCGCCGGCCCGATCATCAGCGGCGGCATCGCATCGTCGGCGTCCGTCACCACTTCGGTGTCGTCCGTCACCGGTGTGTCGAGCACCAGCACGTCGTCATCCTCGGCCGCTTCGCCCCATCCGGCGGCACGGCCGGGCGCTGGCCGGGTGAGCATCAACTCGTCCTCGTCCACCGGATCGGCCCGCATCACCAGGCCGTCGGGATGGGTCAACTGGTGGACCAGGTCGGGATCGGCATCGATCACCCGCACCCGCGCGTACTGGGCGCCGGCCGGCACTTCCGCGGTGTGGTCCTCGTCCAACGGCACCCAATCGTCGCCGTCGTAGACGCTGACCCGATCGGACTGCAGCGCCAGCGGCGGCGGCTCGTCGGGGGCCGACGCGTCGACCAGGTGGATCAGGTGGCGCTGCGCTGCCCGCGGCACCACCGGCAGCGGGATGTCCAGCTCCACCAGCACCCCCTCGCCCACCCCCGGTGCAATCCGCCGCACCACCGCCACGGGCTCACCGTCCGGCGGCAACTGGTCTGCGGATGGGCCCTGTTCGGCCAAGGGCAGTGCGGGCATGGCCGCCGCTTCGGCTGCGCCCGCGGGTTCGTCGTCCGATAGCGCACCGGCGAGGAACACATCCTCCGGCGCCACCACCACCTCCAACTCCGGCGGTGGCAATGGCGGCGGCGGCGGCGGCGGCGGCGGTGGCGGCTCGGCATCCTCCAGCGCTTGGTCCACCGGCGCCACGCCGGGGGCCGGCCCGGCGGGAGCGTCCGGTACGGCCGTCGCCTCAAGGTCCTCCGGCGCGTCTTCGCCGATGGGATTGACGATCTCGCCCATCTGGAAGTGCGCCTGGATGAGGCTGCGCCGCACCGCCCGACCGCGCGAATCGATGGCGATCACGCGGACCAGCAGGGCGTCGCCCGGCTCCACCACGGGCACCGAGTCGCCGCTGTCGAACGGCCGCCAAGTGTCGCCATCGTAGTGCTCCAGCACCACATGGGCGATGTCGATACCCTCCGGCGGCGCCAGCGGCTCCAGGAGAAGCTGGACGCGCGAGCCCACGCCGGCACGATGGGGCACGGGGATGGAGTATTCGCGGCCCACCGCGCCCTGCTGGGCCCTCTCTTCGGCCGCGGCATCCGGCTCCGCCCTGGGCTGAGGCGGCGGGCTAGGCGCGGGAGCCTGGGCCACCGTCACCGCCACCGTTGCCGTGACGACGTCGCCCGAGTCCGTCTCCACGGCGCAGTCGAACCGGTCGACGCCGACGAACCCGGCGGGCGGCAGATAGTGAAACCCGCCCTCGGCCTCCACATCGGCACTGCCGCCGCGGTCGGTGAGCACGGTGCCGATGCTCTGCACCCGCTCAGCCCCTGGCACCACGCCCGCCAGCAGCCCCGCTGCGGCGTCGACGACGAGTTCCAGGTCTTCGGCACCGGTGAGCGCCAGGGTGTTGGCCGGCTGCGGCCCCGGTGCAACCAGGCTGACCAGGCCGCGCGCTTCCGTTGCCTCGTCGCCGACGCGGTAGGCGAAGCCGTCGCGCTCGCCCGGCCCCAGCATGCGCGGCGGTTCGTAAGCGAAGCGGCCGTCGGCGTGGAGGCGTACGCTGCCGCCAAGGGCGGTGCGCAGGTTGCCGGTGATCAGCAGCCGGGCGGCCGGGCCCGGCCGGTGCTCCAGCAACTCGCCCTCCACCGCGGTGCCCGGGCGCAGGCCCTCGGGCAGCTCGAACATCTGGTCGGGCGCCAGGGCCGCGGCATCGGCGGCCGGCATCCGACTCGGCGACGGCGGCGGTTCCGCGGGTTCGAACGCCGGCTCGGCTGCTGCCGCGGCCGGCAGCGGGCTCCAACCCGCCTCGTCGTCGAGAAATTCACGATTTGACAGGTCGTCCGCTTCGACCTCCGCCCCCAGGGGGGGCTCCGCCCAGTCCCCCGCGGGCCCGTCCGGGGCCGGCCGCCAATCCGGTTCGTCGCCGCCTGGGCCGGGTTCGGAAGCTTCCGCATCGCCCGCCCAGTGCCCCTCGTCCACCATCGGCTGGTAGCCCGGCAGGGGCGGCGGCAGCGGGTGCGCGCCCGAGTCCTCCGCCTCCTCGACCGGAGGGGACGAAGGTTGCGCATCGCCTTGCGGTGCCGCCTCGACGGCGGGTTCGTCCCATAAACCGGAGTCGTCCCCGGCGAGCCCGGCGGCTGCCGCCGCCGTCGGCAAGACGACGGCGCCGTCTTCGACTTCGTCTTCGTCTTCGTCTTTGGCCGCGCCCGCCCGCGTCGCGCTGTCCGAGTCGTCCGCAAGCGCCCCCAGCGGTGCGCCGCCGTCCGGCTCGGCCGCAGTGTCGTCCTCCGGCTCTTGCCACGCGAGGGGGGCTTCGTGCGCCGCCGCCGCGGCCGGCATTTGCCACGCCAGCGTCCCTTCGGAGACCACCTCGGTGTCCGCGACCGGTCCGGCATCGGGCTCGGGCTCCGCGGCCGGTTGGGGTTGGGTGTCCGCCGCGAGATCCCGGTCCTCCACCGCGTCCAGTGCTGCCGACTCGGGCGCTGGTTCAGCACCTTCCTGCAACACTGGATCGGCGATCGGTTCGTCGCCCAGGTCGGGTTCGGCGAACGACTCCGCGGGACCGGCGGCGACGGCGGCGGCCGACACCACCCCCGGCACCCCGGCAAAGTTGGGGGCAGCCGATGCCGCCGGTTCGAGCGCTGCGGCCGGTCCAGTCGCCGGCGCGGGCGCCGGGCCGGCCGGGGCGAACATCCAATCCGCCAATTCCAGGTGCAGGCCCTCGGCATCGAGGGCGGCCGTCAGTCCGTCGTCGCCGAGCCGCCCCTGCTGGCGCGCGCGCTCCAGCATGGCCGTCACATGGGGAGCCGGGAAGGCGCGGCCGGACATGCGCAGCGGCGTGTCGCCGGCAGGGCGGCCGAAATACCCGTGCAACACCACGCTGCCGTGATGCCCCAGATCGATCCGCAGCGCGGCCCCTTCGGCGATCAGGCTGACCGGGCGCGGCCGCCCGGCGACAAGTTCGACCGCGTCTGAAGCGGCCAGATCGATGGCCACCTCGCCGCCATCGTCCGGCACGGCCAGCCGCCGCGTTGCCGGAGGGGCAGCATCCATGCTCATCGACCGGCTCCGCGTGCGGACCGCGGCGGCGCGTACAGCGTGCATCCCGATCGCGTCGAACAACCGCGGCATGCGACCCCTGCGCGCAGTGCATCCGACGGTGCGACCATCAGCAGCACGGGCGGGGAGACGAACTCGACGCGATGCGGGACGGACTTCACGGCCCTGCGGTCCAAATCATGCCTTTCGCCAAGTGTTTGCAGACTGTGCAGACTGCCAGCGTGGCGGTCAAGTAGACGGCCTAAACAATGCCCGGTAACCACTTGAAAAATCGTCTGAGACAGGCCCCCGGTGCGGGTAATTCCGAGACCATGCCGCAGCGCCGCAAACTAAGGGCGAAAGGCGATCGCCCGGCAGGTGCTGGCCGCCATCCCCGGCGGTTGCCGCTGCGGCAGATTGCCCCCATGGGTCGACTTTCTTAACCGTTGTTCCCTTTAGATCGAATCCAGAGCGACCAAAATCTACCTGTGCTATTTCCCGAAAGTTCGGGTATAAAGCATTCTCAAGGGTAGACCGAAGCGCCCTTGCCATAAGCCTGTCGAAATTAAAGATCGTTTGGCAGGAGCAGGGTCGCAGGAGCGAACCAAGGATCGTCCGGAAGGACAACCGGGCGAAACGTTGTGGGGGCGCCCCCATCCGGCGGGCGGCCACCGACCACAAGACACAGAGTATGAGGAGACCATATCGATGCTCAGAAAGCCCCCGACGCGGCGGCGTCCTACGATCGCCCAGGCCGGGCCCGACCCGGTCGACGTGTTCGTCGGATCGAAGATCCGCGAACGGCGCCTGGTTCTGGGTATGAGCCAGGAAGCCCTCGGTGATCGCCTGCAGATCAGCTTCCAGCAGCTCCAGAAGTACGAGCGCGGCGCCAACCGCGTGAGCGCTTCGACGCTGCACCGCCTGACCCAGATCCTCGACGCCCCGGTGTCGTACTTCTTCGACGGCGTTCCGGGTGACCGGCCGAGCGACATCGTCGCCCAGTCGACCTCGCGCATGCCCAAGCGTGAGGAACTGGAACTGATGCGCGACTTCTCCCAGATCGACGACCGTCGTCTGCGGGACCGCATCCGCCAGCTTGTGGCGGCGATCGCCCACAATCTGGACGGCGACTTGCAGCTGGAGAAGGAAGCCGCCGAGTAGCGGCTTCCGCCAGCCCCGGGTGGCGGAGCCGGGCGATAGCCGCTCCGTCGATGACCAGGTTGGCTGGCCGCGCCGGCCCCAGGGGCCGGGCGATGCCGGAGGTGAGCGCCGAACTGCGGCCTCCCCCGGTCTAAACCACCGCCCCAGGGACTCGGTGGCAGGATCAGTAGGTGGGCTCGGAATTGCCGACCGGTTTCCATTTTGGCACCGGAGCCGATAGATATGTCGGGGCCTCCGTGACCGGCGTCCCAATGACCGACTGCCATGCCTGCTGATCCGTCACCGAAGTCCTCCGTCCGCGATCTGGCCAAAGTCCAGGCGCTGCTGCGGTCCAAAACGCTGCCCGGCGACTACATCTTTCAGCTCGTCGACTACGAGCGCCGCCTGCGCACCGGCTTCCTTGCGACCGAAGACCGCAACTTCATCGACGCGCTCTACCAGTGGTACCTCACCACGCCTGAGTCGGGCGGAACCGACGACCTCACCGCTGCCGAACCCCAGGCGGTGCCCGCCGGTGGGACCGATCGCCTGCTCAAGACCGACGACAGGCTGCGCGCGGCCGAAGCCCGCATCGCCGAACTGGAGCGGGAGATTCGCGACCTGACGGACGGCTACGAGCAGCAGATCGCCATCCTGCGCCGCAACCTTGCCACCGCGGACTCCGGCAGGGCCAAGGGCGGCCACGAAGACGATCACCGCTTCCAGGAGGTGCGGCGGCTGTTCGCCCGCCAGTTCCACCCCGACAACATCGACGCCACGGGCCAGGAGCGCGACATCCGCACCAACATATTCAAGAGCTTCTGGTCGGAGATTTCCCGCATCGAACGGTCGTGATCGCAGCTTGGGACCGCACCGCCGGCGACGCCAGGCCACACCGGCCGCCGGCCCGGCGGACCGCTCGGCCGGGGTGAGGCAAGCGGTGCGCCTCAGTTTCACCACGGTCTCGGTTCACCTGGGCGGGCTGGCGGTTGCCAAGTCATTTGCATGATCGTTCGGCGCCGCGGTATAGACCCCCGCCCGCCCCGCCCGGAGATCTCGCCACGCCATGCTGTCCGCTTTCACGATCATCCTGAGCTTCGTCGGCACGATCGGATTTGGCGTCCTCGACCTGCCGGACCACACGACGATCGCCAACTACCGGCCACCGCAGGCCACCCGCGTTTACGCCGCCAACGGCGAACTGGTGCACGAATACTACACCGAGAACCGGGTGTGGGTGCCCATCGAGACGCTGCCGCCGCACGTCACCCAGGCGTTCATTTCCGCGGAGGACCAGAATTTCCGCGAGCATTTCGGCATCGATCCGCTGGGGTTGGCGCGGGCCGCGGTGAACAACGTGGTCAACGTGGCCACCGGCCGCCGGCTGGAGGGCGGCTCCACCATCACCCAGCAGGTCGCCAAGAACCTGCTGCTCAACAGCGAAGTCTCGCTCCTGCGCAAAGTGCGCGAGGTGATCCTGGCCGTCCTCATCGAGTTGGAGTTCACCAAGGACGAGATCCTGGAGATCTACCTCAACGAGATCTATCTGGGCCGCGGCGCCTACGGCATCGGCACGGCCTCGGCGCGCTATTTCGGGGTGGCGCCGGGCGAGCTGACGCTGGCCCAGGCCGCCTACCTGGCTGCCCTGCCCAAGGCGCCCAACAACTACCACCCGATCTTCCGCCACGACGCCGCGGTGGCGCGGCGCAACTACGTGCTCGACCGCATGGTGGAGGACGGCGCCATCACCGAGGAGGAGGCGGAGGCCGCCCGCAACGAGCCCCTGGAGGTGCGCGAGGACGCCTCGCTCGACCAGGTGGACGCCGCCTACTTCGCCGAGGACGTGCGCCGCACGCTGCAGCGCGACTACGGCTCGGACGGTCTCTACGAAGGCGGGCTGAGCGTGCTCACCACGCTTGATCCGCGCCTGCAGGAGATCGCCGACCAGGCACTGCGCGACGGCCTCATCGACTATGACCGGCGCCACGGCTGGCGCGGCCCGCTCGACAACATGGAAACCATCGTCCGCCAGCAGTTGGCCCTGGATGAGGCGCGCGCCGCGGAAGCCGCAGCGGCGGAAGCCGGGACCGGCGGGAACGCCGAGCAGGTGGCGGAAGCCGCCGAGCGGCCGGCGACCTTCGACATCATGGGCGCGCTCCGCGGGCTCGGCGGCGGCGGCGAAGACGAGGCCGCCGATGCCGACGCGGAGCCGGCGGAGATGTTGCCGCTCTGGCAGATGGTGCTGGCGGAAATCGACCCGCCGCCCGGCGCCGGCGACTGGCTCTTGGCCGTGGTGCTCGATGTCGGCGACCGCGAGGCGCGTATCGGCCTCGCCGACGGCGAGATCGGAACCATCCCCCTCGACGAGGTGCGCTGGGCCGCCCCCAGTCTGGCCCGCCAGACCATCGGCTACCCGCCGCAGCGCGTCGGCGACGTGCTGTCGCTGGGCGACGTGATCCTGGTGGAGCCGCTGGGGCCGCGCATCACCGCGGTGCCGCTGAACGACCCCGACGGCGTGCCCGACCCGCGCAGCTTCGCGCTGCGCCAGATCCCCAACGTCCAGGGGGCGGTGGTGGCGATCAGCCCGGACACCGGTGCGGTGCTCGCCATGTCCGGCGGCTACAGCTATGCCATGAGCGAGTTCAACCGGGTGACCCAGGCCTACCGGCAGCCCGGCTCGGCCATCAAACCGTTCGTGTACCTGGCCGCACTGCAGAACGGCTACTCGCCCAACAGCGTATTGCTGGACGTGCCGGTGGAGGTGGAACAGGGCCTCGGCCAGGGCCTGTGGCGGCCGGAGAACTACAGCCACGACTTCGAAGGCCAGCTCCCGCTGCGCGTCGGCGTGGAGCGCTCGCGCAATGTCATGACCATCCGGTTGATCCTCGATCTGGGCATCGAACCGGTGGCCGAGGTCACCAACGCGCTCAACATCTATGACGACATGCCGCTGCTGCCCTCCATGGGGCTGGGGGCCGGCGAGACCACGCTCTTGCGCCTCGCCAATGCCTATGCGGCCTTCCCCAACGGCGGCGTCCTCAACACGCCCTACCTGATCGAGCGCATCCAGGACCGCGACGGCAACACCCTCTTCCGGGCGGCCGAGCGGCGCTGCACGGACTGCATGAACCTGGAGTGGCAGCCGGGGTTGACCCCGCCCAGCATCGAAGTGGAGCGCGAGCCGGTGGTCGACCCGGTGGCGGCCTACCAGATGGTCTCCATCCTGCGTGGCGTGGTGCTGCGCGGCACGGCTGCCAGCCTGGCCTACCTGCCCTACCCGCTGGCCGGCAAGACGGGCACCACCAGCGACTATCGCGACGCCTGGTTCGTCGGCTTCGCGCCGGAACTGGTGGTGGGCGTGTATGTGGGCTTCGATTCGCCGCGCAACCTGGGCGGCGAGTCCGGTTCGTCGGCCGCCGTGCCGATTTTCGGCCAGGTGATGGAGACGGCACTGGTCGACCGGCCCAACCGCGGCTACGAGACGCCGGACGGGGTCCAGACCGTGTGGATCGACCAGGCCACCGGCTACCGCGCCGACGTGGGGGCTGCGGGCGCCATCGCCGAATACATCCGCGACGACCAGACGGTCACCGCCGCGCCGTCGGCCAGCGTGTTCGAAGACACCCCCGACCAGGCCCTGCAGGGAACCGGCGGCCTCTACTGACCCGCCGGCATCCCTTGTCTCGATCGTGAACCTGGGCGGGCGCCGCAGCCGGCTCCCGCCCGATCTCTCAATAGTCCAGCGATACCGGCAACCGGGTCGACGTATTCAGCACCGACCAGCAGTCGTCCCGGGGCCCCTCTGTCGTCTCACACGTGAGCACACCGTTCAGCAGCATGCGACCAACGTCGGAGCAGCTCATGTCGTTCAGGTCCAGCGCCATGTAACGCTGGCCGCCGCTCGGCGTGGGGACGATGTTGAAAACGATACGCCGCAGGATCGTGCCGTCGTCGGCAAAGACGTAGATGTCAGGCTGCAGCGCCGTAACGGCAACATCGGTGTCGTTGTGCACGGAGAAATAGGTCCGGCAGCCGCCATTGGCGGCTTCGTCCATCTGATACAGTTCGATCGTGATGGTGCCGGTGAGCCCCGCGGCGTCCTGGGCCGACGCCGGGCCCGCGGTGACGGCCAGTGCCATGGCGACCCCGGTCAACAGCGACCTGATCCGCATGCCTCCAATCCCCTTTGTCTGGTGTTGCTGTTCGATCTTGCTGCTTGGTCTCGCTGCTCAGTCTTGCTGCTCAGTCTTGCTGCTTGGACGGTCCGGCAGCGGCCGGCCCGCGCCTGAATTTACCACAAGCCGATGGGCCCAGGCGACGACCTGGGGCCCGGCTACCACGGCACCGGGCGGCTGCAATAGGACTGCATGGCGGTGATGAAGGTGGTCGGCAGGGAGAAGCGGTGCTCCAGCGGGTGGGTCTCCAGCCAGATGTCGAAGCCCGAGCGTAGCTCCCTGAGCCGGTGGCTGGTGACGCACGCCGGCAGCCAGTCCGGCGCCATTTCATAAGCCATCAGGGTATCCATGATGCCGGCGATGTAGGCTTCCCGCACCGCTTCATCCGCGGCCACGTAGTTTTCCGTGGTGGCAAGCTGCACGTACTGGGCGATTGCCGGCGGCCCCGCCACCGCGACCAGGGCCAAAGCGAGCCCACCGCACGGCAGCCAGTGCCTCACCCGGCGCCACCCTCCGCCACACCGCCCGCCGCGCCGCCCGCCGCGCCGCCCATCCCACCGCCCGTCTCCCAGCGGCGGCGGTAAACCCAAACGCGGGCCGGCGGCAGGTTCCACCAGATCCGCTCCACCCACTCACCGGTCAGGTTCATTTCGTCGAGGATGGTCGGGTGCACCGGCGAGACCATGGTGTAGGTGAACTGCACGAACGCGCCGCCCGGCTCCAGGATCTGGAACACGCCGGCAACGATGGCGCGGCGGATGTCGATGGGCATGCCGATCAGCGGCAGGCCGGAGATCACCGTCTTCACCGGCGAGGCACCGTGTGCGGCGGCGATGGTGGCGACCTCGGTGGCGTCGCCGTTGACGATGGTCACGCCCGGGAAGCGATCGACCAGCAGCCGGTAGAGGTCGGGGTCCTTCTCGATGGTCAGCAGGCGGCTGGCGTCGACGCCGCGGTCGAGTGCCCCTTGCGTCATCTTGCCGGTGCCGCCGCCCAGTTCCACCACCCAGCCGGGGGCCGCGGGATCGATGGGCTTGGACATGCCGCGCGCCAGCCCGGCGCTGCTTGGCGCGACCGCCCCGATGAGGAAGGGATTGCGCACCCAGCGCCCGAAGAACGACAGGGTCTCACCGAAGGAATGGGGCTTCGCCATGGGCGCTGTCTTTCACGCTGGGGCCAGGGGCGGACCGGGGTCGGGCAACTGTCCGGCGACGGCACGCCTTTGCTCCTACCACCTGGGTCGGCGCGTTTCATGTCCTTTGTTGGGCGGGCGCGTCGTCTGCCAGCCGCGCCGCTCGGCCGCCACCGCACCGATGCGCGCACGCAGCTTCGGCTGCGTTTTGGCGAACCGCCGGAAGTCGCGGCCCGACAGCACCAGCAAGCTACAATAGGCGATCGCCGTTACCGTGGAGCTGCGCCGCCGGCCCGTCAGGATCGCCAGCTCGCCGAAAAAGTCGCCGCGGCCTAGCCGGATGGGGTCGTTGGGCAGCTCGACTTCGACCGCGCCGGACGCGATGAAGAACATGGAATCGCCCCGCTCGCCCTTGCGCACCAGCACCTCGTCGGGCACTGCCACGCGCGGCACCAGCATGCCGCAGATCTCCGCCAGTGCGGCTTCGTCGAGATCGGCGAACATGGAAAAGCCGCGCACCAGCTCCGGGGTGGAAATCTTCAAATCCAGCCGCGGCCGTCGCGAGAGGGTTGCCTGGCGCGCTCCGATGCGCCGTGCCAGGTCGTGGTAGATCTCCGGCGTGATCACCGATTCGTCGCGCAGGACGCGGTACTCGTGCTCCTCCAGCCGCGCTTCGGTGCGCATCAGGAAGCGCCGGGCGAGCTGCATTTCGTAGTCGGGATATTGCAGGCGCAGCGCGTCGAGCGCCTGGCGGGAGCCGTCGAGCCGCTTGTGCAGCATCTCCTCCACCTGGGCGCGCGCCGTCTGGCCGATCACCAGGCGCAGCCGCGTGGCGGAGAAGGTGAGCAGGTCGTGCACCACGAGCCGGCTGGTGGTCAGGCTTTCGAAGCGGTCGGCCAGCCGGGCGGCGAGCGGCCCGTCGATGCCCAGGTTGCGGTGCAGCCAATGGGCCAGGCGAAAGCGCAGGCGGAAGCGCAGATGGTCCCTGGCGGCCTTCATGTAGCCGTCCGGCCCCGCCGTCTTCGCCCCGTCGCGCAGGCGGCCCGCCTTGGCCAGCAGGCCCGCCAGGACCGGGCGCGCCAGGGTGCCGGCGCTGAAGTAGTGGAGGTAAAGCTCCTCCTCGCGGGTGGCCAGCGTGGCGAGCCCGAGGCGCACCTGGTCCTCCACACTCAGCGGCACCACGGGATCGCTGGTCGCCGCCTCCTCCGCTTCGGCTTCCTGCAGGTCGGCCACCACCTCGTCGGGCACCCGGTAGCGGCGCGCCACCTGCTTCAGGCGTTCCGGCAAGGTGGCGTGCACCAGGGCGACGGTGCGGTCGCGCAGCGCCTGTTCCATGGGTGCTAAGCGATCGAGCCCCAGCCGATGCACCATGGGGCGCAGCGTGATGCCGTTGACGAACAGCGTGAACAGCACGAAGCCGGTGGCCAACATGGCGACGAAGTCCTGCTCGTCGTCGGTGAGGCGCGGATCCTCCACGACCGCCAGTGCCAGCGCCAGGGTGAGCGCGCCGCGCAGGCCGCCCCACAGGATCACCAGCTTGTCCGGCAGACGCACGGTCTGGGCGAGGCCAAGCGCCGTCAACAGCGGCAGCAGGCCGAACAGGGTGAGCGCGCGGGCGGCGAAGGCGGCCACGATCACCACCACCAGGAGCCCCAGATCATAGGGTGTGGCCGAGCCCAGGAAGCGCGGCACCAGCATCGCCGCCAGCACGAACACCAGGGCGGCGGCCCAGTGGCCGAGCTGAGCCCACACGGTCTGCAAGGCCGCCCAGCTTTCCGGGCTGAGGCGGCTGCGGCCGTTGGAGCCCATCACCAGGGCCGCCACCACCACGGCGACGACGCCGGACACGCCGAGCATCGCCTGGCCCACCGTGAACACCAGATAGGCCGTGACCACGGTGATGGTGGTTTCCGCCACCGCGATGTCGCGCACCGGGCGCAGCACCACGCCTGCCAGTTGGGCCGCCAGCCAGCCGAGCACGGCCCCGCCGGCGAAGCCGGTGAGGAACAGGCTCGCCGCTTCCGACAGGTCGATCGGCCGGCTCAGCGCCACCGTCGCCAGCAGCAGGCTGTAGAGCGCGATGGCGGCGGCGTCGTTGAACAGGCTCTCGCCCTCCACCAGGATCGACAGGCGGCGGGGGGCGCCCACGTCGCGGAAAATGTCGATCACGGCGACCGGATCTGTGGTGGCGATCACCGCCCCCACCAGCAGGCACAGCACCAGGGCGACGCCGGAGGTGACGGCCCACAGCGACAGTCCAACGACAAAGGTGCAGAGGAACACCGCGACGATGGCCAACAGCAGGATCGGCGCCATGTCGTCCAGCATGCGGCGCACATCGATGCTGAGGCCGGCCTGGAACAGCAGCGGCGGCAGGAAGACGTAGAGGATGTGGTCGGAGCCGAGGCGGAACACGCCCGGCCCCGGCTGACCGATGGCGAGGAAGGCGCCGTGGTCTTCGGCCACCGCCAGGGCGATGCCGAAGGCCGCCAGCAGCACGCCGTAGGGCACGTGGAAGCGCTGGGCCAGCGGCTGCAGCAGGCAAGCCACCACCAGAAGCGCACTCAAGAACAGGAGAATTCCCGCGACCGTCGCCATGGAAAACAGATAGAGCGGTTTGCTCCGTTCTTGAATCGGTTACCGGCCCGAAACGGGCAGAAACCCACGATATTTTACAGGGGCTTGGCCAGCCGGGCGGAGCGGCGCAGGCCGGCCAGCAGCAGCCCCGGCAAGATCAGCGCCAGGCCGAGCCCGTGGAACACCGCCAGGGTCTCGCCGAGGATCGCCACCCCCAGCACCACCGCATAGACCGGGATCAGGTAGTTGAACACACCGGCCCGCGCCGGCCCGACGGCGCGGATGCCGATCTGGTAGAGCCCGAAGGCCAGGACCGAAGAGATCACCGCCACCCCGGCGACGCTGGCGATGGCCTCCCACGTCCAGTCGATCGGCGCACTGATCCAGCGGTCCACCGCATAGGCCGGCGCCAGGCAGACCACGCCAGCCAACGCGGTGATGGCGAACATGGGCAACGTCGGCACCGGCACCGCACCCTCGCGCAACAGCACCGAATAGATCGCCCAGCTCAGGGCCGCCCCCATCACCCACAGGTCGCCCTGGTTGACCTGCAGGTCCAGCAGGTAGGCGGGGTCGCCACGGGTGACGATGACGACGACACCGGCGATGGCCAGCGCAATGCCGGCGATCTGCCGCCAGTTCACACTCTCGCCACGGAAGATCACGCCGATCAGCACGATCAGCACCGGCGAAATGGCGTAGATCAGGCCGGCATTGGCCGCCGTGGTGTGGCTGACGCCGGTGTAGACGAAGCTGGCGGACAGGGCCATGCCGGTCAGCCCCAGCGCCAGCACGCGCGGCGCCGTGGCCCACAGCACGCGGCGGTAGCGCCACAGGCTGGGCAGGGCAAACGGCATCAGCAGGGCCGTCGCCGTCGCCCAGCGCCAGAAGGCGAGCGCCACCGGCGGCACGGTATCGGCGGCCGCCCTGCCGATCACCACGTTGGAGGCCATGCACAGGGGGGCGATGGCGAGCAGCAGGTAGGCGAGCCGCGGCGAAGCGGCGGCCGGTGTTTCGAAGTCCATCTCCCGGGCGTCGGGAGCTTGCGGCAATGCGGTCATCGGAGCTGCCTGGCGGGAAAGCGGTCGGGCGGATCGGCCAGCACGTCCTGGGCGGCGATGAGCTGGATTTCGCGGGCCCCGGCGGCCAACGTCGCTTCCATCACCGCGAACACCGATGCCGCGGTCTTCACCAGCGCGCGTTCGGCCGAGCCGGTCTTCAGGTAGTGGGCGAGGAACAGGGCGGCGGTGGCATCCCCTGCCCCGTTGACCGAGAGGTCGAGCAAGGGTGTGGCCACCAGCCAGGCGCCGTCCGGTCCCACCGCCAGCATCTCCACCGTGTCCGCCGCAGCGTCGTCGCGGTGCAGGCTGGTCACCAGCACCAGGCGCGGCCCCAGGGCGCGGGCGGCATCGGCGGCGGCCAGGGCGGTGTCCAGCGAGGTCACAGTGTGGCCCGTCAGGAACTCCAGCTCGAACAGGTTGGGCGTGATGATGTCGGCCGCCGGCACCGCGGTCTGGCGCATGAAGTCGGGGATGCCGGGGCGCACGAAGAAGCCGCGGCCGACATCGCCCATCACCGGATCGCAGCAATAGAGCGCTTGCGGGTTGAGCGCCTTCACCTTGGCGGCGGCATCGACGATCAGCCGGCCCAGGGCGGCATCGCCCATATAGCCGCTGAGCACGGCGTTGCAGGCGGGCAGTACGCCGCGCTCCTCGATGCCGGTGAGCACATCGGCGATGTCGTCCGGCCCCAGCACCGGGCCGCGCCAGGCGCCGTAGCCGGTGTGGTTGGAGAAATGCACGGTGATCACCGGCCACACCTCGATGCCCAGGCGCTGCAACGGAAACACCGCGGCACTGTTGCCGACATGGCCATAGGCCACCGAGGACTGGATCGACAGGATGTTGAACATGGCGGAGACTTCGGACGGTCGGGACAGGGTGGCAGGGTCGGGGTTGGTCAGTCGACCGGCACTGCCTGCATGGCAGCACGCAATGCGGCGTCTTCGGCCCGCGGGCTGGCGGCGAGCGCTTCGATCACCCCGGCGCGGTCGGCCGGGCGCTTGTTCTGGTTGAGCTTCCAGCTTCCCACCAGGCGCTCCACCGCCACCTCCACGCCGACGATGTTGGCAAGCAGCGCCTGTTTGACGCTGTCCGGCAGGCGGGCGAGCGTCCAGGCGTCCGGACCGCCGCCTTCGAAGGCGGCAGCCAGATCGGCCACCATCGTCTCCAGCTCGGCAGGGTCGTGCACCAGGCGGGCGCGGCCCAGCGCGTGCACCGCCACGTAGTTCCAGGTCGGCACCTGGGCGGCGGTGGCGTACCAGCGCGGCGACACATAGCCGTGGGGCCCGGCGAACACCACGCGGACGCGCGGATCGGCGTCGATCGCTCGCCACTGCGGGTTGGCCCGCGCCATGTGGGTAAGAAGGCGCAGCGGCTGCCCCTCGGCCGGCAGCACCGGCAAATGGGTGGTTTCCGGCCCCTCGGGCCCGGCACTCACCAGCAGCGCGAAGGGGTGCGCCCGGATGGCCTCCATCAGCCGGTCCGGATCGTCCTCCTGGAAGGGCTTGGGGACGTACATCGATTACGCTTCCATCAGGCGGATTTCCGGCGGAGCCGAGAGGATGGCGCGCAGGCGGCTGAAGCCGGTGCGCAGCTCGTCGTGGCTGCGCGGTGCCGTGATGGACACCCGCACCGCATGGGGCGTGGTGTTGCGCCCGGGCACGAACATCTCGGTATCCATCAGCGTCAGGCCCTGGCGCCGTGCGGCCGCCACCAGTTCGCGCGCGCGCCACGGTTCCGGCAGGGTGAGCCAGACGTGGAAGGCGCCGGCACAGCTCCGCATATCCAGCCCCGCCAGGATCTCCTTGGCGATGGCCAGGCGGACCGCCACCTCCTCGCGGATGCGCTTGGTCATGTCCAGCGCCACGCCATCCTCCACCCAGAAGCTGAGCAGGGCGGCCATGGGCGGTGGCGCCATCCAGTTCACCGCCCGCGCGGCGACGGCGAAGCGCGCCGCCTGGGCATCGGGCAGCAGGGCGCAGCCGACCCGCAGGCCCGGCGACAGCACCTTGGAGGCCGAGGTGGCGTAGATCACCTGTTCGGGCACCAGGGAGGCCAGCGGCGCCGGTGCATCGGGGTGCAGCAGGCCGTAGACGTCGTCCTCGATCACCAGGATGCCGTGGCGGCGGATCACCTCCGCGACCTCGCGCCGGCGCTCCATGGACATCACCGCGGTGGTGGGGTTGTGCACGGTGGGCTGGAGATAGGCGATGCGGGCACCCGACGCGCGGATCTGCGCATCCAGGCCGTCGGGCGTGATGCCCTCCTCGTCCATCGGCACGGCGCGCAGCGGCATGCGCAGCATCGTGGCGAGCGCGCGCGTGCCGCTCCAGGTCAGCGGCTCCACCAGCACCGGCGCGCCGGGATCGTTGAAGGCCATCAGGCTGGCGGCGATCGCGTGTTCGGCCCCGCTGGTCACCGCCACCTGGTCGGCCGAGGCATAGAGCCCGCGGGTTTCCAGCCAGCGCGCGCAGGCGGCACGGTGGCGCGGCAGGCCGCCCGACGCGTGGTAGTTGAGCAGCTGGTCGATGTCGCGCAGGCCGGCCAGCCGCACCAGCCCCTCGGCCACCGCGTCGGCCATCAGCCCCGGCGGCGTGCGGTTGACGCCCAACTCGATGGTGTCCTCGTCGCCCGGCCGCGGCATCTCCACCGCACTGGACATGCGGGCACCGGCGCGCACGAAGCTGCCGCGCCCCACCTCGCCGACGATCAGGCCGCGGCGCTCGCCTTCCAGATAGGCGCGGGTGACGGTGCCCACGGTGACGCCGAGCCGCCAGGCCAGGTCACGGTGGGTGGGCAGGCGGGCGCCATCCACCAGCCGGCCCCCGTAGATGTCCTCGGCCATGGCATCGGCGATGCGCAAATATTTGGGGCCGCTGCGACCGTTGAGGTCCGGCAGCCATGACGTTTCCACCCAGTCGCGTCCCATCGTGGCTCTCCTGCGGAACAATTTGTCCCCTTAGGATCATGACCGCAACGCATTGATTGGGACAATCGCTATGTTGTTTCGGGACAATTGTTTGGAACGAGAAACTAGAACAAATCATGAATATCTGGTAGGATCGGCACAATCACGATGGCGAATGGGCGGGAAAAATCGAGATGGAGCAACGTTTAAGCCTGGTGACCCTGGGGGTCGCCGATCTGGCGCGCGCCCGCGCCTTCTACGAACGGCTGGGCTGGCCGGCGGCCGCGTCCGGCAACGAGCAGGTGGCGTTCTTCAATCTGGGGGGAATTGTCCTGGGCCTCTACGGCCGCACGGCCCTGGCGGAGGATGCCGGGGTGCCGGCCGAGGGGGCCGGCTTTTCCGGCATCACGCTGGCCCACAATGTGCGCTCCGAAGCGGCGGTGGACGCCACCCTGGCCGAAGCGCTGGCGGCCGGCGCCACCCTGGTGAAGCCGGGCCAGACGGTGTTCTGGGGCGGCTATTCCGGCCACTTCGCCGACCCCGACGGGCACCTGTGGGAGGTGGCCTACAACCCCTTCTTCCCGCTCGACGACGCCGGGCGCCTCACCGCGCCGTAGCGGCAGCCGCAGGGGCAGGGGCAGGATCGAGGGCAGCGGCGTCGAGGGCAGCGGCGTCGAGGGCGGCCGGGTCCACCGGTCCGTGCTCGTCCGCGCACAGCGAATGGTCGCCCAGCGCCTGCAGCACATGGCAGTCGCGCACCTGGTGGTCCTCGGCACAGCCCGCGACGATGCGCTCAAGCTCCGCTTCCAGCCGGCGGAGGCGGACAATCCGCGCCCGCACCGCCGCCAGATGTTCCGCGGCGATGCGGTCGGCATCCGCACAAGGCTGGTCGGGATGGGCGCTCAGGCGCACCAGTTCGCGGATCGCTTCGATACGGAGCCCCAGATCGCGGGCGTGCTTGATGAAGCCCAACCGCTCCGCCTGGGCCGGGGTGTAGCGGCGCTGATTGCCTTCCGAGCGCACCGGGGCGTCGATCAACCCCATCTGCTCGTAGTAGCGGATGGTCGGTACCTTCACGCCGGTGGCCTTCGCCAGTTCGCCGATGGACAGCATGGATTTGCCCTTGAACCTATAGCCGCTAGAGACATTAGGGTTGACCCATCGCCCGGCAAGGGCGCCCCGAAACCCGGAGGCAGCGCAATTGGGTGCCTGCTGCGGACATCACGACCACGGCGACGACAACCGCTTCGATGGGCTGTCGGCGGACTATCGCCGCCGCCTGTGGGCGGTGATCGCCATCAACGCCGCCATGTTCGGCGTGGAGATGACGGCCGGCCAGGTGGCACGCTCCCAGGCGTTGCAGGCCGACGCGCTGGACTTCTTCGGCGATGCCATGACCTACGGGCTGTCGCTGGCGGTGATCGGCGCCTCGCTGCGGGTGCGCGCCGGGGCAGCCCTCGCCAAGGCGGGATCGCTGCTGGCGATGGGCCTGTGGGTGGCGGGCTCCACCGCCTACCGCGTGCTGGTGCTGGGCCTGCCGGAAGCCGAGGTGATGGGCGCCGTGGGTGTGCTGGCGCTGGCGGCCAATGTGGCCTCCGTGCTGCTGCTGGTGCGCTACAAGGACGGCGACGCCAATGTGCGGTCGGTCTGGCTGTGTTCGCGCAACGACGCCATCGGCAATGTGGCGGTGATGGCCGCAGCGCTCGGCGTATGGGGCACGGCGACCGGCTGGCCGGATCTGATCGTCGCCGCGGTGATGGCCGGGCTGTTCCTTTGGTCGGCCAGCCAGATCGGCGTGCAGGCCCTGCGCGAATGGCGGCGGGTGCCGGAAGCGGCCTGACCCGCCCGCGGTCAGGCGCCCTCGCCCAGCCGCGTCACCACCTTGATCTCGCTTTCCAGGGTACGGTGGACCGGGCAGCGGTCGGCGATCTCAAGCAGCCGCGCCCGCTCGGCCTCCGACAAATCGCCGGTGAGCCGGATGGTGCGCCGGATGCGGTCCACCTTGCCCTCCTTGGTCTCGCAGTCCTCACAATCCTCCGCGTGGATCTTGTCGTGGGAGAGCTCCACCCGCACGCGGGCGAGCGCCAGCTTCTTGCGCTCGGCGTACATGCGGATGGTCATGGAGGTGCAGGCCCCCAGCCCCGCCAGCAGCAGGTCGTAGGGACCGGGACCGGTGTCGCCGCCGCCGACCGAGCGCGGCTCGTCGGCCGTCAGCCGGTGGCTACCCACACGTACCGATTGCTGGAACCGCCCGTGGCCGGTTTCCTCCACCACCACATCGCCGTGCAGGTCGGCCGCCGGCAGCACTCCCTCCGGGCGCGGCAGGTAGCGGTCGGCCCAGGCGGTGATCACGTCCGCCACATAGGCGGCGTCGGCGCGGTTGGACAGCAGATGGTCGGCGGTGTCCAGCGACACGAAGCTTTTCGGGTGGCGCGCGGCGAGGAAGATCTTCGACGCGTTGTCGATGCCGACGATGTCGTCACCCGGTGCATGGCACACCAGCAATGCCCGGTGCAGCCGCTGCAGGCGTTCCTCCTGCGGTTGTTCGGCAATGTCCTCAAGAAAGCCGGCACCGATGCGGAAGGGCCGGCCGCCCACGCTCACCTCCGCAGACCCGCTGGCGGCAATCTCGTCCTTCGCATGGGCGAACAGGTGGCCGACATGGCCGGGATCGGCCGGTGCGCCGATGGTGGCCACCGCCTTCACCTCCGGCAATTCGCCCGCCGCGGCGATCACCGCCGCGCCGCCGAGCGAATGGCCGATCAGCAGGCCGGCCGGCCGCCCCACCGCGCGCAGATGGGTGGCCGCCGCCACCAGATCCTCGATGTTGGAGGTGAAATCGGTGTTGGCGAACTCGCCCTCGCTGGAGCCGAGCCCGGTGAAGTCGAAGCGCAGCACGGCGATGCCGCGGCCGGTCAGGGTCTCGGCGATGCGGTTGGCGGCGAAGATGTCCTTGCCGCAAGTGAAGCAGTGGGCGAACAGCGCCTGGGCGCGCACCGGCCCGTCCGGCAAATCGAGCCGGGCCGCCAGGCTGCTGCCGTCATGGCCGGTGAAGGTGAAGCGTTCGCTGGGCATCCTTGGGGCTCCTCGCTTCCTGCGGGTGCCCCGTTATGTGGGACCGCCCGGCACACGGACGACGCACAATCGCGCGACCGTCCCCCGCGGGAGCTCCCAGATGCGCCTACTCGTAGGCCGACCGCATGCGCACGATCACGCTGGGGTTGGCCGGCGGCTCGCCCGGATTGAGCTGGTCGATCAGCTCCATGCCGTCGGTCACCTGACCCCAGATGGTGTACTCGCCGTCGAGGAACGAGCAGTCCTGGAAGCAGATGAAGAACTGGCTGTTGGCACTGTTGGGGTTGGAGGTGCGCGCCATGCCGATGGTGCCGCGCCCGAAGCTCGCCTGGTCGGTGAACTCCGCGCGCAGGTCGGGCAGGTGGGAGCCGCCGCGGCCGGTGCCCGTGGGGTCGCCGGTCTGGGCCATGAAGCCGGGGATCACGCGGTGCCAGACGACGCCGTCGTAGAACCCCTGGTCGGCCAGCCGGACGATCTGGTCGACGTGCTGGGGGGCGAGGTCCGGGCGCAACTGGATCGTCACGTCGCCGGTTTCGAGTGTCAGGATCAACAGTTGCGGACCTTGCGCCATGGCTGTTCCACCTTGCGGGCTGACAAGAAAGAGGACGGCCAGCGCCAGCAACAAGCGCCGCCCGACGAGGTATCGGAGCACGGGGTTACCCTCCCGACGTGGGCGGCCTGCCGCGGCCGCCAGGGGCGCCCACCATCGACGCTCAGCGGCGGGCGAGCAAGCCCTCATAGAGCGCCAAGGTCTGATCGGCGATGCTGCCCCAACTATAGTGATCGACGACGCGCCGACGCCCGGCCGCCCCCATCTTGGCCCCCAGTTCGGGATTGCCGGCGAAGCGGTTGATGCCTTCGGCCAGGCGGGCCGCGAAGCCGGCGGGATCGCGTGGGCTGTGCGGCGGTGCGGGGTCCAGGTCCGCGTTCACCAGGAAGCCCGTCTCGCCGTCCACCACCACCTCCGCGATGCCGCCGACGGCCGAGCCCACCACCGGGGTGCCGCAGGCCATGGCCTCCAGGTTGATGATGCCGAAGGGTTCGTAGACCGACGGGCAGCAGAACACCGTGGCGTGGCTATACAGCTTGATGACGTCCGCCCGATCGAGCATGCCGCCAATATAGGTGACGTCGGCGCGCCCGGTCTTCACCTGGTCCACCCGCGCCACCATCTCCGCCTGCAACTCCTTGGTGTCGGCATCGCCGCCGCACAGCACCACCTGGAAGCTGGGGTCGAGGGCCGGGATGGCGTCCAGCAGGTGGGAAAAGCCCTTCTGGCGGGTCATGCGGCCGACGAACAGCACGAAGGGCCGCTCGGGATCGATGCCGAGGCGGCGCAGCAGTGCCGGGTCGCGCGTTTCGGTGTATTCGTTCACGTCGATGCCGTTGGGGATCACCGGCACGCGCTCCTCCGGCACATCGAACAGGCGCAGCACGTCGGCCTTGGTGCTGGAGGAGACGGCGACCACAGCATCGGCCATCTCAATGGCCGTGCGCTCCACCCAGGCCGACAGGTCGTAGCCGTTGCCGAGCTGCTCGCGCTTCCACGGCCGCAGCGGCTCCAGCGAATGCACGGTGAGCACGAACGGCGTCTGGTAGAGCTGCTTGGCGAGGATGCCGCCGAACTGGGCGTACCAGGTGTGGCAGTGCACCACGTCGGCCTCGATGCCCTGGCCGTTGAAAGCGATGCAGGTCTGCAACGCCTTGAGCGGCGACACATAGGTGGGCGGGCAGCCGTCCAGATAGGTGCCGGGGACCTTGGTGCCGCGGACCTTCAGCGTGCCGGTATCGGATGCCTGGTCGTGGAAGCTGCGCACCTCCACCTGGGCGCGCTTGGCCAGCTCGCGCGACAGGTACTCCACATGGACCCCTGCGCCCCCGTAGATATGCGGCGGGAACTCGTTGGTCATCAGCAGCACGCGCATGGTCCGCTCCTTTTCTTGCGAGCGTTGTTGTCGAGGCTGGCCATAACCCTACACTGCACAGCGAAAAGGGCATCCATTCTTCGCTGTACGAGCAGGCTTGCGGGCGGAATCTGCAGCCATTGACGGGCCGGGGCGAAACCGTGCAGGGAACAGGCTGGCAACGGCGCGCTGCAGGGCGCTGCCGGCACGCGATCACCACCGGACGGACATGACGCTGCACACCCTCGAGTCTCCCGCCGGCACCGCCGTTCCCACCGGGGCGACGAGCCGGCGCACCTTCGCCATCATCTCCCACCCCGACGCCGGCAAAACCACGCTGACGGAAAAGCTGCTGCTGTTCGGCGGCGCCATCCGCCTGGCCGGCGACGTGAAGGCGCGCGGCGACCGGCGGCGGGCGCGCTCGGACTGGATGAAGATCGAGCAGGCGCGCGGCATTTCCGTCACCACCTCGGTGATGACGTTCGACTATGGCGGGCTCGCCTTCAACCTGCTGGACACGCCCGGCCACGAGGACTTCTCCGAAGACACCTACCGGACGCTCACCGCGGTCGACAGTGCGGTCATGGTGATCGACGCCGCCAAGGGCATCGAGCCGCAGACCCGCAAGCTGTTCGAAGTGTGCCGCCTGCGCGACGTGCCCATCATGACCTTCGTCAACAAGATGGACCGCGAGGCGCTGGACCCGTTCGAGCTGCTCGACCAGATCGCCGACCAGTTGGCGCTGGACATCTCGCCCATCACCTGGCCGGTCGGCATGGGCCAGGACTTCAAGGGCTGCTACGACCTGACCGGCGACCGCATGCTGTTCCTGGAAGGCCCGCGCGAGCGCGCCGGCAACGTGATCGCGTGCAGCGGGCTCGACGATCCGGTGCTGGCCGCCCATCTGCCGGCGCGCCTGCACGCACAGCTCACCGAGGAAGCGGAGCTGGCGCGCGGCGGCTACCCCACCTTCGATCCGGCAAGCTACCGCCAGGGCCACATGACGGGCGTGTTCTTCGGCAGCGCCCTGCGCAATTTCGGGGTGCGCGAGCTGCTGGACGGGCTCGCCCGCTACGCTCCGCCGCCGCGCCCGCAGCCGGCCGCCGACGACCGCACCGTCGACCCCGAGGACGAGCGCGTCTCCGGCTTCGTGTTCAAGGTGCAGGCCAACATGGACAAGAACCACCGCGACCGGGTGGCCTTCCTGCGCCTGTGCTCAGGCCGCTTCCAGCGCGGCATGAAGCTGACCCAGACGCGCACCGGCAAGACGCTGGCGGTGCACAACCCCATCTTCTTCTTCGCCCAGGACCGGCAGTTGGCCGACGAAGCCTGGGCCGGCGACATCATCGGCGTGCCCAACCACGGCGCCTTGCGCGTCGGCGACACGCTGAGCGAGGCGGCCGGCGTGCGCTTCACCGGCCTGCCCGACTTCGCGCCGGAAATCCTGCAGCGCGTGCGCCTGGACGATCCCATGCGCGCCAAGCACCTGCGTACCGCCTTGAGCGACATGGCCGAGGAAGGCGTGACGCAAGTGTTCAAGCCGCTCACCGGCGGGGCGTGGATCGTCGGCGTGGTGGGGGCGCTGCAGCTCGACGTGCTGTCGACCCGGCTGGACAGCGAATACAACGTCAAGGCGGGGTTCGAGACCGCCCCCTACACCACCGCCCGTTGGGTGAGCGGGCCGAAGGACAAGGTGGAGCAGTTCGCCGAAAAGCAGCGCGCGGCGTGCGCGGAGGATCGCGACGGCGCCCTGGTGTTTCTCGCCCGCAACGCCTGGGAAATGACCCGCATCCAGGAAGAATGGCCGGACCTCACCTTCCCGACGACGAAGGAGCGGCATTGAGGGGGGAAGGCCCCGCGGAAGCCATGACAAATCCAACACAACACAAGCAAATAAAATTGCATAATTCTGATCTGAATATAAACTATCTTGAGGTATTATCATACCACAAAGAGCAAAATCGCAAATAGCCACAGCCCTCGCCAACTATTTTTGATTTTATTTCTGACTCCCCATAACCAAAGAACTCAAATACCTTCCCAAATACAGGCAAGACCCTCCACAACAATCTTCTTGGCGCCCATCGAACCCCAACACTAACATCAAGAATTTTAGCCCAATCATCCGCCATCCTCTTGACATCCTTCTTGATTCGCAATGCCTCCAAATAATTTTTTCGACCTAGACCGCTCGCTGCAACACGCAACTCACATAGTAGGCGTCTATATTCAACAGCATCTCTCGAATCCCTAAGATGCATCATGTATTCAATTGGCGAAACGTCGCGAGAAATTGACACTGAAACTACATGCTCCATAATTGGCGGTACATTTTCCACCCATCCGCACCATTCTACCTCGGATTCTCTACAAATCTCTGCAAATTCTTTACGGAATGATGAATCAATTATTTTGTAGACTCGCTCATGTTGGCTACGAAAGGCATACAGAGTGCTCTTTTCTAGAAACTCCGCCTTTTGGGCTGACATGAAAGCAGTAGAATTCAGAGATTGCGCAAAAGCAACATAGAAGAGCGCTCTATGGTAGTCATTTTCCATATCTGAATTTGCTAATCTAGCGAGAATGCCATAGCTATCTTTAATGTCAAAGACACTAAATAGGCGATCAAAATAATGCGTCTTCGGGAATGGCAAATCTCCAAATACTTTATCATATTCTGCAATTTCTGAACGGTAGATTCTAAGGAATTTCTGTAGCAATGAGATTGCATCAGCATATACGGAATTAGTTGGACGTCTTACCTGAAATATCCCCGCCAATTCGGCCGGAATCTCCAAAGATTGACCTGCCCTTGTCGCGTTTCCATCAACAAATATGTGATCAAATTCAAAAAAGCTTTCAAGCAAAAGATAATCCGATGGACCAATTCCCCAAGATTCGTCGAAAAACGACGTTCTCGCGACATCAATTCTACAACTTTTTGCGATCTTCCTGTTTCCGAAGAAGGAGAATCTATCGATGATTCTTGGCCAATAGGAACTTGGTCCGACATCACTGAACCAACCAAGATCTACTACAGCCGTGCTTCCACTATTAACTTCCATGCGATTGATCGCCTTCGATGAAAGAAGCCCCACACCCATACCGTGGTCATGAAGGAAATTCTATCTAAACGCAAATAGACAGTCTTTGAAGAGCAGTCTGTTGGAACGTACTCTGGGTGCATCAGGTTATCAGCGCATATACTCGTGCAACTGGCTTACCGAATTGGATGGCAAGGTTAACCATTGTGATAACGGGACCACCTGATGCCATTTGTTCGTGACCTCCTCGCCGACGCAGCCCGCCGCGCCGCGGACTATCTGGAGAGGCTGGACAGCCGCCCGGTCGGGCCGTTGCCGGGTGCCACGGAGCGCCTGGTCGCCGCTCTCGACCAGCCGTTGCCGGAAATGGGCAGCGACGCGGTCGACATCCTTGCCGTCCTCGACGACCTCGCGTCGCCCGCCACGGTCGCCAGTGCCGGCGGCCGCTATTTCGGGTTCGTCACCGGCGGCGCCCTGCCCGCGGCACTCGCCGCCAACATCCTCGCCGGCGCGTGGGACCAGAACAGCTTCGGCTGGGCCAGTTCCCCGGCGGTCGCCGCCATAGAAGACGCGGCACTCCGCTGGGTGAAGGAGGCGCTCGGCCTCCCCCCGGCGTCGGAAGGGGCGCTGGTGACCGGCGCCACCATGGCCCACTTCACCTGCCTGGCCGCCGCGCGCAACCGGGTGCTGAAGGAGGCCGGCTGGAATGTCGACGCCGACGGGCTGTTCGGCGCACCGGAGATCACGGTGGTGGTCGGGGCCGAAGCCCACGCCACCTTGTTCAAGGTGCTGTCCATGCTCGGCCTGGGGCGCCGCCGCGTCCTCACGCTGCCGGTGGACGCCGAGGGCCGCATCCTGCCCGACAACCTGCCGCAGATCGCCGGCCCGACCATCGTCTGCCTGCAGGCCGGCAACGTGAATTCCGGCGCTTTCGATCCCGCCGAGCCCCTGATCGCCTGGGCGCGCCAGGGGGGCGCCTGGGTGCATGTGGACGGCGCGTTCGGCATCTGGGCCCTGGCCTCGGCGCAAAAGGCACCGCTGGCCCGGGGCTACACTGCCGCGGATTCCTGGGCCTTCGATGCCCACAAATGGCTCAACGTCCCTTACGATTCCGGGATCGCCCTGGTGGCCGACCGCAGCGCGCTTACCGACGCGATGTCGTTGACCGGGGCCTATCTGATGGCCGGCGACCGTCGCGACGCCATGGCCGTCACGCCCGACAGCTCGCGCCGCGCCCGCGCGGTGGAGGTGTGGGCGGCCCTGAAATCGCTCGGCCGCCGGGGACTGGCGGAGCTGGTGGAGCGCCACTGCCGGCAGGCGCGGCGGCTGGCCGAAGGCTTGCGGCAGGCCGGCATCGCGGTGCTCAACGACGTGGTGCTGAACCAGGTGGTGGTGGGCTTCGGCAGCGATGCGCGCACGCACGCCGTGATCGCGACCATCCAGGACGACGGCACCTGCTGGTGCGGCGGCACCGTGTGGCACGGCGTTGCCGCCATGCGCATCAGCGTCAGTTCCTGGGCAACCACGGACGACGATATCGAACGGTCGCTCGCCGCGATCCTCAAGGCCGACCGGGACACGCCCTCGACGTGATCGGGCCAGGGTCACGGCCGCCGCCCTCCCCGCCCATGGGACCAAACTTCAACCCTTCATGACCTGGCGTTCGACCAGGATCTCGGTGTGGGGGCTGGTCAGGACGGCGCATAAGTTGTTGACTTGGGTGGGTCTGCGGGGAGAACGCCATGAGCGTTCGCAACATGGAATCGCTGTTCCAGCCGAAGTCCGTCGCCGTGTTCGGCACCGGCAACGACAGCGATGGCTTGGCCGCCCGCGTCGTCTACAATCTCCGGGCGTGCGGGTTTCCGGGGCCGGTCATCCCCATTTCCGCCGGCGCCTCGGCGGTGGCCAGCGCCATCGTCTATCCCGATTCCGCCCACCTGCCCCTCGCCCCGGATCTGGCCGTGCTGTGCACGCCGCTTGAGGGCATGCCGGCCCTGATCGACGATCTCGGCCGGCGCGGCACCCGCGGCGTCATCATCTTGAGTGGCGACCGGGAAACCGGGTGCGGGGCCGCTTCGCCGATCCCGGCCCTGCTGGAGGCGGCCCGGCCGCACCTGGTGCGCATCCTCGGGCCGGCCTCATTCGGCGTCATGGCGCCGCATCTCGGCATGAATGCCAGCGTGGCGCGCACGCCGGCCGCCACCGGCAAGATCGCCTTCGTCACCCAGTCGCGGGCGCTGGCGTCGGCCGCGCTGCGCCACGCCGCCGACGAAGGGATCGGCTTTTCCTACTTCCTGTCGCTCGGCGGCAGTGCCGATGTCGACCTGGGCGACGTGCTCGACTATCTCGGCGGCGACGCCACGACGCGCGCCGTGCTGATCCACGCCGAAACCATCGATCATGCGCGCAAGCTCATGTCCTCGGCACGGGCGGCGGCGCGCAACAAGCCGGTGCTGGTGGTGAAGGCCGGGCGCGGGGCCGGCGGGGGCAGCGACGAGGGCCGGCTGTCGGACCTGATCGTCGATGCCGCCATCCGGCGGGCCGGCATGCTCAGGGTCGGCACCCTGTCGGAGCTGTTCGACGCGGTGGAAACGCTGGCCTTCGTGCAGCGCTTCCGCGGCGACCGGGTGGCCGTGCTGGCCAACGGCAAGGGTCCGGGCCTGCTGGCGATCGACGCGCTGGAGCGGTCGGGCGGCGTGCCGGCCACGCTCTCGGCCAAGACACGGGCGGTGCTGCGCGACGCCACCGGGTGCGACCACGCCGATCCCGGCCTGGTGGACCTGCTGGGCGATGCCGACGCCGACCGCTACGGCGAGGTGCTGACCGCGGTCCTCGGCGATCAGGGCGTCGATACCGCGCTCGTCATCCACGCGCCGCTCGACGATGCCAACGGCGAGGATGTCGCCGAACGCGTGGCGCGGTCCGTCAAGGAAAGCCACAAGGCGGCCTTCGCCTGCTGGCTGGGGCGCGACCGCGCCGGCCCCACCCGCAAGATCCTGGCCGGTGCCAACATCCCCACCTACGACTCGCCGGAAGACGCGATCCGCGCGGTCACCCACGTAACCAACTACTGGAAGAACCAGGAAACGCTGATCCAGACGCCGAGTTCGGTGGCCGACGGCTTCGTGCCCGATACCGAACATGCCGGTACGGTGGTGCGGGGGGCCCTCGCCCAGGGGCGCGACCGGCTGACCATCCGCGAGGTCACGCAGGTTTTCCGCTCTTACGCCATCCCCATGGTCGACACGCTGACCGCGAAAACGCCCGAAGATGCCGCGCGCCTGGGCGAAGCGCTGGGGTTTCCGATTGCGCTCAAATTCCTCTCCGGTGCTGCCGGACCCGCGGCCGATGGCGGCGACGTGGCGGCGGACTTGGGATCGGCGGACGAAGTGCGCCATGCCGCCGAGGCGATGGTGCGCCGGCAGCGCGATCTCAACCCGCATGCCGAGGTGGAGGGGTTCCATGTGCGCGAGATGGTGCGGCGGCCCGATGCCATCGAGCTGAGCGCCGGCGCCTTCACCGATCCCGTGTTCGGCCCGGTCATCCAGTTCGGCCATGGCGGGGCGGAGGCCGACCTGATCGCGGACTGGGCGATCGCCCTGCCGCCCTTGAACATGGCGCTGGCGGCGGAACTGATCGGGCGCACCCGCGTCGCCCGGCTGCTCGGCGGGTTCCATGGCCGCGAGCCCGCCTATGTGGCCGACGTCCAGCTCACCCTGGTGAAGCTGGCCTATCTGATGGCCGACATCCCGGCGGTGCGCCGCGTCGACATCAACCCGCTCTTGGCCGACAGCCGCGGCGTGCTGGCCATCAGCGCCAGCATGTGGGTGGCACAGACCGACGGGGCGAGCGGCAGCCACCTCGCCATCAAGCCCTATCCGAAGGAGCTGGAAGAACGCCTGGCGCTCAGCGGCCGGCCGATCGTGCTGCGCCCCATCCGCCCCGAGGACGAGCCCGAACACCGCCATCTTCTGGAACGCATCACGCCCGACGACATCCGCTTTCGCTTCTTCACCCAGATCCGCCAGTTCGCCCACAGCGATTTGGCGCGCTTCACCCAGATCGACTACGACCGGGAGATGGCGTTCATCGCCAGCGCGCCCGGCGATCTGGGCCAGCGCGAGACGCTCGGGGTGGTGCGGCTGATCACCGATGCCAACAACGATGTCGGCGAGTTCGCCATCCTGGTGCGCAGCGACCTGAAGGGCAAAGGGTTGGGGCGGATCTTGATGGAGAAGATCATCCGCTATGCCCGCCGCCGCGGGTTGGCGGAACTGCGCGGCCAGGTGCTGAGCGACAACCTTGCCATGCGCGGACTGGCCGAGCGCGTGGGCTTCAAGGTCAAGGCGTCGGCGGACCCCGGCGTGATGGACGTCTCCCTCCACCTCGGCCGGTAAGTGGGTGCGGCGGGGGTGTGGCGGGAGCGGAACTCGAACATCTCGACCCAGTTGCCGTAGCGCGGACAAAGCTGCCTCTTTCGCACATTAACGTGAAAGTCAGATTTCGGCGGCCTGCCAAGAACGCTCGATTGTTAGACTAAATGAAGCGTTGTAGACTGATCACATGGCGCTCAAGCGGATGGACAACGTAGGAATCGTCGTCGATGACCTCGAAGGGACGATCGATTTCTTTCGCGAGCTCGGCCTCGAACTCGAAGGGCGGGCAACGATCGAAGGAGAATGGGCCGGGCGTGTCACCGGACTGGGCGATCAGTGCGTCGAGATTGCCATGATGCACACGCCGGACGGCCACGGCCGGCTCGAACTCTCCCGCTTCCTCACGCCGCCTGTCGTCGCCGATCACCGCAACGCGCCAGTGAACGCTTTGGGCTACCTCCGCGTCATGTTCGCTGTGGACGACATCGAGGAGACGCTTGAAAGGCTCCGCAAGCGCGGCGCGCAGCTCGTAGGCGACGTCGTCCAGTATAAAGACGTGTATCGGCTCTGCTATATCCGCGGCCCTGAAGGGCTTCTCATCGGACTCGCCCAAGAACTTAGCTGAGCGCAATTCGGAGACACTGACAAAGAGCGGCCAATGTCAGCGAGGGCTTCCAACAATGGGTCTTTTCTACAAAAGCGCAGGTGATTACTAAAGGCAAGAAGAAATTGTATGACACAGTCCCTTGCTGCAATCGGCGTTGTTCTGTCGGACTTCTTTCGCCGATGTGAAGAAATCTGACATTCGCGATTGGTGCAGCGTCCTGCACTTCGGGCAAAGCCGAGTTGCAGCAATGGGCTCGAACCTGTCGCCTGCTCCGCAAGCTCGGTCGACGGCCCCAGCCCACAATCCGGCGTCCACGCAACCACGGCCGGCGTGCTGTTTCACAGATCGGGCCGCTACCCCGGCGGCTGCGGTTCGGCCGGTGCCGGGCCGGCCGCATCGGCATGGTGCAGGAAGCAGTCACGGCCGGCGCCCTTGGCGGCATACAGCGCCAAGTCGGCCTCGTGCATCAGCTCTTCCAGGGTCTGGAGCCGCGTCTCTGGATTGACCGTTGCGGCGCCGATGCTGACCGTAAACGTCACCATCGTTTCAGCACCCACGTCCACCCGCGCCGAACGGATAACGGCAAGGATCCTCTCCGCGGCCAGATGCGCACCTTCCGTCGCCGTTTCGGGCAGGAGAACGGCAAATTCCTCGCCGCCGATACGTCCCAGCCGGTCGGTCTCCCGCATGGTTCCGCCGACCAATTCCGCCAGTCTCACCAGGACGGCATCACCGATCCGGTGGCCGTGCGTGTCGTTGATCCGTTTGAAATGGTCGGCGTCGATCAGCAGGATCGACAGGGGCCGCCGATGTCTTTGCGCGAGTTGCAGCGATTTTCGCGCGGCCGACAGGAACGATCTCCGGTTCATCAAGCCCGTCAGCGCGTCGGTACTGGCCTGTTCGCGCAGTTGTTCTTCAAGAGTCTTGCGGACCGTGACGTCCCGCAGGATGCCGATGTGCAGGCGCTTGCCGGCAATGGTGGTCTGACTGACCCGAACCTCGACCGGGACCGCCGTGCCATCCTTGCGGCGAGCCGTAACCTCCCGGAGACGCCCAATCGTCCTGATGCCTGCGGACCCGATCGCCTGGACATGGCCGTCATGGGTCCGGGCCTCATCGTCGAACATCAGGCGGTTGACCGATTTGCCGATCACTTCGGCGGAGGCATATCCCAGCATGTCCGCCGCACCGCCGTTGAACTCCTGAACGATGCCGGCGTCGTCGATGACGATCACCCCGTCCGCCGTGGTGTCCAGGAAGGCGCGGGCGCGACGCTCGCTGTCCTCCGTTCGCGTGCGGCCGCGCAGGTAGTTGAAGACCAGTGCCGACAGGCCGATGGACAGGACGAGGGCGAGGATGTGGAAGGGCACCATGAGGAGGCCGGGGGACGCCCAGCCATCGACCGGTGCGGCGGCGAGCACCCATTCGCCGCCCGGCACGGAAACGGTGAAGCGCACCGGGTCATCGTCGAACACCGCCGGGTCGCCCAGGATGATCTCCCCGGCTTCACCCAGCCCGTCCCGGCCCCTGAGCGCATAGCGCACGCCATCGATCTCCGGCTCCAACCCGACCGACTGGAACAGGCTGTCGGAATCCAGCACGAGGCTGACGATCCCCCAATACTGCCCGTTCGAGAGCCACACCGGAGTTCGGGTGATCAGCCCGTTGCCGCCCTGCACCAGGGCCACCGGCCCCGCCATGATCGTGCGGCGGGTGGCGATGGCACGCTGCACAGCGGGCCATTGGGTTTCGGAGTCCGGATAGTAGAACCCCAAGGCGGCTTCGTTGCCGCGCAGCGGGTAGACCACGGTGATTCGGTTGTCGGGTGCCAGGCCGATGTTGCGGATATGGTGGCCCAACCGGTAGAGGCTGCCGAGTGCGAGCATCATCCGGTCGTCGTCGATCTGTTCGACGGCGATGATATGCACGGCCAGCCCACCGGCGAGGAAGACATTGGAATTCACCTCCGCCCCGACGCGGGTGCGCAATGTCCCCAGGAGGTCGGTGATTTCCGCCCGCCGGTTCTGGACCTGCCGGCTCAATTCGGTATAGGCGACGAACTCGATGGTCGCGAACAGCGCGGCACAAACCATGGCAGCAATCGCCGCATGGCGGCCGAATCGCCGTGTCTGCGGCCGATTCCCGCTGTTGGGACTGGATCTGGGTCGAGGTGGCAAGGCCACTCCCCTGTGGCACAGATGTCGGTGGGCTGCCGACTCTGCTGCCGTCCCGGAGCCGTCGCCGAAGGTTGTCGTGCCGCAGCGTAGCGAGAACCGGTTTCAACGAGCTTAACGTCAGTCGGCTACCCTTTTGCGCGAAAGTATACTGAATGTCAGCGTTACCGCATAACTTGCTGGCCAAAGGCACCAAGGCTACCGGCCCACGGCCGAGCCCGAACCTCCTCCTCTCCCGGCCGTCACGATCTGTTGATTGATCGTTGCTGTTGCGAGCGGCACGACTTCGCGAGACTCTCACCATCAGGGGTGCGTGGGGGAGGTGCGGTGCCATGGTGGCGACGCTGTTGCAGATCGCCGAGGTCTACCTGTGGATCGGGGCGGCGGTGGCGGCGGTGTTCCTGCTGTGGGGCATCGACCGGGTGGAGCCCAACGCCGCCGGCGCCTTCGTGTTCCGCCCGTTGCTGATCCCCGGCATCCTCCTTATCTGGCCGCTGGTGTTGTGGCGCTGGTGGGTGCTCACCCGCGGCGAGACCGGGGTCCGGCGCCACCGCCCGCCGCGCCGCGTCCAGCACGCCGTCGCCATTGTGCTGGCGCTCGCCATCCCGGTGATCCTGATGGGGGCGCTGCTGGTGCGCCAGAACCGCCCCTTGGAACGCCCTGCCGTCCTGCTGGCCCCGCCGGCCGCAGCGCCCGCGGCGGAGGGGGAGGCCGGGCAGTGAGCGTCAAGTACGTCCCCGTCCAGTGGAACCCCAACAAGTACGTCTACGACGCCGTGCTGCTGGCCTCGGTTGTCCTCTACATCTTCGTTTTTCTGGAGTTGGGCACGGCCGCGGCGGATGTCACCCAGCCGATCAACGGCGCCATCGTGCGCATGCGCGCCTTCGGAAGCTGCGCCTTCCTGATGCTCAGCGTAATCCTCGCCATCGGCCCGCTGGCCCGGCTCGACCGGCGCTTCCTGCCGCTGCTCTATAACCGCCGCCACTTCGGCGTGATGACCTTCGCCGTGGCACTCACCCACGCGGTCTACGTGCTCGGCTGGTACTTCGCCTTCAGCCCCACCGATCCCCTGGTGGCGCTGCTCACCGCCAACACCGCCTACGGCCAGGTGCTGGGCTTCCCGTTCGAGGTCCTGGGCATCGCCGCCCTGCTGGTGCTGGCGATCCTGGCGGCCACCAGCCACGACTTCTGGCTGAGCTTCCTGTCGCCGCCGCTGTGGAAGGCGCTGCACCTGCTGATCTACCCGGCCTATGCCGCGGCGGTCGCCCATGTGGCCTTGGGCTATCTGCAGGATGCCACCAACCCCGCCTTCGCACTGCTGTTCGGCGGGGCGGTGCTGACCGTAGGCGCGCTGCACCTTGCCGCCTGGCTGCGCGCCCCGGCCGAGCCGACGACCGCCGACGACTGGGTGATGGCGGGCGACGCCGGGGACATCCCCGACGGGCGCGCCATCGTCGTGCGCATCTCGCCCACCGAGCGCGCGGCGGTGTTCCGCAACGGCCGCACGCTGTCGGCCGTGTCCAACGCGTGCGCCCACCAGAACGGCCCGCTGGGCGAAGGCCGCATCGTCTACGGCTGCATCACCTGCCCCTGGCACGGCTTCCAGTACCGGCCGGAGGACGGCTGCTCCCCCGCCCCGTTCACCGAGAAGGTGCCCACCTACGACCTGAAACTGGAGGGCCGCACGGTGCTGGTGCGCCGCACCGCCCACCCGCCGGGCACCCGCGTGGAGCCGACCCCACTGCCGGAGGACGTGGCATGAACGACGCCGGCGACCGCAGCGAGCCCTTCTTCATCGGCTGGGCCAAGGCGCCGACGGGGCTGCGCCCCTTCCTCATCGGCGTCGGCCTCTGCCTCGTGGTGCTGTTCGGCGGTGTCGGCTTCATCGCCGCCGCCACCCAGGCCGACCCCGGCAGCGGCAGGGGCGGGCGCGGCGAGACGGCGATCGGCGTGCTCACCTACGATCCCTACCCGCTGCTCTACGTGACCGAGAGCGAGCGCTACCCCACCGGCCACACGCTGCTGCTTTCCGGCAATGCCAAGTTCGGCGTGCAGGACCGCGCCTCTGCCCTGGACGGACGGCTGGTGCAGGTGTCCGGCGGGCCGGTCGCCCGCGGCGATCTGGACATGCTGCGCCTGCGCAACGGTCCTGACGGGCTGAGCCTGGTGGAGGGCGCACCGGCCACGCCAGAGGTGCCGGAGCCGGTACCGCTCGGCCGCTGGCGATTGACCGGGGAGATCTGCGACGGCCAATGCTATGGCGGTGCCATGCGGCCGGGCACCGGGCTCGCCCACCGGGCCTGCGCCAATCTCTGCCTGATCGGCGGTGTGCCGCCGGTGTTCGTCAGCACCCAGGCGGTGGCGGGCGAGGAGTTCCTGCTGCTCGCCGATGCCGAGGGCGGGCCGGTGACCGACGCCGTGCTCGACCACGTCGCCATGCTGGTGGACGTGGAGGGGGAGGTGGAGCGCCGCGGCGACCTGCTGGTGTTCCGCATCGATCCCGCCAGCCTGCAGGTGGCGCCATGAGCGCGGGCTTGGTGCGCCGCGCTGCCGGACCGGCCGTGTCGATCTTCGGTGCCCTCGCGGCGGCCGGCCTCGTCTGGCTCGCCTACGCCGAAATGGGTTTGCTGCGCGGCGTATGGATCTTCTGGGAGCTGCGCTACGTGGCGCTGGCCTGCCTCGGGTTCGTCGTCTTCACCTTGGCGGACCGTGCGGTCGGCCTGATCCGCCGCCGCTGGATCGACACGGGCTCCGCCGCGCACTGAGTCTCCCGAACCGAGTCCCCCGCACTGGGTCTCCCGCACCGGCTCCGCCCGCACCGGCTCCGCCCGCACGGGCACCGGCCAAGGCGCATGCGGACGGTTGCCGCGGCACTGCAGGCCCCCTCGTCTTGCTGGCGCCGGGAACCCCTGACCTTGCAAATTGTTTATTGTGGTATGCATCATGCAAACCGCATCTGGGTAGCGGTGGCAGCAGCGTCTGCACCCCCTCGGATGGCTGTCTGACACCAACCGAGCGGCCCGCTCGACATGCTGCACAGACCGCGAATGACGATCGGTGAGGTGGCGCGGCAGACCGGCGTCAAGCCCGGTACCTTGCGCGCCTGGGAGGCCAGCGGCCTCCTGGTGTCCGAGCGCACGCCGTCGGGCCAGCGCCGTTACGGGCCGGAGCACCTGGAGCGCATCCGCAAGATCGAGCACCTGCGCACGATCCGCGGCTACAACGTCAACGCCATCCGTACCGTCCTCGACGACCCGCAGGACACCACGGCCGCCGCTGCCGCGGCGGCGCCGGAACGGCCGTCCGCGGGTCCCGACCTCGCTACCCGCGTGCGCGCGCTGCGGCGCGAACGCCAGCTTACGGTGCGCGAGCTGAGCCGGCGCGCGGGCGTGGCGGCGTCGTTCATCAGCATGATCGAGCGCAAGCGGGCGAGCCCATCCACCACCACCTTGAGCGCGCTTGCCCGCAGCCTCGGCCTCACCCTCGGGGAGCTGTTCGGCAGCACGTCGGGCGATCCCGGCCCGCTGGTGCGCGTCGGCGCCGGCCGCATCATCAACGACCTGGCCCCCGCCATCGAGATCGAGCAGATCCACATCGGCCACGGCCTGATGGACAGCGAGGTGTGGTCGCTGGCGCCCGGCGCGCAGAGCCAGGGGGCCTATTCCCACAGCGGCGAAGAGCTGATCCGGGTGCTGGAGGGCACCTTCGAGATCGCGCTGGACGGCGGCCCGCCGGCCCAGCTTCACCCCGGTGATACCATCCAGTTCAGCAGCGAACGCGTGCACCAGTGGCGCAACCCCGGCAGCGAGCTGACCCGCGTGCTGTGGGTCAATGTGGAACCCGGCCGCCTGCTGCCCGGCAAGTGGGCGGTGGAACCGCCCTACGACCAGCTCGTGCGCGCTTGCCGGCCGCCCGACGCTGTATTGGAAAGCCGCGCGCCGGAACCCATGCCGTTGCGCCTGACGCTGCCCACCGGCACCCGTGTCTACCGCTACCTCGACACCCACTCGGCCGGCGACCCCACCCGTATCTTCCTCGACTCCCCGGGACCGCTGCCGGACGGAACCGTGCGGGCCAAGCGCGATGCCTTCCGCCGCAATTACGACCGGCTGCGTTCGCGGCTGCTGCAGGAGCCGCGTGGCCAGGCGGCCACCTTCGGGCTGTTCCCGGTGTCCAGCGATATCGCGGATTTCGGCGCCATCTTTGTTTCCAGCGATGCCTATCTGGACATGTGCGGGCATTCCACCATCGGCTATGCCCGCGCGCTCGACGCCTGGGGCCTGCTCGGCAGCCGCGAGTCCTTCACGCTGGAAACGCCGGCCGGCGTGGTGAAGGTGCAGGTGGCGCGCAACGACGGCGACCTGACGACCACGGTCTTCAACGTGCCCTGCCATGTTGAGGCCCTGGACCACCCGGTGGTGCTCGCCGACGGCCGGACCTTCACGGTGGACATCGCCTATGGCGGGTGCCGATACGCCCTGGTGGACGCAGCGGACCTGGGCGAGCCCCTGGCGGCGGACCGCACGGGCGCCCTGAAGGCGCTGGGGCAGGCCATCAAGACCGCGATCAACGCCAGCGGCCGGCCGCCGGTCGGCGGCGTGCTCTTCCATGCGCCCACGGAGGACGCCCGCGCCACCCGCCAGATCGCGCTGCTGAAGTCCAACACGCTGGCACGGTCGCCCTGTGGCACCGCCATGTCGGCGCGGATGGCGCAACTGCACGCCCGCGGCCTGCTGGCGCTCGGCGAAACCTACATCGCGGAGAACATGCTGGGCGTCCGCTTCTGCGGCGAGATCGTCGACACGGGGACCACGGCCGATGGTTTGCGCACCATCCGGCCGGCGATCACCGGGGAAGCTTATATCTCAGGTGTCGGCACCCTGGTGCTGGAGCCCGACGATCCCCTGCCGGACGGCTTCCTCTGCTCCTGACCGTCGGCACCACGTCCGCCCGAACCGATGGGCCCGGCTACAACGGCAGCATGTAGCCGGTGCGCGTGTCGGTGTAGAATTCGTGGGCCGCCATGCCGTGTTCCTTGGCGCCGTAGGCGGAGCCTTTGCGGCCGCCGAAGGGGATGTGGTAGTCCACCCCTGCGGTCGGCAGGTTCACGGTGTTGATGCCGGCTTCGGACTTCAGGAGGAAGTCCTGGGCGTATTTCAGTGAGCGGGTGCAGATGCCGGCCGACAGCCCATAGGGCGTGTCGTTGGCCACCGCCAGCGCCTCGTCGTAATCGGCCACCGGGATGATGCTGGCCACCGGCCCGAAGATCTCCTCACGGTTGATGCGCATTGTGTTGCTGGTGTTGGCGAACAGCACCGGCCCGAAGTAGTGGCCCTGGGGCTCGTTGAAGTCCGGGTGCAGCTCCGCCGCCACCACCGCCCCGTCCTCCGCGCGGCCGATCTCCACATATTGGCGGTCCTTGTCGAGCTGGGCTTCGTTGATCACCGGCCCGATGACCGTGCTGGAGGCGAGCGCCGGGCCGATGGTCAGCGTCTTCATGCGCGCCACCAAGGCTTCGGTGAACAGGCCGAGGATGCCGTGGGTGACGACGAGCCGGGACGAGGCCGTGCAGCGCTGGCCTGTCTGGAAGAAGGCGCCGTTGACGGCGCATTCCACCGCGTTGTCGATGTCGGCGTCGTCCAGCACCACCAGCGGGTTCTTGCCGCCCAGTTCGGCCTGCACCTTGCCGCCGCGGGCGGCCACTTCGGCGATCACCTTGCGGCCCACGGCGGCCGACCCGGTGAAGCTGATGCCGGCGATGTCCGGGCTGGCGGCCATGCGGTGGCCCACCCGGCCGTCGCCCATCACCAGGTTGAACACGCCATCCGGCGCGCCGCATTCGTGGACGATGCGGGCGAGCGCGTAGCCCATGGCGGGCGTCCATTCCGACGGCTTGAACACGACGGTGTTGCCGTAGGCCAGCGCCGGTGCGGTCTTCCACGCCGGGATGGCGATGGGGAAGTTCCACGGGCAGATCAGGCCGACGACGCCGATGGGCCGGCGCATCACGCTGACCCGCACGTCCGGACGCACCGAGGGACCGATGTAGCCGCCGATGCGCAGGGCCTCGCCGGCGAAATAGCGGAAGAACTGGGCCGACCGCGCAACCTCGGCAATGCCGTCGGCGCGGATCTTGCCCTCCTCGCGCGCCAGCAGTTCGCCCAGGGGCTCGCGCTCGGCGTCCAGCCGGTCGGCGACGGCGTTGAGCAGGTCGACGCGGAGCTGCGGCGGCGTGTCGGACCAGCCCGGCAACGCGGCCTTGGCGGCGGCGATGGCCTCGTCGATCTGGGCATCGGTGGCGACGGCATACTCGCCCACCGTATCGGTCATGTCCGACGGGTTGCGATTGACGATGACCTCGGTTCCGGCCGTCCAGGTCCCGCCGATCAGATTCTCAAAGGGCATGCAGTTGTGCCTCCGGTTGGCAAGGACAAGGCACCGGCGTCCACGCGAGAGCCTACCAAGGGTAGCAGCCCGTGGTGGCCATTGTGGACCGCCTTGGACGCCGGGCGGCCATCCCCGTCAGGACGGCCGCCTTTAGGGTCCGGACTCAGTTACCCCATGAGCCATGGCCAAGCGGTCGTCGAGCCGGACCCTGGCCCACAGCGTCAGGGGATGACGCAGGTGAAGTTGCCGCCGTCGTGCCAGTCGCCCTGGCCGATCCACCGCGCTTCGGCCGGATAGGCGCAGACCGGGCGCGTCCATTCCGCCGCCCCATCGGCACCGTAGCGCGTGGTCATCAGGTCGTCGGGCGGCGTGCCGCTGTCCAGCCAGTTTTCCATGGCGGTCAGCAGGTCGATGCCGTTCTGGTCGATGCCCGGCCCCTGCAGGATGCCGCAGTGGTCGACGCCGGGGATCAGGAACAGCCGGTTGAAGGTCTGCACCTGGTCCAGCCCGCCCATGGTGGCGATCACCTGCTCGTAATAGTCCACCGTCTTGCCGGTGGGCACGATGGCATCGGCCCAGCCGTGCCAGGTGATCATCACCCCGCCGGCATCGCGGAAGGCGCTGAGATCGGGATCGTCGGAATTGTAGAGCGACGCCATCAGGGCCAGCCGCGCAGGGTCGGTATCCAGGTCGAAGTCCATGGCGGTGTAGCCTTCGCCCGGATCCTGCGGGAAGGCCATGAACTGCAGGAATTGCTCGTTGAACACCGGAACCAGGCGCCCGGCACCGGCCCCGTTGCCGGTGAGCCAGAGCCACCAGAACGGCTCCGAGCCGTAGGGGATGGTGGCCGGATAGAGCCGCTCGCCGGCACTGTTTACCGCTCCGGTCTCGTACCAGCCTTCCAGGGTGGCGAGCTGGGCCTCGCTGAGGCAGGGCCCCTCGCCGCCTTCGGCCGGGCACTGGGCGGCCGACCAGTCGATGTCGCAGCGCCGGGGATCGCTGATCAGGCCGTCCTCCAGCCCGTCGGCACCGTCGCACTGGCCGTACACCGTCTCCTGGATCAGCGGCACCACGTCCGGGGTGACGATGGGGTTGCCGTCGCCATCGGTGTTCTGCTGCACCAGGGCTGCGATGTAGGTGGCCACCAGGCCGGTGTAGTCCAGCGCCGGGGCGCCGTTGATGATGCCGTCGAACAGCTCCGGATCGCGCACCGCCAGCATGTTGGCCATGCGGCCGCCGGTGGAGCAGCCCTGGAAGATCGAAGGCTCCGGCGGGTTGCCGTAGTAGGCTTCGATCACCGCCTCCGCGGTGTGGGCCGTGACGCGCACCGCCCGGTCGGCCCAGTCCACCTCGGCCACCCGGTTGTCGAGCGCCCAGCGGGCATCGGTGGAGCCGGTTCCCCAGTGGCCGCTGTCCATGGTGGCCACGGCATAGCCGCGCACCAGGCCGGGGTTCATGGCATTGATGAAGTTGGGCGCGTCGGCCAGCACGCTGCCGCAGAAGCCGCCGCAGCCGGCCATGTAGAAGCCGCCGTTCCAGCCGTCGGTGGGCAGGCGAATCTCGAAGTTGATGGCCGGGCGCACATAGCCGACCACCGAGCAGTAGGCCGGCAGATCGTCGGACGCCGGGATCTCCGTCGCCGATAGCACGTTGACATCGGTGAGGCGCAGATCGGCCAGCCCGGCGCAGCTATCCTGGGCTGCGGCGGGACCGGCAGAGCCGGCAGCGGCCAAGCCGGCGGCGAGCGCCAGCGCTGCGGATTGCATGACACGCATTGCTTGGTCCTCCCGTATGCCGTGCCCGGTGCGTGGGCCGGCATCTTTTGCGTTGATGGAACGATACCCGCAGCACCCCTGCGGGCAAAGCCGCAACCCGCGCAGTCGACCCAGCCAAGCGCCGCCGGCAGACACGCCGCCAGGCAACTGGCCACCGGCTCGCCGACCTACGCGACGGCTCGCGCAGGCGGAAACCGCACGATGGCGCGGGTTCCCTGCCCGGGCTGGCTTTCCAGCGTCAGGTGGCCGTCATGGAGCTTCATGAAGCGCAGGCAGAGGAATAGGCCCAGCCCGGTGCCGCGATGTTCGCCACCCACCGATTCGCGGAACTGCCGGAACGGCCGGAACGCTTGCTCCAACTCGTCCGGGGACATGCCGACCCCCTGGTCGGTGACCGCGATCTCCGTGGACCGGTCCGACTGCCGGGCAACGGTCAGCCGCACTTCGGAAGCCTGCGGGCTGAACTTGATGGCATTGCTCAGCAAGTTGTTGAGCACCTGCTGCAAGATCCGCCGGTCGGCGCGCAGCCGCCAATCCGTTTCCCCGCAGGAAACCGCGATGGTCTGCTGCTTTTCCTGGGCCATATGGCGCACCTGCGCCACCGAGGCTTCGACCACCTCGCAAAGCGAAACGGTCTCTTCGCTCAGAACGAACCGTCCGGCCTCCACCTTCGCCAGATCGAGGATGTCGTCGACGATGCTCACCAGCAGCTTGCCACTGCTGAGAATGTCCTGCGCGTAGGTGGCGTAGCGGGGACTGCCGAGGGAGCCGTGGGCTTCCATCAGCATCAGCTCGGAAAACCCGACGATGGCGTTCAGCGGTGTGCGCAGATCGTGGCTCACCGCCGCAAGGAAATCGGACTTGGCATGGTTGGCGCGCTCGGCTTCCGCTTTGGCGGCGGCCAGGGCGTCGGCGGAGCGCTTGCGTTCCGTGATGTCGACGATGCTGATGGGAATACGGCTGCGCGCCGCCGGGTCGGTGGGCAGCGGGATGGACAAGATCACCGTAATCCGCCGGCCCGAAAATGTGCGGAAATCGACCTCCGACCGGACCAGGGGGAGGCCGTCCCAGATGGCTCCCGCGAGGTCGTTGAACGCGTCCAGATCGTCGTCGTCCATTCTGGAGCGCAGCGAAATGCGGATCTGCTCGGTGGAGGTCGCCTCGAACAGCGACAGTGCCGCCTTGTTGGCATCTCGGATGTGTATCAGCTCCCGCAGGTCGTAGGCCTCGCGGGGGTGGGCCCGCAGCCAGGCCCGAATGTTCTCGACCCCCTGTCGGCGCAAGCCGTCGAGCGCCGGATAGAGGTCCGTCATGTCGTTCACGCAGATCGACATGGGAACGGTATCGAACAGGTAGCGCAGCTTGCCCCGGCTTTCCCGTACCTCCAGGCGGGCCTGAACCCCCTCCTCGATCGTCCGCAAGATCAGGCCGAGCAGGGCCGCCGCAATGCTGTAGACCAGCATGTAGGGCCACATGAACGCGTCCACCAGCGGCAGCACCACGTCGCCGGCCAACAGGATCGATTGGCCGACGATGACCAGGTGGACGATGACGCCGAGCCCCAGGAGCGGAAGGAACCTCAGGCTTGCCAGGCCGCGGCCCATCAGAGCCCGATATCCGAGGCCGAATAGCGTGCTGGTGGCAATGACGGCCAGCCCGTTGATCGCGCCGTCGCCTCCCATCCAGATGCGCATGGCGGCCGACATGGCCGCCGCCACGGCCGCACCGCAGGGTCCGGCAAACACCCCGGCCATGGTCAGGACGACCGACCGCGGATCCAGCACAAACCCCTCGGCGAACTCGATGGGCGACAGCATGCCCGCCACGCTGATCGCCCCGAACAGCCCCCCGGACGCCAGGTCGCGCCAGCGGTTACGCTGCCCCTGCCAGTGCTCGGCAACGACATACTGGAGCGAGCTGAGCGCCAGCAGCAGGGCGACGCCCTTGGTCAGTTCAAAGATCATCGTGTCAGTCGCCGAAACCGGTCAGAGCACGATGTCCGCATGGCCGGCGGCGGACGCCGGACACACCTGGAGCCTAGACCCGCCGGCGCCGCCGGATCGTATCGCCATTCTGCGTCCCTCTCCCCGGGCGCAGGCCGCCGCCGGCCTGTCGTCCAACATTGCGGCGCACCCTGCCAGAACGGGGTCGGGCTGCGGCCATTCTTTCGGCTCGCTCTCGCAGAAACCGGAAGCGGCCTGCTAAGCCTATGGTCCGATGCGACGCGAGGCGCGGCACCGAAAACCAGCGTCGCGCTGCGGGAGAGCATCCCAATTTGCCAGGAGACCGTCGATGGCCAAATCATCGCAGCCTCGCTTCCGCCAGGCGGCCATTCATGCCGGCGAGGATGAGGCTGAGCGTGCCCATGGGCTGTCGCCCGACATCGTCATGGCCTCCAGCTTCGAGGTGGCGCCGGGGATCGGCTTTTCGGCCACCGAGATGGACGCCGAGACACCCTATTTCTACACGCGCTGGGCCAACCCCACGGTGCGCCAGCTCGAACGCAAGGTCGCGGCCCTGGATGGCGGCGAAGACGCGGTGTGCTTCGGCTCCGGCATGGCGGCGATCTCCCATCTCTGGCTCAGCCGGCTCAGTGCCGGCGACCGGCTGGTGCTGTCCAATGTCTGCTACGCCGGTGCCGCAGAGCTGGCCCACGACACCCTGCCCCGCTTCGGCATCGAGGTGGTGACGGTGGACACCGGCGATGCCGGTGCCGTGGCGGCCGCCCTCACCCCCAATACCCGGCTGGTACATGTGGAAACGCCCGCCAACCCGATCCTGCGGCTGACCGACATCGCGGCGGTCGCCGGGCTGGCCCATGCGGCCGGGGCGGAGCTGGTGGTGGACAGCACCATTGCCACCCCGGTGGCCACCCGGCCGTTGGAGCTGGGGGCGGACTATGTGGTGCACTCGCTCACCAAATACGCCTGCGGCCACGGCGGCGATGCCCTGGGCGGGGCGGTGATCGGCAACAGGGAGGCGATGCAGCGGCTGCGCCAGGATGCACTGATCCACATGGGCGGCACACTCAGCCCCTTCCATGCCTGGCTGATCCTGCGCAGCCTGCACACGCTGGACATGCGCATGTATGCCCACGAGCGCACGGCACTTGCCCTGGCCGAAGCCCTGGAAGGCCATCCCAAGGTCGCCCGCGTGCTCTATCCCGGCCTGGCGAGCCATCCCCAACACGCGTTGGCGCTGCGGCAGATGGAGTGCTTTTCCGGCATGGTCTCGGTGGTGGTGCGGGTCGACCCGGCGGCGCTTGCCGAACGGATCTATTCCGGCTGCAGCGTGTTCAGCTACGCGGTCTCGCTGGGCAAGTCCAAGAGCCTGGCGGTGCACATCCCCACGGAAGACCTGCTGCGCACCTCCTTCCGCCTGACCGGAGCGGACGCCGATGCCTACCGCGACTGGGCCGGCGACGGGGTGTTCCGCCTGTCGGTCGGCCTGGAGCCGGCGGATCTGGTGATCGCCGATTTCGTAGCGGCGCTGGACGCCGTGTGACACCGAAGTGCCGACGCGCGGTCCCGCAAGCCGCTGCTGCCGCCCCAGAAAACCGCGCGACCGGCGAGCGAATTGCTTGCCCCGGCAAGCTGTGGCATCAACCATGGTTGGAATTGCGATCGCCGGAGCCGCACGCGACCATGGAATTCCAAAGGGTTGGGAAACCATTTCTCAGGTTCTTCGGGAGCTTGGCACGCACTGTGCCGGCGCTCGCGGCGGCCCTTGCGCTGGCGGCCTGCGTGGCGTCCAGCGGCCAACAGGGAGGCGTCGGCGCCAGGGAAGCGGCCGCCACCGCCGATATGGGGGTTGCCGGATCCTATCTGCTGGGGGCGCCCTACGATCGCGGGGGCGTCACCGTGACCCCGGCGGAGTCGTTCACCTACCAGGAGCTGGGCTACGCCGCCGTGCTCGGCGACGACTCGCATGCCACCGCCAACGGTGGCCGCTACGATCCCGACGCCCTGATGGGCGCCCACCCCACCCTGCAGCTTCCCAGCATGGTGCTGGTGACCAACGTCACCACCGGCCGTTCGGTGGCGGTGATGGTGAACGACCGCGGTCCGGCAGGGGCCGACCAGATCATCGGCATCAGCCCGCGCGCCGCGGAACTGGCCGAGATCGCAACCGACGGCACCACCCCGGTGGAGATCGCGGTGCTGACGGCCCCCTCCGTGGCGCTGGCCAACCGCGCCGGCCGGTCGGTGCAGCCGGACGGTACTGCGCTGGCGGAAACCCCCGGCGGACCGCCGCCGCCACTGCCCGCATTGCCGGCCGAACCGGTTCAGGCCGCCGCTCTGGCCAGTCCCGAACCGGTGGCCCCGGGCCCGGCCATCGCCGAGCCCCTACCGGTTGTCGCAGCTCCCACGGAGGCCCCGGTCGAAGCCCCGGTGGACTCCGCACCTCTCCCGGCGGCGGTGCCGCAGCCGGTACCACCGCCTGCTCCTGTCGCCGTACCGGAACCGCTGGCGCCGCCTGCGCCCATTGCCGCCGCGGAACCGGTGGCCGCCGCGCCGCCGCCCGTACCCGTTGCCATTGCACCGGTTCCGGCCCCTCCGGTTCCGGCCGCTCCGGTTCCAGCCGCTCCGGTTCGCGTGGCACCGACCCCGGTGCCGCCGCCCGCGCAGCCGCCGCAACCGGCACAGGACGACGACCTGCCGCCGGGCACCTACAGCGCGGCCACCCTCGACGATGCGGCCCGCCTCGCCGCCATCGCCGAAGCCCGCAGGCTGGCCCAGCAAAGCGGCGATGCCCAGGACGACGCGGCCGCCAATGCGGCCCTCACCGGCGATCCGGCGCCGGCACCGGGGGCGGGCGGAACCGTCAGCGATGCCCAGCGGCTGGCCGACGAACGCGCCGCCGCCCAGGCCCGCGCCATCGCCGAAGCGCGGGGTACCGCCATTGCCGCGCGCCGCAGCGGCTTTGACCTCACCGGCGAGACCACCGAGGCGACGGGTGGCGACCCGGTGGGGCTGTCCTTCGGCGCACAGGAGCAGGGAACCCGGTTCTTCATCCAGGCGGGTGCCTTTACCGACCGGTCCAACGCCGAGCGGCTGGCCCACGACCTGGCGGGCATCGGCGTCGCCGTCGCCCCCCTGGACACCGGCGGCGGCACGCTGCACCGCGTCTGGGTGGGACCCTACGGCTCGCTGGCCAGCGCCAATGCGGCCCTGGAGCACATCCTCGACAGCGGACTGATCAGCGAGGCGCAGATCATCCTGCAATAGGGCTTTTGAGAGTTGCCCGGCCCACTGGGAGCGTTCGCCATGCGATTCATACCCGCCGCCGCCTTCGGCTTCCTGCTGGTGGTCGCGTTCGCCGCCACCGGCCACGCCCAGGGCATCGAAACCCGGGCGCGCGAAGCCATCCTGCTGGACGCCACCACCGGCTCCGTGCTGCTGGAGTACAATGCCGACCAGCGCATGCCCACCGCCTCCATGAGCAAGGTGATGACCATGTACATGGTCTTCCGGGCGCTGGACGAAGGCCGGCTGCACCTGGACGACGAGTTGGAGGTGAGCGAGCGGGCCTGGCGCATGGGCGGCTCGTCCATGTTCGTGGAGGTGGGCGACCGGGTGCGCGTGGAGGACCTGATCCGCGGCGTCATCGTGCATTCCGGCAACGATGCTTCTGTGGTGCTGGCCGAAGCGCTGGGCGGCACGGAGGAAGAGTTCGCCCGGCAGATGAACGAGCAAGCCCAGGAACTCGGCCTCACCGGCAGCCACTTCGCCAACGCCACCGGCTGGCCCGCCGATGACCACTACTCCACCGCCCGCGATCTGGCGCACCTGGCGCAGGCGCTGATCGAGCACTTCCCGCAGTATTACCACTACTTCTCCGAACAGGAGTTCCAGTACGGCGTGGCGCCGGACGGCAACCCCATGGATCCGCAGCACAACCGCAACCCGTTGCTCGGCAACTTCGTGGGAGCCGACGGACTGAAGACCGGCCACACCGAGGAAGCCGGCTACGGCATGATCGGTTCGGCCATCCGCGAGGACCAGCGGCTGATCGTGGTGATCTCCGGCCTGCCGTCGGATGCCGCGCGCGGCGAGGAAGCCTCGCGGCTGCTCGACTGGGGGTTCCGCGAGTTCCGCACCGTCTCGGTGTTCGACGCGGGCGAGGTGATCGACACCGCGCGGGTGTGGATGGGGACAGAGGGCCGGGTGCCGCTGGTGCTGGCCCATGACCTGACACTGACCCTGCGCAACACCGATCTGGACGGGCTGGAAGCCCGCGTGCGCATCGACGAGCCGGTGCCGGCGCCGATCGCCGCGGGCACCCAGCCCGGCAACGCCGTGCTGGTGTTCACCGCCCCCGACATGCCGACCCGCGAGGTGCCGCTGGTGGCGGCGACGGATGTGGGCGAGGCCGGGTTCTTCGGGCGCGTCGCCGGTGCGGTGGAGTACCTGCTCTACCGCTTCCTCTAGCCCGGAGCCGACCGTCCCATGGCGATGCCGCGCGGCCGCCTGATCACCTTCGAGGGCGGCGAAGGGGCCGGCAAGTCCACCCAGATCGCCCGCCTCGCCGCCGGCCTGCGCGCCGCCGGCCGTTCCGTCCTGGAAACCCGCGAGCCGGGCGGCACTTCGGGCGCGGAAGAAATCCGCCGCCTGCTCGTCACCGGCGATGCCGGCCGCTGGGACGCCGCCACCGAGCTGCTGCTCATCTGCGCCGCCCGGCGCGACCATGTGCGCCGGCTGATCGCCCCGGCCTTGGCAGCCGGCACCTGGGTGGTGTGCGACCGCTTTGCCGATTCCACGCTCGCCTATCAGGGGATCGCCGGCGGTTTGGGGGCTGAGACCGTCGCCTCCGTCAACGCGGTGGCCACCGGCGGCCTGGTGCCCGACCTCACCCTGGTTCTCGACGTCGACCCTGCCGTTGGCCTGGCGCGCTCCCACCGCGGCGGTGGCGCCGAAACCCGCTTCGAGACCTTCGATGCCGCCTTCCACGCTGCGGTCCGCCAGGCGTTCCTCGACATCGCCCAGGCAGAGCCGCAACGCTGCGTGGTGGTCGATGCGGCCCAGCCCGTGGACGTCGTGGCCGCTGTCATCGCCGCCACCGTCCGCCACCATCTGGCCCTGCCATGAGTGAGGCACCGCCCCTTCCCACGCCGCGCGCCACCTTCCGCCTGGTCGGCCACGCGGCGGCGGAACGCACCGTGCTGGCCGCCGTCGCGTCGGGCCGCATGCCCAATGCCTGGCTGATTTCCGGTCCGCGCGGCGTCGGCAAGGCGACGCTGGCCTTCCGCATCGCCCGTTTCCTCCTGGCCCATGGCGACTCCGCCCCAACGGGGGACATCCCGGCAACGAAGACCCTGGCGGTGGACCCGCAAACGCCGGCGGTGCGCCTGGTCACGGCCTCCAGCCACCCCGACCTGCTGGTGATCGAGCGGCCCTTCCTCAACGACCGCAACACCGAGACGGTGGACCTCAACATCACCCAGGCGCGGCGCATCGCCCCCTTCTTGCGCATGCGCCCGGCCGAAGGGGCGTGGCGGGTGGTGATCGTCGACAACGCCGACGCGCTGAACGCCAACAGCGCCAACGCCATCCTGAAGATCGTGGAGGAGCCGCCCGACCGCAGCGTCGTGCTGCTGCTGGCGGAAAAGCCGGGGGCGCTGCTGCCCACCATCCGCTCGCGCTGCCGCCGGCTCGACCTCATGGCCATGGACGAGGTGGAACTGGCCCAGCTTCTGGTGGCCGACGAGCCCGGCCTCACCGGTCAGGAAGCGGCGGCGCTGGCCCGCCTGTCGGGCGGCTGCCTCGGCCAGGCGCTGGTGCTGCAGCAGATCGGCGGCCCGGCGCTGGATGCCACCGTCGCGCGCCTGCTCGACGACCTGCCCGATCTCGACCTGGTGGCGGTGCACGACCTGGCCGGCGCCATCGCCGCCAAGGGGGCCGACGACCGCTTCGACCTGCTGGCCGCCATCCTCGACGCACGGCTGGCAGACCGAGCGCGGGAGGCGGCGCTGGCCGGCCGGCGGGACGGCCTTGAACGCTGGATAACGCTGTGGGAGAAGACCCGCAGCCTGTTCGCCCAGGCGGTCGCGGCGAACCTGGACCGCCGGCAGGTGATCCTTCAAGTCTTCGGGGAGATCCGCGCGGCCAGCCGGCCCTGAAACGCGGCCGACCTGCTTTCCCGGCCCGGCCCTGGCGCCAGGCATCCAAGGACATTCCGATGGCCGACGACCAACCGCGCTACTACGTCACCACGCCGATCTACTACGTCAACGACCGGCCCCATATCGGCCATGCCTACACGACGCTGGCGTGCGATGTGCTGGCGCGCTTCCAGCGGCTCGACGGTGTTACCACCCACTTCCTCACGGGTACGGACGAACACGGCCAGAAGGTGCAGAAGTCGGCAGCCGATGCCGGCGAGGATCCCAGGGCGTTCACCGACCGGGTGAGCCAGAATTTCCGCGACCTCGCCGTCAGCCTGAACTTCACCAACGACGACTTCATCCGCACCACCGAGGAGCGCCACACCCGCTCCTGCCAGGAGCTGTGGCGCCGCATCGAAGCCAATGGCGACATCTATCTGGGCAGCTACGCCGGCTGGTATTCGGTGCGCGACGAAGCCTTCTACGGTGAGGACGAGCTGCGCATCGAGGGGACCAGGCGCATCGCTCCCACCGGGGCGGAGTGCGAATGGGTGGAGGAGCCCAGCTACTTCTTCCGCCTGTCGGCCTGGGGCGACCGGCTGCTGGCGTTCTACGACGCCAACCCGGACTTCATCCTGCCGCCGGCCCGCCGCAACGAGGTGGTGAGCTTCGTGAAGTCGGGCCTGCGCGATCTCTCGGTCAGCCGCACCACCTTCGACTGGGGGGTGCCGGTACCGGGCGACGACGCGCATGTGATGTATGTGTGGCTGGACGCGCTCACCAACTACATCACGGCGCTCGGCTTCCCCGACGAAACGACGCCCCTGATGACCACCTTCTGGCCCGCCGACCTGCACATGGTGGGCAAGGACATCCTGCGCTTCCACGCCGTCTACTGGCCGGCCTTCCTGATGAGTGCGGGCCTGGCGCCGCCGCGCCGGGTGTTCGCCCATGGCTGGTGGACCAACGAGGGCCAGAAGATCTCCAAGTCGCTGGGCAACGTGATCGACCCGCTGGCCCTGGTGGAGCGTTATGGCCTCGACCAGACGCGCTACTTCCTCTTGCGCGAGGTGCCCTTCGGCAACGACGGCGACTTCTCCCACCGTGCCATGGTGGGCCGCATCAACAGCGATCTCGCCAACGACCTGGGCAACCTGGCCCAGCGCGTGCTGTCGATGATCGCCAAGAACTGTGCCGCCCAGGTGCCCCAGCCGGGCGCTTTCATCGATGCCGACAACGTGCTGCTGCTGACCGCCCGGGCGCTGCTGCCGGCGGTGCGGGCCGACATGTCGGTCCAGGCGTTCCACACCGCCCTGGAGCGCATCTGGGCCGTGGTCAGCCAGGCCAACCGCTACGTCGACGAGCAGGCGCCATGGGCCTTGCGCAAGACCGACCCGGCGCGCATGGCCACGGTGCTTTATGTGCTGGCCGATACCGTGCGCCATGTGGCCATCCTGCTGCAGCCGGTGATGCCGGACGCCATGGCGCGGCTGCTCGACCAGCTTGGCGTACCGGCGGACGCGCGCAGCTTCGCCGCCCTGGCGGACGGTCCGGGGCTGGCCCCCGGCACGCCGTTGCCCAAGCCCCAGGGCGTGTTTCCCCGCTATGTGGAGGCGGACCCGGAGGCGGAGGAGGCTTCGTGATGGATGGGATTGCCGCCCCCGGCGGGGCGATGCTGGTGGACAGCCATTGCCACCTGGACTTCCCGGACTTCGCCGACGAGCTGCCCGACGTGGTAGCGCGCGCCCACGGGGCCGGCATCGGCCAGATGCTCACCATCTGCACCAAGCTCGCCAAGGTGGAGGCCAACCTGGCGCTGGTGGAGCGGTTCGGGCGCGTGCACCTGGCGGTCGGCGTCCACCCCCACGAGGCGGACGGCGAAGGCGACGTGACGGTGGACCGCCTGGTGGAGATCGCCCGCCACCCCAAGGTCGTCGGCATCGGCGAGACCGGGCTCGACTACTTCTACAAGCACTCCACGCCGGACCATCAGGCGGCCAGCTTCCGCACCCATATTCGTGCCGCCAAGGCGCTCGGCCTGCCGGTGATCGTGCACACCCGCGATGCCGAGGCCGACACGCTCGCCATCCTGCGCGAAGAAGCGGCGGGCGAGCCGCTCGCTGGCGTCATCCATTGCTTCAGCGGCACCCAGGACCTGGCCGACGGGGCACTCGCTCTCGGCATGCACATCTCGTTTTCCGGCATCGTCACCTTCAAGGCGGCCGACGCGCTGCGCGAAGTGGCCCGCACGGTGCCGGCCGACCGCCTGCTGGTGGAGACCGACTCCCCCTACCTCGCGCCCGTGCCCAAGCGCGGCAAGCGCAACGAGCCGGCCTTCGTCGCCCACACCGCCGCCCGCGTGGCGGAACTGCGCGGCGTGCCGGTGGGCGAACTGGCCGCCCAGACGACGCGGAACTTCTTCGCGCTGTTTGCCAAGATCCCGCAACCGGCGGAGGCGCGCCCAGAGGCGGCATGCGGGTAACCATGCTCGGCTGCGGCGGCTCCATGGGGGTGCCGCTGATCGGCAACGACTGGGGCAACTGCGACCCCGCCGACCCGCGCAACCGCCGCCGCCGCTGCTCCATCCTGGTGGAAACCGCGCGCACCCGCGTGTTAGTGGACACCTCGCCCGACCTGCGCGAGCAGCTTCTGGAAACCGGCACCGAAACGCTGGACGCGGTGCTCTACACCCACGCCCATGCCGACCACACCGGCGGGCTGGACGACCTGCGCCCGCTGATGTTCCGCAACCACAACCCGCTGCCGGCCTATATGGACGCGGCCACCCAGACCTCGCTGGAAACCCGGTTCGGCTATGCGCTGGCGTCGGTCGACGTGGACCGCTCGTTCTACCGGCCGATCATCGAGCCGCGGCGGCTGAACGGCCCGCTCACCATCGGCGATCTGGACATCGTGCCCTTCGTGCAGGACCACGGGCCGATCGAGAGCATGGGCTTCCGCTTCGGCCCCTTCGGCTATTCCACCGATGTGGTGGCGCTGTCCGACGCGGCGTTCGCGGTGCTGGAGGGGGTGGACACCTGGGTGGTGGACGTGACGCGCGAGCGCCCGCACATCAGCCACGCCCACCTGGATCTGGCGTTGCAGTGGGTGGAGCGGCTGAAGCCGCGGCGTACCATCCTGACGCACATGAACCACACGCTGGACTACGCCACGCTCGCCGCCAAACTCCCCCCCGGCGTGGAACCGGGCCACGACGGGCTGGTGATGGAGTTCTAGGGGCGTCGCCATCTCAGGCGAGGCCGTAGTCCGCCCACAGGTGCGGTCGCACGCACGCTGAGTGGCGGTCGGGGGTAAGGGCCGGCGCACACTGAATTCATCGTGTTCTCGCTCCCGGTAAAGACGGCTCGCCGGGTCTCCCATTCCTCCGGAGAGCCCACCACCGGGAACCATTGGCCGGTTCTGGGGTTCTACCGGGTATCGACAGGGCACATCGGCGGTCACTTCGCCGGTGCGAAGCCCAGGTCAACAGGAATGGAGAATTCGCAATGAAGAACTGGCTCTTGGCATCGACGGCTGCGGTCGTTCTCGGGTTCGCGCCTGCGATGGTCGCGGCGCAGACGAACGAGACCGCGGCCGAGGCCACGACGCCGACCGAGGAGATGTCGGAAGCGCAGATTGCCACTGCGGAATGCATGGAAGCGCTGCAGGAGTTCGACCAGGAGATCTCCGAGGAGCAGGCGAGCGGTGAAGTCGGTACGGTGCTGGCCGGCAGCGACTTCCGCCAGCTCCGCGAGGCGGCGCGGGTGTTCGCCAACAACGGCAACCTGGACGGTTGCCTGATGATCATCGACGAGATGCGCGATCTCTACGCCGAACGGCGCGAGGCCATGGAAGAGGCCGCGGCAGCCCGCGAGGAAGCCCGCGAGGAAGCCCGCGAGGATGCGGCCGCGGCGACCGAGGATGCCGCCGAGACCGAGGAAGACATGGCCGAGACCGAGCGTCTCAGCCAGGCGATGCCGCTTGATCACCTGGCCGGGCTGGTGCGCGCCGACCAGATCATCGGCGTCGAGGTGCGCAACACCAATGACGAGTATCTCGGCGAAATCGACAGCATCGTCCTCGACCCGGCCGAGAACCAGGTTGCCTATCTGCTGATGGCGCATGGCGGCTTCATCGGCATCGGCGAGGACTGGATCCCGGTGCCCTGGTCGGACCTGCGCGTTACCGCCGAAGGCGATGTGTTCGTGCTGGATATCCCCGAGGAGGCATTGGAGACCGCGCCGACCATCGACGTCGGCGCCTTCAACACCACGTCGGACGTGACCTGGGACGAGGAGGTCGACCAGTGGTGGGATGAGGCCGTCGCCACGGTCGAGTCCGGTGTCGAAGAGGTGGAACAGCAGGTGGACGAAGCCACCACCACCCAGTAACGCCAACCTCGACGTCGAACCTGTGAGTGCTCCAGAGGGCGGTGGCGCAACCTTGCGTCGCCGCCCTCGGTTTTTGTGTTGGCCCGCAGACGATTTGGCGCCAGCGACCGGCCCGGCACGCGGCGTCCGGTCAGGCCGGACCGACCGCTCCTCGCCTGCCCTCTTCGGCACCGGCGGCAATGGCAGCAGCGGGGGCCCCGGGGGCAGCGCGAACAACGGCCGAGATCACCCGCTCCGCGGGCAGGTGAACGGTGGCCGTCGTGCCCTGGCCGGGCGTGCTGTCCATCTCCAGCCGGCCGCCATGCAACTCGATGAGCTGCTTGGTGAGCGGCAGGCCGAGGCCGGTGCCCGGCACCTGCCGGTTGGGGGCGTCACCGACCTGAACGAAGGGCAGCATCGCCCGTTCGAGCTGCTCGGCCGTCATGCCGGCACCGGTGTCCGCCACGGATAGCGCAAGCCCCCCGTCCGGCGGGAAAGCGGCGGTCAGGGTCACCTGTCCCCCCTGCGGCGTGAATTTCAGGGCGTTGGACAGCAGGTTCAGCAGGATCTGGCGCAGCTTGCGGCTGTCGGCCAGCAGCGTCGCCCCGTCGAAGTCGGCCCGGCGCGCCTCGATGGCCACGCCCGCCTGGTCGGCCGCGGGCAACAGCAGCCGCAGGCAATCCTCCACGGCCGTGCCGAGGTCGACCGCCTCTTCATGCAGCGTGAGCTGGCCCGCCTCGGCCTTGGAGAGGTCCAGCAGATCGTTGATCAGGTCGAGCAGGTGGCGGCCGCTGTCGTGGATGAAGCCGGCGTATTGGGTCTGCCGCGAGGCCGGCTCGCGCCCGAGGATCCCAAGCCTGATCATCTCCGAGAACCCGATGATGGCGTTCAGCGGCGTGCGCAGCTCGTGGGAGACATTGGCGAGGAACGTCGACTTCGCTTCGTTGGCCAGTTCCGCAGCGTCGCGGGCAATGCGCAGGTTGTCGGCCAGCGCCGCACGCTCAAAGCGCAGCCAGACGGCTTCCTTCTGGATCTTGTTGTGTTCCAGGGAGACTTTGATGAGATAGACCCAGTAGGCCGAACCGAGGACAAAGAACCCCATCATCAGGTCGCCACCGATCCACAGGCAGGTGACCACCACTTCCGCCATGGTCACCGTGTGAATCACGGAGAACGCCAGCTTGCTCATGGCGAGCTGGGACACCGCCGCACCGATCAGTCCGATGATCAGGCAGATCACGAAGGCCTGCCCCAGGGGATCGAGCTGTGCCAGGAACAGCGGCGCCAGGCTGCCGTACGTGGCCATGGAAACCAGCATGGCGAAGAAGTAGATCCATCGCCAACGCGCGTACCGGTCCATCGCCGGCGGGTGGAACTTCCAGCGGAACAGCAGCACGAAACGCACGGCCAGGATGGTCGTCACGACGCCGGCCCAGATCCACAGCTCGGTGTCCGGCACACGGCCGTGCAGCACCAGCAGGATCGTGGCGAGAATGCCCGGCATCATGATGGTCGACGTGACGTTGGTGCGCCACGCCAAGGCGACCATCTCCGCGTTGGTTCGCTTTTCCAGGACGGCAAGGTCGATTTCGCCGTTCACCGACGCGGGTAGTGCCATCGCCAACTCCGGCAGGATAAGCGCCAAGGGATCGGTAGACCGGTCTCCTGCCGGCATATCCCCCCGTGAGGATCCTCAACCAAGGTGTCCCGATTGGACGCTCTCGAGGCCGACGATGGTGGCGGCAACCGTAGGAGACCGCAAGCGGATCCGGCCCTGCAGCGGCTTGTGGGCGGTTCGGACGCAGACGGCGCCACGCTGCACCCGCAAGCCCCTCTTCGCGATCTCGTCAGCCGTGGTGGGACCGCCAGGCTTCACTCATGGGACGGGCCGGCAGCGGGTTCCGGCACGCCTCCGGCCGACCCGGCGGTCCTGGATGCAGTGGCAGAATGGCGACCGCAACGGGTCCCCAGCCAATGCGTTGGCGTGGCGGCCGGCCGTGACGGCGGAGGCGGTGGTTGCCCACCGCCCCCTTGTCCACTGCAAGCCAGTGCGCCCTAACGGTTCATGCGGTTGTCGACCAGGTCGTGCACCACGCCGGGATCGGCCAGCGTGGAGGTGTCGCCGAGCTGCTCGTACTCGTTGGCGGCGATCTTGCGCAGGATGCGGCGCATGATCTTGCCCGACCGGGTCTTGGGCAGGCCCGGCGCCCACTGGATCAGGTCCGGCGAGGCGATCGGCCCGATCTCCCGGCGCACCCAGCCCACCAGTTCCTTGCGCAGTTCCTCGGTCGGCTCCTCGCCCGCCACCAGGGTCACGTAGGCGTAGATGCCCTGGCCCTTGATGTCGTGCGGGTAGCCCACCACCGCCGCCTCGGCCACCTTCTCATGGGACACCAGGGCGCTTTCCACCTCGGCCGTACCCATGCGGTGGCCGGACACGTTGATCACGTCGTCCACCCGGCCGGTGATCCAGTAGTAGCCGTCCGCGTCGCGCCGGCAGCCGTCGCCGGTGAAGTACATGCCGGGATAGGCGGAGAAGTAGGTCATCACGAAGCGATCATGATCGCCGTAGACCGTGCGCATCATCCCCGGCCACGACCGCGCGATGCACAGGTTGCCCTCGGTCGCCCCGTCCAGCACCTCGCCGGCGGAATCGACGATCTTCGGCTCGATGCCGAAGAACGGCTTGGTGGCCGATCCCGGCTTCAGGTCGATGGCGCCGGGCAGCGGCGTGATCATGATGCCGCCGGTCTCCGTCTGCCACCAGGTGTCGACGATGGGGCAGCGGCTGTCGCCCACCACCTCGTGGTACCACACCCAGGCTTCCGGGTTGATCGGCTCGCCCACCGAGCCCAGCAGGCGCAAGGATGCGCGGCTGGTCTTCTTCACCGGTCCGGCGCCGTCGCGCATCAGGGCGCGGATGGCGGTGGGGGCGGTGTAGAAGATGTTGACCTTGTGCTTGTCGACCACTTCCCAGAAGCGCGAGGTGCTGGGGTAGTTGGGCACGCCCTCGAACACCAGGGTGGTGGCGCCGTTGGCCAGCGGACCGTAGACGATGTAGCTGTGGCCGGTCACCCAGCCGACATCGGCCGTGCACCAGTAGATGTCGCCGTCCTTGTAGTCGAACACGTACTGGTGGGTCATCGACGCCCACACCAGGTAGCCGCCCGTGGTGTGCAGCACGCCCTTTGGCTTACCGGTCGAGCCCGACGTGTAGAGGATGAACAGCGGATCTTCCGCCGACATCTCCTCGCACGGGCACTCGGTGGACGCTGCGGCGGTGACGTCCTCGTACCAGACGTCGCGGCCCTCGGTCCAAGCCACGGTGCCGCCGGTGCGCTTCACCACCACCACGGTGTGCACCGAGGGGCAGCTCGCCACGGCTTCGTCGGAGTTGGCCTTCAACGGCACCTTGCGGCCGCCGCGCAGGCCCTCGTCGGCGGTGATCACCGCGACGCATTCGGAATCCTGGATGCGGTCGCGCAAGCTGTCGGGAGAGAACCCGCCGAACACCACCGAATGGATCGCCCCGATGCGCGCACAGGCCAGCATGGCGTACGTCGCTTCCGGCACCATGGGCATGTAGATCGAGACGCGGTCGCCCTTCTTCACCCCGCGGGCCTTCAGCGCATTGGCCAGCCGGCACACCTGCTGGTGCGCCTCGCGGTAGGTGATGGCCTTGGACTCGCCCGGGTCGTCGCCCTCCCACAGGATGGCGACCTGATCGCCGCGGGCCGCCAGGTGGCGGTCCAGGCAGTTGTGGCAGACATTGGTGGTGCCGTCTTCGAACCAGGTGACGCGCACATCGCCGTCGAAGCCGCCGCCGCGGACCTTGGTGAACGGCTTGAACCAGTCGATCCGCTTGCCGTGCTCGGCCCAGAACCCATCGGGGTCGTCCAGCGACTGGCGGTACATTTCCTCATACTTCGCCGCGTCGGCATGGGCGGACGCGGCGACGGCCGGGGGCACTGGATAGAGGTCTGGGTGTTCGGTCATTGGGCGGGTTCCTCTGGTGTCTTTGGGATCTTCTTGGGATCTTGGGATCGGCGCCGCGGGCCAGCGGACAAGAACACGGCCTCGCCGGATTATCCATGGATCGGTCGGGCGGCTCAACCAATCGGCGGCGCGGAGCAACCATTCTTTAAGCCTTTCGGGCAAGGCTGGATACGGCCCCGATGCCACGGGGCCGGCGATCCTCAGCGAGCACCCATCCATCGCCATGCCGTCCGATCCGCTTCAGACCTTCGACCTGGGCACCCACCGCATCGCCCTTCTGGCCGGCGAGTTGCGCGACCGGATCTCCGCCGCCGCTGCCGGGCTGGACCCCGACGTCGACCCGGTCCTCGCAGCCAAGAGCCTGTTGGCCCTGTCCGATCACCTGCGGGCCGGCATCCTCACCTGCGAAAGCGTCGCCCAGCCGCGGGCTGCCACCGACTGACCGGCCGGATCGCGCCCGCCGCGACCGCTGGTGCGGGCCGGCCCGTGCAATGGTCGAGATGCCGCGCGCCTCTGCAAAAACTCAATAGGCATTGCGCAAAGTGAATACTGACCGATAGGCCGGTCAATCCCTAGTCGTCGCGTCTCATTCTTGTAATCGCAGCGGCGTCGCGCAATCGGTTGTCGTGCTGCACTGCATCAAACTGCAGCTTTCATTGACTCCCCGGCGTGCGGCTGCGTATCACACTCAGACAAAGAACAATTCAAACGGGAGGAATGAGATGGACACGACCCGACGCACGCCCCAGAAGTTCCGTCAATCGGTGGAAGGGGTGGTGGAGAGCCGCCGCCGCTTTCTGAAGGGCATGGCCGTGGCCGGCGGTGCCGTCGCCACCGGTGCCGTGGCGGCCCCGCATGTGGCCGGCGCCCAGGCCAACGGCCTGAACTTCAGCATCCAGAGTTCCTGGCAGCCCGGCACCACCGGTTACCACACCTTCGAGAACTGGTGTAACAGCATGGTGGAGCTGACCAGCGGCGAGCTGGCGCTCACCCCGTTCCCGGCCGGTGCCGTGTCCGGCGACTTCCAGCTCTTCGACGCCGTGCGCAACGGCGTGCTCGACGGCATGAACGTGTTCACCGTCTACTGGGCGGGGCGCATGCCGGCGGGCGTCTTCCTGTCGTCCTACCCCATGGGGCCGAACCACCCCCACCAGTGGGACATGATGTTCGACAGCTACGGCGGCCGCGAACTGGCCCGCGAACTGTACGAACGCAACGGCCTCTACTTCGTGGGTCATGTCCACCACGACATGAACCTCATCCACTCCACCCGGCCGATCAACTCGCTGGACGATTTCGACGGGCTGCTGCTGCGCGTGCCGGGCGGCATCGTGGCGGACTGCTTTGCCGCCATCGGCGCCCGCACCACCCTGCTTCCGGGCTCGGAGGTCTATCCGGCGCTGGAACGCGGCACCATCGAAGCGGCGGACTTCGTGGGACCGGCGGTGAACTACGAGCTGGGCTTCCAGCAGGTGACCAACGTGATCGTCATGGGCCCGCCGTCGACCCCGTGCCTGCATCAGCCGGTCGACCTGATGGACATCTCCTTCAGCCTGCGCGCCTGGAACCAGCTTTCCGACCAGATGAAGGAACTGGTGGAAGAGCTCGTGAAGGGCTATTCGCGGACCCACTACGCGGCCATCCAGGCGGCCAATGCCGCGGCGTGGCCGCTCTACACCGAAGCCGGAACCACCATCTCCCGCCTGTCGGAGGAGGACGTGGCCCGCTTCCGCCAGGTGGCCATCCCGCTGTGGTTCGACTGGGCCAACCGCGACCACGACGCGGCCCGGCTGTTCAACATCCACCTCCAGGTGATGCAGGATCCGGAAATCGCCTACCTCTCGCCCGACGACATTGCCGGGTACACGCTCGACCTCTAGTGGCCCGATTCCGAAGTTCGCAAGATCTCAAACCCAGGCCCCAAGCGAACTTCGGAATCAAAGGGACACTAGTAACTTTATGAGTCTAGTGTGGTTTCTGGATCAGAAGTTCGTTTCCGGTCTGGCGTCGTGATCGAACGAACTTCTGATCCACCACACTAGTCGCCGATCGGGCGAGGGCGGGACGGATGGCCGCGCACAGCCCGGCTGCCGGCCCCGCCCGTCCGCAGCGCTTGCCGTACGGGGTGCCCTTCGGGGCGCGCCCCGTTGCGGTGCGCCCCCCCCCCCCCGAACCTGGAGCCCCTCACCGATGGATGGTGACGCGTCTTTCTGGCAAACGCTGTTGGACTTCCGGTCCACCGTCGGCGGGCACTTGCGTTTCGTCATGCCCCACTGGTTCTACTGGGGCGGGCTGATCGCATTTCCGCTGATCTACATGCTCTGCCTCAGGCTGTTCGGCCGCCACCCGGAAACCCCGGAAGAGCATGTCGCCCACCAGATCGATGACGTGACATTCGACGGCAATCCCTCCGGTCACCTGGAACGCTACGCCCCCGGCAACTGGGTGACGCGGCAGATCGACCGGCTGTCGATCTTCACCGGCACCTTCGTGGCCTACTGGTCGGTGATCGCCGTCGTCGTCTACTTCTATGAAGTCGTCATGCGCTACGGCTTCCGCGCGCCCACCAACTGGGCACACGAAGGCATGTTTCTCATGTTCGGCATGCAGTACATCCTCGCCGGCGCCTACGCCTACCGCTTCGACGCCCATGTCCGCGTCGACCTGTTCTACGCCAACGCCTCGGTACGCGGGCGCGCGGCGCTGGACATCATCACATCGGTCTTCTTCTTCATCTTCATCATCGGCTTCACGGTGACCGGCTGGACCTTCTTCGCCCAGTCGATGAACGCCAACGGCGAAATCTGGGGTGTCCCCTACTTCTGGGCCCAGGGCTACAGCAACGAGGTGTCGTTCACCGAGTGGGCCGTCGCCTACTTCCCGGTGAAGTTCACCCTGGCGTTCGGCGGTGCGCTGCTGCTGCTGCAAGGCATCAGCCGGCTGATCAAGGACATCGAGATCTTCATCTTCGCCGCCGACGGAAGGGATGCGAGCTAGCCATGTCCACGGACACGCATTACCACCGCAGCCCCTACGGCACCGTCTCCCTCGTTCCCCGCTCCGCCCTCGCCTGGGTGGTGCTGACCAGCGTCACCATCATGGCGGTGCTGGTGGCGGTGGAACTGGCCAACATCGCCTTTTTCTTCGAACCCTATGTGATGCCCGACCAGCAGGAGGTTCCGCTGTGGACGCTCCAGGGCATCTTGTCGGACATCGACATCGCCACTCTGTCGATCGTCATGTTCGGCAGCCTGCTGGCCTTGCTGGCGCTCGGCCTGCCGCTGGTGTTCGTCACCGGATCGCTCGGCGTGGTGTTCATCTACCTGGTCGGCGACGCGCTGATGCTGAACATCATCCCGTCGCGCATCTTCCCGTTGATGACGAACTACCAGCTATCGGCCATCCCGCTGTTCATCTTCATGGCCTCGATGCTGGAACGCGCCGGCCTGATCGATGAGATGTTCGACGTCATCTACAAGTGGCTCGGCGGCTTCTCCGGCGGCCTGGCCGCGGCCACCATCGTGGCCTCGACCATCCTTGCCGCCATGGTGGGCGTGATCGGCGCCGCCGTGGTGACCATGGGGTTGATCGCGCTGCCCGCCATGCTGAAGCGCAAGTACGACCCGCAGATCGCGCTGGGCTCGATCATGGCCGGCGGTACCTTGGGCATCCTCATCCCGCCGTCCATCCTCGCCATCATCTACGCCGTGGTGGCGCAGGAATCGGTGGGCGAGCTCTATCTCGGATCGGTCATCCCCGGCCTGCTGCTGTCGGGCCTCTACATCGTCTACGTCACCACACGTTCGGCCCTGAACCCCAAGCTGGGCCCGGCACTGCCGCTGGCCGAGCGCGTCTCCTTCGCCCAGAAGCTGCTGCTGCTGCGCCGCATGCTGGCGCCCGTGCTGCTGATCGTGCTGGTCCTGGGGGTCATTTTCTCCGGTGCCGCCACGCCGGTGGAAGCCGCCGCCATCGGCAGCTTCGGCGCCATGGTGGTGGCCGGGATGCACGGGCGGCTGAGCTGGGTGAACGTGCGCGACGCCGCCGTTTCCACCATGCGAGCCAGCGCCATGGTGCTGTGGATCATCTTCGGCGCCACCATCTTCGTCGGCTTCTACATCCTGCAGGGTGGCCAGGCGTTCGTTTCGGAGGTGATCTTCGGCACCGGGCTCGACGCCTACGGTGTGCTGCTGCTGATGATGCTGCTGCTCATCTTCCTCGGCATGTTCCTCGACTGGGTGGGCATCCTGCTGCTGGCCGTACCGATCTTCATCCCCATCATCCAGGTGCTGGAGTTCGACGGGCTGCTGGGTCTGCCGGGGGTGGACCAGGAGCACACCGCACTGTGGTTCGGCGTGCTCTACCTGGTGAACATGCAGATGAGCTTCCTGTCGCCGCCCTTCGGCTATGCGCTGTTCTACATGCGCGGGGTGGCGCCGAAGGAGATCTCCACCGCGGTGATCTTCCGCTCCGCCCTGCCCTTCCTGGCCCTGCAGGCGTTCGGCTTGACCCTGTGCGTGCTGTTCCCCGAAATCGTACTGTGGCTGCCGCGACTGGCCTACGGCTAGGGCGCTGTCGCGATTTGTTGGTTCGGTTCCGGCCCACACCCCCGCCCGGCCACCCAGTATTTTACAATGGCTTGGGCGGCCGGGTAGGGATGTGGGCCGGCGCAGACTGACCGGAAACCGCCCTGGCCGGCTGGCTGTGGGCCGGCCTGGAAGCGGCCCTGGGGAGGGGTGGCATGATCGCGGCGCTCAGGACCAGTTGGGTGCTGTTCTTCGGCATCGGCCTGATGATGCTGGGCAACGGCCTGCAGGGCACGCTGCTCGGCGTCCGCGCCACCCTGGAGAGCTTCGACACGGCGGTCACCGGCATCATGATGTCGGGCTATTTCGCCGGGTTCTTCCTCGGCTCCACCATCGTGCCCCACCTGCTCGGCCGGGTCGGCCATGTGCGCATCTTCTCCGCGCTGGCCGCGTTGGCCTCCAGCGCCATCCTGCTGCACGCCATTCTGGTCGACCCGTGGTTCTGGACGGTGGTCCGCGTGGTCACCGGCTTCTCTTACGCCGGCATGTACATCGTGGCGGAGAGCTGGCTCAACCAGGGCACCGACAACGCCAACCGCGGCAGCGTGCTGTCGGCCTACATGATCGTCATGCAGGGCAGCATGGCGGCGGGCCAGCTCCTGCTCGGCGTCGGCGACCCGTCCGGCATGGTGCTGTTCATGGCCGTCTCGGTGCTGGTGTCGCTGGCGGTGGTGCCGATGCTGGTGTCCACCGGGCCGATGCCGCATTTCGAGCTGATCGAGCGCCTGCCGGTGCGCCGCGTGATCAGGGCCTCGCCCCTGGCTGCCGTCGGCACCTTCCTCAACGGCGTCGGCCTCGCCACGGTGATGGCGATCGGCCCGGTCTATGCCGTCTCCATCGGGCTTTCCATCGGCCAGGTGGCGCTGTTCATGGGCATCATGAACATCGGCGTGATCGTGTTGCAGTATCCCATCGGCATGCTGTCGGACCGCTACGACCGGCGCACCGTGCTGATGGCCGTCGCCTTCGCCGCGGCGGTGGCGGCCGGCGTCGGTGCCATGGTGGGCGGCAGCGGCTTCTGGGCCGTGCTCACCGTCGCCGGAGTGTTCGGCGGGCTGTCGGTGCCCATCTACGCGCTGTGCAGCGCCCACCTGAACGACTATCTCGACCCGCGCCACATGGTCAGCGCCAGCGCCACCATGCAGCTCATCTACGGTGCCGGCTCGGTGATCGGGCCGAGCCTGGCGGCCGCGGCCATGGGTGCGTTCGGCGCCAGCATGTTCTACTGGCTGATCGCCGCGGTGAACGCCGGCATCGGCGGCTTCGCGCTCTACCGCATGACGCGGCGGCCGGCCAAGCCATTGGACGAACAGGGCAGCTACGTGGCGCTCTACCCGCGGGCTTCGGCGGTCGCCCAGGCATCGATGGTGGAGGCGGAGCGGGTGGACGATGAGGTACCGCCGGCCGCCGCCGCCCCGGATCGTGCGGACGCCCCCTGACCCGTAAGGGCCGGATGGCACCCTACGTATGTTGCCGGCGTCGCTTGCGCAGGCCGGCCAGCAGCAGCCCGTAGAGGCTGGCGATGACGACGGCGAGTGCTGCCACCTGGTAGGGCTCCACCCGGTCGCCCAGGAAGACGATGGCGAGCACCATGGTCAGCACCGGCGACGGCACGGCGATGGAGCTGGCCACCGACACGTCGATGTGGCGCATGGCGTAGAACCACATGATCAGCTCCAGGTAATAGACCAGCCCCATGATGAAGGCGTGCCGCTGGAAGCCGGCATCGGCAAGGTCGGCCAGGACCGCCTCGGGCCCCGCCACCGCCAGCAGCACCGCGCCGAGGAAGAGCGAAGAGATCAGCACGCGCAGAAAGGTGACCTGTCCCGGCGTGATCGGCGTCGCCACCAGCACCTCGCGCACGATCACATGGGCGATGCTCCACAGGAACGGCACGCCCAGCGCCACGGCGAACCAGGCGGAAAAGCCGGTGATGGCCCAGGTGCCGCCGGTGGCGAGGTAATAGAGGGCGGCCAGCAGCACCAGCGTGAAGCCCAGCTCCGCCGGGCTTTTGCGGCGCTTCAGGAACACCGTCTCCCAGGTGATGGCGAACAGCGGATAGGCCTGGATGCCGATCGCCGCCGCCACCGCGCCCGCGCGCTCCACCGCCAGCACATAGGCGTAGGTGGACAGCCCGAAGATCATGCCGGTGACGAGGATGATCGCCACGGTGCGGCGGCGCACCTTCGGCGCCAGGGCGGGGTCGAGGATGCCGCGGCGGCCCGACAGCGCCTCCCCCGCCACCAACGGCACCGCGCAGATGAGCTGCCAGACCGACAGGAAGAAGGCGAAGCTCAGTGCGCCGAACCCGGCCGGCCGGCTGTTGGCGATGACCGGCATGGCCCCCAGGATGCCGAGGCATACGAAGGCGAGCGAGATGCCGACCATGGGCTCCTGCCGCCGCATCGTGATGCCCCTCCAGGTGGCTGTGACGATGCAGCGTGTGCCGCGCCACGGTGCGCGGCAACCGGAACATTGGCTCAGGACAATAGCTGCGGGCGGCCCGGTGTCGGCGGTCCGCTGCCAGTGGGCTGTTCCCTAAGAGTCCCCGGCCAGCTTGACCATCAGCTTGGTGATCAGGCGGTCCTTGTCGACCACCCCCAGGGGCGTCCTGCCGTCTCCGGACACCACCACCAGGGCCTGGACGTTGGTCTCCAGGAACTTCTTCAGCGCGTCGGTGTTCGACTCGCCCGGTTTCAGCGAGGCCGTCACCAGGAAGCCGAGGCTGCGCAAGCCATCCACATTGCCGTAGCTGACATCGCTGACGAAATCGTTCGCCACCTCCGCGTCGCTCTCCAGAATGGCCAGCACCTGGGCGGCACCGGCGCTGCCGATGAAGCCACCGGTGGCATCGCTGACGAAGATCACATGGGTGGAGGGCCCGGACGCGATCAGCACCTTCAGATAGCTCCTGATCGCCTCCGCGGTGTAGTAGCCGGCCCGGCCGATCCTGAGGGTCAAGGCGTTGGGCAAATTGGGATTGAGCCGCTGGACGATGGCCTCAAGCTGGGCCCGGCCGCCTTTCATGACCGGCTGCAGGACTTCGACATTCTCGTCGATGGTGTCCGTCTCGACCTTCGAGGTGGCGGCGTCGCGGAACTTGGCACCCCAGCCGCCGGGACCGGAAAACTCCGCCACGCGGCCGGACATCACCGCGTAGACGATCACCGGGAACAGCAGGATGGCGATGAACGCCGCCCCGTCGACGGCGCCCGCCACCCAGTCCATCACCAGGAGGATGACGAATGCCGCCACCAGCGCCGCCGCGGCGGAGACGAGCGCCAGCCGTTCCTTCGTCCATTCGATGCCCATATCAGCCTCCCCGGCGCCGCAGCACCTCCGATTTGGCAGGGATCCAGACGGTTAGGGCACTAAGGTAACAGACATCGCCGACGCGCGACGCAAAAAAGTTTGCAAAGTGCGAGAGATACACATTTTTCCGTTTTCCGTGCAAGGCGCACGCCCAAACTGGTGTGCGGCCGAATAGCCAGTGGCAAGGACAGTAGGAAGACAGCAAGCATTGAAAATAATAAGAAAATCGCTAACGCCTGCATGGGCAAGCATTTCTTTATGGCGGCATAATTGACAAGATTCCCTTTTGGTGTTTTAATGCATAAATATTTATTCCATTTTGCGCGAGTAATTTATTAAATTTTTGCTTCTCTATTATTCAATATTCATCTTTTAACACTTAAATGAGACCTATCATAAAGACGAAATACATCTAATTTTCAATACCGCGCCTATCATGCCTATCTATTTCTAGAAAAGTAATTCATCAGCCTCTTTATATCGATCTCTAGGAATAGAAATTTTGGCCTTATGGCAATAGAGTCAGATAGTCTCTCCTTTTTTGAATTTGAATAGTTAAACGACAGCGGCAAATTACTTAACATATCGGCATGAAGACACTCAATGACTGATCCAAGTTCTGCCACCCTATTGCCATCTATTGTTCTTTGATTGAGCATCTCTTCCAACGTAATCCATCGATCATCTACGTCAGTTTCAAATTTATCCAACTTCAGATTAACCAGAAATATATTAAATAGATAGTCTGTATAGGCGCCATAAGTTGACGAAACTCCCGAAAGCGATATCTCATCTATTGGCAACCTACTAACCGTATAGTTCTCGCCATATGCAAGATGATGCCGCGTAATTTCTTCATTGACCTCTCGTATTACGGTCTCCTCCGGACTCTCTTCATTTCTTTGTTTCCCACCAATAAGTTGGAATCTGCCTGCTGCGGAATCCCATTTATGCAAAAACACCGCAACGCCATCAATGGCAGTTTTAATTATAGCTATACAACATGACTGCCAGCGAGTAGGTTGTATGTTCTCCCCGTGCCTTTGAAGATGCGCCACTCTCTTTGTTTCCATTGCATACAAGAAATAGGGCGCACTTGATAGTACTGCATGCAGGTCAATTGCGCGAGCAACCCCCTCTCGATCCCAATTCTCAAGCAATGGGATTTTCTGCCGCAAAAATTCGATGAGACTTAGTCTAAAGTAGTTTGGTATCTGACTTCTAATTTTCAGAGATGACCCTGAGTACTTTATGACACCAAGCAATTCTAATAGCTCAACTACCGCGTCGACAGCCATATTGATTGGATCTGGTTCGCACTGTAACTGAGCGGCAACTGCCTCACTGATAGTTCTAGGATCTTCTGCGTTAGCATGGTGATCCGGAATATGTTCGAGAATTGCTTCCAATAGCATTCGACTGCCGTATCCCTATTTGGTTGATGTCTAACGATCTCGCTCCCAGCGCGCCTTTAGCCTAGGCGGCGGTTTTTGATATTACTCAGAAAATAGAAATTTCCAAGGGAATCGATCTAATTCAATGGCAGAATAGGCAGTGACGGCCAGTTGGACCGGCAAAAATGAGACTAGGCGATCGGCAGGATAAGATTTGGCAGCATCGACTAAGGAAGCTACAGGCCAGTGAGATGGCGTATTGCCCTACCCCGCCTCGGTCTGCCCCATCTCGCAGACGAGCGCCCACTCTTCGGGCGTCACCGGCTGGACGGACAGGCGGCTGTTGTTCGCCAGCACCATGTCGGCCAGGCGCGGCTCGGCCTTGATCTCCGCCATGGTGACGGACCGGGTGAAGGGCCGCACCGGGGCGATGTCCACGCACTCCCACTTGCCGGTGGTGTCGGTACTGTCGGGGTGGGCTTCGGCGACCACCTCCACGATCCCCACCACCTCCATGCCGTTGACGGAGTGGTAGAAGAACGCGCGGTCGCCCAGCTTCATGGCCCGCATGTTGTTGCGCGCCTGGTAGTTGCGCACGCCGTCCCATTCCTGGCGGCCCTGCTTCACCTGGTCGTCCCACGACCAGCTTCCGGGCTCCGACTTCAGCAGCCAGTACGCCACCTTCGCCCCCTCAATCCTCGGGAAAGATCTTGCGCCAGGGCGTGACGGCGATGGACCCGAACACGCCGGCCTGGTTGTAGGGGTCGGCCTGGGCGAAGGCTTCGGCCGCCGCACGGTCGGGGAAATCCATGATGTAGGCGCTGCCGGTGGGCGTCTGCCCGTCGTCGGTGATGGTCGGTCCGCCCGCCAGCAAGTCGTCGCCGCGCGAGCCGATATGCGCCAGATGCGCTTCCCGGTTGGCCATCCGTGTCTCAAGCTGTCCGGGCTTGTCGGTACAGACGATCAGATAGTACATCGCCCTCTCCTGGTAGGTGCCGTTTTGCGCCGACCATAGGCAATCGTCCGGCGGCCGAACAGCCCAGATCCTGCCATCAATGGCCGGCAGCGTAGGTTGCGTTTGCCCACCGGCAGCGCTCTCAATAGGAGGATTCAAGCCATGGGCTTGTTTGGTGGCATGAAGAACTTTCTCACCGGCGGCGGTGCGAAGGTCGACCTGGAAATCGGCTCGGCCGTGCGCGGCGAGCCGGTGTCGGTGAAGGTCACCGCCGAGGTCGGCGAGAAGGACATCGACGTGCGTAAAGTGTATGTGCGCGTGCGCGCCCAGGAGGTGATCGACCTTCCCGATGTCGAGCTGGCGCCGCCCAACCCCAAGGCAGCGCCGACGCGCGGCCTGAAGCGGACCACGGAAACCTTCGACCAGGAATTCCGCATCGCCGGTAGCCAGACCCTGAAGGCCGGCGAGACCTACGAGTTCGACGGCGAGATGACCTTGCCGACGCAGGCATCGCCCACCTTCATCGGCCGTTACGCCAGCCATGTCTGGCAGGTCACCGCCGCGCTGGACAAGTCCGGCAACGACCCCGATTCCGGCTGGGCCGACATCCAGGTGTCCTAGCCGGCCCTCCGCTAAGCCTTCACCCCGGCCCCCACTGCCGGTGGGGCGTCGGGGTCGAGCGGCCAGCGCGGCCGGGCACGGAACTCCAGCGGGTCGGCCGCCAGGCCGGCCCGCCGGCGTTCCAGGGCCGCCCAGGCGATCATCGCCGCATTGTCGGTGCATAGGGCCAGCGGCGGCGCCAGCAGGCACAGCCCGCGCGTCGCGGCCAGCGCCGACAGCTCGGCCCGCAGCATGGCATTGGCGGCCACGCCGCCGGCCACCACCAGCGCCCCGCCCTGCTGCCGTTCCCCCCGGAACACCTCGATGGCACGGCCGGTGCGGTCGCGCAGGCTCGCCGCCACCGCCGCCTGGAACGACGCGGCCACATCGGCCACAGCGCGTGCGTCGGGCGGCACCCCGCCCCAGCCGTCCACCAGACGGCGCACCGCCGCCTTCAGCCCGGAAAAGGAGAAGTGGCAATCGCGCCGCCCCACCATGGGCGCCGGTAGCGGGAAGCGGCCGGGATCGCCCGTGCGCGCGGCGGCCTCGATCTCCGGTCCGCCGGGGTAGCCCAGCCCCAGCAGCTTGGCGACCTTGTCGAACGCCTCGCCCACCGCGTCGTCCACCGTGGTGCCGAGCCGGCGGTAGCGCCCCACGCCATGGACCACCAGAAGCTGGCAATGGCCGCCGGAGACCAGCAGCAGCAGGTAGGGAAAGTCCGGCGGCGGATCGGCCGTCAGCCGCGGCGTCAGGGCGTGGCCTTCCAGGTGGTTGATGGCGAAGAACGGCAGCCCGCGGGCGAGCGCCAAGCCCTTGGCGTAGGTGGTGCCCACCAACACGCCGCCGATCAGCCCCGGCCCGGCGGTGGCCGCCACCGCATCGACCCCGGCCAGGCCCGGTGCGAAACCGGCCAGCGCCTGGCGCACCATGGGATCGAGGGCCGCCAAGTGGTCGCGCGCCGCGATTTCCGGCACCACGCCGCCATAGGCCCGGTGCAGGTCGAGCTGCGAGCGCGTGATGTGCGCGTGCACCCGCCGGTCGTCGCCCACCAGAGCCACGGAGGTTTCGTCGCACGACGTTTCGATGCCCAGCACGATCATGCCGGCACCTTGGCCGCCCGCCGGCCGGCCGGCAAGACGCGGCGGTGGCGGGGCAAGGTCTCAATGCCGTTGACGCTGCCCGCGGCGTTGCCTACCCAGCGTGCATGCCCCCTCCCTTCCACATCGGCACCCGCGGCAGCCCCCTGGCGCTCTGGCAGGCGGAGGCCACGCGCGTGCTGATCGCCCACCGGGTGCCGGGCCTGGATGCGCCCGAGGCGCTCGTCCTCGTCACCCTGACCACCCAGGGCGACCGGGTGCGCGACCGGCCGCTGGCAGACCTCGGCGGCAAGGGCCTGTTCACCAAGGACATCGACAGCGCCACGCTGGACGGCCGGGTGGACATCGCCGTGCACTCCTTGAAGGACGTGCCGTCAGACCTGCCGGATGGCTTGGCGCTGGCCGGCGTGCTGCCCCGCGCCGACCCGCGCGACGTGTGGATCAGCGGCAACGGTACCGCCATCGCCGACCTGCCGGCGGGCAGCACCGTCGGCACCTGCTCGCCGCGCCGCCAGGCCCAGCTTCTCATCGCCCGGCCCGATCTCAAGGTGGTGCCCCTGCGCGGCAATGTGGGCACCCGGCTCGACCGCCTGCGCGGAGGCACCATCGCCGGCACCTTCCTCGCCAAGGCCGGGCTCGACCGCCTTGGCGTTGCGGTGCCGGGGGCGATGGTGCTGTCGCCCGACGCGATGCTGCCGGCCGTCGGCCAGGGCGCCATTGCCCTGGTGTGCCGGGCGGACGATGCGGCGGCGCACGACATCGTCGCGGCCATCGCCTGTCCGGACACCGCCGACCGGGTGCACGCCGAACGAGCCATGCTGGCGCGCCTCGGTGGCTCCTGCCACACCCCCATCGCCGGCCTGGCGGAGCTGGCGGGCGACCGCCTCAATTTGCGCGGGCTGGTGGCACTGCCGGACGGCAGCCGCTGGGTTGCCCGATCCATCGCAGGCAGCCGCGCCGATGCCGCAGCCTTGGGCGATGCGCTGGGCCACCGGCTGCGCCACGAAGCGGGCGACCTGCTGGCCGCCATGGGCGTATGAGTCGGCCCTGCTGGCTGGTCACCCGGCCACAGCCGGAAGCGGATGCTCTGGCCGCCCGGCTTCGGAGACTCGGCCATGGCGCGGTGGTCTGCCCGGTGATGGAGATCCGCGTCGATCCCGCCCAGCCGCTCGATCTGGACGGCGTAGGCACCCTGGTCTTCACCAGCGCCAACGGTGTACGTGCCTTCGCCGCGCGGTGCCCTAGCCGCCATCTTCCGGCGATCGCCGTGGGCGGGCGTACCGCCGCCGCGGCCCGCCAGGCCGGCTTTGCCGACGTGCGCGCGGGCGGCGGCACCGTGGCCCAACTGCAACAGGCATTCCCTGCGCTGGCGCCGGAGCATCCGGGCGTCGTGCTGCACGTTTGCGGCCGCGACGTGGCCGGCGATTTGCCACACGCGCTCACCGCCCACGGGTACACTGTACGTTCCACCCCTTTGTATGCCGCGGAACCCGCAGCGTCCTTGGGTCCGGACGCCGCGGCGGCGCTCGCGAATGGCGATATCTCGGGTGTACTCTTTTTCTCTGCACGGACGGCGCGGCTGTTTGATACACTTTCTGCGGAGGCTGGGTTGCGGCCCGCTTTGCACCACGTACTCGCTGTCTGCCTTAGTCCGGCCATCGCCTCCGAGCTACCTGGGTCGTGCTGGCGCGAAATCTGGATAAGTCCGATGCCGACATCGGAAAGTCTGATCGAAACCTTGCGCCAATATCCGTCTCCGCCCAAGGTTCCGCTCCGCTCCTAGAACCAGAAACAGACAAACACGCCCCATGGTTGACCGTCCAGAAGACCAGAAGGATCCCACCGACGCGCCCTCCGGGGAGCACGACCAGGCCGTCGAAGGGGATGCCGCCACCCAGCCCACCGCCGCAGAGCGGGTGATCGCCCAGTTCGGCGGCATCAGGCCGATGGCGCACAAGTTGGGCGTGCCGGTGACCACGGTGCAGGGGTGGAAGACCCGCTCGGCGATTCCGGATGGCCGCCATGCCGAAATCCGCGCCGCCGCTGCGACCCATGGGATCGTGCTCAGCGAGGCCGACCTGCAGGAAGCGGCCGGTCCGCGCGAGGGCGAGGCCGAGAGCGAAGCGCTCCCCGAGCCCGCCCACAGCGGCGATGACACAGCGATGCCAAGCCCCGTCGCAACCGGCGAAGTGCCGGCCGTTGCCGCGATGGTCGAGCCGGCCGCATCCCGCCAGGCAAATGCCGGTCCCGCCCGGGATCGCGACGACGACGAGGACCGCCACGACGACACCGCGGCGTTGCTGATCGGCGCTGCCCAGGCGCGCCGCGGCGGCGGCATCGGCTGGTTGGCCCTGCTGGTCGCCATCGTCGCGCTTGTGGGTACGGCCTTCGCGCCCGCCTGGGCGCCCTCCATCCTGCCCGACCTGTGGGCGCCGCAGGCCGGCGGTCCGGCGGATACGGCCGACGTGGCCGCACTGTCCGACCGGGTGGCTGCCCTTGAGCAGTCCGTGGCGGCGATCGCAGCAGCACCGGCCGGCGAGCGGCCGGCTGCCGGTGCCGCCCTGCAGCCCGATGGCGGCACTCTGGAAGCCTTGGCGGCGCTGGGCGAACGGCTCGACAGCCTGGAGGATCGCATCGGCGATACGCTGGCGGCACCGCAGGCCACGGACGACGCCGGTGCCGACCTGAACGCCATCCGCGGCGAACTGGCGGCGGTGCGCGAAGCCGCGGACGCCGCCGCCGCGTCGGTGGCAAGCTTCGACGTGTCCGACATCGTCGGCGCTGCTCTCGACCCCATGCGCACCGAAGTCACCGGCCTGCGCAGCCGCGTCGACAGCCTCGACGGCGCCGTCTCCGGCCTCAGCGACCGGCTGAGCGAGGTGGCCAGCCGGCTCGACACCACCTCCAGCGAAACCGCAGAGGCCCTCGCCGCGGTGCAGGACCGCCTCGGCTCTGTGGAAGGCGTTGCCGAGCGCGTGAACCGCGGCATCGAGAACGACCAGGCTCTGGCGCTCGCCTACAGCCAGCTGCGCAACGACCTGGGGAACTCCGGCCCGTTCGCGGTCTCGCTGGCCACGGTGGACACGCTGGTGGCGGCCGACCCCGAGCTGTCGGAGGCCGTGGCGGCCATTGCCGACCGCGCCGCCAGCGGCATTCCCACGCGCGCTGCCCTCGCCGCCCGCTTCCCCGATCTCGCCCGCAGCGTGCTGGCAGCCGACGGCTCGAATCCCGATCCCGACTGGCTGGACATGACGCTGGAGAGCCTGAGCGAGCTGGTGACCATCCGCCGTGCCCCCGGCATGGTGGCCGGCGAGGAAACTGATGCCATCCTGGCGCGGGCGGAATTCAACCTGCGCTCCGGCGATCTTGCCGCCGCGGTTGGGGAGATGGAAGCGCTGACCGGCCAGGCCGCCGAAGCTGCCGCCGGCTGGATGGCCGACGCGCGGGCCCGTCTGGCCGCCGATGCGGCCCTCGCCCGGCTTGGCCAGGCCGTCCTCGACAGATTGTCCGGCACGAGCGGAGGCGAGGCCGCACAATGAGGCGCGCGTTCTTCCTGATCGTTCAGGCCGGCATCGCGATCGCGGCCGCCCTGTTCCTGGTCGAGCATCCCGGTTCGGTGACCATCGAGTGGCTGGGCTACCAGGCCCACACCGAGATGGGCGTGCTGGTGCTGGCCGTGCTGATCATCATCGTCGCGGCCGCCCTGTTCTACCGGGCCTGGCGAGCCCTCCTCGGTGCCCCCGGGTCGATCGCCCGCAACCGCAGCCAGTCACGCCGCATGCGTGGCTACCAGGCGCTCACCCAGGGCATGGTGGCGGTGGCCGCCGGCGACGTGGAGAGCGCGTCCAAGCTGTCGCGCAAGGCCGACACGCTGCTCGACGAGCCGCCGCTGACAATGCTGCTGGCCGCCCAGGCTGCCCAGCTCCACGGCGACGACAGTGCCGCGGCCCGCTACTTCGAGCGCATGCTGGAACGCAGCGAGACGGAGTTCCTGGCCCTGCGCGGCCTGCTCAGCCAGGCCATGCGCGACGACGACCACCTGCGCGCCCTGGAACTGGCCCAGCGGGCCCGCGCCATCCGGCCGATGACGCCGTGGGTGATCCGCACCTGCCTGGAGCTTGAGGTGCGCATGCGCCGCTGGGTGGAAGCCCAGGACAGCCTGGTGGCGGCCCAGCGCGCCGGGCTGATCGACGCGGACACCGCACGGCGCCAGAAGACGGCCGTGCTGATCGAACGCTCGCGCGAGGCAGAAGCCGCGGAAAACCTGGATGCCGCCCAGTCGCTGGCCCACCAGGCAACCGGCCTGTCGCCGCTGTTCGTGCCGGCCGTGCTGCGTGAAGCCCACATGCTGGAGCGCACCGAGCGCCCCCGCCAAGCCGCCAAGCTGATCGAAAAGACCTGGCCGAAGGCGGCCCACCCCGATCTGGCGGAAATCTACCTGCGGCTCGACCGCGACGAGGATCCGCTGGTGCGCCTGCGCCGGGCCGAACGGCTCTACGCCCTGGCGCCGGGCGAGCCGGAAAGCGGCCTGGTGCTGGCACGCGCCCAGATCGGCGCCGAGCACTGGGCGCAGGCCCGCGAGACCCTGAAGGCGCTGGTCGACCGCGCACCGTCCCGCCGCGCCTTGCGCACCATGGCGGACCTGGAGCACGGCGAAAGCCACGATGCCGAAGCGGCCCGCTCGTGGCTGCTGCGGGCCGACAGCGCCGGTCCCGACGAAGCGTGGGTGTGCCAGGCCTGCGGCAGCGTGTTGCCGGTGTGGTCGGCGGTGTGCACCCACTGCGGGGCCTTCGACACCATCGTGTGGACCAAGCCCGTCGCCGCGATGCACCTGCCCTTCCACGGGGCCGAGCCGACCGCCGGGTCAACCCTGCCGCCGCCGGGCTGATCCCCGGATCGTCATGCCCGCGCAGCCGGGCATCTGCCTGAAATCCTTGATATCCCCGCCTCCGCGGGGATATCGGCTGTTGGCCGGATGGGCCGCTACCGCCCCGCCGGTAGCCGCCCCCCTACTTCTGGTGCTTGCGGAAGTCCGGCTTGCGTTTCTCCAGAAACGCTTGCACGCCCTCCTGGCTCTCCTCGGACTGGTAGAACTGGGAGACGTGGTAGAGCCCCATCGACGAGATGCCGGCGATCGACGCGGTATCGGCGTTGAACGACCGCTTGGCGATGGCCAGCGCCGTCGGGCTCTTTTCCAGGATCTCCGCACACCACTGGTCCACCGTGGCGTCCAGCTCGTCGTCGGGCACGGCGATGTTGGCCAGCCCCATCGCCACCGCCTGGTGGGCGGTGTAGCGCCGGCACAGGTACCAGACCTCGCGCGCCTTCTTCTCGCCGATGCAGCGCGCCATGTAGGCGGTGCCGAACCCGGGATCGACGGAGCCCACCTTGGGGCCCACCTGGCCGAACACCGCGTTCTCCGCCGCGATGGTGAGGTCGCACACCAGCGCCAGCACATGGCCGCCGCCGATGGCATATCCGCGCACCTTGGCGATGACCGGCTTGGGCACGTCGCGGATCAGCCCCTGCATCTCCTCCAGGGGTAGCCCGATGGTGCCGCGGCCGTCGTAGCTGCCGGCATGGGCCGACTGGTCGCCGCCGGTGCAGAAGGCCTTGGTGCCCGCACCGGTGAGCACGATCACGCCCACCGCCTTGTCCCAGCCCGCCCGGTTGAGCGCGTGGATCAACTCTTCGCAGGTCTGGGCCCGAAACGCGTTCATTTTGTCCGGGCGATTGATCGTGATCAAGGCGACGCCACCGCGGGCCTCATAGAGGATGTCCTGATAGTCCATTCGCCCACCTCCATCGGGGAGCCATTGCCGCGGTGCCTTCTGTAATCCGGGCAGGAGGGGCGCGTCCATGCACGCTGTGCGGGTGGCGCGCTTCGCCGGCCGGGATCGGCAGCATCGCGGTCTGCACCGTCGTTCGGAACCACAATGGGTTCGGACTGATTGAACGGGTGCAGCGGCACGTCCAGTGGTGGTAGGGTCGTGTGATGCCTAGGGAGGCGAAATGAGCGACAGCGATCTGATCCTCGGCGGCGAATTCGCCCCGGTCAGCTATGAAGACTGGGTGGCGGAAGTCGAAAAGGTGCTGAAAGGAGCACCGTTCGACAAGAAGATGCTGCATCGCACCTACGATGGCATCACGGTGCAGCCGATCTATACCCGCGACGACTGGCCGGCCGATGGCGATCCGTCGGGCTTCCCAGGGGCGGCGCCGTTCACCCGAGCCCGCACCGCCGACGGTGTGGTGCAGGCCGGGTGGGACATCCGCCAGGAAGCCGTGCACCCCGATCCGGCCGTCGCCAACAAGATGATCCTGACCGACCTGGCCAAGGGCACCACTTCGGTGCTGCTGCGCCTGGACCAGGCGGCGCGCGCCGGGGTCTCCCCCGCCGCAGCCGACGGGTCGGACCTGGCCGGCGTCGACGGCGTGATGGTGACCGGGCTGGCGGACCTGGAGCGGGCGCTCGCCGACGTGGATTTGACGATCGCGCCGCTCGACCTGGAAGCGGGCGAACAGGCCCTGCCCGCCGCGGCGCTCTACTTTGCCCTGCTCAGCAAGCGCGGCGTGGCTGCCAAGGCCTGCCAGGCGATGCTCGGCGCCGACCCCATCGGCGCGCTGGCCGGCAGCGGCAAGCTTGCCACGAATGTGGAGACGGCGCTGAAGCGCATGGCCGACCTGGCCAACTATGTGGCCGAGACGGCACCCGGCAGCCGTGCGGTGACGGTGGATACCGCCGCCTATCACACCGCCGGCGCCAGCGAAGCCGAAGACCTGGCGGTCGCCATGGCCACCGGTGTCGCCTACCTGCGGGCGCTCACGGCGTCCGGGATGTCGGTCGACGACGCGGCGGGGCAGATCGCCTTCCGCTTCTCCGTCGACTGCGACTTCTTCGAAACCATCGCCAAGCTGCGCGCCGCCCGGCGCATGTGGTCGCGCATCACCGCCGCCTCCGGTGCATCCGAAGCGGCCCAGGCCATGTGGGCTGCGGCCCGCACCGCGGAACGCATGATGAGCCGGGTCGACCCCTGGGTGAACATCCTGCGCACCAGCGTCGCCGCCTTCGCCGCCGCCCTCGGCGGAGCCGATGCGATCACCGTGGAACCCTACGACGCAGCGCTCGGCCTGCCCGACGGCACTTCGCTGCGCATCGCCCGCAACATCCAGCACCTGCTGCATGAGGAAAGCTCGCTCAACAAGGTGATCGATCCCTCCGGCGGCTCCTGGTACGTCGAAAGCCTGACCGACCAGCTCGCCGACGTGGCGTGGCACGAGTTCCAGGCGATCGAAGCCTGCGGCGGCATCGTCGTGGCCCTGCGCACCGGCCACATCGCCAAGGCCATCGACCACACCTGGGACCAGCGCAAAAAGAACCTGGCCCGCCGCAAGGACCCGCTGACCGGCGTGTCGGAATTCCCCAACATCACCGAAAAGGTGCCCGCCCACGCCGCACCGGACCTCGCGGCCCTGCGCACGGCGGCCAGTCGCGGTGCCGACGCCGTGGTCCTGTCGGGCCTGGGCGACGCCGCGGCGGTGGCCGGGGACGGTGCCCTGACCGCTGCTCTGGTGAAGGCCGCCGGTGCCGGTGCCACCATCGCCCAGATGGCCGGCGCCCTGGCGGGCACGCCTGATACGGTGACGCCGCTGCCGGCGCGCCGCTTCGCCGCCCTGTTCGAGCGGCTGCGCGACGCCAGCCTGGCCCATGCCGCCGCCGGCAACCCGGCCCCGAAGATCTTCGAGGCCAATATCGGCTCCATCGCCCACCACACCGGCCGCGCCACCTTCGCGAAGAACTTCTTCGAGGTCGCCGGCATCGAAGCCGTCAACACGGGCGGCTTCTCCGACGCCGGGGCCTGCGTCGCCGCGTTCAAGGACAGCGGCTGCCGCATCGCCGTCCTGTGCTCCAGCGACAAGCTCTATGGCGAGCATGCCGTCCCCTTTGCCCAGGCGCTGAAGGCGGCGGGGTGCGAGTTCCTGTTCCTTGCCGGGGCACCCGGCGACCAGCGGGACGTCTACACCGCAGCCGGGGTCGACGACTTCATCTTCCTCGGCGGCAATGTCCTCGATACGCTTGAGCAGACCCTCGATCGCTTGGGAGTCCGCGTACCATGACCCAGATCCCCGACTTCACCCAGATCCAGCTCAACCCTGGAGCTGCTGGCGCCGGAGCCGGCCGTGCGGCTTGGGCGGACCGGTTCGCCGCGGCCGTCGGTACACGGCCGGAAGCCTACCTGTGGGACACGCCGGAACAGATCCCGGTACTCCCCCTCTATTCGGCCGATGACCTGGCCGGGCTGGACCACCTGGGCACCATGCCGGGGATCCCGCCCTTCCTGCGCGGCCCCTACTCCACCATGTACGTCACCCGGCCGTGGACGGTCCGGCAGTATGCCGGTTTCTCCACCGCCCAGGCGTCCAACGCCTTTTACCGGCGCAACCTGGCGGCCGGTCAGAAGGGCCTGTCGGTGGCGTTCGACCTGGCGACCCACCGCGGCTACGACAGCGACAACCCGCGCGTGGAAGGCGATGTCGGCATGGCCGGCGTGGCCATCGACAGCATCATGGACATGCGCACGCTGTTCGATGGCATCCCGCTCGATACCATGAGCGTGTCGATGACCATGAACGGTGCCGTGCTGCCGGTGCTGGCGCTCTATATCGTCGCCGCGGAGGAGCAGGGCGTGAAGCCGGTGCAGCTCCAGGGCACGATCCAGAACGATATCCTCAAGGAATTCATGGTGCGGAACACCTATATCTATCCGCCCAAGCATTCCATGCGGATCATCTCCGACATCTTCTCGTTCACCTCGAAGGAGATGCCGAAGTTCAACTCGATCTCCATTTCCGGCTACCACATGCAGGAAGCCGGGGCGACGGCGGATATCGAACTGGCCTATACGCTGGCCGACGGTGTGGAATACGCCCGTGCCGGCATCCAGGCGGGCCTGACCATCGACAAGTTCGCCCCGCGCCTGTCGTTCTTCTGGGCGATCGGCATGAACTTCTTCATGGAAATCGCCAAGATGCGCGCCGCGCGCATGCTCTGGGCGAAGCTGATCCGCCAGTTCAATCCGGAAAACGTCAAGTCCATGTCGCTCAGGACGCACAGCCAGACCAGCGGCTGGTCGCTGACGGCCCAGGACGTCTACAACAACGTCGTGCGGACCTGCGTGGAAGCGATGGCGGCCACCCAGGGCCATACCCAGTCGCTGCACACCAACGCGTTGGACGAGGCGCTGGCGCTGCCGACGGACTTCTCCGCCCGCATCGCCCGCAACACCCAGCTCTTCTTGCAGCAGGAAAGCGGCACCACCCGCGTGATCGACCCCTGGGGCGGCAGCTACTTCGTGGAACGGCTGACCCGCAAGCTGGCCGAAAAGGCCTGGGGCCACATCCAGGAGGTCGAGGAAACCGGCGGCATGGCCAAGGCCATCGAGGCCGGCATCCCCAAGATGCGCATCGAGGAAGCGGCCGCCCGCACCCAGGCGCGCATCGATAGCGGCCGCCAGACCGTGGTCGGCGTCAACAAGTACCTGATGGACGAGCCGGAAACGGTGGAAGTGCTGAAGGTGGAGAACGCCGAGGTGCGGGCCGCGCAGATCCGCCAGTTGGAAGAGCTGCGCGAGGGCCGCGACCACCACGAAGTTCACCAGAAGCTGGAAGCGCTGACCAAATCGGCCGGCACCGGCGAAGGCAACCTGCTGGCGCTGGCGGTGGACGCCGCGCGTGCCAAGGCAACAGTGGGCGAGATCAGCGACGCGCTGGAGAAGGTTTTTGGCCGGCACAAGGCCGAAATCCGAACCATTTCCGGAGTCTATGCCAGCGAGGTGGGTATGCGTTCAGACACCATCGCCAAGGTCCATTCCCTGGTCGCCGACTTCGAGCGGAACGACGGCCGCCGCCCGCGCATCATGCTGGCCAAGATGGGCCAGGACGGCCACGACCGCGGCCAGAAGGTGATCGCCAGCGCGTTTGCCGATCTCGGCTTCGACGTCGATGTGGGGCCGCTGTTCCAGACGCCGGGCGAAGCCGCCCAGCAGGCGGTGGAGAACGACGTCCACATCGTCGGCGTCAGCTCGCTGGCGGCCGGCCACCTCACCCTGGTGCCGAACCTGCGCGGCGAGCTGGACAAGATGGGCCGCGAGGACATCGTCATCGTGGTTGGCGGCGTGGTACCGCCGCAGGACTACGATGCACTGTTCAAGGCCGGCGCTGCGGCGATCTTCCCGCCGGGCACGGTGATCGGCGATGCGGCCATCAAGCTGATCGAGCGGCTGAACGACATCCTGGGCTACGCCCCCTCGCAAGCGGCGGAGTAGCGCCCGCCCCTTGCGGGGTTCCTCCCGCCGCAGTACAGAACGCGACCTATGGTTGATATTGCAACTGCACCCCGTCCAGAGGGCGGGGTGCGGCCCATTAGGCGGCCGCCCGTCGATCCGGCCCAGCTCGCCGAGGCGGTGCTCACCGGCAACCGGGCGGCCATCGGTCGCGCCATCACGCTGGTGGAAAGCCGGCGCGACGAGCACCGCAAGCTCGCCGCCGATCTGTTGGTGCGCCTGCAACCCAAGGCGGGCAACGCCCAGCGCGTCGGCATCACCGGCGTGCCCGGCGTGGGCAAGAGCACCTTCATCGAAAGCTTCGGCAAGTTCCTCACCGGCCAGGGCTACAAGGTGGCGGTGCTGGCCGTGGACCCGTCCTCCACCCGCACCGGCGGCTCGATCCTCGGCGACAAGACGCGCATGGCCGAGCTGTCGGTCGACCCCAACGCCTTCATCCGCCCCTCGCCGTCCTCCGGCACGCTGGGCGGCGTCACCCGCATGACGCGCGAAAGCATGGTGGTGCTGGAAGCCGCCGGCTACGACGTGGTGCTGGTGGAAACCGTCGGCGCCGGCCAGTCGGAAACCGCCGTGGCGGAGATGTGCGACTTCTTCCTGGTGCTGATGCTGCCGGGGGCCGGCGACGAGTTGCAGGGCATCAAGAAGGGTGTGCTGGAAATCGCCGACATGATCGCCGTCAACAAATCCGACGGCGACAACAACAAGCGGGCCCGGCTGGCGGCGGCGGAATACCGCCGGGCGCTGCACATCATGACGCCCATCAGCCCCAACTGGCGCCCGCCCGTGGTGCTGATCAGCGGGCTGACCGGCATGGGGCTCGACGAGTTGTGGGCGGAAATCGAGAAGCACCGCGAGGTGCTGACCGAGACCGGCGAGCGCCAGGAAAAGCGGCGCAAGCAGCAGCTCCGCTGGATGTGGCAGCTCGTGCGCGACCGCCTGCTGGACGCACTGCACGATAGCGAGGATGTGGAGATGATCCTCGGCCAGACCGAGCGCGAAGTCGGCGCCGGCCGCATCACCGCCTCGCTGGCCGCCGACCGGCTGCTGCACGCCTTCGGGGTGAAGTAGGGGCACCTGCGGCCCGCAGCCTCACGCCCCGCGCAGGGTGACCAGCACGATTTCCGGCGGCACGCCGAAGCGGATCGGCAGCCCCGTCATCCCCAAGCCGCCGGACACGATGAGAGGGCGGCCGCCCTCAACGATATGCCCGTAGGCAAAGCGCGCGCCGAAGCGCGACGGTACCACGACCGGACCGTAGAACGGGATGCGCACCTGCCCGCCATGGGTATGGCCGGCCAGCGTGACGGCGACGCGCGGCGGCACGCGGGGGAAGATGTCCGGCTCGTGGACCAGCAGCACCACCGGGTCACCGTCGCGCACCTGCGCCAGCGTGCCGGGCAGGTCGTCGACGCCGCGCTGGCTGCCGAACGCCCACTGGTCGCCGAGCCCGGCCAGCCACAGGCGGTGACCGCGGGCCTCCAGCTTCACCGCGGCGTTTTCCAGCAGCACGATGCCGGCGGCGCGCAGACCGGCGCGCACAACGTCGGGGCCCGACCACCAGTCGTGGTTGCCCAGCACGGCGTAGACGCCCAGGGGAGCCGACAGCCCGGCGAGGGCCGCGGCCCATGCGTCCACCGCCACGTCCTCGGCACCGAAGCGGGCGATGCCGCGGGCGAAATCGCCGAGAAGCACCACCAGGTCGGCGCCCAGCCGGTCGGTCGCGGCCACGATCTCCGCCACCCGGTCGGCGGTCATGTAGGGCTCGCAGATGTGCAGGTCGGCCAGTGCGGCGATGGTGAGCGGCGGGCCGGACCAGCCGGCGAGCGGCAGGTCGTAGGGGGTCACCACCAGCCGCAGATAGGGCTCCACCGCCAGGGCGTAGCCGCCGAGGCCGAAGGCCGCGGCCGCACCGGCGCCCATGCCGACAAGGACCCTGCGGCGGGTGATCAGTGGCATGGCGGATCCCTTCGGCGGGCGGTGAGAGGGCGCCTCCTCTCACCCCCAAAGGGTGGCCGCAGCATGACCGCACGGTGGCGGGACGGACCACTCCGGCCCCCGACCGCCCAAGTCCTTGTCGAATATCGGGGGGCCGGGTGGGGATCCCGGCCGGAACCGACTCAAGAGGCGGTGCAAACCGCCCAATGCGGCCGCTACCGGAACCCGTCCGCCAGGCGGGCGATCCAGCCCTCCGTGCCGCGGAAGCTGGAGATCTCGCCGGCCACCCACACCTGACCGTCCGGCCCCAGCGCCAGATCCGCCAAAGTTTCCTCTTCCAGCCCGATGCCGACGGTCTGCTCGGCCAGCACCTCGCCGCCAGCGGGGTCGATCACCGCAAGCCAGCCGATGGCATCGCCGCCCAGGCCCTCGGCGTCGCCGGCCCGGCGTTCTCCGGCCACCACCAGATGGCCATCGACAAAAGCCAGTGCTTCGATCTGGGGGCGGCCGTCGCGGTCCAGGCAATGGGTCGCGGCGATCGACCGGTCCTCGGCCAGTGCAGCGACCCAGGCGATGCGCGGGAACCCTTGATCGCCGCACAGGCCGCCCGCCCCGGCCACATACACCGTGCCGTCATCGCCAGCCGTTACCGCCGTCACGTCGGCACCGGCGAACAGGTCGCGCGGGGACTGCCAAGCCAGGGCCCCGGTGCCATCCAGCAGGGCCAGGTAGCCCGCCGCATGGCCCAGGCAGCCGGCCGAGCCGCGGGCCGATCCGGTGACGGCCAGCCCGCCATCGGGCAGGGCCGCCACATCCGACAACAAGATGGTGTCGCCGTAGCTGTCGTCGCCCGGCAGATGCGTGCGCCAGACCACCTCGCCCCCGGCATCGATGGCGGCGACCACGCCCTGGCCGTAGGTGAGGCCGCTGTCCTCCGGCGGCGATTCGTCGGGCGTGCCGGCCACCACCGCCAGTTCGCCCAGCCGGGTTGCGGCCACCAGCCCCTCGTCGCCGCACAGGCCGCCGCTGGCGGGCACCCCGTCGACCTCCACCACCTGCTGCACCGAGCCCTCGCCATCGAGCAGCCAGGCATGGCCGGTGCGAACACGGTGGATGCGGCCGTCGACCACGTTGGAGCGGTCCATGCGGCCGACCGCCAGCACGGCCCCGCCGGGCAGCGCGACCACCTCCTGCACGTCGGGGCGCTGGCCGTCCTCGCCCGCGATCCGGGTTGACCAGACCTCCGCTCCGTCGGCCGCAAAGCGCCGCACCCAATGGACCGCCCGGCCGCCGGAGCCGAGGCCGCCCGAAGTGCCCGCAGCCAGCAGCGTCCCGTCTTCGCCAAAGTCGATGCCGGCGACTTCGGCCCGCTGCTCCCGGAGCGACCTGTCGAACGGGTTTTCCCCGCTGCCCAGGCCGTCGGCGACCTGCGGCAAACGCAGGTCCCAGGCGCAGATGGCCGGATGGCACAGCCCCTCGACTTCGGCCACCGCGCCCAGTGCGATCAACCGCGACGCCGAGATGGCGGAGTCGTAGAGGTCTGTTCGCGGGTCGGGCAGGGCGAGGGTCGCCACCGATCCGTTGGACACGCCGATGGCCAGAAGGGCGCCGCGATCCAGTCCGCCCACGATGGCGGCAGACGTGGGCGCCTCCCGCCAGTCCATCACCAGGTGTCCCGGCACCTCGACGGTCGGACGGAAGCGGATCGCCCCGACCCAAAGGCCGGGCGGCTGGCCCGTGGTGTGCGACGTCCCCACCGCCAACGCCGACCCGCCGTCCGGCACCGCATCGAGGATCTCGGTCCAACCCCGGTCATCGCTGAAGGAGAGGTTGCCGCTGATGCTACCCTGGGGATCCAGCCAACCCACTTGCGTGGGAGACGCGCCCGCCGCGGCCTCGCCGCGATAGAACAGGACAACGCTGCCGTCGTCCAAAGCGGTGAAGACCATGGCCGGCGCGTCGGCGGGAACCGTGGCGTCGATCGGCACGCCGTCGCGCCAGGAAAACGGCCGGCCCGCGTTCGCCGGCAGCGTGATGAAACGGTCGGCGCGGGTCTCCCCGGTGGCCTCTTCCACCAACACCACCATCAACCGCCCGTCCGGACCGAGCGCCGCGGCGTTGAGATGACCGGCGATCCCGTCGGCAAATGGGCTGTCGATGACGATGCCCTCGCCCGGCACCAGGACCACCAGCCAGGACGTGGGGCGACCGGCGGAATTGGATCCGCCGACCGCCACCAGCCCATCCGGCCCGCTGGCGATGCCGTTCAGCCCATCGTCGATACGGCCATCCACGGTGTGGCCGCGGATGTTGTATTCGGTCATCCGCCCGTCCGGCTGAACGCCGAGCAGGAACCCGAAGCGGTGGGTGTCGGGCGCGCCCGTCCACGCCTCGCCGACGAACCAGACGGTGCCGTCGGTGTGCTGCACGGCATCGCGCACGGCGAACCGCTCCACCCGCGGCAAGCCGAGCTGGATGGCCACCTGCCCGAGGCGTTCATCGAACAGGCGGGTCCACACCACCGTGCCGTCGGCGCGCAGCCGTGCCATCCAGGCGGCCGTCGCCTCGCCGTCGCGCACCACATTGCCGACCGCGATGGCGCCGGACGGCAGCTCCACCATGTCCTCCACGGTCAACCGGGCGCCCTCCACATGGAGCGAGGAGGCAAAGCCCACCGCATCGGCCGCCGCCGGCCGAGGTGCCAGGGCCGCCGGCAAGGCCAGGGCAAGGGCCAGGGCAAGGGCAGAGATCCCGAAGGAGCGGTGTATCATGCTGGTCCTCCTTGGCGGATGCGCGTCGGGGTGGGCCGGTGCGATGGGCTGCGGTGGATGTGACAACTTGGACAGATCAGGCCGGTGGATTGCAACCCCGCGTCGGCCGACGTGCCACCTGGGACTGAGCACACCACCGCACCATTACCCGTCGCGGCGCCTTGGGGTGGCCTGACAGCCGGCGCCCGGTCCGTGCACCCCGGCGGCGCCGCGGCCCCTGCAATTTGTCCTTGCCAGATGCCGCGCAACGTCCGTGTGATGGGCCATGGACCCGCTGACCCGCTTGCGCCAGCGCCGGCGCCGCCACTTTCTCAACCACATGATCGCGTATTTCGTGGTCATGGTGGTTGTGGTGCCGCTGAACCGCTTCCTCTACCCCGAAGTTCCCATCTTCGTGTTCCTCATGGTCGCCTGGGGCGCCCCGTTGGCCGTGCATGCCGCCTGGGCGATGGAGCTGTTCGGCCCGCCCCGCCTGCCCCCCGAGGCGATGCCCCAGGAGCCGGCGAGGCACGGGCCGGGGGCACACCGGCAGCCGGCACTGCGGCAAAGCGCGCGGTCCGACGCAGACGTGGATCATTAACCGTTTATGAAGGGCTGGTGCCGATCATGAGCGACCACCGACCGCCAGGGCCGGGCCTCAGGGAGAGCAGGGCGTTGCTGATCGACTACCAGGATCGCAATTCGGAACGGCCGCGCGCATTGGGCGGCCTCCGCGTCACCCCGCCGCTGCTGTCGCGCCTGGCGGACCTCCACGATCGCTACATGCGCGGCGCCCGCCAAGGCCGCCGGGCGGTGCTGCAGAACTGCGACCTGTCGGACCTCGACATGTCGGGACTCGATTTCAGCGCTGCGGAGTTCGTCTCCTGCGTCTTCACCGGGGCGGACCTGCGCAAGACCAAGATGCAGCACGCCAACATCTTCGGCAGCCATTTCGACCGCGCCAACCTGGCCGGAGCGGACTTCGCGCGGGCCGACCTGCGCGCCAGCCGCTTCGACGGCGCCGACCTCACCGCCACCGTGCTGGACCATGCCGACATGCGCCGCGGCGCGCTCGTCACCGGCACCGGCACCGCCGAGCAATCGGCCAAGTCGTCGAGCTTCCGGGCGGCCCTGCTGCGCGGCACCCGGCTGACCCACAGCCGCCTGCGCGAGGCCGATTTCAGCCACGCGCTGCTGCGCGGCACCGACCTGTCGGGCGCGGATATCCGCGACACCACCTTCACCGGGGCAGAGATCAGCGACACCCGATTCCTCAACACCCAGGTGGCCAACGCCGATTTCCGCGGCAGCCTGCTGGACGACTTGGCGCGCAATTCCATCGACATGGCGCGCGTGAAGGCGCCGCAGGTGCGGCGGCCCAGCCAGGCGGAGCTGCAGGACCTGGTGGACAACCACATGCTGTGGATCATGACCGGCATGGCCGAAGGCAAGCGGGCCGATCTCAGCAACCTCGACCTCTCCGACGCCGACCTGTCCGGCCTCAACCTCGCCGCCGCCAACCTGGAGCTGTCGGTGCTGGCCAGGGCGGCCTTGCGCGACTGCAGCCTGCTCGCCGTCAACCTGCGCAACGCCAACCTCGTGGGTGCCGATTTTGCCGGGGCAGATCTGCGCGGCGCCGACCTGCGCGGCACCAACCGACGCAACGCAAAGTTGGGAGACGCCCGGATGGGGGTGCTGCCCGGCGTCAACCTGCCCACGCGGTTGATCTGAAACGGCTTGCCGCGGCCCGCTTTGCCCCTCGGCGGACCTTGACGGCCGCCATCGCGTCGATCTCCTAGCCGAATTGCACGCCTAGAGATTGCAGATGTTTCGCTGCGGTTGCACACTGCCCCGTTGAAACGCAGCCGTATCCGCCGATCGGCAAAGGATGCGGCACAGCACAACAGGGGGAGGCCGCCCGTGTTCGACAAGCTGCTGATCGCCAACCGCGGAGAGATCGCCTGTCGCGTGATCCGAACCGCCCGGCAGATGGGAATACGGACCGTCGCCGTCTGTTCCGACGCCGATATCGACGCCCTGCACGTGCGCATGGCGGACGAGGTCGTGCCGATCGGCCCGGCCCCTTCGTCCCAGTCCTACCTGGTGGGCGACAAGATCCTGGAGGCGTGCAAGTCCACGGGCGCCCAGGCGATCCACCCCGGCTACGGCTTCCTGTCGGAAAACGCGGCCTTCCGCCAGCGCGTGGAAGCCGAGGGGCTGGTGTTCCTCGGGCCCACGGCCGAAGCCATGGCGGCGATGGGCGACAAGATCGAGTCGAAGAAGCTGGCCCAACAGGCCGGCGTCAGCTCGGTGCCCGGCCATCTGGAGCCGCTGAAGGACGCCGACCAGGCCGTCGAGGTGGCCCGCAAGATCGGCTACCCGGTGATGCTGAAGGCCTCGGCCGGCGGCGGCGGCAAGGGCATGCGCATCGCCCACAACGACGAAGAGGCACGCGAAGGCCTGCGCTCTGCAGCGGCCGAAGCGATCAATGCCTTCGGCGACGACCGGGTGTTCTGCGAAAAGTTCATCGAACAGCCGCGGCACATCGAAATCCAGGTGCTGGCCGACCACTACGGCAACTGCGTCTACCTGCACGAGCGCGAATGCTCCATTCAGCGCCGCCACCAGAAGGTGATCGAAGAGGCGCCGTCGCCCTTCCTCGATGCCGCCACCCGCCGCGCCATGGGCGAGCAGGCGGTGGCGCTGGCCCAGGCGGTCGGCTACCGCTCGGCCGGCACGGTGGAGTTCATCGTCGACAAGGACCGCAACTTCTACTTCCTGGAGATGAACACCCGCCTGCAGGTGGAGCATCCGGTGACCGAGCTGATCACCGGGCTGGACCTGGTGGAATGGATGATCCGCGTGGCCCGCGGTGAGAAGCTGGCGTTCACCCAGGAAGAGCTGCAACTGGAAGGCTGGGCCATCGAGGCCCGCGTCTATGCCGAGGACCCGCTGCGCGGCTTCCTGCCGTCCATCGGCCGCCTCACCCGCTACCGTCCGCCGCCGGAAAGCCGCAACCTGCGCATCGATACCGGCGTCTACGAAGGCGGCGAGATCTCCATGCACTACGACCCGATGATCGCCAAGGTCATCACCTACGGCCAGGACCGCAACCAGGCGATCAACGAGATGCGCCACGCGCTCGACGGGTTGGAGCTGCTGGGCCTCGGCCACAACGTTTCGTTCCTGTCGGCCCTGATGGTCCATCCCCGCTTCATCGCGGGCAACCTGTCCACCAACTTCATCGCCGAGGAATATCCCGACGGCTTCCACGGCGGCGTCCTCAACACCGGTGCCTTCATGCGCGTGCTGGCGGTCGCCGCCGCCCTGCACTGCATGACGGTGGAGCGCGAGCGCAAGATCAGCGGCCAGGTGCCGGGCTACCGGCCGAAGCCGCTCGACAAGCTGGTGGTGCGTGTGGACCGCACCAACTACCCCGTCTCCGTGCAGCTCGTGCCCAGCGGCTTCGATGTGACGGTGGAAGGCAAGGCGCACGCGGTGATCAGCCATTGGCGGGTGGGCGACACCCTGTTCGACGGCGTGGTCGACGGCCACCGCATGGTCCTTCAGGTGGCTCCCAAGGGGGCCGGCTACCGGCTGGTGCACGGCGGCGCCACGTTGGACGTGCAGGTGCTGACGCCGCGCGCGGCCGAATTCGCCGAGCTGATGCCCATCAAGGTGCCGCCGGACATGTCCAGGTTCCTGCTGTCGCCGATGCCGGGATTGCTGGTTTCGGTTGCCGTCGCCCCCGGAGATGAGGTCTATGAAGGCCAGGAACTGGCGGTGATCGAGGCGATGAAGATGCAGAATATTCTGCGCGCCGAACGCAAGGGCCAGGTGAAGGAATGCCATGCGGAGCCCGGCTCCAGCCTGGCGGTCGACCAGAAGATCCTGGAGTTTGAATGACGGATAGCCAGCGCCGGGCAGTCCGCCTGATCATCCAAGGCCGGGTGCAGGGGGTATGGTTCCGCGGCTGGACCGTGGACATGGCCACCAGCCTCGGCCTGGACGGATGGGTGCGCAACCGGCGCGACGGATCCGTGGAAGCGCTCGCCGCCGGCCCGCCGGAAGCGGTGGAGCAGCTCATCCAGGCGTGCCATACGGGACCGAGCATGGCCCATGTGTTGGACGTCGACGTGCGCGACGCGGCCGACCCCGGCCGCACCGGCTTCCACCAGGAGACCACCGCATGAGTGCAGAGGGACGCACCCACCGCTACAGCACGACGCTGACCTGGAGCGACGCCAGCGGCACCGGCACCACGAACTACCGCAGCTACAGCCGCGACCACGTGCTGGCGGGCCCCCACGGCAAGCCGGACATCCCGGCGTCCGCCGATGTGGCGTTCCGCGGCGATCCCGGCCGCTGGAACCCCGAAGACCTGCTGGTGGCCTCGCTGTCGGCCTGCCACCAGCTCTGGTACCTGGCGCTGTGCGCCCAGGCCGGCATCGTGGTGACGGCCTATTCCGATGAGGCCGACGGCGCCATGGTGCAGGACGCCGACGGCGGCGGGAAGTTCACCGAGGTGACCTTGCGGCCGCGCGTGACCATCACCGATGCGGCACGCCTGGCGGAGGCGACCGAGCTGCACCACAAGGCCGCCCACCTGTGCTTCATCGCCCGCTCGGTCAATTTCCCGGTGAACCATGAGCCGCAGGTGACGGCCGGCACCGCGCTAGCCTGAGGGCGGGCGGCCCGCACGCCGGCTGGCAAGCTCAGCACCTGAGGCAGCGCACTTCGCCAAAGATCTCCTGGGTATCGCCGTCTTCCATGGCGTAGTCGATCAGCGCCCGCACGGCCTTGCCGATGTCCGGCAGCTCGTGCTTGTCCACCATCTCGGTGAGGAACGCGATCTGATCTTCGGTCAAGTCGATCCGTAGGGCCGTCTTGTCACCGGACATGGTGGGATCCCTTCTTGTTGTCGGGTGGGGATATCAGGGTCGGAGTCGGGACATCGCAACCCTCACGGCGCTTCGGCGGCGGCGTCGCCGAACACGTCTTCCCAGGCGAGCCTGAGGGCACTGTCCACCTCCGCCAGCGTCACCAGATGGCCGAGGTCGACCAGCGAGGTCACCCCGTGGCCCTGGATGCCGCAGGGCACGATGCCGGCAAAGTGGCCGAGGTCGGGGTCGACGTTGACGGCGATGCCGTGGAAGGTGACCCAGCGGCGCACCCGCACGCCGATGGCGGCGATCTTGTCTTCCCGGCCGCCGCCACGATCCACCCAGATACCGACGCGGCCCGCCCGCCGCTCGCCGGTTACGCCGAACTGGGCAAGGGCGCGAATCACCCACTCCTCCAGGCGCCACACATAGCGGCGCACGTCCTGGCCGCGGCGCTTCAGGTCCACCATCACATAGGCCACCCGCTGGCTGGGGCCGTGATAGGTGTACTGGCCGCCACGGCCCGTGGGGTAGACGGGGAAGCGCGCGGCATCCAGCAGGTCTTCGGCCCGTGCTGAGGTGCCGGCGGTGTAGATGGGCGGATGTTCCAAGAGCCACACCAGCTCGCCCGCCGTCCCGGCATGGATCTGGTCGGCCCGCCGCTCCATCGCCGCCACCGCTTCGGGGTAGTCGACGGGGCGGTCGCTGACGCGCCACTCCAGGGGGTGCAGCGCCAGGCTGGCCGGTTGAGAATGAACAGAAGAGTCGGCCATCGCGTCGGATCGCTTGAACCAGGTCATGGCGTTTGCTATCTCCCCGCTCTGCGCCAAAGGCAAGGCCCGCCCAGCGGGTCACCACATGCGGCCGTGGCGGAATTGGTAGACGCGCAGCGTTGAGGTCGCTGTGGGTGAACAACCCGTGGAAGTTCGAGTCTTCTCGGCCGCACCAATGCCTTCCCGAAGTCCGGCATGCCGCGCTCCGCTCCCCAACCCAGGGGGCAGCGCGCCGCTGCCCGGCCGGATCGCAGCTACTGGCCGAAATAGTAGCGGTAGCGGATGCCCGCGTCCTCCAGCCCGGCATTGTTGTCGGCGAACCAGCCGGCGTGCGAGGAGTGCGACGCGTAGAGCGAAATCCCATGGTGTTCGGCGAATCGGTAGCCGGCTTCCAGGCTGAAGCGGAACAGCACGCGCGAGCCCAGGCTGCGGCGGTCGGGATCGAAGCCGTCCCCATCCGTATTGCCGTTGTGCGCCATCAGGCCGGCCGATCCGTCCAGGGTCACGCCGTCCAGCAGCTCGATCCCCCAGGTGAGGCCGCCGTAGATCTGGCTGGTGTCGCCTGCCGTGCTGACGGTGCCGCCGAGATGCGGACGCGGCGAGCCGATCCAGCCCCATTCCTCAAAGCCGAAGGGTGCAAACTGCACCTCGCCGTTGATGTCCACGCCCTCTTCCACCCGATCGGTCAGGATGCCGGTATCGTGGGCCAACACACCGCCGACGATGCTGTGGAGGACGGGCTGCCCGGCCGCATCCTCCTGGGCGCCGGCCGGGCCCGCGGCGGCACCTGCCAAGCCCAGGGCGAGAACCATCGTGGACGTTCGCATCTTTACACCTCCGCTGCGTCGAAGCTCGGGTTCGAAGATCTCGCCGCGACGTTGGCACGCTGCGGAATCCCCTGTCCAGGGGTCGCCGACCGCCGGGATTGACGAGCGCCCGCCATGCGGGCCGTCTTTCGCACATCGATGCCATGTCGGCCGGTGCACTGGCCACCGCGCCCGGGCGGACTAACCTCGCTCTTCCACATGCTTGTCCGGTGCCCATGATCCACCAAGCTCCAACCCCCCGCACCATCGGCGCCGTCAATTGGCTCGGCCTGTGGACCCTCTACCGCAAGGAGGTCCGGCGCTTCCTGAAGGTGATCTTCCAGACCGTGGGCGCCCCGGTGGTGACAACGCTGCTGTTCTTCGCAGTGTTCGCGCTGGCGCTCGGCGGCATCGTGCGCACCACCGGCACGGTGCCCTACCTGCAGTTTCTCGCACCGGGGCTGGTGATGATGGCGATGGCCCAGAACGCCTTTGCCAACACCTCGTCCTCGGTGATCATCGCCAAGGTCCAGGGCAACATCGTCGATGTGCTGATGCCGCCCCTGTCGGCGCTGGAACTGGCGGTGGGCTACGTCGCCGGCGGCATCACCCGCGGGCTGCTGGTGGGCCTGGTGACGCTGCTGGCCATGGCGCCGTTTGCCGGGCTGACCGTCTACGACCCGGTGTTCGTGCTCTACCACGCGGTGATGGCCTGCGCGCTGTTGTCCATGCTGGGCGTCATGGGCGGCATCTGGGCGGAGAAGTTCGACCACATCGCCGCCGTCACCAACTTCGTGGTGACCCCGCTTACCTTCCTGTCGGGCACTTTCTACACCGTCGACCGGCTGCCGGAGACCTTCTGGTGGCTCGCCCATTTCAACCCGTTCTTCTACATGATCGACGGGTTCCGCTACGGCTTCATCGGCCATTCCGACGGTACGCTGGCGGTGGGTATCGTCGTCCTGGCCGGCGTAAACCTGGCGCTGGGGGCCGCCACCTACCGGATGTTCGCATCCGGCTACAAGCTGAAGGCGTGACGGCGCCCGCACCCGCCCCGCGTGCACCATGGCCCATCGGCCGGGTGCACTGGCTGGGCATCGCCACGATCTATCGGCGCGAGGCGAAGCGCTACCTGCGCTGGTGGTTCGAGTTCATCACCCAGCCGCTGGTCTCCACCGGCCTGTTCGTCCTGGTGTTCCGCCTGGCCCTGGGACCGGATGGCGAGGACGGCGCCGGTGCTGCAGCCTTCGCCTATCTGCTGCCGGGCCTGCTGATCTATTCGCTGCTCATGCAGGCCGTCGCGTCGACGCTCTATTCGCTGATGTTCGACAAGATCGAAGGCGCCTTGGCGGACATCCTGATGCCGCCGCTGACGGCCGGCGAATTCGCCGCAGGCTACATGATGTCCGCCCTGACAGCGGCCAGCGCCACCGCCGCCATCGTGCTGCCCATCGTGCTCCTGGCGGGGCTGGGGCTACCCGCCGATCCGCTGACGGCCGGTGTGTTCGCCCTCTTGGGCTGCACGGAGCTGGCGCTGTGCGGCATCCTCATCGCCACCGTCGCCAAGAAGTGGGACCAGGCGGAAGCCTTCGTCTCCTTCGGGCTGACGCCGGCGGCGTTCCTGTCCGGCGTATTCGCCCCGGTGGGCGCGTTGCCCGCCCCCCTGCCCGCACTCATCAAGCTCAACCCGTTCCACTACATCGTGGATGGGTTCCGGGCCGGCTATCTGGGCCTCAACGACAACCCGGTGTGGCTCAACCTGATGGTCTGCCTGGCGATCACCGGCGGCTTGCTGGTGGTCTGCCTGTCCATGCTGCGGCGGGGTGTCGGCATCCGGGTGTGACGGGGTTCACCGCCCTGCTGCGGCCTCACGCCGCGCCGAGATGGCGAACGATGGCCTCAACGTTCTCCCGGCCCTTGCCGTAGTCGACGAGGGTCGTCCACAGGACGGGGGCGCTGGCGACGGTGACCTCCGTGTGGCCGTCCGGCAGGTCCACCAGCGACATCGTGATGCGTTCGCCGTAGCTCCGCCGCCCGTCGCCAGGGACCTTGCCGGCGACCAGGCCCTTGGCATCCACCTCCGTCACCTGCGTGCCGATGGCTTCGGCCGCGGCTCTCGCCTTCTCCAGCGCAACGCCCCGCGGCATCGCCAGCACGATCGACCGGCGCTGGCGTGGACCCGACGTGCCGCTGAGGGAAACGCCGAACCTGGGCGCCAACTTGTGGGCAATCAGCGGAGTCGCAACCACCGCGACGGCGCCTGCGATCAGGCCGATCTCCAGACCCCGATCGACACCGGAAATCAGGGAAAACAGGATGACCACGACGACGCTGAAGCCGACGCCGAACCCTATGGCCAACTTGACGATGTCGGGCACCAGACGGTCCTTTCCCAGCCAGGACTGGCGTCCTGACTGCCATCATCGCTATTGTGCAGTGCAGCGAAAACCCCTTGAAAACCACGCATTTTGGCTTCGCGGATCATAACATCCCCGCGCGAAGGCATTCCCATTGATGCACGTCAACGCATTCCAATCCCATTTCGGTGTTTTCTGACGCTCATCCAGGCGGCGTGGAAACGGGGCGGAAGATCCCGCCGCCGCAGCAAAAACCCCAAGAGTGCACCATGATCGAAATCCGGATTCACGGCCGGGGTGGGCAGGGCAACGTTGTCGCCGCCTACATCCTGGCGGGTGCTGCGTTCAATGCCGGCCGATATTGCCAGGCGTTTCCGGCCTTTGGCGCTGAACGGCGGGGGGCTCCGGTGGTTGCCTTCGTGCGCATCCACGATTCGCCGATCCGCCGCCGCAGCCAAGTCCGCTCGCCGGACTATCTTATTGTCCAGGACGAGCACCTGCTGCACGACCCCACCTTGACCGCGGGTCTGAAGCCGGGTGGCGGCTGTCTGGTCAACTCCAACCTGTCCTCCGAGGACCTGTCGGAGATGTACGGTGTTGCCATGACCGCCCTGCCCGCCGGCCAGATGTCCATGGCCATGATGGGACGCGCGGTACCGAACGTGCCGCTGCTCAGCGCCTTCCTGACGCTGACGGAGCTGATGCCGTTGGATGCCCTGAAGAAAGCCATGGGCGAGCGCTTCAAGGGTACGGTGCTGGAAAAGAACATTCTCCTGGTCGACGAAGCCGCCCAGCGCGTGCCGGCCGGTGCCTGGAAGGAGATCAGCCTTGCTCGAAGCGCTTGAAGGCTCCATGGCCATTGCCAAGGCGGTTACCCGCTGCCGCCCGGAAGTGGTTGCCGCCTACCCGATCACGCCGCAGACCCACATCGTGGAGAACATCTCCAAGCTGGTGGCCGACGGCCAGCTCAAGACCGAGCTGGTCAGCGTGGAAAGCGAGTTCTCCGCCGCCTCGGTGGTGCTGGGGGCCGCAGCCGCCGGGGCGCGGGCCTATACGGCCAGCTCCTCCCAGGGGATCTTGTTGATGGCCGAGGTGCTGTTCAACATCTCCGGCATGCGCATCCCCATGGTGCTCACCTGCGCCAACCGCGCGATCGGGGCGCCCATCAACATCTGGAACGACCAGTCCGACTCCATGGCGGTGCGCGACAGCGGCTGGATCCAGATCTACTGCGCGGACAACCAGGAAGCGGTGGACAGCACCATCCAGGCCTACCGCATCACCGAACGCACCGAGCTGCCGGTGATGGTGTGCATGGACGGGTTCGTGCTCACCCACACCTATGAACCGGTGGACATCCCCGACCAGGACCTGGTGGACAGCTACCTGCCCCCCTTCGAGTTCAAGCGGGCGCTCGACCCGATGAACCCAAAGAGCCTGGGCACCATGGTCGGGCCGGACTTCTTCCCGGAAATCCGCCATTCCCACCATCAGGCGATGGTGCGCTCGATGTCCGAGATCGAAGCCGCGGACGCCGACTGGCAGAACCTGACCGGGCGCCAATGCGGCGGCCTGCTCTCCGTCGACGGACCGGAGGACGCCGATCTCGGCATCCTGTGCATCGGTTCGGCGATCAACACGCTGCATGCGGCGCGCGAGGAGCACCCCGAACTGCGCCCGGCCAAGCTGATCAAGCTACGCTGCTACCGGCCCTTCCCGGCGGCGGCGTTGTGCGAAGCCTGCCGGGGCCTGAAGGACCTGGTGGTCGTGGAACGCGCCTTTTCGCCGGGTCTCGGCGGCATCATCGGTACCGAGGTGCGGGCAGCACTCGCGGCCGGCGATGGCCCGATGCCAAGGATCGTCAACTACACCATCGGCCTCGGCGGCCGTGACATTCCCATCGAGCTCTACCCGCAGCTCATCGAGAGCTTGGACAGCGCCCACGACGGCGCCTTCAAGATCTTCGACGTGGAGCTGGAAAAGCTCGCGGAGGAGGATCGATGACCGAGATCAAGGACGCCCAGCGGCTCGAAGAGCTGCGCCGCAAGCACGGACGCCTGGCGCCGGACCTGAGCGCTGCGGCCGAGCCGTCGCCGAACGACGACGTGCGGTCTCGCCAGCCCCGCTTCTGCGGGCTGGAGAGCGGCCACCGCGCCTGCCAGGGCTGCGGTGAGGCACTGGGCGCGCGCCTGGTGTCGGAAACCGCCGGCCCCGACGTCATGCTGTCCAACGCCACCGGCTGCCTGGAGGTGTTCACCACCCCCTACCCGCAGTCGGCTTGGCGGGTGCCGTTCGTCCACTCCCTGTTCGAGAACGCCGCAGCGGTGGCCTCGGGCATGGAGGCCGCGCTGAAGGCCAAGGGCAAGCGCACCAAGGTCATCGCCCAGGGCGGCGACGGCGGCACCTACGACATCGGCTTCCAGGCCCTGTCGGGCATGCTGGAGCGCTATCACAACGTGCTCTACGTCTGCTACGACAACGAAGCCTACATGAACACCGGCATCCAGCGCTCCGGGTCCACGCCGCACGCGGCGTCGACCACCACTTCGCCGGCCGGCCAGGAACGCATGGGCAAACGGCACCTGAAGAAGGACCTGCTGTCCATCATCGCCGCCCACCACGTGCCCTACGCGGCCAGCGCGTCTGTGGCGTTCCCGGTGGATGTGCGCCGCAAGGTGCGCCGCGCCATGGACGTGGAAGGCCCCACCTTCCTTGCCATCCACTCGCCCTGCCCGCTGGGCTGGGGCCACGACGGTGCCTTGACCATCCAGATCGCACGTCTGGCCGTTGAATGCGGGCTCTACCCGATGGTGGAGTTCGAGCGGGGCGAGGTGGTGAGCGTGATGCCCATCCGCGATCCCAAACCGGTAACGGAATACCTCAAGGTCCAGAACCGCTACCGCCACCTGTTCAACGACAAGGACCCGCGGGCGCGCGAGGAACGCGAGCACCTGCAGGCGCTCGCCGACTTCAACATCGCCCGATACAACCTGAAGGGGGTCGGCGAAGACGTCATGGATACCGACGGGCTGGATACGGTCCGGCGCGGCGGTCCGGTTCAGGTGATGTGAGGGAGCGACGATGTCCAGCGTACTGACCCGCAGCGGCTATGCCGATCCCGCAACGTCGCTCAACTTCAAGACCGGAAGCTGGCGCACCCTGAGGCCGGTGCACAAGCACGCCACGGCGCCATGCCACGGCGCCTGCCCCGCCGGCGAAGACCAGCAGGCGTGGCTTGCCAAGATCCAGGAAAACGACGTTCGCGCCGCCTGGGAAACCCTGGTCAACATCAACCCGATGCCGGCGATCACCGGCCGGGTGTGCCCGCACCCCTGCGAGACGGCGTGCAACCGTGGCCAGCTCGACCAGCCCATCGCCATCCACAACCTGGAGCGTTGGCTGGGCGATGAGGCGATCGCCAACGACTGGCCCTATCCCAACGTTCCGGCGATCGACTCGACGCGGCCCAAGGTGGCGGTGATCGGTGCCGGTCCCGGCGGGTTGTCGGCGGCCTACCACCTCACCCGCCGCGGCTACCGCGTGACCATCCTGGAAGCCCTGACGGAAGCCGGCGGCTTGCTGAAGTCCGCCATCCCCATGACGCGCCTGCCGCGCGACGTGCTGGATGCGGAAATCTCCCGCGTGCTGGAAGTGGGCATCGACCTGCAGCTGCGCCAGCGGCTCGGCCGTGACTTCCAGATCGACGAACTGGGCGACGAGTATGCCGCGGTGTTCCTCGGCATCGGCTGCCAGAAGAGCCGGGAATGGAGCGTCGGCGGCGCCGTGCCGGCCGACCTGCATGAGGGCCTGCACCTGCTGAAGGGGTGGGTCGACCACCTGTCCATGCCCGAGGCCGAGCGCGTCGTCGTCCACGGCGGCGGCAACACCGCCGTCGACCTCTGCCGCATCATGAAGCGCAAGGGGGCCGCAGAGGTAACGCTGATCACCGCGTCCGGCCTGCCCGGGCCCGATACCGAGCCCGACGACGTGCTGAATGTGGTGCCGCGCGAGCTGGACGAGGCCCTGGAAGAAGGCGTGGTGATCATCCCCCACGCCACCATCCAGCGGCTCATCATGCGCGGCTCGCGGGTGGTCGGCGTGGAAATGGTCAGCCTGAAGAAGCTGCCCGGCAAGTCCGGCCGCAAGGAACGCATCGCCTTCGAAGGCACCGAACGCGTGGTGGCGACCGACATGGTGGTGCCCTGCATCGGCGAGGTGGTGGATCCCGAAGGGGTGGCAGACCTGCTGCACGGCGGCAGCTACCTGCGGGCCAGGGATCCGTTCGGGCACCTGGAGGATCATCCCAACGTGTTCGTCGGCGGCGATGCCCGCGGCGACCGGGGAACGGTGAGTGCCGCCATCGGCGACGGGCGCCTGGCCGCCGCCGCCATCGACTCCTACCTCAGCGATACTCCGCTGCCGGACCTCACGCCGCGCCCGCCGATTCCCTACGCCGGGCTGAATCTGCACTACTACGAAAAGAAGGCCCGCGTGCCGGTGCCCAAGGTGCCGCCGGAACGCCGCACCGACGATCTGGAGATCGAAGGGGCGGTCGCCGGTGCCGCCGCCATCGCCGAAGCCCATCGCTGCTTCAGTTGCGGCAACTGCCTGGCCTGCGACAACTGCTGGACGCTGTGCCCGGACAATGCCGTGATCAAGACGGCGCAACTGGCGTCGGACGGCTCGCACTACCTGTTCGACTACGACTTCTGCAAGGGCTGCGGCATCTGCGCCACCGAATGCCCCTGCGGATACATCGAGATGATCGCCGAGCCGTAAAGACGGTCCGGCCCCTCGGTTCCCTCGGTGAGGCCAGGAACCCGGTCATGCTGCGCGTGATCGGGTTTTTGGTTGGCTGGCTGGCGGGCCTGCTCGCCGCCGCGGCGCTCTATGCGGTCGCCGCCTTTGGCCTGGCGGAACTGCCCGTCAACCGCGACTTCCGGCCGGTGGCGGACGGCATTGCCGTCGGCCTCACCTCAAACGGTGCGCACGCCAACCTGGTGTTGCCCATCGTCAGCGACCGCATCGACTGGACGACGGTGTTTCCGCCGCAGGACTTCCCCGCCTATCCGTGGGGGGCCAGCACCATCTCCTTCGGCTGGGGCAGCCGGGAGTTCTACCTCAACACGCCCACCTGGGCGGACCTGGAGCCGGAAACCGCCGCGGCCGCCGTGCTGGGCTTCGGCGGTGCCGCTTTGCAGGTGGCCTACTGGCCGCCGTGGACGCCGGGCGAAGACTACGTGGAAACGCGCGTGTCGCCGGCCGCCTACGACGCGCTGGTGCGCCACATCCTGGCCACCCTCGCCACCGGCACCGGGGGCCGGCCGCAGCGCATCGCCGGTTCCGGCTACCACGGCAACGACGGGTTCTACGAGGCACGCGGGCGCTATTCGCCGATCGTCACCTGCAACGAGTGGGTGCGCCGCGGGCTGGCGGAGGCCGGCATCCGCACGGCCTTCTGGTCGCCCTTCCCCGCAGCGCTGCTCGACCACTTGAGATAGGCGGCGGGGCGCAGCCTAAGGCGGCGGGGCACAGCGGCCCGCCCCGGCCGACTCCTGCGGTCAGGACCCCAGGCAGATCGTGTCGACGTCGCCCAACAGGGCCGGTGCGTCCTGCAGCATCGCGCGCGCCTCGTCCACCGTGCGGCCGCTCACGTCGGCGAAAGCCGCGAAGATGTCGTTGGACCCGTCCTCGGTGGCAACGGAGATCGCCAGCAGCACCAGCCCCGCATCCTCTTCCGACATCGCGGTGGTGAGCCGTTCGAAGGCCGTATCGCGCATGCAGCCGCACACCTCCTGCGGGTCGGCTCCCACCTCCGCGGCGCGGTCGGCCATCTGTTCGCTGCAGGTGGCGATGAATTCGGGTTGCTCGCCGGCAGATTGGGCGAAGGCGCTGCCGCCCATCTGGCCCAACGCAAGCACGGCCGCTGCCGCTGCCGTCATTCCGAGTTTGCCGATCGTCATGGTGGCCTCTCCTTGTCTGCGCTTCTCCGCGATCCCGGCACCGACTAGCATTCTCTTTCCAAGAACTGCAACCCGCCTGGCCCTCTGCTTCTGGACCTATCCCTCCGCCATGTCCGACGAGCTTGCCGCCATCTTGTCCGTGATCGCCATCTGGTCCATCGCGGTGGTGACCCCCGGCCCCAACACCCTAATCGTGGCCCACACCACCATGAGCCAGGGCCGCGCGGTGGCGATGCGGCTGGTCGCCGGCACGCTGGCCGCAACCGCCGGCTGGGTAGCGTTCGGGCTGTTCGGGCTGACCGCCCTGGTGGCGGCCGCTCCCGATGCCCTGGCGGTGGGCAAGGTGGTGGGTGGGGCCTACCTCATCTATCTTGGCGTTCGTCTGTTGTGGAAAACCCGCGAACGCCGGGCCTTCGAACCCAACCCGGCCGATGCGCCGCCGCTGGCCCATCCGTTCCGCGTCGGCTTCCTCACCAATGCCACCAATCCCAAGACGGCGGCCTTCATCGCCTCCATCTTCGTGGCTTCGTTTCCCCCCCACCCCGCGCTGTGGCTGGACGCGGCGGTGCTGGCGATCATGCTCACCATGTCGGCAAGCTGGTACGCGATGATGATGGCGGTGCTCGGCCGGCCGCCGTTCGCGCGGGCCTACCGGCGGGCGCGCGTGTGGATCGACCGGGCGGCCGGCGCCATCTTCCTCGGCTTCGGCCTGCGCCTGGCGACCAGCGATTGACCGACGGTGGGAACACCGCCCGGCGACAAGCAATTTCTTAACGTCCTGGTGTCTACAGTGATCGTGGATGCTGCGGTCTGCCTCCCGTCCGGAACTGCCCGCCGCCGCCCCCGCCAAGCAGGAGCGCGATCCATGACGCAGTCTCAGGAAGCACAGGTGGTCGATGCCGTGATCGCCAACGCCGTCCGCGAAGCCAAACTGCGGGCGACCCCCGGCGATGTGGCGTTCGGCCTGCTGCATGCCCTGCGGCTGCTGCGCGACCATGCCGACGCCCTCGGGGCCGGCACCGTGGGACGGATCGACGATGCGGTGCGCGCCCAGGTGCTGGCGGAAAGCCTGCAGCGCCGGGCAATCAATCCGCAATTCAGCCACGCCGTGCTGCCGCCGGCGGGACCCACCGCCTACCCGGCCATGGAGATCCTGGGCGATGCCGCGCGCACCTGCCTGCTGCTGGAAGGCCCCACGCGTACGCCGACGGCCATGAACCATGCCGCCCACGAACTGGTGGAGCAGCTCCGCGAGGTGCTTGGCGAAGCGCCGTGCTGGTCGGATGTGGACGACATGCTGCGCGGCCCCGATGCCGATGCCGGCGAGTCCACCATCGAAGAAATGGCCGTGTGGATCCACTGACTCCCGTCGCCAGCCCCTTGCCTCTCCCCCACGCCGCGGCGTAACGAGCGCACACGCCCGAGCCGCGGAGACCAAGCCAATGGACATCGCCCCCGACGCCGCCTTGCCGACGGCTGCCGACATCGCCGCGGCTGCCGGCCGCATCGGCGACTTCGCGAAGGTCACGCCGGTGCTGCGCTCAGACGCGCTGGATGCTCGCGCCGGTGCCCGCCTGCTGATCAAGGCCGAGGTGCTGCAGCGCACCGGCTCGTTCAAGATCCGCGGCGCCGCCAACCACATTACCCAGTTGAGCCGTGCTGCCCTGGACCGCGGCGTGCTCGCCTACTCCTCGGGCAATCACGCCCAGGCGGTGGCCTGTGCCGCGGCCAGGGTGGGCAGCCCGGCGGTGATCGTGATGCCGGCCGATGCCCCGCGCATCAAGATTGCCCGTACCCGCGGCTTCGGGGCGGAGGTGGTGCTTTACGACCGCTATACGGAAAACCGCGAGGCGCTGGGGGCGCGCATCGCCGCGGAACGCGGGCTGACGCTGATCCCGCCCTACGACCACCCCTGGACCATCGCCGGCGGCGGCACCCTGGGGCTGGAGCTGGCCGGCCAGGCGGCCGAGCTGGGGGTGGTGCTGGACGCGCTGGTGGTGTGCTGCGGCGGCGGCGGGCTGATTGCCGGCTGCGGGCTGGCCATGGCCGAGCGGTCGCCGGCCACCCGCGTCTATGCCGTCGAGCCGGCGGGGTTCGACGACACCGCGCGCTCGCTGGCCGCTGGCGAGCGCCAGGCTGTGGACCCGGCCGCCCGCTCCATCTGCGATGCCCTGCTGTCGCCTTCGCCGGGCGAGCTGACCTTCGCACTCAACCGTCGCCATCTGGCCGGCGGGCTCACGGTCACCGACGCCGAGGCCGCCGACGCCATGCGCGCCGCCTTCGCCGAGCTGAAGCTGGTGGTGGAACCGGGCGGTGCGGTGGCGCTGGCCGCGGCACTCAACCGCCGCCTCCCCGGCCAGGCGGACGGCGATCTCACCGTCGGCGTGGTGCTGACCGGCGGCAACGTCGACCCGTCGCTCTATGCCGAGGTTCTGACGGCTGCACTTTAGCTCCACATCCTCCCCTTGCGGCGATCCGCCCCATGCGGCATTCGCGCCGGGGACGTTCCCGCAGCACCCTCCACCATGGAATGGTCAAGCCCACCGTTTAGCCAGCGCAGGATCGCAGCGCGGACACCTGACCGCTGCGCCTGCCGCGTCAGCATGGGGGAGGCAACGATGGCCGGCGGCCTGTCAACGCTGTTTGAAGACGCGCCCTGGATGAAGGTCGCCTGGGAAGAGGCGCGCAAGAACGTGAAGGAAATTCGCGGCACCGGCCGCTCCAAGACCAACAGTGACATCCTGAAATACTTGGAATCGGTGACCAATGAGATCGGCAAGAAGAGCTATCTCTACATTCCGGTGGAAGAAAAGGGCAAAGGCATCGGCGACAAGGGGCTGAAGGGCGACGAGATCGCCTGGTGTTCGGCCTTCGTGAACTGGTGCATCGAGCAGGCGGGCATGGTGGGCGTCGACCATCTCGGTGCCAAGAAGTGGAAGAAATGGACCAACGGCAAGGCGATCTCCGGTGCGGTGCCGGTGCCCGGCGCCATCACCGTGCTGTCGCGCGGCCATGTCGGCTTTCTGGTCTATCGCGAGAATGGCCAGGTGCTGATGCTCGGCGGCAACCAGGGCGACATGGTGTGCCTTGCCTCCTACGACGCTGCGGGCGTCGACAGCTATATCTGGCCCAACGGCCATGAGGACGGCCTCAAGCGGCAGCTCACGGGCGCCAACTATTGCGACCTCTATACCGAGGTGAATTCGGCCTGCGAGATCCCGCGCAAGTACGGCAAGGTCGGCACGACCTGAGGCACGACCTGAGGCACGACCTGAGGCACGGCCTGAGGCGCGACCTGCGGGAGGCGCCCGCAGCACCGCACCCCCTGCCACCTGCCCGCCGTTCGCGGTAGGGTGGGCCCCGTCGCCCGCCCTCCGCCGACCAACCCGAGATCCCCATGGCCCAGCCCGCAGCCCTCGTCACCCAGGTTCGCCATTTCGTCGGTCTGGCCGCGGCCCGCGCGCTCGCTGCCGACGGCGTGGCCGTCGCCTGCCAGGATGCCAGCTTCAGCGACGCTGCTGCGCGCGCCGCCTTTCAGGCCGAAGAGCCGGGGCTGCTGGCGCTGGCCGCCCAGGATGCCGCCGACATGGTGGCCGAAGCGGCCGAACGGCTGGGCGGGCTGTCCGTCGTCGTCGGCAACCAGGCGTACCCGGCCCTGCGCGCACCGCTGGCCGAGACTCGGCTGGAGGATGTGCGCGCGGCCTGCGAGGCCCTGGTGGTGGAGGCGGTGGCATTGGTCCAGGCGGCACTGCCCAGCCTGCGGGCGGCCGCGACGCCGGCCGCCATCGTGCTGGTCACCTCCGCCGCGCCGCTGCGCGGCCTTGCCAACTACGCACCCTATGTGGCCGCGCGCGCCGCCCAGAACGGGCTGGTGATCTCGTGGGCGCGGGAACTGGCGCGAGATGGTATTCGCGTCAACGCCGTGGCGCCCAATTACGTCGAAAGCCCCACCTACTTCCCGCCAGACCTGCTGGCCGATGCGGCCGCGGTGGCCAAGATGACCGGCGGGGTGACGCTGCGCCGGCTCGGCAAGCCCGACGAGGTGGGGGCAGCGATCGCCTTCCTGGCCTCGCCCGCCGCCAGTTTCATCACCGGCCATGTGATGCCGGTGGCCGGCGGCTGGCCCTAAGACCAGCCGCCGCTCCGTCGTCCGGCTACTGGCCCAGCAGCACCGAGGCGCGCTGTTCGATCATCGCACCTTCCATGAGCTGGTCGTAGCGTGCCGCCTTCAGCAGGTGGGCGTAGTAGGACTCCCACACATGGCCGAATTCCGCGTCGGTTTCGGCCAGTTCCTGCATCAGCTCCAGGCTGACGCGGCCGATCTCGGCGATCACCTCGTCGGGGAAGCGGCGGATCTGCACGCCGTGCTCTTCCACCAGCGGGCCCAGCGCTTCCACGTTGTGGTATTGGAAGTCGGCCAGCGATTCCGTGCCCGACGAGCCGCAGGCATGCCGCACGATCGCCTTCAGGTCGTCCGGCAACTCGTTCCAGCGGTCGATATTGATCGACAGCTCCAGCGACGGGCCGGGCTCATGGAACGCCGGCAGGTAGTAGTAGCTCGCCACCTGGTGCAGGCCGAATGCCATGTCGTTCCACGGCGCCACCCATTCCGCAGCGTCCACGTTGCCGGACTGCATGGCGGCGAAGATCTCGCCCGGCGGCGTCAGCACCACCGCGGCCCCCAGCCGGCGCATCACCTCGCCACCCAAACCCGCGTAGCGGATGCGCAGGCCGCGCAGATCGTCCAGCGAGTTGACCTCCTGGCGGAACCAGCCGCCCGCCTGGGTGCCGCTGGAGCCCACGTAGAACGGCTTGATGCCGAAGGCGCCGTAGGCTTCGTCCCACAGCTCGTAGCCGCCACCGAAATAGAGCCAGCCGGTCAGGTCCACCGCGCCGAAGCCGAAGGGCACGCCGGCGAACAGGTGGAACGCCTGGGATTTGTTCACCCAGTAGTAGGGCGTGCCGTGGAAGCAGTCGGCACTGCCCGACTGCACGGCGTCGAAGCACTCGAACGGCGGCACCAGTTCGCCCGCCCCGTAGGGGGTGATGGTCAGGCGGCCATCGGACATCTCGGTGATGTGTTCGGCCAGCCGCACCGCATTGACGCCGACGCCCGGCGCGTTGGCCGGCCACGGCATCACCATGGTCCATTCGTAGCGATCCTGCGCGATGGCCGGGGCCGCGAGCGTCGACGCCGCCGCGCCACCGGCGGCCCCATACAAGAATTGACGGCGCTTCATGGCACTTCCTCCCTGGGACGGTTTGTGTTCGGTGTGCGAGTTCTTAGCGCAAGCACAGCGGCGCGGACAGACAGAACACGCTGAACCGACTGTTGACTTCCCTTCGAGAGCGAACATCTTTGACCGCACCGCACTGCATCCATCGTGGTGCCGCCTACCTGCCAGGGACACAGCCGCCATGCCCCCGGATCAAAGCGCCCCCACGAGTGCCGCGCTGTCGCACGACCAAGGTGCCTTCATCCCCGATGCCGCCGTGTTCGGCGGCGATCCGCCGGTGGATGCCGCGGGCCTGCTCGATCAATGGCTTGGCGAACTGGGCGAACTGCGCCACGCCGGGCGCGACGACCCGCTGACCAACCCGGTGCTGGCGCTGGGCCGGCGCATCGCCCGCGGTCTGGCCGACGGCAGCCTGACGCCGGGCGGGCTGGAACAGGTGATCCAGTACGTCTCCGCCGAAGGCTTCCTGGAACGCGCCGGCCGGCTGTCGCGCTATCTCGGGGAGACCGACCCCGATGCCAACAGGGCACGGCTGGAGGAGCTGTTCGACGGGCTGGCCGAACGGGCCGGCGACTTCGATGCCTTCGCCAAGGAGCTGGGGCGCGAGGTGTTCGGCGTGGTGTTCACCGCGCACCCCACCTTCAACCTGCACAGCGCCATGATGGCCGATCTGGCCGCCATCGCCGCCGGCCGGCGCGACGACGGCCAGCCGCTCAGCGATGGCGACGGCGTGGCCATCGTGCAGCGGGCGAGCCGCACCGAGCACCGCAGCGATCCCGACATCTCGCTGATGCGCGAGCATGCGCTGTCCATGGAAGCGCTGCGGACGCTGCAGGAAGCGCTACGCGAGGTCTACCGCATCGCGCTCGGGGTCGCCCGGCAGCGCTGGCCGGACCGCTGGCGCGAGTTGACGCCGCGCCTCATCACCGCGGCGAGCTGGGTGGGCTACGACCTGGACGGGCGCTCGGACATCCGCTGGACCGACACCCTGGTGAACCGCCTCATCCTCCAGGTCTATCACCTGCGCGGCCACCTGGCGGCCCTGCGCCCCATCCAGGCGGAGTTGAGCGGCGACCCCAGCCTGACGGAACCGCTGGAGCTGATGGACACCCGCATCGCCTTCGCCATCGCCCAGCTTGAGGACGAGGTGGCCGCGTTCGGCGCCTGCGATCCCGGTGATCCCGGTTTCGTGGAGCGCATCCGCCAGATCTCGCGGCGCGTGTTCGAGGGGCGCGCGCGGCGCATCACCCATGTGGACGGGCTGGTGGAGCTGGTGGACCGGGTGCTCGACCGGCTGGCGCCCGAACGCCACGACGTCGCAGCCCGGCTCTGCATCCTGCGCGCGGAGCTGCGCAACTACGGCCTCGGCCTCGCCCATACCCATGTGCGCATCAACGCCACCCAGGTGCACAACGCCATCCGCAAGCAGGTGGAGCTGGTTTCCGACGTCAACGACCCGCGCTTCCGCCGCAGCTATCTGGACCGGGTGGAAGCGCTGCTCGACGGGGTGCAGCCGGTCACCATCAATTTCGGCTCGCTGATCGCCGAGCGCACGTCGACCAAGCAGCTCTTCATGGTGCTGGCGCAGATGCTGAAGTACAGCGACAGCACGGCGCCGCTGCGCTTCCTCATCGCCGAATGCGAAAGCGCCTTCACGCCGCTCACGGCCCTCTACTTCGCGCGCCTGTTCGGGGTGGCCGACCAGATCGACATCTCGCCCCTGTTCGAGACCGAACGCGCGCTGGAAGCCGGCAGCCGGGTGATCGAGCAGCTTCTGGAAAGTCCGCACTATCGCGCCTACCTGGAAGCCCGCGGCCGCCTGTGCATCCAGACCGGGTATTCCGATGCCGGGCGCTATCTGGGCCAGACGGCGGCCGCCGCCTCCATCGAGCGCCTGCGCTTCCGCATCGTCCGTGCGCTGGCCGATCACGGCATGGCCCATGTGGAACTGGTGGTGTTCGACACCCACGGCGAATCCATCGGCCGCGGCGCCCATCCCGGCAGTTTCGCCGCGCGCCTCGCCTACACCGATCCGGCCGCCTTCCGCGCTGCCGCAGCCCGCTTCGGCGTGCGGGTGAAGCAGGAGGTGAGCTTCCAGGGCGGCGACGGCTATGTGCCGTTTCTCAACCCCGCGACCGCCCTGGCCGTGCTGACGCGGGTGCTGGAGCATGCCCAGCCGGGCGCGCCGGTGCCGGCATCCGACGATCCGTTCTACGCCGAACGCGCCTATATCCGGGAGTTCTTCACCACCGTGAAGGGCTTCCAGGACGACCTGGTGGACGATCCCAACTACGGCGTGCTGCTGACCACCTTCGGGGCCAACCTGCTGTTCCCCTCGGGCAGCCGGGCGCTCAAGCGCCAGCACGAGGAACCGGCGGAGGCCGACGCCGCCCACGCCAGCCAGATCCGCGCCATTCCGCACAACGCCATTCTCATGCAGCTCGGCCTGCTGGCCAACAGCCTGGGCGGGCTGGGGGCGGCGGTGGACAAGGACCCCGAGCGCTTCCGCATGCTCTACGACACCTCCGAGCGCTTCCGCCGGGTCATGGGCATCGGCGAGTTCGCCGTGGCGGTCAGCGACCCGCAGGTGATGGAAGCCTACATCACCGTCACCGATCCGGCCTGGTGGGTGCGCCGCACCGCCGCCGAGCCGCACGAGGACAGCGAACGCCTGTTGACCATCGCGCGCCATCTGCGCACCGACCTGCACGAACGCCAGCGCCGCGTCTTCCTGCGCCTCTTCCAGGACTTCACGGAGCTTGACCGGGCGTTGGAGGATCTCGGCGAAGCGCCGCGCAGCCTTGGGTGCGCCGGCCTGATTTCCGAGCGTAGCCGGCGCACGCTGCTGGTGCTGCATGCCATGCGGCTTGCCATCATCCAGCAGATCTACGTGCTGGCGGTGCAGATCCCGGACTTCTCCAGCCGCCATGCCGTCACCCGCCGCCAGCTCGTGGACCGGTTGTTCCACCTGGACGTGCCGTCGGTGGTGACGCTCCTGGAGGAGATCTTCCCGCAGGACGGCGACCGCATCCGGGTTGAGGATTTCGGCGAGCCGGCGGACTATCGGCCCGACGATGCCCAAAGCTACCGGCTGGAGAACGACCTGCTGTTCCGGCCGCTCGCCGCCTATCACCGGCTGTGCCAGCGCATCTCCACCGCGGTGGCGCACCGCCACGGGTTCTTCGGATAGCCGGGCGGACGGGAGGGGGCGCGCCGGCGATACCGCTCGGCACCGCGATCGTTTAATACGGTTTCACGTTCCCCGAACCCAGCGCGGCCTGCAATGTCCGACCGTCCGCAGCCAGACCTTCAAACCCCCGCCCCTCCCCAGCCGGTGCGGCTTGCCGATTACACGCCCTTCCCCTGGGAGGTGGACGAGATCGACCTGATCTTCGATCTCCACCCCACCGACACCAAGGTGACCGCCCGCATCGGCTTCGCCCGCAAAGCCGATGCCGACGCGGATTGCGACCTGGTCCTGGACGGCGACGGGCTGGTGCTGGAGGCGATCGCGCTCGACGGCGCGCCGCTGGCGGACGACCGCTACACGGTGGAAGCCAAGGGCCTGCGCATACTCTCCCCGCCCGACCGCTTCACGCTGGACACCGTGGCGCGCGTGAACCCGGAGGCCAATACCGCGCTGAGCGGCCTCTACCTCTCCGGCGGCATGCTGTGCACCCAGTGCGAAGCCGAAGGCTTCCGGCGCATCACCTATTTCCCCGACCGGCCGGACGTGCTGAGCCGCTACACCGTGACCCTGGTGGCCGACCGCACCGAATTTCCCGTGCTGCTGGCCAACGGCAACCCGGTGGACCACGGCGAGAGCCTGGGCGAGCGCCACTGGGCCAAGTGGCACGATCCCTGGCCCAAGCCTAGCTACCTGTTCGCCCTGGTGGCAGGCGACCTGCACGCCGTGCCGGACCGCTTCACCACCCGGTCGGGCCGCCCCGTCGACCTCAACATCTGGGTGCGCCGGCCGGACCTCGACCAGTGCGGCCACGCCATGGCCTCGCTGAAGCGGGCGATGGCCTGGGACGAACAGGTGTTCGGCCTGGAATACGATCTGGACGTATTCAACGTCGTCGCCGTGTCGGACTTCAACATGGGGGCGATGGAGAACAAGGGTCTCAACATCTTCAACAGCGCGCTGCTGCTGGCCAAGCCGGAAACGGCGACGGACGGCGACTTCCAGCGCATCGAAAGCGTGGTCGCCCACGAATACTTCCACAACTGGACCGGCAACCGGGTGACCTGCCGCGACTGGTTCCAGCTTTCGCTGAAGGAGGGCCTGACGGTCTTCCGCGACCAGGAATTCTCCGCCGACCACGGCTCCGCCGCGGTGAAGCGCATCCAGGATGTGCGGCGGCTGCGCGTCTCCCAGTTCCCGGAGGATGCCGGCCCCATGGCGCACCCGGTGCGTCCGGAAAGTTATATCGAGATCAACAACTTCTATACCCCCACCGTGTACGAGAAGGGGGCGGAAGTGATCCGCATGATGCACCGCCTGTTGGGGGCGGAGGGGTTCCGCCGCGGCATGGACCTCTACTTCCAGCGCCACGACGGACAGGCGGTGACCTGCGAGGATTTCGTCGCTGCCATGGAGGATGCCGGCCAGGCCGACCTCGGCCAGTTCCGCACCTGGTACAGCCAGGCGGGCACGCCGCAACTGACGGCCGCCGACCGCTACGATGGCGAGACCGGGCGCTACACCCTCACGCTTTCCCAGCGCACGCCGCCGACGCCGGGCCAGCCGGACAAGCAGCCGCTGCACATCCCGGTGGTGACGGGCCTGGTCGGCCCCGACGGTGTGGACCTGCCGGCCCGGCTGGCGGACGGCGACGGGGTACCCACCGCCGAAGGGTGGCTGCTGCACCTGCGCCAGGCGCGCCAGACCTTCGTGTTCGAGGGCCTGGCCGACCGCCCGGTGCCCTCGCTGCTGCGCGGCTTTTCCGCCCCGGTAAGGTTGAAGCCACCGCCGACCGACCGGCTGAAGTTCCTGTTCGCCCGCGACGGCGATCCCTTCGGCCGCTGGGACGCCGGCCGCCAGCTCGCCACGCGCGTGCTGCTGGACCTGGTGCGCGCCCACCGGGCGGGCGAGCCCCTGGACGTCGACCCCGCTTTTGTGGATGCCTTCGCCAGCACGCTGGCCGACCCTCGCCTCGACACCGCCCTGATCGCCGAAGCCCTGACCCTGCCCTCCATCGACGAGGTGGCGGACGAGATGGTGCAGGTGGACATGGAGGCGATCGACGCCGCCCGCCAGGCAGTGAAATCGGCCGTGGCCGCGGCCCTCGCCGAGCCGCTGACGCAAACCTACGAGGCGCTGGCCGACAGTGGGCCGTTCCGCAGCGATCCCGATGCCATGGCGCGGCGGGCACTGCGGGGTGTCTGCCTCTCCCTGCTCGCCCATGCGCCGGACGGGCGTGGCCTCGCATTGGCCGAGGCCCAGGCAGCCTCGGCTAAGGACATGACCGAGCGGCTGGCCGCCCTGGCGGTGCTGAACAACCATGCCGGCCCGGCGCGGGAGGAGGCCCTGGCGGCTTTCCTGGCGGACTGGAAGGACTACCCGCTGGTGGTCGACAAGTGGTTCCGCCTGCAAGCCACCAGCCGGTTGCCCGATGCGCTGGAGCGGGTGCTGGAGCTGACGGCCCACCCGCTGTTCACCCGCCGGGTGCCCAACCGCTTGCGCGCGCTGGTGGGGTCGTTCGCCTACGGCAATCCGCTGCGCTTCCACGGTGCCGACGGCGGCGGCTACGCCTTCCTGGCCGACGAGATCATCGCGGTGGACAAGCTGAACCCGCAGGTGGCCGCCCGGCTGGTGGCGCCGCTGGGGCGCTGGCGGCGCCACGACACCGGCCGCCAGGCGCAGATGCGCACGGCCCTGGAGCGCATCCTCGCCACCTCGCCGCTGTCGCCCGACGTCTACGAGATCGTGCGCAAGAGCCTGGATTAGGTCACTTTCGCGCTTTGTAGACTCGGCCCCAGCCCGCTCCCGCGCCCGCCCTTGCCGATGTGGCGGCGCGCGGGGGCCGGTGCTGTGCGGCCAGTGCTGCGGTGCTGGGCCTATTCGACCACCGCCAGCCCTTCGATCATGTTGTCGATGACCGCGCGCAGGGCATCCACTTCCTGCTGCAGCGCGTTCAGTTCCTGGTTGTTCACCTGGCTCGGCGGTGCGGACTGGAGCTGCAGACGCTGCTGCTCCAGGTTGCTGGCCCGTGTCTGCAACATGCTGAGCTGGTTGCGGTCCACGTTCTGCTGTTGGCCGAGCTGCGCCAGCCTCGCCTGCTCCAGCGCGATCTGGCCGTTCAGGTTCTGCAGCCGCTGATAGGCGTTGGCTTCCTCCACCGCCAATTGGCGGCGTTCCTGATCCAATTCGGCGGCCCGGACGGCAAGCTGGTCGGCCTGCGCCTGGGTGCGGTCGCGCGCCGCCTCGCGGTCCGCCACGCGCTGGTCGTAGGTACCGTCGGCCAGATTGGCGACGCCGCTGAAGAACCCGGCCTGCGACGGGTCCTCGTTGCGCGCGCACCCACCGGCCGCGAGAACCAGGCACAGCCCGGCGACCATGACCCCATTACGTTGCTTCATCTTCATCCCTCCCACAGTCATGGCCGCGGTCGCGGGCGAAGGACCGTCCCGTCACGCCGGGCGGGCCTTCGCTGCGTCGCCCGCCGCTATTCGGTCGGCAGGCCGCTGACCGCCGCCACCAGTTCGTCGTACTGCGCCTGCAGAGCTTCACGCTCGCGAACCAGATCGGCACGCGCCGCCGACAGGCTCTGGGCCGGAACGCCCTGCTGCCGGTTCGCGGCAATCTCCTCGTCGTAGTTGGCGACCATATTGCGGTTTTCCTGGATCAGCCCATCGATCAGTTCCAGGTCCTGCCGCATCGTCGCCTGCTCGCTCTGCACCGTCGTCAGGCTTACTTGGCCGCTCCGGTACTGGGCGTTCAATTGGGCGATCCGCGCCTTGTGCTGGTCCACCACCTGCTGGGTGGTGCGCACGATCTCGCGATACCGGGCCACATCCTGCTGGGCGGCCGCGATCTCCGCCTCCAGGCGGTCTTCCTGGCTGGCGTAGTCTTCGTTCTGGACGGCGACGAAGTAGCCCGCACCGCCGCCCACCACGGCACCGGCGGCCGCACCGATGGCCGCACCGGCCAAGCGGTTGTCGTCGGACACCAGGGCACCGAGGATGCCGCCGACGATGGCGCCGGCAATGGCGCCCTCACCGATCGTCTGATTGAACCGGTCGGCTTCTTCGCGGAGGTTGCGCTGGGCCGGCGTGAGGTTTTCGCTGGATGCCCTGCCGCCGGTGCTGCCGCAGGCGCTGACCACCATCATTGCCGCCAAGATTGCCGCCATCGCTGCCCGCGGCTTGAAACTTACTTGCCACATGCTCCTGCCCCCAAACAAAACTCAATCAAAGGCCCATCGTCTTTGGCGGCGACTCATAATCATTGGTCGGGCCAGTCCGCTTGGTGTGCCCTCACAAAAACGCACGTTATCGTGACGATGCGACAAAAGGAAGGCGAGTCGCCGCCAGAGCATTGGCGATGCTGCAACCTTCTTGCCGCATTCCTTCCCGGCGCCGTGTCTTGTCTCGACTGACAGGACTTTGCGGCAGACGCAGGGCAGGCGGCGCCATCGGGGGCAAAACCGGACTCCTGCCGGACTGCCGCCAGCCCAGTCCGCCAGCCCAGTCCGCCAGCCCGGTCCGCCAGCTCAGTCCGCCAGAAGTTCCGCCTCGTAGTCCTCCGCCTCCAGCGACTGGGTCTCCTGGTAGGACAGCACCTGCTGGATGAACAAGGTGGCGAAGGCCCCCAGGGTCGGCAAATCCTGCTGCTCGAAACCGATGTTCACCACGTCGAGCTGATCTTGCAGGAAGTCCGCGGAATAGTCGTCGGCCGCCTGCAACAGGATGTCGAAATAGGTCCTCAGCGTGATGTCGTAGCGCTCTTGTATGGCTTCGAGCTGGCGCTGCAGCCGGTCGGTGCGCTCCGAACCGGCGTTGAGCTGCTGTTCGAAGCGCAGCGCGGTTTCCGTCGCGTTCATCACGCCGCGGTCATAGCGCAGCGTCCGGATCAGCACGGCCCCCGACGAAATCGAGCGGCGCAACGCACGCGCCGCCACCTCTTCGCGCTCGGCAAACGCGGTGGACAGCGCAGCACGGATGGCCAGGAGGTCCTGGCGGACGTCGGGGTCGAAATTGTCCTCGGTCAGTTCGTCGAGCGCTTGCAGGGGATCGATATCGGCTTCCTGCATCGCCGACGCTTCCCGCTCCTGGGCGGCCTGCCATGCCTGGGCAAGCTCCTGCTGGCGCGCCTGATCGACGGCGACCGGAACCGACAGTGTGGTGCGGAAGCCGATGGTGTCGAGCACCCGGGAGCGGCCGGTGCTTTCGTCGAACAGCGAGTATTCGGTGCGCCAACTGTTGCGCAGGTCGGCCTCCAGCGTGCGGAACGAGCCGCCGCGGGTGACCATGCCGCCCACCTGGCCGTGGCGCCGGCCGAACCGGTTGATCTGGTAGGGCTCCAGCATCATTTCCTCGGCGTTGCCGAGCATGTCGTAGAGGTTGAGCGGGTTGGGCAGGCGCGAGCCCACCGGCCACAGCACGCCGTCTGCCGAACGCTGAGCCTGGAACAGGGCGTATTGGGCAAAATCGCCCTGGTGGGGAAACAGCCGCCCACGGAAATCCCGCTCGGTCACCGCCAGGCCGCCGCGCACCGCGTATTCCCACTCCGTTTCGGTGGGCAGGCGCACATAGCTGCGGCTGTCGCCCTCGGTGGGCATGATGTCGGGCGCTTCGGCCCAAAGCCAGGTGGTGTAGGCTTCGGTGAAGGCCACGGCGTCGAACCATGATACCTCCGTCACCGGCTGGCTGCCCTGGGCGCTGGGCTCGGGGCACGTGTCGGTCATCACTGCGGTGTACTGGTCGCGCGTCACCTCGTACTTGCCGAGGAAATAGTAGTTGGTGCGGATCCCCAGCACGGTATCGTTGAAGCCGCCGGTGAGGTGGTCGCGCAGGCGGAAATCGAACGGCGCATCTTCCTGGGAATCGCTGCCCAGGAGGACGAGCTGGTCGTCCAGCGGATTGAATCCCAAAGCAAGTTCGACGCGGCGGAACACCATGGCCCCGCCGCAGGGCATGGGCAGAACCAGATCGTCCACGTCCGGTTGGGGATTGTAGAGTTCTTCCGGCCAGGTGATGTCGGCCTGGGCCGAGGCCGGAGCCGCCGCCCCCGCCAGCAGGGCCACCGCCATTGCCGCAGCGCCGACCGCCTGGGCTTGCCATCCACCGCGCCGCCGCCGCCGATCACACATCGCGTATCCCTTCCGCCGGTTCCACCCGCGCCGCCCGCCACCCGGCGATAAGCGACGGCGCCAGGGCGGCCGCCCCGGTGGCCAGCCCGGCCAGGGCGATCTGCGATCCGTGGAGCACGCTCACCGGTTGGCCGGCAAGGCCCGGAGCGGCGAATGTGGCATTGATGGCGGCCTGTGCCAATGCGAAGGCGGCCACCGCCAGGGCGTAGCCCAGCCCGGCGATGGCGACCGCCTGGGCGACCGGGAAACCCACCAGCCGGCCGGGCGGCACCCCCATCAGCGCCAGCGTGCTCAGCGCCACCCGCTTGCGGTCCACATTGGCCCACAGGCTGGCGCCGAGCGACAGCACGTAGCCGAGCCCGCCGAGCCCCGCGAGGATGGTGAAAATGCGCGTGAGGTTGCGGTCGAGCCCCTCCACCATGCGGATGCGGTCGAGTTCCGTACGCACGCCGATGCCCCGCTCGGTCATGCGGTCGGCGAGTGCTTCCACATCGCCGATGGTCGCGGCATAGAGGCGGAAGCTGGCATAGCTGCGCGGGCCTTCGGCGGGCGCCTCACCTTCCCAGCCGTAGCGCGCAACGCCATACCCGTCGCGATAGGCTTCCACCGCCTCCAGCACGGCGAGGTCGGCGTAGACGAAGCTGCGATCGCCGGCCGCGGCCGACAGCACCCCGGCGACGGTGACGGGCAGGTCGACGCGGCTGCGCCGCCCGTCCGCGGCTTCGCGGATCACCGCCAGGGCCGCGGTGTCACCGGCCGCCAGTGCCATGTCGAGCGCCAGCCGGTGGCTCAGCACCACCGCCTCGCCGCTGACCAGGCCGGCCAGATCGCCCAGCACCGGATCGCCCGGGCCGCTGGGCACCAGTTCCGCCTCCACCGCCCCGGTGGCGGCACCCGGCTCGGGCAGCAGGGTGATGGAGGTGGCGATGGAGCGGGTGCGCGCCATCACGAAACCGACCTCCGGCTGCTGCGCCAGATCCTGCAGAAAGGCGGCGTCGTAGCTGCGGTTGCCGATGATGCGCACCTCGCGCGCCGCCGGATCGCCGGTCAACTGGCCGGAGAGCCCGTCCACTACCCCGGTGCGCAGCGCGAACAGCACCAAGAGCGGCGCCAGGATAGCGGCCAGCCCGAGCGCCAGGCACGCCGTCATGGTGCGCTCGTGGGCGAGATCGGCCAGCGCCAGGCGGGCGATCACGGCCCCACCTCCGCGGACAAACCCGGGGACACCCCCGCGGACACCCCCGCTAACACTCCTGCGGCCACCGCCGCATGCGACGGCACACCCGGCGGCACCAGCCGGCTCACCACCTCGTCGCCGGCACCGGCGGAATCGATACGGTGAAGGGCAAGGTCGTAGTGGCCGGCCAACGCGGCATCGTGGGTCACCAGCACCAGGGCGGCGCCGCTGTCCGCCACCAGGGCCGTAAGCGCCGTCATCACGCGTTCGGCGTTGACCGGGTCGAGCGAAGCGGTGGGCTCGTCGGCCAGCAGGATGGCCGGCCGGTGGGCGAGCGCGCGGGCCACCGCCACGCGCTGGCGCTGGCCCACGGAAAGCTGGGCCGGTCGGCGGCCCATCAGCTCGGAAATGCCGAGGCGGCGGGCCAGTTCGGCGATCCAGTCGGCATCATGCCGGCCGGCGACTTGCTGCGAGAGTGCGATGTTCGACGCGACGGTGAGGAACGGCAGCAGGCCGCCCGTCTGCACCACATAGCCGAACAGGCGGCCGCGCAGTCGCGCCAGTTCGCTGCGCGCACCGGCGTCCCAGGCCCGCTTGACGTCGCGACGGTCGGGTGGCCCTACACCGTCCGGCGGTGCATCGGCCACCCAGAAGCGGTCGGCTCGGTCGGGCGCCAGGGCAAGCGCCAGCATGTCGATAAGGGTGCTCTTGCCGGAGCCGCTGGGGCCCACCACCGCCAGCCGGTCACCGGGACGGATCTCCAGCCGCTCGACCACCAGGCGGAAACCGGGGCTGCCGGGCCGCGCCTTTTCCACGCCCTTCAGGACCATCAGCCGCGACCGGGCGGCCGCGGTACCGCCTCCCGGACCGCCGGCCGCCGTCGTCATGCTCTCGGCCCGGTCCGCGATCGGCAGGCGCCGGCTGTCGCGTCAGGGCAGCGCATCGATGGAGATCGGGAAGACATGCTCGCCCTCCGGCGCTCCTTCGTAGAGCGGGATCCACAGGTCCGGTTGGTCGTGATACGCCTCGTAGAGGTGCAGCAGCGCTTCCAGGTTGTCGAGGATCTCAAGCTGCCGGCCCGGCCCCATGCTGAGCCAGGTCTGCTCATCGAGATCGAGGATCAAGCTGCGATAGGGCAGGTCGCGCAGGTATTCGCCCATCAGATCGCCGAGGTTGTCGAAGTTCGGATCGACCAAGCGGTTGGGGTCGCGCGCCAGGTTGGCCACCGCACTCTGGAGCTGGCCGAAGAAGTCCTCCGGCGACAGGCGATTGGCCTGGCCAGCCTCCACGATCACCCGAAGCACGTCGGAAAGGTCGCTCAATTCGTTCTTGGTGATCAGCAGGCGCACCTGCAGCGACGCCTGGCGCGGGTCTTCGAACGAGCGGTCGGTGGTCCAGGCGCGGAACACGTCGGGCGCCTGGGCGCCGCGCTCACGCCCCAGATAGGCAAGCTGCATGGCGCGGCCGACCAGGCTGGTCTGGGCCTCCAATTCGTTGGGCGGCTCGGGCGCCACCTCGGTCAGGCGGCCGGCCATGGCATCCTGGATCTGGCCGATGATCTGGCGGGTAAGCGAGTCCACCGACTGGCCGAACACGTTGACCGCGCCGAGCGGCACCGGGTGGTAGAGGCTGCCGGCATTGCGCCAACGCGACAGCTCCATATAGGCGGCGGAGGCATAGTCGTGGTCGCCTTCCCCCTGGGGGGTGAGCAAGTGCATGGTGTAGAGCGCGATGCCGTTGTCCACGGCGAGCGCGTTCACCTGGGCCGGGCCGAAGCCGGTGGTGGACAAGGGATCGCTCGCCTGGCGCGGGCCGGCATCGGTGATCAGCACCACGTAGCGGCCATCATAGTCGTTCCATTCCGGCATGCGGACGGCCGCCACCACGCCGGCCAGCGCATCCTCGTCAAAGCCGAGACTGGAGATGGTGGCCGGCCGGATCTGGTCGAGCTGCGCCAGCAGGGTCCGCCCACTGGCGCTCGGGGTCAGCGGCGCGAACACGCGGGTGTCGTATTCCAGCTCCGGCACCGCGGAGATGTTGTCGCGGAAGCCGACGAGGCCGAACGACACGCGGTCGGCGACGGGCGAGCCTTCGATCTGCTGGTAGATGCGGCGCACCGCCTCGCGCGTGCGGTCGATGTAGGGGCCCATGGAACTCGTGGTGTCGATCACGAACACGATGCCGACGCGGAAGTCGCGCAGCAGGTCTTCGGCCGACGGCGTGCCCTGGTTGAGCGGGTCGGCATTGAGCGGCACCGAGGCCACTTCCAGAAGCCGCGTGGTGTAGCCGGACGCCAGCCACACCCGTTCCGCCTCCAGGATCGGCAGCACGTAGAACTGTTCGTTGATGTCCACATGCTCGGCCGGCTCGATGGAGATCACCGGGCTGTCCGGCGGCAGCGAGCCGTCGACGGCACCGCGCCGGAGTTCGCCGGCGATCGCCGCCACGTTCTCGTCGTTGAGCACGTCCACCAGCTCGTCGTGGTCGCGGAAGAACAGCAGCCGCTCGCGTCCCGCGGGATTGGTGAAGGCCACCACCATGGTCTGGCGCCAGTCGATCACCTCGTCGGCGCGCATCCAGCCCTGCGACGGGCCGCGCACCGAGGAGCCGACGCGCACCCAATCGGCCCCGCCGGCGCTGCGCCGTTCGAACACGTAGTAGATGGTGAAGGGGGCGACGAAGGGTTCCACCAGTGCGGCGCGGTCGCCCGGCTCCGCGCGCAGTACCGCGGCCGGCCGCGAGAGCACGCGCTGGTAGAGGCTGTTGCGCCCTTCCATCAGCAGGGGCGCTTCCGCCTGCGCGCGGGCGGGAGTGACCGGCAGCGCCAGCGCGGCGAGCCCCGCCAGCAGGACCAGCAACGCCACCAACAGCTCCAAAGTCGTGCTGCTTTGCCGGTGATGCGTCATGGTCCTGTCTTCCCCATCGCCAGTGCTACCTAGAGGGCCGATCGACAGCCACCGCGGCGATCCGGCGTGTGCCCGAAGGACGGGTCAGCGCCTGGCGTCCAGTTGCTGAAGCGCCGCCCTCGCCTCCTGGTCGCCGCCTGCCGCGGCACGCTCAAGCCAGCCACGCAAATCCGCCAATGCTTGGGCAGCTTCTTGACTTCCTTGCGCCTCGGCCTCGCGGTAGCGCTCCGCGGCGCGCACCGGGTTGGCGTGGGTGAATGCCGACAGGCTGGGGGAGAAGTGCACCGGATCGTACATCCGGCCGATCGCCATCAGCGACGGTGCATGGCCGCGGTCGGCTCCGTACTCGTACATCAGCACCGCCACCTCCGCATCGCCCGCCTCCAGGTGCCGGTTGCCCTCGTCGTAGGCGGCTTCGGCAGCGGGGCCGGAGCGCAGGAAGCGGTCGGCATAATCGGTCGGGGTCTCGCGCGGATCGCGCAGCGGCGGCCCGGTGGGCACCACCGTTTCCGGTGGGCTCGTCTGCGGCGGCGGTTCGGGCGGCGGGGTCACCGTTTCCGGCGGCGTCGGCCCGGTCCCCTCCGGTACGGTGAAGATGTTGGCCCAGTGGTCGAGGAAACCGCCCTCGCCGGCCGGCCGTTCGGGCGGCGGCGTGGTGTCGATGGGCGGGGTCGTATCGATGGGCCGGTCCGGCGTGGTTTCCGGGACCGGTCCCTGGTTCGACAAGTCGATGGGGGTTGGCGGCGGCGTCACCTCATCGGGCGTATCCACCACCATGGTCTCTTCTTCGCCGAGGCCCAGTTCGGCCAGCAATTCGTCGGGGTCGACCACGCCGGTCATCACCAGCGCCACACCGCCGCCGACCAGCAGCAGCAGGACCAGCAGCACCACGATCCAAGCCGTACCGCCGCCTTCGTCGTCGCGCGCCGGCGTCGGGCGCACTTCGCCGCGGCGTTCGCCCAGCATGTCCCAGCGGTCGTCGAGAAAGTCGCCGTCCACGAAATCGGCGAAGGGATCGTCGAAGTTGCCGCCGATGGGATCGCGCGCGGCCGCCCCGCCGCGGGTGGGCGAGAACGAGTGGGCGCGCAGGTCCGCCTGGGCCGGCGGCGCGCCGATCTGGGTGGCATCGGACGCCGGCAGCGGCGCACCGATGCGCGTCGCCCCCATGTCGTCGTCGGCCATCGCCGGTTCGGCCGCGCCGAACGCCCCGGTGGCCGCCGGAACCGCCCCGGACCGCGCGCCGAAGCCGGTGCGGGTGCGCCGCGACGGGCCGTGTTCGGCCACCGAGGGGGCGATTTCCGGCCAGTGCAGGGTGGCGCGCACGCCGATGGACGGGATCTCGATCTCGATGGGCGTGCCGACCTCGATGCGGTCGACCACGTCGGGGCCGACCTTCAGGTAGAGGCTGCCCTGGTGGAAGCGGACATCCATCGGGTAGAGCCGCGCATCGGGCCCCTGCCAGCCGCTGCGGCCCAGCGTGCCCCGGTCGTAGCCGATGCGGCGAACCGAGAAGCCGGCATCGCCCGGATTGTGGGTAACCCCGGTCACCCGGATCACGGCATAGCCGCCGCCGGGCTCGGAGCGGTCTTCATGGATGGTGACTTCACTCATGGCCGACCCTACCCCGCATCCTTACCCGACGACCGGTCTGTCCAGCGCCTGAACCAACTCGCCGATCCGGGCATTCTGGGCAACATCGATTTCCCGGCCTTCCCGGCTCATCGCGTTCTGTTCGACCATACGCACGAAGGCAGCCATCCAGTCGACATATTGCAGACGGTCGTAAGGCGTCTGGGTTTCCGGCAGCACCAGTTCCCCGTCGGTCGGCGGCCGCGGGGCGAACACCGGGCGCCGGGTGGGGCCCTTGCCGGCCGCCGGGCGGTCTTCCACCGGCATGGCATCGAACCCCACGTAGTTGACGAAGTCGTTCAGCAAGTTGGCGGCGATCAGCGCCGGCTTGTTCATGGCGATGTCCAGCTTCTGGCGGAAGCTGGTGGTCTTGCGCACGGTGCGCGCGATGGTGTCGCGCAGTTCCAGCCGGCGGGCGCCGGAAATCAGCTCGGCCGCCAGCGTGCCCATGGTGGCTTCCGACATCTGGAAATAGCGGTAGAGCTGCGGGGTTTCCGCCAGGGAATGCAGCTCCTCCATCCAGCGCTCCAGCACCGCATCGGCGAAGGCGCCGGCATGGTCGCGCGGCGCGGTGGGCGGCGGCGCGGTGCTTTCATTGGCCATCACCATGTCCAGCTCGTCGCCGAACACGTCGGCCAGCAGATCGTCGGCGGCGACGGTGGGGCCGATGGTGGGGGGTGGCCGGTCCTCGTCCTCCTCGGCACCCGGAGCGCCGGTCTCCACCTGGTAATAGAGGCCGGCCAGCAGGTCGCCGTCGAGCTGCATGGCGCGGATCAGCTTGCCGAAGCGCTGCGCCTGCACGCACTGGGCGAGACGGCGCACGGCGTTGGCTGCAGCCTGGCGGCGGCGGTCCAACTCCTGCTGCAGGTCGTCCGACACATGGTAGCGCGACAGCCGTTCCATCATCAGCGCGCGCTGGGCAGCCACCCGGTGCTCGATCTGGCGGCGCTTGATATCGGGGTTGCACACCGGTGCCAAGCTGTCCGCCAGGTAGGTGATGCCGCCGTCGTTCAGCCGGAAGGCTTCATCCCAGGCCCGTTCGGGATTGGCGAAATGGGCGCGCACCGTCTCGTTGCTCACATAGTCGCGGCGGTAGCGGGCGATCCGCGCCTCCTCGCCCGGGCGCATGCCGACCTCCCGGCCCGACGCGTCGTAGTCGAGGATGTGCTTGGCCTTGTAGTTGGGATTGCGCAGCCAGTAGCAGTTGTGGAAGGGCTCGCCCGGCGCCCATTCTGTGGGCCAGTCGCTGGACTTGCCGAAGAAGTCGAGCAGCGAGGTCTGCATGCGGGTGGTCCAGCGGCCTTCGGATGTTTCCGCCTGGCCGGCCTTCTCCTCGAACTCCGCATCGAACTTGGTGAGCACCAAGAACAGCGCGCATTGCTGGCGGGCGCGGGCCGCCGCTTCGGACCCATGGGTGCTGGCGATCCAGTCGTTCACCATGGAGGGCAGCGTGCGCACCTCCTGGTTCGACGGGCCGATGCACAGGAGCATGCTGGTCAGCTCCTGTTCGGCACAGTAGCGCTCGAACAGGTAGGCCACCTTGCCGCGCAGGAAGAGCGACTGCAGCGCCGTCGGCTGCTCCAGGAAAGCCCGGATATCGGGGATGTTCTCGCGGCTACGGGCGCCGGGGAAGTCCAGCAGGTCGGTGTGGTCGAAGAAGTCCCACGGCTTGTCGCGGACCACGATGCGCAGTTCCGCGGTGAGTGCGGTGATCTGCGCGCGCGGCAGCTTCACACGATGGCCTTCCGGCGACACCACATCGAGCGACCCCGCACTGTCGCCGCCCGAAGACAGCCCGCCCAGGGTGCGCACGTCGATGATGGAGTTGTCGCGCGGCACCAGCCCTTCGATGGGGCAATAGGCGTCGGACGCGAAGCCGAGGCCGCTGAGCGCGTCGTAGAGCAGGGTCAACAGCTCGGTGAATTCCGGGATGCCGCCCCACAGCACGGAGAACAGGGCGGCCCGCGCGCCGATGGGCAGCCGCGGCGCCACCTCCGCCACATGGTTCCAGTAGCCGGGGCCGAGCGCCTTGATGATGGCTTCGCCCTTGAAATACTTCTCGAAATACTCCTGGAGGTCCCAGACATCCTCCTCGTTCAGCACGTCCACCGGCTCGCGCAGCGCCTGGGCTTCGGCGTCGCGGATCATGCCGCGGACCTTCTGCGGGCTGGGCACCTCCTCTTCCGACAGGTCGCAGTCGGAAAAGAAGGTGTTGCCGAGGATCTTGATGACGTCGGTCTGCGACAGCAGGCGCAGCGCCACCGGGAAGCCCTTGGGCGTGCGCTCCCGCCGGATGGTGAAGCGGGTGACCAGACCGGTGCTTTCCTGGCCGCCTTCGGGGTTGATCTCGCGCACGAAGTCGAGCCCGTCGGGCACGCCGTCGAAGTCCGCGATCAGGGGGGCCGTTCCCTGGCGGGCCAAGGCCGAGATCAGGTAGGACTTGCCGGCCTGGCTGGGGCCGAACACGCCGACGCACATGGGCCGGTGCACGGCCGCTTCCAGCTTGCGCGCCGCGGTGCCGAACTTGCGGAACTCGCGCAACAGGGCCGACTGCTCCTGGCGCACCTTGTCCGGATTGTCGGTGATCCACGACACCGCCTTGCCGGCGATGGCAGCGGTATCCCGGCAGGTCGCCGCCACGCTCGCGTTGGCATCGTGGCCGTTGGCCCTGCGCCCATTGGACTTCTGCAAGGTGACGTCAGCCATGACCGCCCTCCTCGCCGCTCTTGTACAGGGTCAGGATGCCGGTATCGAGCCAATAGCCCGCTTCCGATTTCAGCGTCTGAAGCCGGAGCTGCAACAAGGACTTCGGTCGCGCTTCGCCCTGGGCATCCTCGACTTCCACGATCTTGAAATCTTCCTTCTTGGCTTCGTCGGTTCCTTCGGCTTCCACCTCGGCGCGCTCCAGCGTCACCGTCAGGGGGAGCGAGAGGCGCGGCGCCATCTGGGGATTGGTCAGTTCCAGATAGTATAGCGGAGTGGCCGTCCACCGCTCCACGGGAAGCTGGCGAAAACCGATGAAACTGGGCGCGTAGAAGCGCATGGCGGCAGACTGGTCGGCGGTGGCGCGGGCTTCCAGGTCGATGTCGGAAAACAGCACCCGCTCGGTCTTGATCTGGCCGCTGATCTCCATCTCGCCGATGTAGCGCGCCGTCGACTTCAGCGTGAACTGGCTGGCGCGCAAGAGGAAGCCTTCGATCTGGCCTTCCGAGAGTGCGCACAGCATGCCGCCCACCACCGCGGTGGTCTTGGGGTCGTCGATGCGCGCCAGACTGTCGGAGAAGGGATACCAGTGCCCCACCCGGTAGTGGTGCATGCGCACGATGCGGTTGGGCGACACCGGCATCAACGCCAGGATCGCGTCCTGGATCGCCGGCAGCCGCGACGGCCGGCCGGAGATCAGAAGGATGTCGCAATCCAGCGTATAGACCACCTCGCACAGGTCGAACAGGGTGGCCCGCATGACGTTCTGGACCTCCTGGGCCAGCGCGTCGAAGTTCACCGTGAAGGTCACGTCCTTCACTCGGAAGCCGTCCGACCCGGCCTCCTGCGCCTTGCGCTCCACATAGTCGGTGATGCGCTTGGGCGGCCAGGTGTCGAGCGTGAAGAAGTCCTCGAACGGCATGTCGAAGGGCACCTGGTCGCCGTAGGGCTTGGCACCTTCGTAGGCGTGCAGCAGGGCGAGCGCGATCGGCATGCACACCTGGGTGACGAACTGCTTGCGCAGGTGGCGTTCCTGTTCGGGCATGCCGGCGCGGTCGCCGCCGAAGAGCTGCTGCAACAGCGCGCCGGCGTCGCGCACCCCACAGGACGCCAGATGGCGGCCGATGGGCGGCAGCACGTGGCGTTCGATCACCGCTTCCAGGATATCGTCGCCGGCGATCTTGAAGCCTTCGCGGAAATTCTGGGTGGGGTTGATCGCCCGGTTGCCCTCGATCTGGTAGGTGGTGACCATAAGATCGGTGGTGCCGCCGCCGATGTCGATGCTGGCCACGCGCAAGCTGGGGTCGAAGCCGTATTCCGCCCGCGTGCGCCCCATGATGGCGAAGAAGTCGGTGGCCGCCCCCTGAAACTTCTGGGTGATCTCGGTGTAGAGGTAGACGAGCTGGGTGCAGCTCGCCTCGTCCCATTGCAGGATCAGGGTGGGTTCCGGCGCCGGCATGCGCGGGCGCCCGGTCCAGCCCAGCGCGTCCCAGGTCAACATGATCGCCCCCTTGGCGCGCTCGCGCATGATGCGCTGCTCTGCCAAGGGCGTGGCCGGCGGCATGGTCAGGATGATGCGGCGGAGCTGGCGCGGCACGTCGGCATGGCGGCGCTGGCTGCGGTTGTCCGGCGAGTTGATCATCATCTGCGCCTGCAGGATGATCTCGCTCAAAAGGAACGTGAACAGCGAGGAGCGGGAAAACTTGGCGCGCACCGCCGAGCCCGCCGGCTTCTTCATGTTGCGGATGACGTCGCCGTCCTCCGTCACGAAGGCCATGATGGCGCCGGTCACCGGCGGTTCCGTGGTCACCCCGTCCTGGCCGATGCCGTTGAAGCGCCAGCCCTGGTTGAGCGGCCGGTTGTCCCACAGGTAGCGCTTGGGGCTGGAAAGCCCGCTGGTGCCTTCCGTGCCCTGGGCTTCGCCGGCCAGCCTTGCCGCTTCCGGCCCCACCCGCACGATGGACGGCCAGTAGAAGCCGCTGGCGCGGCCGGAGCGGCGGGAGATGTAGTCGCGCCCGAAGGCCGGCCTTGCGAACTCCACGCGGCTTTCGAAGGGATGGCTGTAGGCCTGCTCCGGCCGCGACAGGTCGCGCAGCTCCAGCATGTAGGAGTTGTTCAGGTCCAGCCGCTCGTCGGGATAGCTCTCGATCAGGATGCCGCAGGTGCGGCTGTTGCCGATGTCCAGCACCAGGTCGACGTCGATGGGCACGTAGCGGCTGTCTTCGGACACCGTGTCGGCCAGCTTCACCCGCGGGAAGCGGCAGGCATCCTCCAGCACGTTCAGGAAGGTCAGGTAGCGCGCCCAGTGCTCGCACAGATAGGGGTAGTCTTCGGCCCGCAGGGGTCGGCCGGCGCGCTGGGCCACGCGGTACTCCCGCAGCACCTCCTCCAGCCATTCTTCCACCCAGGGCTCCGAGAGGAACCAGCCGTTGTCCACCTCGCGGGCGACGAAGCGGAACTCCTGCTCCTCCTCGCTGTCGCGCGGGCTCGGCACCAGGTAGGGGCGGTCGGCTTCGGTCGGCCGGATCTCGGTGTCGAAGGCCAGCATCACCCGGTGGGTGTGGCCGTCGCGGTCGCGCTCCGGCAGTTCCACCACGCGCACCCGCGCCCAGTTGGTGGGCCCCTGGTCGAACACGTCCTCGCCGTCGGCATCCTTGCCCTTGATGCGCAGGACCGGCACCGGCACCCATTTGCCGAGATAGGGTTCCAGCCCCTTCACCTTGTTGAAGCTGTAGACCTGGTCCTCGTCCGGGTGCTGGCCGGTGGCGGGGTCGATCAGTTCGCCCGTCTCCGGGTCGGGGTGCAGGCTGCGCAGGCTGACCGGGATGGTGCCGTCGTCTTCGGGCTGGTCGGTCTGCTTTTCTTCCCAGAAGAAGCGGGTGAGCTTCGGCGTGGCGTCGATGTCGAAGCCGAAATCCAGGATCTGAACGCCGCTGAAGGGGATCAGACTGACCACCGATCGATATGCGCGCGTCAGCGCCTTCAACATGCCTGCCTCGCCTTCATTCGCGGCTCCGGTGATTACGCTACGCCCCAGCCCCGCGCAAGCGCAGGCCGGCCGCGGGGATGCTGCCGCCAGGGCGGCAAAGTGCGCCGTTCGCAGCACTCATGGGACGTCGATCTCGCGCACCAGGACGCGCCCGTCGCCCGACGCCACGTTGCCTTCGACCACCTCCACCGATCCGTCCGGCCGGCGGATGCGGATCTGGAACGGCACCGGCGGATCGCCCGGACTGCGGGCATTGAAGTTGTCGACCTCGATGCGCAGCGGACCGTCCGGCGCCTCCTGGAACGCCACGGTTTCGCTGGCCGCAGGTTCCACGTCGCCGCTGGCATTGGCGTCACCCAACAGGCGGCCGCCGCAGCCCTGGCGGCTCAGGCTGTAGATGCGGCTACCGTCGGGGCAGACCACGTGGAGGTTGAGGTCGTCCTCGGACTCCCAGTCCAGCTCGATGGCGAGCTCCGCATTGGCCGCCAGCTCTTCCGGCGACGGCTCTTGCGCCTGGTCCTGGGGCTCGCTCGGCTGTTCCTGCGGCGAGGGCGGCGGTGCCTGGTCCGCCGTTTCGTCCGGGGCCGGCTGGGCCGGTTCCGCGGCGGGAGGCTCAGGCTCCGGTGCGGGGTCAAGGGACGGCTCCGGCGGCGCGGGCACGGCCGGCGGCTCGGCCACCGGCTCTTCGGCCTGATCGGCAGCGGCCACCTCATCCGGCGGATCGACCGGCAGGTGCGGCACGTCGGCCCGCTCCACCGGTTCTTCGGCCTCCGGCGGGCTGACCGGCAGGTGCGGTACGTCGGCCTGCTCCACCGGCTCTTCGGCCTCCGGCGGGCTGACCGGCAGGTGCGGCACGTCGGCCTGCTCCACCGGCTCTTCGGCGGCGGGCGGATCGACCGGCAGGTGCGGTACGTCGGCCTGCTCCACCGGCTCTTCGGCGGCGGGCGGATCGACCGGCAGGTGCGGCACGTCGGCCCGCTCCACCGGGTCTTCGGCGGCGGGCGGATCGACCGGCAAATGCGGTACGTCGGCCTGCTCCACCGGGTCTTCGGCGGCGGGCGGATCGACCGGCAAATGCGGTACGTCGGCGTCCGGCGGAGCGTCGACCGCTGCGACGGTTCCCGGATCGGTCGAACGGTTGACCGGCAGGTTGGGGTCGCCGTCGATCGCCGCCGTGGTCGGCGGGTCCAGTACGTCCACCGCTTCGCCGGTATCGACCGGCGCCGGCACCACCGGAGCAGCCGGCACTTCGGGGGCTTCAATGGCCGGCGCATCGGGCACCTCGGTCGCCGGCGGCACCGTGGCCGGCGGCACCGTGGCCGGCGGCACGGTGGCCGGCGGCACCGCGACCGGCCCGGTCGGCAGCGGCCGGCGGTCGATCGGCACGGCCGGCACCGGCCGTCCTTCCGCCCGCCGGCAGGCCCGCACGGCCACCGCCACCTCCAGCTCCAAGCGCGACAGCTCGGCCTCCAGCACGCTCTGGCGCGCGCGTTCCGCCATCAGTTGCGGATCGGGCCGGTTCAGGTCTTCCGCCGTCCGGGTCACCGGGCAGTAGTTGGCCCAGCCGCTGTCCGACAGCCATTCGAAGCCGGGCACCCGCACGCCGCAGCCGCTCAAGAGGATGATGAAGATGACCGCGAGCAGCGTGCCGAACAGCAGCCACAGCAGCCAGGCGAGCCACATTAGCGGCTCCACCATCATGACGCGGGAGATGGCTACGGCACCGCCGCGCAGCCCCAGGGCCGGCCCCCACGGGATGAACTTGCGCAGCACGCCGCGTTCCGGCGCCGGGCTGTCCTGCACCATGCCCCAGCAGGTGAGCACCGGCTGGTCGCCGACAATGTAGATGTGGTCCTCGCCGGGGATCTCCAGCGACAGACCGATCATCTTGCCGAGCATGCGGTCGCCGCCGTGGTCCGACGCGCCGAGCCGGGCCGCCGCCCCGGCGATGCCGTCGCGCAGCTCGGCCAGCCGGCCTTCCACCTGCGGGCGTTCGTCTTCCGGCAGGTCGGAGAGGCGCCGCACGGGACCGTCCAGCGGGGTGTACCAGTCGACCGTGCCGCGGGTGGGGTTGTAGTTGGGCTCGGCCAGCACATGGGCGTGGTCCGGCCCCAGGCTCTGGGTCAGATAGCGGACGATCTGCTCATAGGCCATGTTGACGGGCTGGCCGGCGGTGCCGACCGAGTGCAGCCCGGCCTGGGTGGTCGTGGCGATCCGTTGTCCGGCCATGTCGGTCAGTCCGCACCACCGAACACGCGGCTGCCGGGCTGCGCGGCCACCGCACCACCGGTGGGATCGTCGGCGACGGCCGCGGCGTCCTCCCCGGCAGGAGCATCGGCGGCTTCGCCGGCATCTTCCGCAGGCGTTTCTGCCGGAGCGTCTACCGCTGCCCCGCCGCCCTCGCCTTCCGGCGCATCGACCGCAGTGCCCTCCTGGTCTTCCGGATCGGGGGTCGCCGCCGGTGTCTCGGCCGGTGTCTCGGCCGGTGTTTCGGCGGCGGGAGCCGGTGCGGTGGCCACCTGGGTCACGCAGGCGCCTTCCACCGTCGCCACCGGGATATTGTGGCCTTGCAGGAACTGCAGCAGGTTGTGGGCGGTGATCGCGTAGTTGATGCGCGACGCCTGCATCTGGTCGATGCGCCCGAACGTGTTGATGCCGACCACGCGGCCGCAGCCATCCACCAGCGGCCCGCCGCTGTTGCCCGGCGAGATCGCCGCGGTGTGGGCGATGATGGGCAGCGCCTGGCTGCGGTTCTGCACCACCGTCACCACGCCCTGGGTGAGCGCCATATCGGGAATGGCCGAACGGTCGCCGTCGATCAGCGCCCGGTAGTTGAGGTCGGTTTCCAGGATGATCGTGGGATAGCCTGCGGCCACCACGTTCTGCAGCCGCCCGACATTGTCGGAAAAGGCCAGATAGGGCTGGTCGGCGCCGGGCACGCGCAACACCGCATAGTCGGGCTGGCCGATGGCGCTGTTGGGCGTGCGGTACACCACCTCGGCCCGCTGCACCCCGCCCAGCGACTGGTTGGTGACGAAGATGCCGTCGGGCCCGACATTCTCCACCACGTGCAGGTTCGTCACCAGCAGGTCGGGCGTGACGAAGAAGCCGCTGCCGATGCCGAGTTCGGTCGGCCTCGGTGCGATCACCAGGGCGGTCGTCTGGTCCAGCAATTCCACCAGCGTGCCCTGGAACTGCTGGCCCGCGGGCTGCGCGTTCTCCGGCACTTCCACCGCATCCAGCGGCGGCGGCAGCACCTGGGAGGTGTCGGGCTGGAGCGAGGGTTCCGGCGCGTGGTCGAGGATTTCCGAGCGCGGCGCCGGCAGTGCTTCCGGCACCTCGATCACCTCGCCCTGGGCATCGCGCTGGGGGATCACGGGCAGCGTCAGCGTGGGCAGCGGCCCGTCCACGGTGCACACGCCGGCATCCAGCGCCTCGCGCGCCACCCGGATTTGGTCTTCCAGGCTGCGGTTGACTTCGCGCTGCAGATCGATCAGCGCCGCCACGTCCTGGCCCTCGTCGCGCTCCGGCGCGTCGGGGTAGAGCAGCACGCCCGGCAGCAGCAGCAGCAGCAGCGTGATGACGGCGAGGATGACGGCCACCAGCACCGGCAGCCACGGCCGCCGGTACCATGGCGGGTCGACATAGACGATGTCCGGTTCGCCGCCGTTGCCGGAACCGTTGCCTCCCGGCGGTGTTCCACCGGGCGGCGTTCCCCCGGGAGGAGCGCCCCGGCCCGTGCCGGATCCCGACGGCCCGGTTCGCCCGGCAAACGCTTGGGACGGATCGACGCTGCCGGACGAGGTCGCGGTCATGGCACGGCATCCATTGCGATGTTGAGGCCCGAAGGCACCACCCTTTCGGTCTCACACCGGGCAGTGTCAGAAATAGGGCGTATGCCTGCCAAGATTGGCGCGACTCAAGGGCAGTTGATGCCCCAATTGCGGCCTGCCGAGGCGAGTAGCTCGCAAGTGCTTGCTAACTGCGGCGGACGTGGCAGAGCACGTGGGTAACGTGGTCGGCGCCGTCGTCGATCAGCGGCAAGGCCAGCAGCGTGTAGTCCTCCGCCCCCGCGGCCACCGGGAAACTGTCGGAGTCCTCCACGGGCTCGCCGATCTCCGCCACCGTCTCCCCGGTGGCCAGAACCCAGGCGATCATCGTCTCGCTGAAAGACAGGTCGGCATCGGGAGTGACGCCGCCCGTCATGTCGGCGATGCGGTTGGCGCTGCGGATGGTCCTGCCGCGCTTGGCTGCCGCCCCTTCCGGCGCGCAGGTGAGAAGGATGCTGTTGGGCCAGAAGAACGCGATCTGGTCGCGGTCCATGTCCGACCAGGCGGGGCAGCGCCGGCCGAATCGCAGGCGATCCCAATAGCCGCGCAGATTGGCACTGGCCCGCCGCACCGGATCGAGCGAGCGCCGCTGCGGCCGCGGGGTGGGCGGGTTTTCGGCGGCGGGCAGGCTCGGGTCCTCGCGCCGGACCGGCGGGTCCTCGCGGCGGACCGGCGGGTCCTCGCGGCGAACCGGCGGGTCGTCGCGGCGAACCGGCGGCGTGGCGGCTGCATCTGCCCGGGTCGCGGCGTCGCGCACCGGCTGGGCGCGGCCCGGCGCTTCCAGCGGCCGCGGCACCACGCGGGCCAACGGTTTCGCCTCGGTCGCAGGCGGCGGCTGCATACCGGTCCTGGGCTGGGTTCGCGCGCCGCCGTCGTTCAGCGTGCGGCGGGCGGCCTGGAGCGTACGCGGCCGGCTGGGGCGAATGCGGATGCCGGCAAGCGACGCCGGCGGCGCACGGCCGCTGCCGTCCGCAGGACCTGAGTCGTCGATCTGGTCCTCGTCGTAGACGTCCTCGGTGTCCGCGGCGGGCACACCGACCTCGGCGGGTTCAACCTTGGGAGTGGTCCTCTTGCCCTCGGCGTCGGTCATCGCGACTTCGGCTACTCCCCACCATGGTGTCAGACGTCCGGATCGTGCAGCACTTCCCGGCCGAAGCTGCAGCCCGTCGGTTCTTCCCCTGCGAGCGATGCCGCCAGGCAGGCACACCGACCGTTGAATGCCTCCGGCACCACACGATCCAGATACTCGTCCAGCGCCGAGGTCAGAATCTCTTGGACGCTTCGGCGAGAATGGGCGCCAACCAGCTTCAGACGCAAGTGCCGTTCGCGGTCGAGACGCAAGGTCAGCTTGGCCACCGGACCGCTGCCGCGGTGCGGGTGTTCGCCCAGGGCTTCGGTGGAATCGACGCCCACGGCGTGCGCCGCGCAGCCCCCGGCGCCGGCATCGCTGCCGTCCTTGCGGTCCGACCGTCCGGCAAGGAGGGTCAGGCCCGAAGGGTGGGCGGCACCCTTGCGGGCGAGCAGCGACGGGTTGAGGGCAGCGGCTTTCATGGGCTCATTCCTCTTCTGGCCCGCAGCGTCGGGTCGACGGCGGGTCATGACTGCACGGCACCGACTGCGACCGCGCCGCGGGTCTGCGGGGCGATGGCGTAGGTGGTCGGCGGCACCACCATGTGGCGGTGATTGCGCACCAGGCGCTGGGCGAGATAGGTCCACAGGGCCTCGATCTCGCGCGCCGACTTGCCGGTGCTGGGCAGTTCCATGACGGTGCGCCCGTCGATCATGCTGGCGGCGAAATCGGTGCGGTGGTGAATGATCGACGGCGCCAAGGTGCCGTGCTGGGACAGCGCGAACACGGCTTCCGACGTGATGCGCGCCCGCGGCGTGGCTCCGTTCATGACGAACACCAGCGGCCGGCCCAAGCCTTCCACCAATTCCACGGTGGCACCGGCGGCCCGCAGGTCGTGCGGGCTCGGCCGCGTCGGGATGACGACCAGGTCGGACACCCGCACCACATGGCCGATGGTGGACGTGATGGCCGGCGGCGTATCGATGATCAGCAGCTTGATGCCCATGGCGCGCATGCGCTCCAGATCGGCGCCGAGCTGGGCGATCGAGGTCCGGGCGAACAGCGGCGTCTCGGCGGCCCGTTCGTTCCACCACTCCGACAGGCTGCCCTGGGGATCGGTGTCGATCAGTGCCACCGGACCGGCGCCCATCAATTCCGCCTGCACCGCCACATGGCCGGCCAGCGTCGTCTTCCCCGATCCGCCCTTCTGGGATGCGAACGCCAGAACCTGCATGGTTGGGACTCCTTCGCTGCTCTGCGTGCGGCGCGGCTTGCGGCCGCTGCGTGCCCGCCGCCACGACGGCCACGCCATGTTCGGACTATAGTATTCCGTTCATTAAGATCCTGTAAATGATACGGTGGAAGTATACCGAATATTATCTATGTTTTACTTGAAGTCACCAGCCAGCGATTAATGAATGCATTTCTCGGAAATTCGAGCGAGTTCTCCGGACGGCGACGGCTTGCCGTCGTCACCGAGATTTCGCGGGCCTGCACCGCAGTGGCACCAGATCTGGGTCGGGCCGGACACGGCGCGCGCCGGCCGCACCGGCGATGCTCAACCAGCCGTTAACCGCTGCCGGGGCGGCGCCGTCAGGCCGCCCGCCGCCACGGCGGCAAGCGGCCAATTTTCTCGCTGGTGCGCCCGCTCACGCCTCGAACTGTTCCTTGATGATCCGCTCGTCGAGGTTCATGTCCGGGTCGAACAGGATGCGCCGGGCGATCGAACGGTCTTCGTGCACCACCACCTTGCGCACGTCGGCGATGGCGGTGTCGTCGGCCACCGCGTTCACCGGCCGTTTGTCGGCCTCCAACACCTGGAAGGTGAACACGGCCGTGTTGGGGATCAGCGCACCGCGCCAGCGGCGCGGCCGGAAGGCGCTGATCGGGGTCAGCGCCAGGAGGTTGGACGACAACGGCAGGATCGGCCCCTGGACCGACAGGTTGTAGGCGGTGCTGCCGGCCGGCGTGGCCACCAATACGCCGTCGCAGGCCAGTTCCGGCAGGCGCTCGCGGTCGTCCACCAGGATACGGATCTTCGCCGCCTGGTGGCCGTGGCGCAGCATCGACACCTCGTTGAACGCCAGCGCCTGGTGCACCAGCCCGCCATGGTCCATGGCGATCATGCGCAGCGGATGCAAGGTGACGGAGGCGGCCCGCGCCAGCCGGTCGGCCAGCCCCGGCACGGCGAAACGGTTCATCAGGAAACCCACCGAGCCGCAGTTCATGCCGTAGACCGGCATGTCGACCTTGAGATAGCGGTGCAGCGTCTGCAGCAGGAAGCCGTCGCCCCCCAGCGCCACGATCACGTTGGCCTTGGCGAGCGGCGTGTTGCCGAAGGCCGCGATCAGGTCGGCCCGCGCCCCGCGGGCGATATCGGTGTCCGCCGCCACGAACAGTGCCCGCACCCCTTCGGGTCGGTCGCCCCGCTTCTCCATGACGTCCGTCCTGCCTGGTGTCAGAGGGTGAACCGTGTCCCGGCTCCGGTGCACAGCACGGCGCGCAGGGTGGCAGCGCCGCCTCGGCCCTCGCTATCGCGCATTCGGGGGCGGTCCGGCAACCGCCAACATGCGCGCGGTTGCAGCCCCGAGTCCGCCGGCCTGCTGCTTAGCTATGTAATCTCATACTCGAACCTAACCGGCTGCGTGTGTTGGCCCGCTGTCCATCAACCGCGAATGTAACCAATTGCACACACTCGCGCGCCGACAAGCAAGATCACTGCTATTTAGCTTGGAATGATAACGCCTTTATGGTTGATATCTATGGTTGTCTGGTGGGGAGATCGATTGGCATCGCTTGCAGATTGATGTCCAATCGCGTTCGGTGCACCCCGCTTGCCTTGCCGCACTCCCTTTTAACAGCCGTCCAAGCCAGACATGTCGGATTCGCCGCCCTCGACCGCGCGTAAGGAAACCGTCGAACGACACGCACGTGACGCCTTCAGCCTGATGCAGCGCTACGACGTGCCGCCGACTCCCCGCAACTACACCATCTGGTTCGACTACGCGGCCGGTTGGAATCCCGACCTCACCAACGCCGTGAACGAGATTCTCTCCCTCGCCCAGCGGCTCAGCGAGACCGACACCAACACGCTCTACGAACGCTTCTTCAGCGGCGACGAACAGGAACGCCTGGTGGTCAATGTCGGCGCCCGGCTGACGGCCAGCCTGAGCGCGGCGGCCAAGGACCTGGAAGCCGCGGGCGAGACCAACAGCGCCTATAGCGACAAGCTGCAGGACTTCTCCGGCGATCTCGTGGAGTCCGCCAGCAACGGCGACAACGATGCGCTGAACGCCTCGCTCATCCGCATCCTCACCGAAACCAAGGAAGTGGCACGGCAGAACAAGGCCCTGCAGCACCGCCTGGAGGCTTCGGCCGACGAGGTCCATGAGCTGCGCAGCGAGCTGGAGCAGATGCGCCGGGAAGCCCAGACCGACGGGCTGACGGGGCTTGCCAACCGCCGGCTGTTCGACCTGCGGCTGCGCGAAGAGGCCGGGACCGCCCAGGAAACCGACAAGCCGATGTGCCTCGTGCTGTCGGACATCGACCACTTCAAGGTGTTCAACGACACCTACGGCCACCGCACCGGCGACGAGGTGCTGCGCATCGTCTCCCGCGTCATCCGCGACTGCGTGAAGGGCCGCGACCTGGCCGCCCGCTACGGCGGCGAGGAGTTTGCCATCGTCCTGCCCGGCGCCACCGTGGAAGGCGGTGCCAGCGTGGCTGAGGACATCCGTGCCCGGCTCGCCAGCAAGCGGCTGATCAACCGCACCACCGGCGACAGCTTCGGCACTGTAACCCTGTCGCTGGGCGTCGCGGGATACCGCGCCGGGGAGCCGCTGGAGGAACTGGTGGACCGCGCCGACGACGCCCTCTACCGCGCCAAGCGGGAGGGCCGCAACCGCGTGGAAACCGAACGAGGCGGCGACAAGGCCGGCATCGGACTGGTCGGCTGACCGGCGGCCGCACCGGGCCGCCGCACCGGGCCGCCGCCGCAACCTGCCCGCCGCCGTCCCGCCGGTCCGCCCGACCATCCGCTGGGGTCGCCATGGGCCTGGAAGAGCTGCCCACCCAACTCTGGCTGTCGGCGGAAATCCGCCGCTGCAACCAGGGCGGTACGCCGGTGATGCTGCTGCGCCGCGGCGATCCCGACCGCGGCACCGTGATCGTGCGGGTCGATACCCTGGGCCAGGGTATCCGCATCTACACCCGCGCCTACGGACCGCAGGGCCACATCGCCTGGACCCCGGCACTGGACGGGGCGGCGGTGGACGCCGCCGCCGCCGACGCCTACGTGGCGCGCTGCCTCAACTGGGACCCCGATGCCTGGGTGGTGGAAGCCGAAGACCGCAGCGGCGACAATCCGTTCGGCACGGGGCTTGCCTAGCGAGCCACCGCAACCGCCGGAAAATGCTGGACAGGCCAGACGCCCTCTGGACTAAGGTGCGCTCCGATGACAAGGCGCCGCCACCGCCGCGGCGGGACCCCAGAACGGCGCCGATCACACGGAGGTTCTCGCATGTACCGGACCCGCCTGGCCGCCGCCGCCCTGACCGCTGCGGCCCTGCTCGCCCCTGCCGCGTCCCATGCCGCCGACGAGGTGCGCATCGGCATGGTCACCACCCTGTCCGGCCCCGGGTCCGGGCTCGGCATCGACATCCGCGACGGCTTCATGCTGGCCATCACCCAGCGCGATGGCACGCTCGGCGGGTTGCCGGTCGAAGTGGTCGAGGGTGACGACACGCGCGAACCGGATGTCGCCCGCACCCTGGTCCAGCGGATGATCGAGCGCGACCGGGTGGACATCATCACCGGCATCGTGTGGTCGAACCTGGCCCTGGCGGTGATGCCGACCATCGCGCGCAACGAGGTGTTCTTCATCAGCGCCAATGCCGGCCCCTCGGCCCTCGCCGGCGAGCAGTGCAACCCGTGGTTCTTCAACGTCGCCTACCAGAACGACAACAACCACGAGGCCATGGGCCAGGCCATGTCGGACATGGGCTTTGCCACCGCGGTGATCCTGGCGCCCAACTATCCGGCCGGGCAGGATTCCCTCACCGGCTTCCAGCGCTACTACACCGGCGAAGTGCTGGAGGAGATCTACACCCAGCTCGGCCAGCTCGACTATGCCGCGGAAATCGCGCGCATCCGCGATGCGGCCCCGGAGGCGGTGTTCTTCTTCTATCCCGGCGGCATGGGCATCCACTTCATCCAGCAATACGTGCAGGCTGGGCTGGACGACACCATCCCGTTCTTCGGGCCGGCCTTCAGCTTCGACCAGACCATCCTGGCCGCGGTGGGCGATGCCGCACTCGGCGTCTCCAACACCGCCCAGTGGAGCCCCGACCTGGACAATCCGGCCAATGCCGAGTTCGTCGAGGACTTCATCGCCGCCTACGGGCGCATTCCGTCGCTCTATGCGGCCCAGGGCTACGATGCGGCCCTGCTGATCGATTCCGCCGTGGCCGCGGTGGACGGCGCGGTGGAGGATCGCGACGCCTTCCGCAGCGCCCTGGAAGCCGCGGAGTTCGCCAGCGTGCGCGGGGAATTCCGGTTCAACACCAACCACTTCCCGATCCAGAACTTCTATCTGCGCGAAGTGGTGCGCAACGACGCGGGCGAGCTGACCAACCGCATCGTCGGCACGGTGTTCGAAGACCACGGGGATGCCTACGCCGAGGCGTGCTCGATGTAGCCCCGCGCGGCGATGCGGCGCCGGTCCGGGGCGGGTCGGCGCCCCATTTCCGCCGCGTTATCCGGGCACACGGGCGCCAGTCGATGGCCCGCACCGGGACCGCACCGATGCGGGTGGCTTGGCGGTGTGGCCGGGGCCTCGGGCCTCGCCGGCAACCGCCATGCAGGGAAAGAAAGAGGGGGACCATGACCAGATTGTCCAAGCACCTGATCGCCGGCGCCGCAGTGGCGGTGCTGACCACGGGCACCGCGCAGGCCCAGTATCCGATCTTCACCGGCGGCGAGCGCGGCAGCTATTTCGGCACCTTCGGGCCGCTGCTGCTGGAAGTTCTCGAACGTGAGTTCTTCGACTATTCGCTGCGCACCAGTGCCGGCAGCGGCGAAAACATCGAGCAGGTGCTGGGCAACCCGCTGGCCATCGGCATGACCCAGACCGACGTGCTGGCCTACGAAACCCAGAACAACGCCGACATCAGCGACAACATCGTCATCATCCGCAACGACGTGGCGCAGGAATGCCTGTTCGCCGTGACGGCGGAGGAGAATGCCGAGCGGCTCGGCAACTGGGGCGATGTGCGCGCCTATGCCCGCCGCCTGCAGTTCGCCCTGGGGCCGGAAGCCAGCGGCTCGTCGCGCACCTTCCAGTTCCTGCAGACCTTCGACGAGCGCCTGGCCGGTGCCCGCCGCGTCGTCTACATGGACACCACCGACGCCGCCATCCAGTCGGTGATCGACGGTGAGTCCGACGTCGCCTTCTTCGTCCAGTTCGCGGACACTTCCAACCCGCGCTTCGAGACGATCAACGAGCACCGCCTGGCCTTCATCCCGGTGATCGACCGCACCATCCTGCGCCAGCGCTTCGGTGAAGACCGCGCCTATGTGCCGCTGGAGGTGAAGGTCACCAGCGCCGGCCTGTTGAGCTGGAGCGGGGTGGAACGCGTGCTGACGGCGTGCACGCCGCTGGCCTATATCACCGGCAACCCCGACCTGCTGCCCGCCGGCAGCGACGAGCAGCTCGACCAGGCGGACATGATTACGATCCTGCGCGAAACGCCGCTGGAGCAGCTACAGCCCGAGGCCGACTGGTTCCAGAGCATGCTCGACGACATCGTCGAGGTGTCGGGCGAGGGCCTCGACAACATGCTGAACGCCGTCGACGACGCGGCCCAGCGGGTGGTCGAATGACCGGATGACCGGTTGCGCTGCGGCGCGACCGTTGGCCGAACGCCGGGAGGGCCGGTCCTGCGGGGCCGGCCCTCTTGCGTTGCGGCGGTGCGATGCCCCGGCCAGGACCCACACCGCCGGGCCTTTGTGATTCGGTGATTTCTATTGAAGGACCCGTCGGCACAGCAGACCGAACGCGAGACGGTAACGCTCGAGAGTTTGGTTCCGTGCGATCATCTACGCTGCCAGATCGATGCGGTGATCGACTTTCCGCCACCTACGAGCCGGCGGTCGACGGTTATCGCTGTCCCGAAGCCGCGGTGCTCGCCTATGCCACCACCGACCGCTCGATTTCCGCCACGACAAGAGCGACCCCAACCGCTGCCGCACTGGCCCGCTGCTCGCCTTTTGCACCGCCATCGCCAGTGAGCAGCTACTCCCCGGCGCTGGCCCATCTTCCGCTGATGGGCCGTGACTGTCATAAGACATACGTTGTGAGATAAGGCTGCGCCGGCCCGCCCCCTCCCCGCCACCCACAATCTTGCGATGGGTTGGGTGGCCGGCACGGGGTACAGGCCGGAACCGAATGAACGGCGGTGCATACCGCTCTAACGGGCGGCAAGCCCGGCCGCAGGGGGGCGCCCGATGCAGACCAACTTCACCCTCGCCCAGCTCGCCGATCAGGCTGTGGCGGAGTCGGAAAAGATCCTGCGGACTTGCGTGCATTGCGGGTTCTGCCTGGCCACCTGCCCCACCTACACCCTGCTGGGCGACGAACTCGACAGCCCCCGCGGCCGCATCTACCAGATCAAGGACATGCTGGAGAATGGCCGGGCGGCACCGGACACGGTGGTCACCCATATCGACCGCTGCCTGTCGTGCCTGGCCTGCATGACCACCTGCCCCTCCGGCGTGCACTACCAGCACCTGGTGGACCACGCGCGGACCCATATCGAGCACACCTACACGCGGCCCTTCGCCGATCGGGCGATGCGCTGGATGCTGGCCCATGTGATCCCCCACCCCACGGTCTTCCGCTTCGCCCTGCTGGGCGCCATGCTGGGCCGCTGGACGGCACCGATCCTGCCGCCGCGCATGAAGGCCATGCTGGCGTTGGCGCCCAAGCGCATGGCCAGCCCGAGCTGGGTCGACCGGCCGCAGGTGATCCCCGCCGAAGGCCCGCGCCGCCAGCGCGTCGCCTTGCTCACCGGCTGCGCCCAGCAGGTGCTGGACCCGCAGATCAACGAAGCCACCGTGCGCCTGCTGACCCGCCACGGCGTGGAGGTGGTGGTGGCCAAGGGGGCCGGCTGCTGCGGTGCGGTCACCCACCACATGGGCAAGGAGGAGGCCGCCCTGGTGGCCACCCGCGCCAATGTCGCCGCGTGGTCGCGCGAGATGGCGGAATTCGGCGGGCCGGGGCTCGACGCCATCGTCATCAACACGTCTGGCTGCGGCACCTCGGTGAAGGACTACGGCTTCATGCTGCGCGGCGAACCGGCGTGGGCGGAACGAGCCGCCGTGGTGTCCGCCAAGACCAAGGACATTTCCGAATTCCTCATCGGCATGGAGCTGTTGCCGCGCGTGGTGGCGACCGGCCACCGCATCACCTATCACTCCGCCTGCTCCATGCAGCACGGCCAGAAGATCACCACCGAACCGAAGACGCTGCTGAAGCGGGCCGGCTTCAAGGTGAAGGACGTACCGGAAGGCCACCTGTGCTGCGGCTCGGCCGGCACCTACAACCTGCTGCAGCCGGCCATCGCCACCAAGCTGCGCAACCGCAAGGTGGCCAATATCGAACGCACGCGGCCGCAGTTCATCGTCACCGGCAATATCGGCTGCATGAGCCAGATCGCCACCGGCACCGATCTGCCCATCGTGCACACGGTGCAGGTGCTGGACTGGGTGACCGGCGGTCCCTTGCCGGTGCCGCTGCAAGGCCGTGTGGAGGAACAGCCGGCGGCAGCCGCGGCGGAGCCGCCGGCCACGGCGGTCGCCGCCGAGTAGGCGTCAGACCTCCGTCGCCCCCGGCAGGGCCGCCAGCGCGGTGCGGGCGATGTCGAGGTTGAGGGCTGCGTCGCCGGTATCGACGCCGATGGCGCCCACCAGCCCGCGGTCGAGATAGACCGGCAGCCCGCCCCGCCCCAGCGGATCGCCCTCGCCGCCCGTGGCCTCGCCCAGGCTGGCCGCCCGCGTCGCCCGGTCGACCGCGATGTCCGCACTGAGGCTGGCGGCACCATCGAGGCGCACGAAGGCGAGCAGCCGCCCGCTGTCGTCCGTCACCGCCACCACGCCCGCGGCCGCCACCTCGCCTGCCCGGCGCACCGCCGCGTTCAACGCCTTCAGCGCGCCGCTGTGGCTGAGGCGGGCATAGGGCACGGTGTCGGCCATGGTGGGGTGGTCCTTCGGGCTGGAGCCATTCACGTTTTGACGGCACCAGCCCACACCCGCACCCGGCCGCCCAGTCAGCATACTGTCGTTGGGTGGCCGGGTGAGGGTGTGTGCCGGAACCGACTCCGCCAGAGGCGAAAACACTCTGGCGGGGCGTTCGGATGCGGAAGCTAGGCCGGCCGGGCCGGCTTGGCCATAGGCCGCATCAGGTCAGCCGGCGAAGGGCGTTTCGGGCAGGCCCGGCACCTCGGTTCTCAGCGCGAACAGGTGGCCGGCATGGGGCTGGGCGGCCCGCTGTTCGGCCGTCAGCTCGTCCGATGCGCTGGTGATGTAGAGCGTGCGCAGGTCCGGCCCGCCGAAGATGCAGCTTGTCGGCCGCGTCACCGGCAGCGGGATTTCCCGCTCCACCCGGCCATCGGGGGCGAAACGGATGAGGCTGCCGTGGTTCACCCGGGCATTCCACAGGTGGCCTTCGGCATCGACGGTCGACCCGTCCGGGAAGCCGTGGCCCTCCAGGGCGGAGAACACCCGCCGGTTGGCGATGGTGCCGGCCGACGCGTCGAAGTCGTAGGCGTGCAGCTCGCCCGCGAGCGTGTCGGCGCTGTACATCACCCGGTCGTCGGGGCTCCAGGCGAAGGTGTTGACGATGCCGAAGGGTCCGTCGAACCGCGCGATGGAGGTGTCGCCGTCGACGCGGTAGATCCAGCCGCTCAGCCGGGTGATCGGCAGGCCGGCGCCAGCGTCGTCGAAATTGGCCTGCATGGTGCCGAACCAGAAGCGCCCGGCGCGGTCGCACTTGCCGTCGTTGGGCCGGTTGCCGGGCAGGTCGGATTCCGGATGGGCGATCGGACGGCACGCACCCGTCTTGGGATTGAAGTCGTGAAGGCCGTCGCGCATGGCCAGGATCACCCGGCCGTCGCGGGCCAGCGCAAAGCAGCCGCACAGGTCGTGCAGCGGCCAGTCGTGCCGTGCCCCGGTATCGGGCTGCCAGCGGTGCAGTGTCCGGCCGCGGATATCCAGCCACCACAGCGCACCTTCGGCGTGCTGCCACAGCGGCCCTTCGCCGAGCTGGCAGCCGACTTCCAGGACGCAGGAAACGGCGCTCATTGCGCCAGGGATCCGACCTCCTCGGCCAGCCGGCAGGCGGCCCGGAACAGGCGGCTGGCGGGGTCGGCCAGCGCGTCGAGAATATCGAAGTGGTTGTAGCCAGCCATGGGCACCACCTCCGCCCCGGCACCGCAGGCCTGCCAGACGCCGACCATGGCATCCTGCTGTTCGCGGAAGGCTTCGGATTCCTGCCCGCCCACCGCGAACACCGCCGGCGGCATCCAGGCCGGCGGCTCGTGCAGCGGGCTCAAGGCCCAGGCTTCTTCTTCGGTCAGCCTGAGATCGGCGTTGAGAAAGCTGCGGCTCACCGGCACCAGATCGTAGATGCCGCTGATCGCCACCACCCCGTGGTAGGGCTGGCTGGTCAGCCCGCGCGTCGTCCAGTCCACGCCACCCAGCCACACCGCCATGTGGGCGCCCACCGAATGGCCGGCCAGCACGGTGCGCTCGGCATCGAAGGTGTGGTTGGGCGCCACTTCGCGCAGGTAGGCGACGGCCGTGGCCACCTGATCGCAGACCTCCGCCACCGTCACGTCCGGGCACAGCGCGTAGTCCACCACCGCCACCGAAATGCCGTGGTCGACGAAGGGCGGAGCGATGAAGGTGAAGGCCGACTTGTCGAAGGACCGCCAGAAGCCGCCGTGCAGGAAAACCAGCAGCGGGCTGTGCATGCCGGCGTCCACCAGGTCGATGCGCTGGCGCGGATGGGGCCCGTATTTCAGGTCCATCAGCGTCCCCAGCTCCTGGCGCGCCTGGGCGCTGCGCTCGGCCCAGCGGGCAAACATCATGGGGTGTTCGGGAACCGCGGCACGCGTATCGAATTGGGCATCGAGGGCGGACTGTTCGTCCGCCGGCAGTCTCGGGTTGGCCATTTCGGACATCACAAAGCTTCGGTCACGTGAAAGCGTTGTAGGTCACGATCGTGTAGGTGTCCTTAACGCCGCTAAGGGTTTGCAGGTCGCCGGTGACGAACCGGCCGATATCCGCCCCTGCAGGCAGGTAGCACTTCACCAGCAGGTCGTACTGGCCGGACGTGGAGTAGACCTCCGACACGTATTCGACCGTATCGACCATGTTGCTGGCGACGTCGTAGGCGTGGCCAAGCTCGCACTTGACCATGACGAAGATGGCTTGCACCGGTGGCATCCTCCCGTTCAGGCATTGCCCCAAGGATCGCGCCGAACCTCCTTGGGGGTCAATTGCCGGTGACGGCAAAGGACTCCTGCCCCGGCAGATGGCCGAACCAGATTGAATCGATCGGCGCCGCTGCCACCCCTGCGGCCCACCCCTGCGGCCCACCCCTGCGGCCCACCCCTGCGGCCCACCCCTGCGGCGCAGCGGGCGGGCCCGCCGGCCGGATCCGCCCAGAGCGGGTCCGGGCTAGCCCTGGCCCAGGGCCGCTTCCAGCCGGTCCGCCACGGTGTCGATCACCTTCAGCCGGGCGAAGCGCTTGCAGTTCGCCTCGGTCAGGACCCAAGGGGCATGGCGCGTGCTGGTGTGGGCGATCATGTCGAACACTGCCCGTTCGTACTCGTCCCACTTGTCGCGGTTGCGCCAGTCCTCCTCGGTCAGCTTCCAGCTCTTGAACGGGATCGCGGCCCGCGATTCGAAGCGGCGGAGCTGCTCGTCCTTGGTGATGTGCATCCAGTATTTGATGAGGACGATGCCGTGGTCGATCAGGTTGTATTCGAAGTCGTTGATCTCCGAGTAGGCGCGCCGCCACTCCTCTGGCGAAGCGAAGCCTTCGACCCGCTCCACCAGCACGCGGCCGTACCAGCTCCTGTCCCAGATGGTGAAACGGCCGGCCCGCGACAGCCGCCGCCAGAAGCGCCACAGGTAGTGGTGGTCGCGCTCCTCGTCGTTGGGGGCGGCGACCGGCACCACGGAGTAGTCGCGCGCGTCCAGTGCTTGGACCAGGCGGCGGATGGCGCCGCCTTTGCCGGCGGCGTCCCAGCCTTCGAACACCAGCACCGTGGAGCGGCCGGCTTCCTTCGCCCGGCGGTAGAGGCCGTTGAGGCGGCCGAGACTCACGGACAGGCGGGTGTCGAAATCGGCCTTGCTGATCGTTTGCGTCATGTCCAGCGCATCGAGCACCGAGGGCTGATCGCCCACCGTCACCTGCGGCAAGGTCGTGGGGGCCGCGGCGGCACGTGTTCCGGCTGTCTTGCCGGTCCCCTGCGCGGTGTCCTCGCCGACCCCATGGCCAGCTCCCTGGCCGCCCCCCTGGCCGGTCTTCAGCGCCTTCCCCTGGCCGGCGACGGCGGCCCCCGCCGGCTTGGCACGGGCGGGCGCGTCGGCCACCATCTTCACGTCGCCGAACGGCCGCTCCAGATGGCGGCGCACGGCGTCGCGCAGGATGGTGCACACCTGAATGGAGCGGTACCTCTCATCGGCCCCTTCCACGATGTACCAGGGGGCATCGGCGGTGCTGGTGCGCGTCACGGTGTCTTCGGCGGCGGCGATGAAATGGTCGTAGTTCTTCCAGTTCTCCCAGTCGCGCTTGGTCACGCGCCAAGCTTGCGTCTTGTCCTTCTCCAGGGACTTCAGGCGCTTTTTCTGGGCCTCGCGGCTGAGATGCATCCAGAACTTCAAGATCAGCGCGCCATCGTCGGCCAGCGCCTTTTCGAACCGCGCGATGCGCTCCAGGCGCACCAGAAAGTCGCCGTCGTCCAGATCGCCCGCCACCCGGTTCAAGATCGGCTGGGAATACCACGAAGCGAGGAACAGCCCGATGCGGCCACGCGCCGGCAGGTCGCGCCAGTAGCGCCAGGAGGGCGGGCGCTCGCGCTCCTCCTCCGATGGCGGACCATAGGCGCAGGTGTCGATCCAGCGCGGGTCCATCCATTCGTTCAGCAGGTTGATCGTCTCGCTCTTGCCCGCCCCGTCGACGCCGGCGAAGACGATGATCACCGGGAACCGCTTGGCCTTGCGGATCGACTGCTGGGTTTCCACCAGGTCGATGCGCAAGGGTGGAACCAGCGCCTTGAAATCCGACTTGGAGATCTTGCGGCCGACCTCTGCGGCTTCGAACATGCGACCTCCGGGCTGTCAGAACCTTTGCAACCGCAGGAGTGTCCCCCGCCAAGCCGGCAGGCGTCAACGTGGGTCGGCCTTCTATCGGCAAACCGATGACGAGACTCATCCGATCGGCGATTGGGCGTGCCCGGCGAACGGATGACCGCTTTCCTGCGCTCGCTGGCTTCACACCCCGAGATAGCGGGCGGTGAGGTACTGGTCGGCGCGCAGTTCGTCGGTGGAGCCCTGCCACACCACGCGGCCCTTCTCCAGCATCACATGGCGGTCGGCAAAGCGCATAAGGGCGGCCACGTTCTTGTCCACCACCAGGATGGCCTGGCCGGCGGCCTTCAGCGCCATCAGGCAGGTCCAGATCTCCTGGCGGATCAGCGGCGCCAGTCCCTCCGTCGCTTCGTCCAGGATCAGCAGCTTCGGGTTGGTCATCAGCGCCCGGCCGATGGCCAGCATCTGCTGTTCGCCGCCCGACAACTGGCCGCCCATGTTGGTGCGGCGCTCCGCCAGCCGCGGGAACAGCCCGTAGACCCGTGCCAGCGTCCAGGCGCCCGCGGTGGCGCAGACCCGCAGATTCTCCGCCACCGTCAGGTTGGGGAAGATCTGCCGGCCTTCCGGCACCAGGCCGATGCCGGCCCGCGCGATCAGGTGGGTCGGCCGGCCGAGGATAGACACGCCGTCGAACATCACCACGCCGTCCACCCGCGCCACCAGGCCGAGCACGCTGCGGATGGTGGTGGTCTTGCCCATGCCGTTGCGGCCGAGCAGCGTCACCGCCTCGCCGGCCCGCACGGTCAGGGCCACACCGGAGAGCACGCGGCTATCCCCGTAGGCGGCGTGGAGGTCCTGCACATGCAGCAACACCGGGGCGGGGTGGCCCGCGCCGTGCGGCCGTGCCGTCATGGCTACGGGCGCCGTCACGCCGCGTCCTCCCCGGTGCCGAGATAGGCTTCGCGCACGCCAACGTCGGCGCGCACCGCGTCAGGTGCACCCGTCATCAGCACGCGGCCGGACACCAGCACGGTCACCACGTCGGCCAGGGCAAACACCGCGTCCATATCGTGTTCGACGAGCAGAATGGTGTGACGGGACTTCAACGCGCGCAGGCGCTCCACCATGTCGGCGGACTCCTCCGGCCCCATGCCGGCCATCGGCTCGTCGAGCAGCAGCAGGCGGGGCGATGCGGCCAGCGCCATGGCGATTTCGAGCTGGCGCTGCTGGCCATGGGCGAGCGTGCCGGCCGGCCGCTCGGCCTGTTCGGCGAGGCCGACATCGGCGAGCAGCGCCAGGGCCCGTGCGCATGCCGCCGCGTCGCGCACCATCGGCCGCCACAGCCGCCAGGTGCGGCCGGATGCGGCCACCACCGCCACCAGCACGTTGTCGCGCACGCTGGAGGCCGGGAAGATGCTGGTGATCTGGTAGGTGCGGGCGAGGCCGAGGCGCGCCCGCGCATAATCGGGCAGGTGGGCGATGGGCCGGCCGGCAAAGCGGATCTCGCCGCGGTCGGCCTTGAGCGCGCCGTCGATCAGGTTGACCAGCGTGGTCTTGCCGGCGCCGTTGGGGCCGATCAGCGCGTGCAGGGTGCCAGGCGCGACGTCCAGATCGACGCCGTCCACCGCCGCCAGCGCCCCGAAGCTGCGGCCGACATCGCGCAGGCTGAGCAGCGGCTCAGACATCGCCCGACCGCCGCGCCCGCCAGCGGCGCAGGCGCCCCATCCAGTCGCCCGGCAGTGCTTCGATCAGCCCCAGGATGCCGCGGCGGGCGAACAGCACGGCCAGCAGCAGCACCGGTCCCAGCACGATCTGCCAATGCTCGGTGACCTGGGCCAGGTACTCCTCCAGCATCACCAAGGCACCGGCCCCGATGATGGGGCCGATCAGCGTTCCCATGCCGCCGAGCACGACCATCACGATCAGCTCGCCGGAACGGTTCCAGGCGAGATAGGCGGGGCCGACGAACTCCGCCGCGTTGGCCAGCAGCACGCCCGAGAGCCCGCCGCCCGCCCCGGCGATGACGAAGGCGGCGAGCCGGTGGCGATCGACCGCCACACCCAGGGCCCGCATCCGCCGCTCGTTCTGCCGGCCGGCCTGGAGGATGCGGCCGAACGGGGCGTCCACGAGGCGGCTGCACAGCCAGGTGAAGCCCACCAGGCAGGCCAGCGCCACGTAGTAGAACGTCGTGGTGTCGTTGAGGTCGAGGCCGGTCCAGTCCGGCAGCTCCGAGCGGCCCCACAGCGCCAGGCTGTCGTCGCCCTGCCAGCGCAGCGACTGGACGAGGAAGAACAGCATCTGCGCGAAGGCCAGCGTGATCATGATGAAGCCGATGCCGCGGGTGCGCAGGCTGATGACCCCGATGGCCAGCGCCACCAGGGCGGCCACCAAAATGCCGAGCGGCCAGATCAGCAGTACGTCGACACTGCCCGCCCAGCCGAGCAGCGTGTCGTTGTTGAAGTCGAGGAAGAAGCCGGTGCCCACGGCATAGGCGCCGATACCCACGAAGGCGGCGTGGCCGAAGCTGACGAGGCCGCCATAGCCGAGGATCAGGTCGAGGCTCACCGCCGCCACCGCCAGAACCACGATGCGCGTGGCCAGCGTCACCAGGAACGGCTGGTCCACCAGCACCGCGTAGCCGGGCAGCGCCAGCCCGACCGCCAGCAGCGCCAGGGCGATGCGGCGGCGGCGGCCGGATGCGGCGGGATCGCTAGCCATGGGCGGGGAACAGCCCGCGCGGGCGGAAGGCCAGCACCACCGCCATCAGCACGTAGATGGACATGGACGCCGCACTGGCACCGACGCTGCTGGCCGCAGACGGGTCGAGCACCACGGCGAAGGCATCGGGCAGCAGGGCGCGCCCAAAGGTATCCACCAGCCCCACCAGCAGCGATCCCACCAGGGCGCCGCGGATGGAGCCGATGCCGCCGATGACGATGACCACGAAGGTCAGGATCAGGATCTCCTCGCCCATGCCCACCTCCACCGCCAGGATCGGTCCGCGCATGGCCCCGGCCAGGGCAGCCAGCGCGGCGCCCAGGGCGAACACCAGGGTGAACAGGGTGGGCACGTTGACGCCGAGTGCCGTTACCATCTCGCGGTTGGATGCCCCGGCGCGGATGCGCATGCCCAGCCGCGTCCGGGTGATCAACAGCCACAGGCCCAGCGCCACCCCCAGGCCGACGGCGATGATGGCGAGCCGGAAGGCGGGGTAGCCGACGCCGGGCCACACCTCCACGGTGCCGGACAGCAGCTCCGGCGGGTCGAACGGGATCGGCACCGGTCCCCAGATCAGCCGCACCAGCTCGTTGAAGAACAAGATGAGGCCGAAGGTCGCCAGCACCTGGTCCAGGTGGTCGCGGCGGTAGAGCGTGCGCAGCGCCACCCGGTCCACCACCAGCCCCACCAGGGCGGCGGCGGGCAGCGCCAGCAGCACGCCCAAGAGGAAGTGGTCAAGCCAGCGGGCGAAGGTCGCGGCCAGGTAGGCGCCCACCATGTAGAACGAGCCGTGGGCCAGGTTGATCAGGTCCATGATGCCGAACACGAGCGTCAGCCCGGCCGCCATCAGGAACAGCATGACGCCAAGTTGGAAGCCGTTGAGGGATTGCTCGATCAAAAGCGCAGTGGACATCAGAGCCCTTCTAGGAAATTCGGAGCCATTCTGACGAGGCCCACGGCCCCGGATGCGCGATGCGACGACGAAGGACATGCAGGATGCATATTGGAGGAGGAGCGACAAAGCGGTCCGGGGCCATGGGCTCATCCCGTATGGGTTTGCGTCCGGCGGCCGCCCACGGCGTCGCGGCGCTTGCCCGATGCGCAAGGCATCGCGCTGCGCGCCGCTTCTGGTGGCTCGACTCGCCGGACGGCAAACAGAATTGACTTCGAATTCCCCAGAAGGGCTCTAGGCGTGTAGCGGCCGGCTGCCGGCTTGCCAAGGACCTCTAAAGTATCCGTGTTGATCAAGCTGCACCGGCCCACAAGGCGCGAAAGCGCTCCAGCAGGCTGAACCGGCCGGCTACCGCCCGCGCCGCCGCGCCTCGCGGCGTTCCACCGTGTGCACCAGGACGATCACGACCACCAAGGCGGCCAGCGGCGGAGCCACGACCAGCGTGCCGGCCAGCGCCTGGCCGGAGTCGTCCTCCACATCGCCCGCCAACCGGCGGGCCCGCGCCATGGCGGTGGCCCCTTCGCAGGCGCCGCGGCTGAGCGGATCGATCATCGGGCTGCAATCGGGCCGGGCGAGCTGGGGGCTGAGCAGGCTCGGCTCGGTCGGCACCAACCGTTCGATGCCCAGCCCGCCGCCGTTGCTGATGTACCACACGCTGCCGGCGAACCAGGCCATGGACGCCAGGAACCAGGTGAACCAGATGACGCGCACGGTCATGGGGCCCCTCCCAGCGGGCCGGCCGGCCGGCCGCCGATGGGCGGCACCGTGGCCGCTGCCAGATTGCCATACCAACGGATAAGGTGGCGTTAACGGCAAAGGACCGGCGAAAGGGCCAGATCAAGCGCCGTGGAAGTCGGGCCGGCGCTTTTCCAGAAAGGCGCGGAAGCCTTCGCGGTAGTCGGCACTGTCGAACAGCACGTAGCTGGCCGCCACCTCGTCTTCGGTGAGCGGGGCCGGGTCGGCGAGCCGGCGGGCCAGCGCCTTGTGGGCGCGGTGCACCAGCGGTGCCCCGGCCAGCATGCGCTTCAGCGTTTCGTCCAGTTCGACGTCGAGATGCTTGGGGTCGACCACCCGGTCGAGCAGCCCGGCGGCGGCCGCCGCCTCCGCCTCCAGCACCTTGGCTTCCAACACCAGGGCGAGGGCGGCGTGGCGGCCCATGGCCTCGACGAGCACGCTGAACTCCGGGGCCGGCATGGCCAGCCCGATGCGCGCCACCGGCGAGCCCATGCGGACGCTGGTATCGCCGATCCTGAGGTCGCAGAGCAGCGCCAGCACCAGCCCCGCCCCGGTGCACGGCCCTTGGATGCGCGCCACCACCGGCTGCGGCGTCCGGCGGATCGCCTCATAGGCCGCATCCATGACGACGCCGTAGTTGCGCGCCCCGCCCGAGGTGGGCCGCTCGCTCTGGAATTCGGAGATGTCGGCGCCGGGGCTGAAGGCCTTGCCGGCCCCGCGCAGCACGATCACGCGGACATCCGAGTCGGCGCTCAATGCCGCGAAGGCCTGGCTCAGCAACGGCCACATGGGCCGGTTGAGCGCGTTCAGCCGATCCGGCCGGTTGAGGATGACGGTGGCGACAGCACCGCTGCGTTCGATGATCACCGGGTCTTCGTTGGTCGCCATGGTCGTGCCATCCCTTCGTCTCACGGTGATCCGCTACCCGCCCGGCCTGCGTATCCAGCGGTCTACCAGCTTGCGCCAAGGGGCGCGATTTGGGGTTACCATCATCGGCCGTCTGGCATGCGGCATGGTGGCATGGACATGGGCTGTTAATGTTTTAGCTTCTACACATGCCATTCGAGGCAATTGGACTGAGGCGCGTCGATGTCTTTTCCTCAGGTTGCGGCGAGCATACTGCTGGAAACCGGGTGCGTGAACTTCCGACCCGAGGACCCTTTCACTTTAACATCCGGGCGCAAGAGCCCCGTCTACATCGACTGCCGGCGGCTGATTTCGTTCCCGCGGGCGCGTGCGGTGCTGATGGACATGGCCGTCGACCTGATGAGCGAGGAAGCGGGCTACGAGGCGTTCGACGCGGTGGCCGGCGGCGAGACCGCGGGCATTCCGTTCGCCGCCTGGATTTCCGAGCGGCTGATGCTGCCCATGCTGTATGTGCGCAAGAAGCCCAAGGGCTTCGGCCGCAACGCCCGCATCGAGGGCGACGTGGTGCCCCACCATCGGGTGCTGCTGGTGGAGGACCTGGCGACCGACGGCGGCTCCAAGCTCGATTTCATCCGGGCGATGCGCGATGCCGAGCTCAGCGTCGCCCACTGCTTCGTGATCTTCGAGTACGGCATCTTCGCGGAGAGCAAGACCAGCCTGGCCAATGAAGGCGTGAAGCTACACCACCTGGCCAACTGGGATGACGTGGTGACCGAAGCCCAGCGCTGCGGCCACTACCCCGACGACACCATCGCCCAGGTGCGCCACTTCCTGGCCGACCCCGACGACTGGGTGGCAACCAGCACCGCCGCCGACTGACGGCGTCTTCACTGACGGCGTCTTCTGCGACCCTGCGAAGGTTCGGCTCAGCCGGCCACACCGGCGCGCGCCAGCACGGCATGCAGCAGCACGTCGGCCCCCGCTGTGGCATCGTCCGGCGTCATGTCCTCGTGCTCCTGGTGGCTCACCCCATCCTTGCACGGCACGAAGATCATGCCGGTGGGCACGAACCGGGCCACGGCGCAGGCATCGTGCCCGGCCCCGCTGACAATGTCGGCATGGCGGTGGCCGCACAGAGTTGCCGCCTGGCGCACGGCGGCCACGCAGGCCGGATCGAACGCCACGGGCGGGCTGTTGGAGACGCGGGCCATCTCCACCCTCACCCCATGGGCGGCTTCCACGTGGCGGGCCGCGTCGGCCAATCCCGTTTCGATGGCATCCAGCGTTGCGGAGTCCGGGTGGCGCACATCCAGCGTCAGCAGGGCGCTCGCCGGGATGGTGTTGCGCGAGGCACCAGGGATTTCGACGCGGCCGACGGTGGCCACGGCCGGCCGGTTGCGCGCGGTGGCAAGTGTGCGGATGTGGCCAATCAGGTCGGCAGCGGCCACCACGGCGTCGTGGCGCAGCGCCATCGGCACCGTACCGGCATGGCCGCCCGCACCGTGCACGGCGATGTCGTACCAGCGCATCCCCTGGGCGCCGGTGACGATACCGATGGTGAGCCCTTCGGCTTCCAGCACCGGCCCCTGTTCGATGTGCAACTCGAAATAGCTGTCGAAGTCCCACGGTCCCAGCGGGGCGATGCCGGCGTAGCCGATCCCCGCCAGGCAATCGCCCATGGTGGCGCCGTCGCCGTCGTGCAGGGCCAGTGCCGTGTGCAGGTCCAGGAGGCCAAGATGCACCGACGAGCCGGTGAGGCCGGGGGCGAAGCGTGAGCCTTCCTCGTTGGTCCAGTCGATCAGGCAGACGGGGGCCCCCGTCGCCACCCCGGCATCGGCGAGCGTGCGCAGCACTTCCAGCCCCGCCAGCACGCCGAGGATGCCGTCGAAGCGGCCGCCGGTGGGCTGGGTGTCCAGGTGGGAGCCGCAGGCCACCGCGCGGCGGTTCGCATCGCTGCCGGCGCGGGTGGCGAAGATGTTGCCGATGGGGTCCACCTGGACCGCGCAGCCGAGCGCTGCTGCCTCCGCCACCAGCCAGTCGCGCGCTTGTCCGTCGGCTACACCGAGCGCCAGGCGGGCAAGGCCGCCGCGCCCGGTGGCACCGAAGCGGGCGGTGTCCATGAGGGTCGACCACAGGCGGTCGCGGTTGCAGCGCAGGGTGTCGCGGGTCATGGCCCCCTATGGCAGGCCAGCCGCCCGGGGCGCAAGGCCCCCCGCCGGGATGGTCCGACCGTTACGCCACCGGGTGGGGCCGGCCGGCGCTCAAGGACGGGGCGGTGGCGACGGTGCCCGCCGGCGGGAAGATCAAGCTGGCGTGGGTAGGAACGCCTTGGGGCCGCCGCCGCACGGTGGCGCGCCCGGCCCCTGTCTTCAGAACACGATGATGGCGCCTGCCCAGTAGGGCAGGATCTGCTGAAAGGGGACCGGCTGCGTGAAATAGGACATGGGATCGTTGATGTGCAGCACCGGCACCCCATTGAACACGGACATGCCGCGCAGAACGACGACATGCCCGGAGAAGGGCGTCGACCGAAGCTGCAAGATGATCGCGTGGCCGTCTCGCAACTCGTGGAACAGCGCCTGAGGATCGGCCGGCCGCGCGAGAAGGGAGAAGCGTCCGCCGAATTGCCCGATCAACCCCTGAATCTGCTGGAGACTGCCCGTCACCAAACACTGACGATTCCCATTGAATTGTCCCCACTGCGTGCAGCAAAGGCCGGGATGCGCATAGTTTGCCATGGCCACCATGGCGCATTGGGGCGGCGTTCCCTGCTGCCCCCGCAGGGAATAGACGATCTGCTGCGCCACCGCCGCCCAGCACCACACGTTGGTTTCCTGCTGGATGTTCTGAATGGGCAGCATGATGTCCTGCCCTGCTGCCGGGCTGACGCCGCCCACCACGGGGCCGCAGAGAAGCTGAGCGACGAGGACTCCGCCGACCCACCACCGCCGGCCCATCGAGCGCTTCCGGCAACGCCGCACGTCGCCGCACCACGCGCGCATATGCCAGACATCTGCACGCACCGAGAGGCCCTCTCACGGAGAAAAGCTCTCAAAATTGTGTTTTAGGACCGGCGGCCTGTCAACACGCGACGCGCGATCCATCGCGCCATGGGCACTGCCGACGAAGCGGCGCGCCGCGTGCTGGACAGCGTTGACCGAGACACTCCTGATCAGTCGCTACGCCACCGGGTGGGGCCGGCCGGCGGTCAAGGACGGGGCGGTGGCGACGGTGCCCGCCGGCGGGAAGATCAAGCTGGCGTTGGTGCCGACGCCGAGCACGCTGTCGAGTTCGATGCAGCCGCCGTGCTGTTCGATCATCCGCTTCACCAGGGCCAGGCCGAGGCCGGTGCCTTCCGGCGTTCCGGCGGCGCGGGGGTCGACCAGCCGGCGATAGGGCTCGAACGCCCGCGGGATGTCTTCCGCCGCGATGCCGACCCCGGTGTCCGACACGGTGATGAAGATGGCGTTGTTGGCCCCGACCCCGGTGGTGACGGTCACCGTGCCGCCGGCTGCGGTGTACTTCACCGCGTTGGTCAACAGGTTGAGCACCATCTGGCGGGTCATGCGCAGGTCGGCGCTGAGGCACGGCATCTTCTCCGGCAGATCGAAGGCCAGTTTGATGCCCTGGCGGCGCGCCCGCTCGGCAACCATGCGGGAGACCCCGCGCAGGGTCGAGGGCACGTCGATCTCGGCGTACTCCACGGTCAGCCGGCCGGTGTCGATGCGCGCCAGGTCGATGAGGTCGCCCAGCAGATCGCCCAGATGCGCCCCCGCCTCCATGATGTAGCCGGCGTATTCGCGCGTGGTGGGCACGTCGAAGCTGAGGTCCGGGCTCTTCAGCATCTCCGAAAAGCCGGTAATGGCATTAAGCGGTGTGCGGATCTCGTGGCTCATGGTGGCAAGGAAGTCGCTCTTGGCGTGGTTGGCCGCGTGGGCCGCCACGCGGGCCGCTTCCGCCGATGCCGCCGCGGCGGACAGTTCGGAATTGGCGCGCCGGAGTTGGGTGGTGCGCTGTTCCACCAGTTCCGACATCTCGTCGAAATGGCGGGCCAACGAGCCGATCTCGCCTTCGGGATAGCCCCCGAGCTGCGCCCGCGCGGTGGTGCCGAGGCGCAGCGCCCGCACCCGGTCGGACAAGGCGCGCACCGGCCGGATCACCTGGACGGCGATCCAGCGGGAAAGGGCCGCACCCACCGACGCCAGCACCACCACCAGCAAGAGGGCGCGGACGGTGGCGTTGGTCCAGAAGTTCCCCATCATGTCGGCGTAGGGAATGCCGATGACGATACGGAAGGATTCGTCACGCACCGACACCGGCATGGCCACCATGTAGCGGGTCGACCCGTCGGGATCGGTGCGGAACCAGTTCGCCCGGCCGGGATGCTGGGCGAAGTCGCTCACGGCCTCCGACAAGGCGGCCGCCGCGGCCGGGTGGGGAAGCTCAAGCAGGCGCCTGTCGGCATTGTCGACCACCGCGAAGGTCGCCCCTTCCGGCAGGCCGGAGCGCATCATGCTATCGGCGATCCATTCGGTGGAAACCGCCGCCGCAACCACATGGCGCAAGTTGCCGTCGTCGTCGAACACCGGCAGCGCCATGGCAAGGCTGGGTTCGCCGCTAACGCGGCTGACGATGTATTCGCCGACGGCGAAATCGTGGTCGGTGAGGGCGCGCTGGAAGTACAGGCGGTCCGACACGTCGATGGGGTCGCCGGCACCGAGATTCGTACAGAGGGTGCGCCCGTCCGGGCCGATCAGCAGGAAGGCGGTGTACCAGGGGGACGAGGTCCGCGCGCTTTCCAGGTGCTGCGCGCAGGTCTCCGCCCGCTCGGCCTCGATATCCGGATTGACGGCCAGCAGGGTCAGCACGGCCTTGGTTTCGGCCACGATGTGCATCTGCTGGTTGGCGACATTCAGCGCCAGCGCGTCGGCCTGGTCGACGGCGGCGTCAAGGGTGCGGCGGTAGTTGGAATAGATCTCGAACCCGTAGAACAGCACCAGCGGGAACAGGGCGACCACGGCGAGCAACAGGATCTGCCGGGTCAAATGGGCGATCGCAACGAAAGACTGCTTGTCTTCGCCCCGTTTCCGGGTGTCCTGGGTCTCCCCCACATCGGCGCAGATCGTGTCGTCGGTCATCGAATCCGAGGTGGTACCCAAGCTGCCCAGCGTTCGGCGGCGCCCGCGGCGCCAGGGCCCGTCGGAAAAACCGCAGATGATTGCGCCTGCCCCCAATCGGCGGTGGGGCCGAACCGGCGCGCATCACCGAGTTTGGGCACAAATGTTTAAGTCCCGTTTAATTTGTTCACTGTGAATTAGTGAGACAAAATGCCGCGCGGCGTCCCGGGAACTTTTCGACCGTCCGCCAAACCGCGATCCCGCCGCGGCACGGCAGCGCGGAGTGGGGCCTTACTGTTCCCACACCCATTGGGCGGGAACCCAGCGGTAGGCGCCGCGGTCGCGCACCGCATAGCCGACCCCCGGCCAGGTGAAGTGGTAGCCGATCACGGGGATGCCGTCGGTCTCCACCTGGTCGAGCACGCGCCGCCGCGTCGTCACCGCCTGGTCGCGGTCCATGTCGTAGCCGAAATACCATTCCGGATGGGCGAAGGTGATGATGTCGCTGGTGATGCAGTCGCCGGTGCAGAAGAGCTGCGCGTCGCCCGACGACACGAGCACGGACACATGGCCCGGGGTGTGGCCCGGCGTTTCCACCAGGCGGATGCCCGGCACCACCTCGGCATCGGGGCCGAGCAATTCGGTACGGTTTTGCACCGGCATCAGGTTGCCGGCCGTCATCTGAAACATGCCGCGCATGCCCTCGGGGGCCGCCGCCAAGGATTCGTCGGCGGTCCAGAACATCCATTCCGTCTCGCGCACGAAGTAGTTGGCATTGGGGAAGCGCGGCTCCCCCGTGGCGTCGTCGATGATGCCCCAGCAATGGTCGGGGTGGGCGTGGGTGAGCACCACCGTGTCGATGGCGGCGGGATCGATGCCGGCAGCCGCCAGGTTCTCCACCAGGCGGCCCGCGGTGGCCTGGAAGCTGGCGCCGCTGCCCACGTCCACCAGCACCAGGTGATCGCCGGTGTTGACCAGGAGCACGTTGGTCTGGGCGTAGAGGTGGTCGGTCGGCCGGCCGTTGGCGGCCAGCAGCGCCTCAAGCTGGCGCGGCTGCGCGTTGGGCACCATGTCGGTGGCCGGCGCCAGGGTCAGCGAGCCGTCGCTCACCGACAGCACCTCGAAATTGCCGACCCGGAAGCGGAAGAACCCGGGCGCCTGCGGCCCGCTGAAATCGACCAGCGCATGGGCTGGGCGGCCACCGCCGAGCACCGGTGCCAGCCCGCCGAGGGCGACGGCACCGGCCGCCCCCAAGAGGGCGCGGCGACGCAAGCCGAACAGGGTGTGCGACATGTCTCGGGTCCTCCTGCCATTGCGCCGCCCTGGGCCGGCGTGGGCCGGGCGGTCTTGCCCCTGTGAAAAACCTATGCGGAGGTGCCCGACCGCCAAGCGGACATACGGATTTGTGAGGCCCCCGCGTCGCGGGGGCGTGTCCTTGGATTCGCCACAAATCCACCGGGTCTGCCTTTCCCATGCCGTGCTTCGGCGCCAGCCTTAGGCAATTGCCGGTCGGTGGGCGGGGCTTGGCCTGCACGCCGGCCACAACGCGGGAGATCCAGGCGTGTCACGAGAGGGCGCCCCCAGACGGCACGGCGGAGGCTGGATCGGCCTCGGCCTGTGGTTGGTGCTGCTGGCTGCCCTGGGCGGCGTCGGCTGGGCCGGGCTGTCGGCCTGCGGCCTCGGTGTCCTCGGCGGCTTCCTCAGCTTCTGCCCGGCCGCCGCCGATCCGCCCGACGACAGTGCCACCCGCCTGCTGACCGAGGAAACCGCACGCACCCGCTTGCTGGAGACCGACCTCAACCGCTTGCGCCTCGCCCTGCTGGACCAGGAACCGTGCCCCGAACCGCCGGTCCAGGTGGCCGAACTGCCGCCGCCGCCCGAGCCGCCGCCGGACCCAGTGCCCGAGCCCATCGAGGTCGCCGAAGCGCCGCCGGAACCGCCACCGCCGACGGCCCCCGTACCGGGCCATCGCCCGACCCCGCCGCCGCTGCCCGACCCGCCGCCGCAGGTGGCCGAGCTGCCGCCGCAGCCCCAGCCGCAGCCCCAGCCGCAGCCCCGCGTGCCCGACGAGTTCGACCAGCGCGTTGCCCGCGACGGCGGCCAGCAGGGCGAGGTTCAGGTGACCCTGCTGTGGGACAACACCAATGACCTCGACGTCCACGTGTTCTGCCCCACCGGCCAGCAGATCTGGTACGGCGGCATGTATGGTTGCGGCGGCTCGCTGGACATCGACGCCAATGCCGGCTGGGGTAACAACCCCTCGCCGGTGGAGAACGTGACCTGGCCGGGCGGGGCACCGCCCGGCATGTATCGGGTGGAGATCAACCACTTCGCCAACCATGGCGGACGCGACCCCACGGCCTACCGGGTGCGCATCCGCGTCGGCAACAACGAGCAGATCTATAACGGCATCATCGCCCCCGGCCAGCCGCGGCGGGTGCTGACGTTCCAGGTGCCGTGAGCCGGAGGGGCCCCGCATGACGACGCGAAGCCGCATCATCCGTAGCGCGCCTGCCCGACGTTGGCGGCAAGGGGGGCAGCGATGACCGGGCGGGTGCAGATGCCGCGGCCGCCCGGCCGCGCGCCGATCATCGGCACGCTGGCGTGGCTGGCGTTGATCGGCACCGTCGGTGCGCTGGCCTTCCTGGCGCTCACCGCCTGCGGCATCTCCTGGCCCGGTGGCGACCGGCCGATGCTGTGGTTCTGTGCGGAGCCGGCCACCGCCGCCACGCCCGACGCCACCCTCGTGGCCGAACGGACGCGGGCGCGCGATCTGCAGCAGCGCCTGGACACGCTCACCCTGGCGCTCATGGACGCGCCGGAATGCGAACAGCCCGAGCGGCCGCCGCTGCAGCTCGCGGAGCCCCTTGCCGAGACCCCGGACGAGCCGATCACGCTGGCCGAAGCGCCGCGCATCGTCGACGGCATCGACATCGACAACCGCACCGTCGACGTGCCCGACGCCGTGGTGCCCGACGCCGTGGTGCCCGACGAAGACCTGATCGAAGAGGACGCGGCGGACCAGGTGCCCGAACCGCCGATGCCCGAAGAGCAGGCCGAGGTGCCCGAGCCGCCGCAGGTTCCCGACGAGGACGCCGTCCAGCCGCCCGAACCGCCCATGCCCGAACAGGTCGCCGAGGTGCCGCCGCAGGAGCAGGCCCTGCCCGATCCCAACGCCGAGGACGAACAGATCCCCGAGGAGGAATGGCAGGAGCAGGACGTCTCGCTGCTCGACGGGTGCTGGGACCTGGCCACCAACTACTCCATCACCCGCACCGACACCGGCGAGGTGTTCAACACCGAGAACTGGCAGATGTGCTTCGATGAGAACGGCTACGGCACCCAGCGCCTGGCTTTCGACGAAGGCGGGCTGACCTGCGAAGGCGCCGTGCGTGCCCAGTTCGGCCAGAACGGCCAGCTCGTGGTGGTCGACCAGGGCAACGTGCCCTGCAACAACGGCACGGCCATCGACCGGCGCATCCTCAACTGCCAGCGCCTGCCCGATGGGACCGCGGCGTGCGAGACGCGCCACACGACTCCGCCCGCCAGTCCCATGCCGGTGCGCTTCCGCCGGCCTTGACCCCTGCCCTGCCGGGTGCAGTCTTGCCCTTGATACAAGGACGGGCGGCGGGAGCAAGACGCATGGTCGGATGGTCGGGAGTTGGACGCGCGGTGAGCCGGCGTCCCCACCACGAGATGGCACTGATCACCGGCGCCAGCAGCGGCCTCGGTGCCGCCTTCGCGCGTGCGCTGCCCGCCTCCACCGGCCTGCTGCTGACGGCCCGCGACGCTGCCGCGTTGGCGGAAATCGCCGCCGGGCTGGCAGTGGGCGGGCGCACCGTGGAGACCCTCGCCGCCGACTTGACCGATGCCGAGGCGCGCCAGCAGGTGATCGACCGGGCAACCGCGCTGGAAATCGACCTCTTCATCAACAATGCCGGGGCCGGTGCCATCGGCGCGGTGGTCGACCAGCCGCGCCAGACCCAGGCCGCCACCATCGACCTCAACGTCGTCGCCATGGCCGACCTTACCCGCGCGCTGCTGCCCGGCCTGCTGGACCGCGCGGAAGACACCGGCCAGCGCGCCGGGCTGATCCTGGTTTCCAGCTCCACAGCGCTGGCGCCGCTGCCCTATTTCGCCGCCTACGCCGCCAGCAAGGCGTTCTCGCTGTTCTACGGCGAGGCCCTGGCAGCCGAGCTGCGCGGCCGGCCGATCGACGTGGAGGTGCTGTGCCCCGGTCCCACCCGCACCGCGTTCGGCGAGCGCGCCGGCTTCGCGCCCGGCAATCTGCCCGGTGCCGCCAATGCCGACCAGGTGGCGCGCGAGGCGCTGGCAGCGCTGGGCCGCCGCGTCGTCGTGGCGACGGGACGGCTCAACGGGCCGATGGTGGAGACGATGATGCGCCCGCGCCTGGCCTTCACCATGGGGCTCGGCCGGGTGATGCGGCCGCTGGCCAAGCGGCGGACCGGCCGCGGGGACGACGAACTTTAGAAATCCAGGTCGCGGTAGTGATTGGGCGGTGCCAGGCCGGGGATGAAATCCTCCAGCAGCGGCCGGAAGCTGGGCCGCGACTTGATGCGGGCGTACCAGGCGCGCGCTTCGGCATGGCGGTCCCACGGCACGTCGCCCAGGTAGTCGCACACCGACAGGTGGGCCGCCGCCGTCAGGTCGGCCAGGGTCAGTTCGTCGCCGGCCAGCCATTTGCGGCGCTCGGCCAGGAAGTCGATGTAGTCGAGATGATAGTCGATGTTGGTGAGCCCGGCGCGGATGGCATCCGACGACGGCTGCCCGTGGCCGAGGAAGCGCTTCATGATCTTCTCGCCGGCCAGGTTCTCCGTTACCTCCTGGCCGAACTTCTCCTGAAACCACACCACCAAACGGCGCGTTTCCACCCGGTCGAGCCGGTTTTCGCCGATCAGCGGCGTCTCGGGATAGGCTTCCTCCAGGTATTCGGAAATCACCCAGGGATGGTTCAGCGTGGTGCCGTCCGGCTCGATCAGCAGCGGCACCTCGCCGCCGGGATTGAGCGACAAGAACTCCGGCCGGCGTTCCCAGACCTTCTCGATCCGCGCCTCGAACTCCAGCCGCTTTTCCGCCAGCGCCAGCCGGATCATGCGGCAGGCGGCAGATGGCCATAAATGGAGAAGCACCCTCATGCCGCCGCACAATAGCCCGTTTGGCGCAGGTTGCCAGAGGCGCCGTGGCTGCGGCGGCGAGATCTCTGCCCGCCTTGCCAGCCCCGCCTCCGCCCGGCATATTCGTTTCGCAACTGAAATGGTTTGGCCGTGGCGAAACCCCCGTCCCCCGGCTCCAGCGGCGGTGCTGCGGGCGTGCCGCCGGGGCTCAGCGGAACTGCAGCGCTGGACTTGTGGCGCCGTGCCCTGGTGGCCTCGGTGCGCCGCGACGGCCCCGATCTGTCGGCCCGGCAGCTCGCCTTGCTGCTGACCGTCTACCTCACGCCGCCGCCCCACACCGTGCGCGGGCTCGCCGCCCATCTGGCGGTGTCAAAACCGGCGATCACGCGGGCGCTCGACCGGCTGAGCCAGGAGGGCTTTCTGAAGCGCAAGATCGATCCGTCCGACCGGCGCAACGTGCTGGTGCAGCGCACCGTGCGCGGTTCGGTGCATCTGAGCGAGTTCGCCGACCTGGTGACGCGCTCGGCCGGCGAGGCGATGGGAGCCGGCGGCCCGTGAGCGAAGATCCTCCCGGCTGCCTGCGCGCCATCCGCGGCATCGTGCCGGTGCGGGTGGACCCGTCCGACGAGGCGGAGATGGACACCGAACTACTGCACGGCGAGATGTTCCAGGTGGACCGCCAGGTGGGCGCCTGGCTGGCCGGCCGCTGCGTCCATGACGGCCATACCGGATTCGTGCACGCTGCCAGCCTCTTGGCCGTGGACCCGCCGACCCATCGGGTGCGGGCCTTGCGCAGTTTCATCTACCCCACGCCCGACCTGAAGCGGCCGCCCATCCGCGCCATCAGCTTCGGTGGGCTGGTGCGCATCATCACCTGGATGGACGGCGACGCCGACGACCCGCTGTCGCCCACCGGCGGTTGGGCCAGGCTGGAGGACCCGCCGGGCGGCTGGCTGCCCGCGCCGGCGCTGGCGCCCTTGGACGGCCACCCGGACGATGCAGTGGGCGCCGCCCTGATGTTCGCCGGTGCCCCCTATCTGTGGGGCGGGCGCAGCAGCCTCGGCCTCGACGCGCCGGGGCTGGTGCAAGTCGCGCTGGCGGCAGCCGGCATTGCCGCCCCACGCACCCTGGCGGGACTGGCCGCCTGCTGTGCCACGCCGCAGACCGACCTGGCGCGCGGCGACCTGGCGATCCTCGACCGTTCGTGCGGGCTGATGGTGGACGCCGGCCACGTCATCCACGCCAGCCCGCGGCACATGTGCGTGGTGGTGGAAGCGGCGGACCGGGTGGTCGCGGCCCTGCCGGCCGCCCAGCTCGCCATGCTGGCGGTACCTGCTCAGTAGCCGCGGCTGGCGTCGACCACGTGCAGCGGTGCCTCGCCGCGTTCGATGCGGGCGATCTGGGCGACCACCGCGGGTGCTGCCGTGCGCGGCAGGGTGAGGGCCGCCACATGCGGCGTCAGCGTGATCTTGGGATGGCGCCAGAAGGGATGGTCGGCCGCCAGCGGCTCGCTGGCGAACACGTCCAGCGATGCCCCGGCCAGGTGGCCACGGTCGAGTGCCGCCAGAAGATCGGCCTCGACCACGTGGCGGCCACGCGCGGCGTTGATCAGCACGGCCCCCTGCGGCAGGGCTGCCAGCAGGCCGGCATCGATCAGCCCTTCGGTCTGCGGCGTCAGCGGCAGCAGGTTCACCAGGATGTCGCTTGCCGGCACCATCGCGCGCAGACCTTCGGACCCGTGGCGGCAGTCGACCCCGTCGACGGCCTTCGGCGTGCGGCTCCAGCCGGCAACCGGGAATCCCAGTCCCCGCAGCATGCGCGCGGCCGACTGGCCCAGCACGCCGAGCCCGAGGATGCCGACCCGCCGCTCCGACGCCAGCTTGCTGCGCCGCCGCCGCCATTCGCCGGCCTGCTGCTGGGCGCGGTAGAGCGGGCCGCCGCGGTGCCAATCCAGCACCTGCCAAGCCACGTATTCGGCCATGCCCGACGAGAGGCCCTCCTCCACCATGCGCACCACCGGCACGCCGGGCGGCAGGGCTTCGGGCACGTCGGCGAGCCCGTCGATGCCGGCCCCCAGCGAAAAGATCGCTTGGAGGTTGGGCAGGCCGGCGAGTGCCTCGACCGGCGGGCGCCACGCCAGGGCGTAGCGCACGGCGGCCGGGTCGCCGACATCGGGCCAGACGCGGAAGCGAATGTCCGGCCGGTGGGCGGCCAGTTCGCGCGCCCAGTCCTCCGCATCGTCGACGGCGGACACGAACAGCAGTGTCATTGGGTCCCCTCCCCGTCGGGTACGGCGTGCCTTTCGGCTTGCAGGATGCGCTCGTCCAGGCGGTCGTCGACGAGCCCGGCGGGCTCCTGGTGCACCAACACCTGCGCATCGGGAAACGCCTGGCAGAGGGCGCGTTCCACCTCGTCGGTGACGCGGTGGGCGGCGCGCAGGGTAAGCTGGCCGTCCAGCTCCAGGTGAAACTCGATGAAGCGGTCGACGCCGGAGGTGCGGGTGCGCAGGTCGTGCAGGCCGCGGGTGTCCGGGTTGGCCTTGACGATGGCTTCGATGCGCGCCCGGTCCTCCGGCGGCAGCTCGCGGTCCATCAGGATGTCGAGCGCCCGCCGGCCGATGCCGGTGGCTCCCCAGATCAGCGCAAGCGCGATCAAGGCCCCGGTGAGCGCGTCGATCCACACCGCACCGGTCATCTCCACCGCGTAGAGCGAGACGATGACGCCGAGGTTGAGGAAGAGGTCGCTGGCGTAGTGGCGCATGTCTGCATCGATGCCGATGGAGCCGGTGCGCCGCACCACGCTGCGCTGGTAGATGACCAGGCCGATGGACACGGCGATGGACACCACCATCACCACCAGCCCCACCAGCGGCACCGCCACCGGTGCGGGCTCCACCAGCCGGAACATCGCCTGGGCCAGCACGAAGAGGGCCGAGCCGAGGATGGCCGCGGCCTGGATCAGCGCCCCCAGGGGCTCCACCTTGCCATGGCCGAAGCGGTGGGAGGTGTCGGCCGGCCGGTGGGCCTGCTGCACGGTGAAGCGGGTGACGATCGAGGCGGTCAGGTCGGCGACGCTGTCGACCACCGAGGACAGCACCGCCACCGATCCGGTGAGCAGCCAGGCCGCCAGCTTGACCACGCCGAGACTGGCGGCCACGGAGATGCTGGCCCAGGTCGCCCGGCTGCGCAGCCGCGCCGCCGCTTCTCCCGTCAGTTTCTCTTGCTCCGCCATGGTCGCTGCCGCTGCCCCGTCGGCTCAGGGGTACAGGCGCTCGGTGGTCCACGCCGCCGCCGGGTCGGCGCGGCGGAACACCAGCCGCTCGTGCAGACGGAACGGCCGGTCGCGCCAGAACTCGATGGCGTCCGGCACCACCCGGAACCCCGACCAGTGGGGCGGCCGCGGCACGCCGCTGACGGCGAACTTGGCGGCATAGCGGGCGACTTCGGCGATCAACTCGCCGCGCCCCCCCAGCGGTCGTGACTGGCGCGACGCCCAGGCACCGATGCGTGAGCCGCGCGGCCGGCTGGCAAAATAGGCATCCGCCTCGGCATCGCTCACCTGTTCGACCGGCCCCTCCACCCGCACCTGGCGGCGCAGGCTCTTCCAATGGAACAGCAGCGCCACCCGCGGGTTGGCGAGAACCTCCACGCCCTTGCGGCTCTCGAAGTTGGTGTAAAAAACGAAGCCGCGGGCATCGACCCCCTTCAGCAGCACCATGCGCACGGACGGACGACCGTCGGGCGTCGCCGTCGCCAGGGCCATGGCATTGGGGTCGTTTACCTCCTCCGCCACGGCTTCGACCATCCAACGTTCGAACAGACGCACCGGATCGCTGAGGGACGGGATCTCGTCGGCACGGGCGACGGCGTCGTCTTCGGGGGGAACAACCTCGGACATGACGGGGTTTGGCCATAGTTGTGACGTTGTTGGCAGACTAGATTGGGTGCCAGCATAGGAAAACACCGACCGAACGAAGGCAGGGTTGCCCGTGGGTCGGCGGGCGTGCCGTCGGCCCTGGTGCCGGCGTCCGCCCGAAGGCGCGGTAAGGAGGATGCGATGCGTGTCTTGGCGATGGTAACGGCCTTGGCGGTCGGTGGGATGGCTGTGGCCGGCTGTCAAACGCAGGGCAATACCTTTAACCCCGGCGGCTGGGGTACCGGCCAGACCGTCGGTACGGTCGGCGGCGCTGCGGCGGGCGGCCTGCTCGGCTCGCAGATCGGCAGCGGCAGCGGCCAGCTTGCCGCCACGGCCATCGGCACCCTGCTGGGCGCCTTTGTCGGCAACCAGCTCGGCTCGACGTTCGATCAGAACGACGTGAACGCCGCCAACGCCGCCGGCAACCAGGCGTTCAACACCGGCCAGCCGGCCACCTGGCAGTCCCAGCAGTATTCCGGCGACGTACAGCCCAACGGCCAGACCTTCATCTACAACGGCCGGGAATGCCAGAACTTCACCCAGACGCTGTACACCCAGGGCTATCCGCAGCAGTCCAGCGGCATGGCCTGCCGCAACCAGTACACCGGCGCCTGGGAGATCGTGCAGTACTACTGACGCGATCACTGGCGGAACCATGGACGGGGCGGCCGCCCCCGCAGCCCCGTCCGGTTCGCTCAGACCGCCGCCCTGCCGGGCCCATTGCAGGTCCGGCATGGCGTGGTGTTGTGGCCGGGTCTCCCTGGCCAGATGACACCGCCAAATGACACCGGCGGACGCCGGCGCTAGATTGGGCCAACGCTCCCGCTACAGGTTCCGCCGGCCCCATGCGCGATCCCTACAAAGTGCTCGGCATTCCCCGCAGCGCCAATGCGGATGCCATCAAGGCTGCCTATCGGCGCCTGGTGAAGCAGTACCATCCCGACCGCCACCCCGACGACAAGGCGGCCGAGCAGCGTTTCAAGGAAATCCAGAGCGCCTACGACCTTCTGGGCAATGCCGAGAAGCGTGCCCGCTTCGACCGCAACGAGATCGATGCCGAAGGCCACGAGACCGTGTCGCCGTTCGAGCGGGCGGCGCGCGCTTCGCGCAACAGCCGCTGGAAGACCCGGCCCAACCCCAGCATCTTCGAGGAGTTCTTCGCCCGCCACGACATCCACACCAAGGGGGCAGACGTCTCCTACGACCTCCAGATCGAGTTTCTGGAGGCGGTGCGCGGCGGCAAGCATGCCGTGCACCTGCAGCAGGGCGGCTCGGTGCAGGTCACCATCCCGGAAGGGACCGAGGACGGCGACGTGCTGCGCCTGCGCGGCCGCGGCACCGGCGGCTTCGGCGGCGGCCAGCCGGGCGACGCGCTGGTGCGCATCTCCGTCTCGCCCCATGCCCACTATGTGCGCAAGGGTGCCGACATCCATCTGGACGTGCCGGTGACCCTGCGCGAGGCGGTGCTGGGGGCGTCGATCGAGGTGCCGACGCCGCACGGACGGGTGACCCTCAAGGTGCCCCACGGCTCCAACTCCGGGCGCGTGCTGCGCCTGAAGGGCAAGGGCACGGTGGACCGCAAGACCAACACCCGCGGCGATTTCTACGTTCGCCTGGTGGTCACCATCGAGGATGCCGAGGACCCGGAGCTGTCGCGCTTCCTGGAAGGCTGGTCGCCGCGCCAGGCCCGCCAGCCGCGCAGCGACCTGGCCGATCTGTAGCGCATTTGATGTTTTGACTGCGCCAGCCCTCTCCTCCACCCGGCCATCCAAGCCATTGTAAACTATTGGGTAGCCGGGTGGAGGAGAGGGCTGGGACCGATGGCGCCACAGGCGAAAAGGCTTCAGCGGGGATCAGCCGCCGGCCGCGTCGAGCCGGGCGATGTTGGCCGCCGCAGCGGCGGCCTCTGGCACCTCGGGGGCGACCTCCAGCAGGCGCTGCCAATCGGCCCGCGCACCGTCTTCGTCGCCGGAGCGCAGGCGGGCAATGCCGCGTTCCAGCAGCAGTGCTGCGTCGTCGGGCCGGCGGGCCAGGAGGTCGTCGAGCAGGACCAAAGCGTCGTCCAGGCGGCCCAACCGGCGCAGCAGCACGGCCTGCAATGGCCCGGCCTCGGCAAACAGGCCGGGGGCCACCTCCTCCACCCGCTCCAGGTCCGCCAGGGCTGCCCGGTCGTCTCCTGCCCGGCCGTTAGCGTAGGCGCGGCCCATCAGGGCATCGGGCAGGTCGGGCAACAGCTCAAGCAGCCCGGAATAGACGCGCACGGCCTGGCCGGGGGCATCGGCATCGAGCCAGGTTGCCCCGGCCTCCAGCATCACCTGGGCGCCCAGCACCGGCTCCTGGGTCAGCAAGTCGCGGCCGAGATCCTCCAGCATGCCGGCGGCTTCCGCCGGGCGGCCCAAGGCTGCGGTGGCGGCCGCCGCACAGTGGCGGGCCGGGTTGCCGCCGCCCGCCTGCTCCCAGGTCCTGGCATCGGCCAGAGCCGCCGCCGGGTCCGTGGACGCCTGGGCAAGACAGTCGCGATAGTGCTGTGCGGGGTCCTGCGCCTTGGCCGGGCCCGCCTCCGCCAAGCCCACGCCTAAGGCCAGCAGCACCGCCAGGCCCAGGGGCCGCCAGTGCAGGGACTGCAAGTGCAGGGACTGCAAGTGCAGGCGGGTGGCACGGGTGCGATGGCAGGTTAGCGGCATGGCGGTGCCCACGGTTATGCTTCGCTGTGACCGGGTCAAGGCAGTGGGTGGCGCAATGCGCGTTTTCTGTTTCGGAGTGGGGTTCCTGGCCAAGGTGCTGGCGCACCAGGTGCAGGCACGCGGCGGCAGCTTTGCCGGAACCGCCCGCACGCCCGACGGGTGCCGGGCGTTGGCCGCGCTGGGGATCGCGGCCGTCCCCTTCGGCCCGGACCACCCCGACCTGCCGGACGGTGCGCTGGACGGCGTGACGCACCTGGTTTCCTCCGTTCCGCCCGATGACGCCAGCCCCGGCGACCCGGTGCTGCGGCGGCTGGGCGCTCGCCTCGCCGCCGATCTCTCCCCCGGCACCTGGATCGGCTACCTCTCCTCCACCGCCGTCTATGGCGACCATGGCGGGGCGGAGGTGGACGAGGACAGCGCCACCCATCCCAGCAGCCCCAGGGGGCAGCGCCGCCTGGCGGCCGAAGCCGACTGGCTCGCCCTGGCGGAGCGGATCGGCGGTGCCGGCCACGTCTTCCGGCTCGCCGGCATTTACGGGCGCGGCCGCAGTGCCGTCGACCAGGTGCGCGCCGGCACCGCGCGGCGCCTGCAAAAGTCCGGCGGGCATGCGTTCAACCGCATCCATGCCGAGGATGGGGCGGCGGCGATCCTCGCCTCCATGGCCCAGCCGCGGGCAGGTGCCGTCTACGATCTGGCCGACGACGTGGCGGCGGAGAGCCACGAGGTGGTGGCATATGCCTGCGAGCTGCTCGGCATGGCACCGCCGCCGCTGGAGCCATTCGATCCGGCCACCTTGTCGCCGGCCGCGCGCGGCTTCTGGGTCGACCGCAAGACCGTCGCCAACCGGCGCATCAAGACAGAGCTGGGCGTGCGCCTGCGCTATCCCAGCTATCGCGAAGGGCTGGCGGCGATCCTGGCGGCGGAATCCCGGGAACCAAGCTAGCAGGGTGGAAAGCGCCCGCTCGCGCGCCTATCTGCCGTCCATGACCTCACGGTCGCACCGGACACCCCCGCTGCCCGAACTGGACCTTTCCATGGACGTCGTCGATTTCATGCTCACGCGCCGGTCGCCCAAGGCCGAGACGCTGACGGACCCCGCCCCCGATGCCCAACAGCTCGAAACCATCCTGCGTGCGGCCACCCGCGTGCCCGACCATGGGCGGCTCGCCCCCTGGCGCATCCAGGTAATCGGTAAGCCCGGCCAGGCCAAGCTCGGCGAGCTGGTGGAGCGGCTCTACAAGGCCGACAATCCCGACACCAACGACAAGCAGCTTGAGTTCGAGCGCAACCGCCTGCAGCGGGCACCGCTGCTGCTGGCGGTAACGCTGAAGCCGGTGGAAAGCCGCAAGATCCCGCAGTTGGAGCAGCTCCTGTCGGCCGGTGCGGTGTGCTACGGCATCGTCATCACCGCCGGCGGCATGGGCTTCGGCGCCCAGTGGCTGACGGAGTGGCCGGCCTTCCGGCCGGAGCTGGTGGAGGCCCTGGGCCACGACCCGGAGACCGACAAGATCGTCGGCTTCATCTACCTCGGCACGGCGAGCGAGGCGCCGAAGGAGCGCCAGCGGCCCAACCTGGAGGATGTCTGCTCGGAGTGGGGCGGGGAGTAGCGGTCTTGCCTGCTTGGTCCTGTCTCCGCGGTTGACCGTCCACCGCATCCCGTCGGATATGCACGCAATCGAATGCCGGGTTGCGGCGAACGGTCGACGGGAGCCGTCTCGTGGAGTTCGAATGGGACGAGAACAAGCGGTGGCTCGTACTTGGGGGTAGAGGCACCGATTTATGGGATGCAATCGAGATATTCGATGGATTCGTCGTCTAGTCCCCAAGTCCGCGCGGCTCCGAGCACCGGATTATTGCTACAGGATTCGCCAGCGGATGCCATATCACGGTAATATATACGTGGCGTGGCCAAGCGCGCCGGATCATCACGGCGCGTGCGGCACGCAGGTCGGAGCGGCAGGACTATGAACGAGCACGGCGAGCGCATCACGCGGGCCAAGCTGATTGACGGCAAGGTTTACGTCGAACAACCCGATGGCTCTCTGGCGGAAATGCAGGGGCAGACCGATTGGGCGCGCCTCGACGCGTTGACCGACGAGGACATCGAACGCATGGCCGCGGAGGACCCCGACGACGTGATCGTGCCCGAAGGTGCACCCTATCGCATCGTCAAGCCGCCGCTTCCCGCCAAGTAGACCGGCCGGACCATCGCCCTACGCCAGCGACGGCGGGCCGAACACCGGCCCGACCGCGAAGTCGGCGCCCGCGTCCAGCACCTCCAGCAGGGTTTCCTGGTCGGTCACGTCGGTGACGATCAGGTCGGCGGCGGCCCGGTCCAGCCGGCCCTTCACCTCGGCCATGCGGAAGCCGCTGAAGGCGTTGCGCGCCTGGGCCAGCAGGGCTTGTGCCTCCACCATGACGAAGCGGATCTGGGCGCGCAGCAGCAGGTCGGGGTCGACATTGGTCACCTTGCCGACGCCGCAGATGGCAAAGCGCACGCCGTAGCCGACGATGCGCTCCACCGCCGGCTTGCGCGATCCGGCGATCACCGGCAGGTCGTCGAGATCCACCTCCAGCACGATGCGCTTGGCGGCCTCGCGGTTTTCGTCGAGGAAGGCGGCCATGTCGTCGAGGAACGCGGCGTTGCGCAGGTTGTGCGGCGACAAGGCGACGAAGCAGGCGGGCGAGCGCCAGTCCCGCCCCGGCAGGCGCGCCAGGTTGACGGCGCGCAGCAGCACGCGATGGTCGATCTCCGCGGCGTGGCCGGTGTCGTTCACCCGGTCGGCGTGGCGGTGGGGGTGGAGGAATTCGCCGTCGCGCACGGGGATTCGCGGAAAACACTCCACATGGGCCGGCGTGCGCTGGGGCAGCAGCATGATCGGCCAGGTGGCCACCTCCACGCGGTTGTCGGTCACCGCCTTGCGCACCGCCACCGTCACCTCGCCGCCGCTCAGGTCATCGGGTTCGCGCATCATGGCAGTGAGGTCGAGCGGCACGGCGCGCCGCTTGGCCGTCGACTCCGCTTGCGTGTCGCCCACCGCCGACGCCAGGACCGGGCCGACCACTCCGGCGGCGAGCCCGCCGCGGATGGCGCGCAGCTCGGCACGCGCATCGGCCAGTTCGCCCACCAGGTGGCGGCGGGCCGCGTGGCTTTCCTCCAGCGCGTCCAGCAACGTCAGGCGACGGCGCGAGCGGGTGGCGCTTTCGTGCACGAAGGCGCCGAACAGCAAGATCAGCGCCCCCAGCGCCACCGCCGTCCAGCGGCCCAGATCGGGCACCACCATCGGCAGGGTGAGCGCCACGGCGATCGCTGCGGCCGTGTAGAACAGCGCGATGGCGAAGTGGCGCAGAAAGCTCATACGGGGCTCGCAAGCTCTTGAAGTGTCATTCGATCAAGCTGCACCGGCCCACTCCCCCACCCGGCCACCCAAGCCATTGTAAACTATTGGGCGGCCGGGCGGTGGGGTTGGGCCGGGAAGCCCCCGGCCCAACTGCCGGAACCGACTCAACAGTGTCTTCAGCTATATCGCGGAGGTGCTGGCCGATGCCAGCAGCGCCTCAACCAGGCGGTGCCGTGGCGGCGAGATCGGCACCCACCGCTTGGCTGAGCGTCAGCCCGTCGCGCGCCAGCAGGGCGGCCAGTTCGGCCGCAATGCGCCGCACCAGCCCCGGCCCTTCGTAGATGAGCGCGGTGTAGAGCTGCACGGCCGAAGCGCCGGCGCGGATCTTGGCGTAGGCATCGGCACCGCTCTCGATACCGCCGACGCCGACGATGGGCAGCCGGCGGCCGGTGAGCCGCGCCATGCGGGCGATCTGGGCGGTGGAGCGGGCCTTCAACGGCCGGCCGCTCAGGCCACCCGCCTCGCCCTTGGCCCAGTCCGGCAGGTCGGCCGGGCGGTCGATGGTGGTGTTGCCGACCACCAGGGCATCCACACTGGCCGCAAGCACCGTTTCGGCAATCGCCGCTTCGCCCTCGCCATCCAGGTCCGGCGCGATCTTCACGAACAGCAAAGGCCGCTCCGGCAGGCCCGCCAGCGCGGCGGTCAGCCGACCCAAAAGCCCGGTCAGCGCGTCGCGCCGCTGCAGGTCGCGCAGCCCCGGCGTGTTGGGCGAGGACACGTTGACGGTGAGAAAATCCGCCAGTCCGGCAAAGGCGCGCACGCCGGCCACATAGTCCGCGGCGGGATCGGGAGCGTCCTTGTTGAAGCCGAGATTGACGCCGAGCGGCCCCGGCAGCGGGTCCCGGCGCAGTTTGGCGAGCCGGGCCGCCACGACGTCCTGGCCGGCGCTATTCAGCCCCATGCGGTTGATCAGTGCCGCCTGATCGGGCAGGCGGAACACCCGCGGCTTGGGGTTGCCCGGCTGCGGGCGCGGCGTCACCCCGCCCACCTCCACGAAGCCGAAGCCGAGGGAAAAGCAGCCGCGCACCGCTTCGCCGTGCTTGTCGAACCCCGCCGCCAAGCCGATGGGCGAGGCCAGGCGCAGGGGGCCGACGGCCGCTGCCAGCCGCGACTCGGGCGGCCCGCCGGTCCCCAGCAGCGGTCCGGCACCCACGCGTAGCGCGGAGACGGCGAGCCGGTGGGCGGCTTCCGGCGGCAGGCGGAACAGCAGCGGGCGGAGCGTGCGGTAGAGCGACATGGCGGCAGGGTAATGCTGCGCGCCCCCATGGCAAGCTCCGCACTACTCCTCGTCCAGATGATAGAACGCGAGCGGGCCGATACAGGCGATGGGCACGGCATGGCGCGCCCAATCGGGCAGCCGCGCGCGGTCGTGCAGGCGGTTGGCGCCGGTGGCGGGATCGGTTCGCGTCCCCGCCAGCGCCTGCACTGCGGCCCGCGCACAGCGGGTCAGCGCCGCCCCTGGCGGCAATACCTTGGGCCGGGCGAGGCCGAGGTCGCCGGCCATCTGCGCCATGGCGCGGTCGAGGTCGCCGGCCGCCCGTGCTCGCCGGAGCAGCGCGTAGGAGACGGCCAGCAGCCCGTCATCCCCCACCCGGTCCGCCAGGTGGCCGAGCAGGCGCACCATGCGGCCGGCCTGGTGCGAGCGGTCCAGCGCGTGGTCGAACATCAGCGGATCGTTGGTGCGGTGGGCCACCCTCATGGCGACACCCCCAGCCCCTCGGCATGGCCGCTGGTGGTGCGATCGAGCTTGTCCTCGATGCGCAGCAGGTGGGCGACCAGGCGGCGCTCCACATCCTTCAGCGAGGCCAGCGAGGCGTATTCCCGCGCCACCTCCAGCTTGAAGTCGGCGAGGTCGGCGCGCACGCGTGCATCGCCGTCGTCCGAACGCTGGCGCAGCCGTGCCGCGGCATCGTCGGAATCGCGGCGCACGCGCCAGATCAGCCAGAACAGCCCGGCCAGCGCCGGCAGTTCCACCATGCTGATCCACCACAGCGGATCGAATGCGGGCAAATCATCCATCCTTCCCTCCGTTCGGCGGTTGGAAACGAAAACGGGGGCCACGCGGCCCCCTTGCTGAGTGATCGTGTCGGGCGGCGCTTACGGCTCGAAGCCGGTCGCCGCCATGTGGGTGGTGCCGCCGCGCCAATCGGGCCGGCCGGCGGGGCGATGGACGGCGCCCAGGCGCACCGGCTCCAGCGACAGCGCGCCGGCCACGGCATCGAGGCCGTCGTCATGGCCGCCGCCCCGAGAGCCTCCCTGTCCCGGCCGCCACTCGCGCATCTCACCGATCAGCGGGGAGGCGAACACCGAGCGGTGGGCGAACAGGCTGCCGGCCGCCAGCCGGGCATCGAAGGCTTCCAGGATGCGGCGGTCCTTGGGCACATGGCTCGCGTGTTCCACCACTGCGGCGGCGATCCCTTCGCCCGCCAGCACCTTGCGCAGCACACCGGGGAGGAAGCGGCCGAGGCCATTGGTCTCCACCGCCACGGCGGGCAGCAGCAGGTCGCCGGCCAGGCGAGCCACCAGGCGGCACTGGCGGGTGGCCTCGTCGGCCTCCGCGGCTGCGCCCTCGGCGCGGTTGAGCCACTGGATGCGGTGGAGGAAGCTGCGCCCGTCGGCGGCCCCGAACACGGCGGCGATCACGCTGCCGTCGCCCCCCACCGGCCCCGACCCGGCACCGAAGGCGGGGTCCCACCAGCAGACGCCCGAGACCAGCACCGCGCCGCCCAGCGACAGCACCGGCCGGCCGCCGCTTTCGCGGTAGTCCAGCTCGCCGTCATAGGCGCGCAGCCGGTCGGGATCGAGCCGGCACTGGCTCGCCGCCACCGGCTCAAGCTGCATCTGGCTTGAGAACTTGGCGGGGCCGGTCTGCCGGCGGATGCGGGCGATGGCGCCATCGGTGAAGCGCTCCGGCCAGGCCGAGCGCCCGTCGCCATCGATCAGCGGGATCTTCAGACGCCGGAAGCCAGCGAGGAACGGGGCTGCTTCCTCCAGCTCCGCGCGCGGTTGGTCGGCATAGATCGAGTAGTAGGTGTGGGGCGTGCCGATATAGAGCTGCAGGCCGCCCGGCGACAGCACGTAGTCGATCTCCGCCAGCCGCGCGCGCAGGTCCGCCCGCTTGACCGGCGTGTCGCAGGTGTTGGGCACCTCCACATCGTCGCAGATCACCGCATCGGCCCGGCTGCCGGTCAGGTTGGCCGATACGCCGCGGGCCAGCATGGAGGGGTCGCGCAGCTCGCTCGGCCGGCGGATGGTGAAACGGTCGGCCGCCCACTGGTCGGGCCGGGCCGGCTTCAGCCCGCGGGTGGCGGGGTGGCGCTCGATCACCCGCTTGGTGTTGCGCACCATCTTCTGGGCGAGCGCCAGATCGGCCGCCAGCACCAGCAGCCGCAGGTCCGGGTGGAGGCGCAGCAGCCAGGCGGCGAACAGGGCCGCCAGCGTGCTCTTGCCGCTGTTGCGAAAGGCCATCAGCAGGAGCTGGCGATCGCCCGCCCGCCAGCGGGCTTCCAGCCAGCGGGCCATGCGGTTGAGGTGATCGGGGGTGCTTTGGCCCTGGCGGGCGGCATTCCACACCGCCACGAATTCCGGGAAGGTAAGTGCGAGCATCAGTCTTCGTCTTCAGGGTGAGCCGGCAGCCGCTCCAGGGCGGTACGGGCATCGCGCACCATGCGGGCCAGCTCCGCATCGTCGCTGCGCGCTTCGGCATCCTCGGTGTCGGTGGCCCAGCGGGCGAGCTTTGCCAGCGTTTCCAGGTGCTGGAGTGCGGCCTTGCAGGCGGCGTGGTGGGCGGCAAAAGCCTTGGGATCGTCGGGATCGGCGACCTTGAGCACGGCGAAGCGGCGATAGCTTTCCACCGCCCGGTGCAATGCTGTCGGCAGCAGCAGGGCAACCTCGCCCCGTGCCGCCTCGAACTCGTCATCGGACATCTCAGAGTTAGCTACGCCCGACGGTCCACCAGGCGGCCCCGTCGCAATAGGCGCTCACGAAATCGTACTGGCCGGACAGGGTGACGTCGGCGTTGTCCGGGCCCGCAGCGCCGTCGCGCGTGACGGTGACGGCATTGCCGCTGGGGTCGGTCTTCTTCACGGTCAGCAGGCGGCCGGCGGACTGGGCGTCGGCGGGATCCGGCAGGTTGACGGTGACGGCGCCGGAAAACGCGCTCACCAGGTGGATCGGCCGGCCGGGATCGAGGGTCACCACCGCCTCGGTCTCGTGGAAGGTGGCATCGATGCGCGGGTTGGAAGTGCCAACCACGTGCCAGGCAGCACCGTTGGAGATCACCGTCACCTGCTCGTAGCGGGCGGACAGCAGGGCGGCCCGGCCATCCGGCCCGCTGCCGCCGTCCTCCACCACCGTCACTGGATTGTCCGAGACATCGATCTTCTTCACCGTCACCTGGCGGCCGTTGGCATCGCCGGCCGACGGCAGCACGAAGGTCACCGCCCCGCCGAAGCTGGAGACCAGGTAGACGGAGCTGGAGAGATCGGGCTCCACCGTGCCGCCGCTGGCCGGCTCCACGAATTCGGTGTCGAAGCCGAAGCGCTCCACCACCAGCTCGGAGATGCGGGTGAGCGCCAGCCGGTTCTTTTCCGGATAGCCGGCGTTGCGCGCGGTGTACTGGCCGCCCGAGAGGTCCCAGATGGCCGGGCCGGCGCTGGCCGACAACAGGTTGGTGATGGAGGTTTCCACCGAACCCGCCTCCAGCAGCACGTTGGCCACCCCGCCCAGCGTTTCGGTGTAGAGGTTGACGAACAGGGTCTTGTCGGTGAGGGCTCCCACCCGCACGCAGCTATGGGCGGTGGCCGACAGGTTCACCTCGCAGTCGGTGAAGCTGTTGTTGTAGCGCCCATGCTCCACATAGATGCCGCTGCCGGTGATGGGGGCCGCCAGGCTGTAGACCCGCAGCCGGGTGAAGCGGTTGGCGTTGGGCGTATCGCCCGCCCCGGTCACGTGCAGGTGCACCCCGTGGGTGGTGGAGCGCGCCACCAGCACGTCGTGGACATTGTTCCAGTAGCAGGGCCGGTTGGTGTCGGTACCGCCGTCCAGCTCGATCCCCACCTCCTGGTCCCACAGGCTGAGGTCGTTGAGCACGTTATTGACGCATGCCGTGGCATCGGGCAGCAGCCGCACGCCCACGGACCCGCCTTCCAGCCGGAGGTGGTGCAGGCTGTTGTAGCCGCCGGACAGCACCAGCAGCGGCAGCGCCGTCTCCATGGCCAGCACCGAGGCTTCGCCGCGGCCCCACAGGCTCTGGCCTTCGCTCAGCGTCAGCGTGCCGGTGAGGCGGTAGCGCCCGGCCGGCACCTCCACCGCCGCAGCGCCTGCCAGCGCCGCCAGGAAGGCCGGCGTGTCGTCCGTGGCCCCGTCACCGACAGCACCGAAATCCTTCACCGACACGGCGTCCTGCAGCTTGGCGTAGACATCGCGGGCCGCCCCGCCGGGGGCCGCGACGAAATAGGGGGTCGCGGCGTCGGCGCCGGCCACGAGCTGCAGGTTGCCCTCGCCATCGAAGCCCAGCATGTGGCCGGCGCGGGCCGCCTTGTCGGGCAGCACCAGGCTCGCCGGCAGGTCGGTATCGGCGGCACGCAGGGTGCGGCCCATCTGGTCGGCCACCTGCTGCACCATCATCACCTGGCGGTCGAAGGCTTCGTTGAAGGCATCGGCACGGAGCGCAGCCCCTTGCAGGAAATCGGTGGTGCGCCGGTAGGCCATGGCGCGGCGCAGCGTCACCACCTGGCCAGCCGCGGGCGGCGTGGCGAACTGCACCGTGCCGCCATCGCTCTGGCCGACGCCGTCGATCTCCACCGAGGCCGAAAGGTCGCCCGCCCCCACCAGCGCCTGCAGGTCGCCGGCATCGATGATGGGGAAGGGAAAGGCAAACGCGGTCTCGCTGCCGTCGGCGATGTACTGCACCACCGGCGGGGTGTCGGGCACCTGGAACTGGGAGGTCATGGGGGTCCTTCCCTCTGGGAACGCTTTGGCGCTCAGGTGACGCGGGTCCGGCCCGCGCGCCCTCCCGGCTACCCAGCCGTCGACAATGGCTGGGGTGGCCGGGTGAGGGTGCGGGCCGGCGCAGAATGAACGGAAAAATGCCCTAGCTGATCAGGCCGCCGAGGCTGCGACCGAGGGAGAAGGTGTCCTCCAGCCGCTCCGCCGCGGTGGGCTGGCGCAGGCTGAGCCGGTCCTGGTCGAGCAGGCTGAGGGTCTGCTGGCTGGCCAATTCCTGGCGGATGCGGGTCAGGGCGGCGCGCCGTTCGTCCTCCGCCTCTGCGGCGTCGAGTGCGGAGTCGTTGACGAGGCCGAGCAGCAGCGCTTCGCCCGACCCTTCGGTGCTGGAGATGCCCTGGGCGCCCAGCTTGGCCCGCTGGCTGGCGATGGCACGGCGCAGGGCGGCCCGGCGGGCACGCTCCGTCTCCGTGCGTTCGCGCGCAATCTCCTCCTGCTCGCGGGCGGCGGTGGCCACGTTGGCGTTGGCCTGGGCCGTCAGCCGCTGGGACTCCACCTGGGCGGTGCGCGCCTGCTGCACCATGCCGGCAACGCCGCTGGCGACGCCGAGCAGAGCGGCGATGGATTCGATACCGGCCATCAGTCGTTCACCTTCACTTCAGTGGTTGCGGAAAGCAGGCAGAAGCCCACCGGGTCGTCCTGGTCGATGCGCCACAGCGGCCGGTCGGCACTGCGGGTCCAGCCGAGATGGCGCAGCATGCGGTCGCCGGTGACGGGTGCGGGTGCGGCACCGAGGCCGGAGGCTTGGTTGAGCGTGCCGAGCGGGATCGCCGTGGGGCCGCGCCCGGTGTCGACGCGCAGCGCGGCGGTCTCCAGCAGCCGGAAGACCGTGCGCACCGGGCGGAGCGCCAGCCCGGCGCTGCCGGAACTGCCGGCGAACGGCGCCGGGGGCAGCGGCTCGATGACGTGGCGGAAGGGCAGACCGACATGCACTGCGAAGGCCGGCACCGGCAAAGTCACTGCCCCGCCCGTCACCGTCAGCAGGCCGAGGTCGCTGCCGTCCGCCAGCACGCGGACCTCGCGGCCCTCCAGATGGTCGAGGCCCAGCCAGTTGGCCGTGCCCTCGGCATCGCTGCCGGCAAGGGCGGCATCCAGGGACACCGTCGCGTCGAAGGCTTCCACCGACCATAGGCCGGCGCGGAGCACCGCCACATGGGCGACACCGCCGACCATGGCGACGGCGGCGACCGCGCCATCGGTTTCCAGGCGGGTCCAGGCGGTCACCTGTTCGGCCCGGTAGGCCGTGAGCGCGCCGATGCTGCCATCGGCCATCGCCACGTAGAGCAGCCGGTTCACCCGGTCGTAATCCTGGTCCACCGGATCGCGCACCACCTCGCCCGCCACCAGCGCCAGGTCCAAGGCGGTGTAGGCGCTGTCCACGTCGACATAGAGGAACTCGTGCACGCCGCCGCCGTCGCTGCTGGCGAACATGGTGGCGCCATCGACATCGCGCGGCGGCACGGAGCGCTCGGTGGGGGAACCGACGCGGGTCTGGCGGATCAGCTCCACGGAGGCCGGGCTCAAGGGCTCGCCGGTGACCACCCATTCCGCCCCGGCGGTGAACACCTGCAGGTCGTGGCCGGAAAACACCGCGCGCACGGCGTTCACCTGGTCGGCGAGGATGGGAAACTCGATCGCCTCGTCGTCGAGGCCGGTACCGGTGTCGAAGTTGAACAGGTCGGCGGAGCGGGAAATCCAGATGCGGTTGGGCAGGTCGCGGGCCCCGCCCACCACCAGCCGGTCCTTGTGGAAGACAGCGGAGACCGGCCAGCCGCGCACGGCCGACCAGGCGGGCTCCTGCCAGTCCGTGGTGGCATCGGTGGCGTCGAGATCCTCCACGGTGTCGGCCGTGGCTTCGGTGGCGGAGACCACGGCGGTCAGCGTCACCTGCTTGCCGGCCACCTGAAAGGGCAGGCCCGCGTGCAGGGGATCGAACGCCGCGGCCGACGCGGTGAGGGTGATGGTGCCGCTGGTCGCGGACGGCGTCAGCGTGATCTCAGCGTCGGCGAAGCGATGGACGGGCCGGGTGTCGACGCCGTCGACCACCGCGAAGCTCCATCCCTCCAGTCGCCAGTCGGCCGCGCCGTGGCGGGTGAGCCGCCGCGCTTCCACGTCGGGATGGCAGATCAGCAGGGTGTCGGCACTCTGGGTCCAAGTGAGGCCGGCGAGTTGCGCCTCGCTCCAGGGGGAGGTCAGGGTGGCCACCGCTTCGCCGTCGGCCAGCACGGTCACCAGACCGTCGGTGACGGCGAGCAGGTAGACCTGCTCGGTGTTGAACTCGAACGCGATCAGCCGCGCCCGGCCGGGCAGCCCCGTCACATGGCGCAGGCCGGGGCGGCGGCGTACCCCGCCGGTGGGCAGGATGAGCACGTTGGTGAGGGTGGCGGCCCCGTTCTGATAGAGCCGGAGATCCGACCGGCCCAGTAGGGCGGGGGCCACCTGGCCGGCGGTGAAGCTGGTCTGGTGGAGGCGCACGCGCGTCATGGTTGGGCCCCCTCCCCTCAGGCGCGATCGGCCAGCAGCACGAAGTCGTCGATCTGCTGGGGCGTGTCCTGCTGGGCATCCACCAGGCGGGCCCGCCGCAGCGCGTCGTCCGCAAGGCGGTTGAGGGATTCCGCGCGCGAGGTGCTCTCGGTCAGCGGGATGCACAGTTCGGCCGCCAGCCGGTCGATCAGGGCCGCATCGAAGAAGGGCGGGGTATCGCCCTCTTCCGGCCGGAAGACGATGTTGGCGACCACCCGCGCGGCATCGCTGAGCAGCCGCCGGCCGGCGATGCGGTAGACGAGCCCGCGGCTGCGCCCGCCCGCACCGGCGGACAGCACCCGGAGCGTGCCGTCGGGCAACTGGAAGGCGTTGGCGAAATCGGCCAGCGGTACTTCGGCCAAGCGGTTCAGCTCCACCGCGGTGGTGGCGAAGGTCCAGGGATAGGCCGACAGGAGCGCGTCGCGGGTCGGCCCGTAGAACGCGTTGGCCAGGTCGGCTTCGGTGCTGGCATCGTGGAATCCCTGGATGGCCGCGGCACCGATCTTCAGGAGTGCGCGGTTGGAAAGGGCGACGGCGGACAGGGCCATGGACTGATCTCCAGGATGCAAGAACGACGACGGGCGCGACCGCTGCTGCGGCCGCGCCCTGTTCGGCGGGTTGGTCGGCGGGTGGTTTAGGTGTTGGTGGCACCCACCGCGGTCATGTTGGAGACGTCGACCGACGCGGCGCTCACCGCCAGCACCCGGAAGATGCCGCCCTTGGGCGTGCCGCCGTCGGTGTCGGTGTTGGCGAGGATCATGTCGCCGACCTTCAGCAGGTCCTTGGCGTCGAGGAAGTAGTCGGTGTCGTCCACCTCGGTGTCGGCGTCTTCGGTGGTGTAGTGCCACAGCGTGAAGCCGTTGGCGTAGGCCAGCACGCTAAGATTGTTGAGGTCGCAGCTCATGGAGATCTCCTCCGTGAAGGGGGTGGCGGGCGCGGCTGGGATGAAGGTCCTAGGCCGCCGCCTCCAGGCACGGCAGCTTGACCACGCCGGTGGGGTCGATCAGGCAGGCGCCCTGGCTCATCATGGAGTTGACGAAGTGGGCCGCCCGGTCGCCGTGCCAGGTGACGTCGGTCTCCACGTCGGCACCGGAGGCATGGCCCACGGCGGTCTTGTGGTACCAGAAGCCGGTGCGCACATCGGCCGCCAGGGGCAGGCCGGAATGGGGCATCCACAGGGTGCCGAGCCAACGCTTCGCCTGGGTGCCGCGCCAAGGCAGCTCGTCCGGGCCCACGTAGTCGGCACTGGAGAATTCCTCCAGGCCCAGCAGATCGGCCCACTGGCGCCAGCCGACGATGGCGTAGCGCTGCCCGTCGTCCGGCACCTCGTTGGCGCCGAGCACCTCCAGGGCGGCCATCACCTTGGTTTCGGTGAGCTTGGTGGTGCCGTCCTCGGCTTCGGCCACGGCGGCGTCGTCGAGTGCGGCGATGATCAGCTCGTCGGTCTTGCGGCCCAGCGCATAGGCACCGGCATTGGCCACCACCTGGCGTTCGTCGAAGCTGATCTTCAGCTCGTCCAGCCGGTCGACCCAGTCGCCGGCGTAGTAGTCGCTGAGTTCGCACTCCACCGGCGTGTGATCGAGGTTCATCACCGGCACCTGGCCGTGGCGGGACTTCACCGCCGCCGTGCCCTTGCCGATCTTCTGGAACGTGGTCGAAGAGCCGCGCACCTCGCCCTTGGAGCGCACGGTGCTGCGCAGCTTGGAGCCCATCCGCTGATAGGCTTCATGCACTTCGCGTTCGAACTGCTTGACGAACGCCTTGTCGATACTGGTTGACATCTCGCCCTAACTCCCGTTGCGCGATAGCCGCAGGAAAGCGGGGCGCCGCCGGTTGTCGCCGGTGGATACGGGCAAGGCCCGCACCGCCAACGGCCGTACCCGGCCCCTCGAAAAAACCGGACACCGGGCCCGAAACGCGAAAACCGCCGCCGCTCCCAGGAGGACCTGTGTCCTCTCGCGGGAGCGCACGGCGGTTCGTTCGGGTTGGCCGGGGACCGGGGGCGGCGCCGACTGGACACAGTTCGGGCGACGCCGGGACCGGTTATAAGATTTTATTCCTTGATGTCAACAGGCAATGCGCAGCCGCCGCGGCCTCACCGGATGATCTTGGGCAGCGATGCCTGATATTCGGTGAGCAGCGGCAGCGCGCGTTCGTGCGGTCCCAGGTCGTCGCAGCACAGGTGGAGGAGCTGCCGCACGAAGGGGAAGTCGCAATATTCCAGGTCCGTCGCCGCGCGAATCAGCAGGAACTCGCCCATGAAGGGAGGCAGGCTGCGCTGCCAGCGCACCAGGGTCGCGACCAGCGAGCCCTTGTCCGCCCGCGGCACGCCGACCGGCTTGAACTCCCGCATGTGCATGTCGGCGATCTCGCCCCACGCCTTGTGGAGCATGGCCGGCGGCACGCGAATCAGCTCCTCCAGGGCATGGATGTCCTCATCCTCCGGCGGCCGGTAGCCGTGGGTGACGGCATGGCGCTCGATGAGGTCGCGGAAGCTCACCGTGTCGCCGCTGGGGTAGGGTGCGGGACGGGCGGATCCCGGCGGGGGGATGCCGGCCGGCGACTTGCCCGCCATCAGGCGGCCGAGTCGTGCGAGCATGCCCAGCTTGGCGTGATCGCGCCCGTCGGCCGGCCCCGCGGCTCCGTGCGACCCCAGGGCGACACCGCGAGTCGCCCACAAGGTCCTCCAGGCGCGGTCCCACGCGTCGCGAATCGGGTTGTCGGGCAGGGTCAGGATCTCGAACAGGCGAACCTTGTCCGCCGTCGACCACTGGTGTGCCTTCTCCAGCGAGCGCATGGCCGGCGTGGTAAACAGCAGCGGCACGACGCCGGTGCGCAGGATGCGGCCATAGGTGTCGCGGAACGAGGCAGCCATCATGAACGGCAGCGGCGCCGTCGGTGCGCCGGAAGGTGCGATTTCCGCCAAGGCCTTACGGGTCCGCAGTTCGACCGCCTGGGCGACCATCTCCCGGAAGCCGGCGGCCGCTTGGCTGGCGTGCGGGAGGACGCGATCGGCGGGTCGGTCGGTCAAACTTTGGTCCCTATTCGCTGCTCCATGGAGCGTGGCATGGAGCTGACTTCCGGCCGGCGCGACCAATGGGCCCGCACCGTTAACGCGCCGGTTTCCCTTATGGACACTCGGTCCAGGATTGTCATACACCCAGCGGGCGTCATCAACCTGAGAGGCGACACATGACTTCTTTCGACCCCGGCCGCCTGACGCGGCGCCAGACCTTGGCCGCCGCCGCCATGACCGCCGCTGGGGCCGCTTTGGGCACCGGCTTCCCGCTGTCCGCTGCCCGCGCCCAGGACCGCTACGACATCTCCACCATCGTACGGCCGCCGCTGACCGACCGTCAGGCGTTCATCGACCATATGCTGGCGCAGGGCCGTGGCGAAGACGCCGAGATGCTGGGCTGGCGGTTCGACCGCATGCAGCGCCTGGTGGGCAACGGCGATCTGTGGCGCGAGAAGGAGATCGGTGCCTTCCTGCTGACGCCGCGGGAGAACTTCTGCCTGCCGCAGAACCATGACCGCGCCTACGACCATGCCTTCCTCGGCATCGGCTACGGCGTCACCATCTCCGGCCCGCACATCGTCGGCCGCATGACTTCGGGCCTCGATCTGCAGCCGGGCCAGCGGGTGCTGGAGATCGGCACCGGATCCGGCTACCAGTCGGCCATTCTGTCCTATCTGACCGACCAGGTTTACACCGTGGAGGTGATCGAGCCGCTGGCCGAGCGCACGCGCGGCTTCTACGACGAGATGGCGGCCGGCGCCTTCCCCGAATACGGCAACATCACCAGCCGCGCCTCGGACGGCTATTACGGCTGGGAAGAGTACGCGCCGTTCGACGCCATCATCGTCACCGCCGCCATCGACCACATTCCGCCGGACCTGCTGCAGCAGCTCGCCACCGGCGGCACCATGGTGATCCCGGTGGGACCGCTGGGTGCCCAGACGCTGTTGCGCGTGCAGAAGACGGAGGATGCCTCGGGCACCGTCTCCATCACGCGTGACGACATGTACCAGGGCCGCCGCACGGTGAGCTTCGTGCCCTTCACCCGCCAGGGAGGCGGCACCTGGTCGCAGTAACGGAGGGCCGCTCCGCCGCTGCTCGGTCCGGCGTCTCCCTTCCGTTCTACATCACCATTGCGCTGATCTCGGGCGCCATCATCGCCTTCCAGATCGGCACCATGCGCGTGTTCTCCATCGCGAGCTGGGCCCATTTCGGCTCGCTGGTGGTGTCCATCGCCATGTTCGGCTTCGGCGTGGTCAGTGCGGCGATGGTGATCGCCAAGGGCACCTTCGACCGCCACTGGGGCGCGTGGTCGACGGCCGCCCTGCTCAGCTTCGGGCCGCTCATGGTGGCGGCCAACACGCTGGCGCAGATCTACGCCTTCAACCCGATCTTCCTGATCTCCGATCCCGCGCAGATGGATCGGCTGGTGCTGAACTTCGTTCTGTACTTCCTGCCGTTCCTGCCGGGGGCGCTGTTCCTGGGCCTGGTGTTCCTGCGCGGCCAGAAGAGCTTCGGGAAGGTGTATTTCGCCAATATGGGCGGGTCGGGCCTCGGCGGCCTCGCCTTCCTCCTGTGCATGTACGTCGTCTTCCCCGACGACCTGATCCTGGTGCCGCTCGCCATGTGGGCGGTGGCCGGCGCGCTGTGGTTCGTTTCCAACGGCCAGATGGTGCGCCTGGTGGTGCTGCTGGTGCTGGCCGCCGGCAGTGTCGTGGCAGCCCTCAGCCTGCCGCAGATCGTGGTGTCGGAATTCAAGGGCGTCAGCTACGCCCGCGCCTTCCCCGATAGCGAGCGCGTGTACGAAGCGGCCAGCCCGCTTGGCTACGTGGAGGTCTACCACTCCACCTATTTCCACTTCGCGCCGGGCTTGAGCGACATGGCGGCGCTCAACATGTCGGAAATGCCGGCAGACGCCTTCCTCGGCATGTATTTCGACAGTTCGGGGCCCGTCGGCATCATGCGCGAGCTGCCGGAAAGCCAGCAGGCGTATTTCCGCTTCCTGCCCATGTATCAGCCCTTCGTGCTGCACCCCGACGAGCCCAACGTGTTCGTGGTGCAGTTGGGCGGCGGCATCTCCACCCAGGTGGCGCTGGCCGCGGGCGCCCGCCAGGTAACGGTGGCCGAATCCAACCCGATGATCCTCGATGCTCTGCAGGACGACCCCTTCGTGTCGGACTGGACGGGGCGCTTCCTCGACGACCCGCGGGTGACGGTGATCCCCTACGAAGGCCGCCTGTTCGCCGCCAATACCGACGAGACGTTCGACATCATCGATTTCAGCCTGCCGGACTCCACGGGCCTGTCGAGCCCGGGCGGCATCTCAGTGTTCGAGCAGTACGCGTACACGCGCGAAAGCATGGCCGCGTACATGCGCGCGCTCAGCGACGACGGCGTGCTGGCGGTGACCATCTGGAACCGCGAAAACCCGCCGAAGGCGGTGCTGCGCCTGTTCTCCACCATGGCGGCGGCGGCGCGCGATGTGGTGGGCGAGGACATCGCCGACCACTTCTTCGTCAATCACACCTACCTGTCGACGGTCACGGTGATGTTCAGCCGCGGCGGTTTCGATGCCGCGGCGACCGAGGCGCTGAGGACCCATTCCGGCCAGATGGCCTTCGACGTGCTCTACGCTCCCGGCCAGACCTGGGACCGCGACGACGGCACGGCCATCTTCCGGGCGTTCAACGACCTCTATTTCGATCCCGAGCGGCTGGAGACCGAAGGGGCCGACGTCGACATGTCGGCGACCACGCTCTACCGGCTGGTGTGGTCGCACCTGATCGCCGACGAGGCCGATCTGGTGTCGGACTCCTACATCTTCGATGTCGGCCCGCTGACCAACGACCAGCCCTACTTCGCCGGCTACATCAAGACGCACGACATGGGCACCTTCGCCGGCATGCTGGATGCGGTGTCCGACCAGTGGGGCTACCTGCTGCTGTGGGCCACCCTGGCGCTGGCCAGCGTCTTCGGCCTGGTCTTGCTGGTGCTGCCGATGATCTTCGGCTGGCGCACCATCTTCTCCCGCCAGCCGGGCAAGCTGGGCGTGGTGGTCTACTTCTTCGGCCTCGGCCTCGGCTACATCGTGGTGGAGATCGCGCTGATCTCCAAATTCGTGCTGGCGCTCGCCAACCCCACCATCTCCGCTTCGGTGCTGATCACCGGCATGCTGGTGTTCTCCGGTCTCGGCAGCTACCTGTCCGGCCGCTTCCTCGATCGCGCACGCACCCTGATGCCCAAGATCTTCGTGGCCATCGCGGCCCTGATCGTGCTGTTCGCGCTGGGCATCGATCCGCTCCTGGACGTGATCGGCGTGCTGCCCAACTGGCTCAGGATCATCGCCAGCCTGGCGGTGCTGTTCCCGTTGGCCTTCCTGATGGGCTTCCCGTTTGCCACCGGCATGGCGAGCCTGTCGCGGCTCAACAAGGAGCACTTCTTCCTGTGGGCCTGGGGCATCAACGGCTCCTTCTCGGTGGTCGGGGCCGTGCTGGTGCCCATCGTCGGGGTGGTCTACGGTCTGTCGGTGGTGCTGCTGGTGGCGGCGGCCAGCTACCTGATCTGCTGGCCGGCATTCTACGGGGTGCTGGCGGAACGCCGGTCGGGCGGAGCGGCTACCGGCGCGGTGGCCAACCCGGCAGGCCACTAGAGCGCGGTCCGATCAAACGCGTTCGCGTCTGACCGGACGTCGTGCTCTAGATGGTTGAAATTGCGGGCACTGCTCCGGCCTGATGGATCGCGAAGCGAGTCCATCAGATCGGCTCAATGCTCTAGCCGCACCTGCGGACGGAGCGGCGGCCGAAAGCGGCCGCGGGCGCGAGGGAGGTAGCGTGGTGGGCGTCGCCTACCGGATCGTGCGGCTGCATGCGGCACCGTTCCCCGATCCGCCGCTGGCCTTCGATGGCCCCGTCGTCGGCGGTCAACCCACCCGCATCACCTCAACCGGCGCCCACGCGCCGCGCCATCCCCACTACACCGACGACCGGGTGCTGCTGGCGAGCCCGCCGGCCCCGCGCGGGCTGGCCCTGTTCTTCCATGGCCACATGGGCGAGATCGACCGCGATGTGCGGCTGCGCTGGGACATGGCCGGCCAGGCGGCGGCGGGTGGAGCGGCCCTGATCGCCCCGCAGCTCGGCCTGGAGGTGGCTGACAGCTACCCAGGCAAGCTCGGCCGGCCTGGCGGCACTGCGGCCCTGGTCGCTGAAGCCGCACCGCACCTGGCCGAGTTGTCCGGCCTTTCCACCGCGCAGGTGGAAGACCTGCCCCTGGTGCTGGCGGGTTTCTCCGGCGGCTGGCGGGCATTGGAATCGAGCCTCACCAGCGGCGGCCTGGGCGACCGGGTGGCCGGAATCGTGGTGCTGGACGCCCTGTTCGGTGGGCTCGACACGGTGACCGAGTGGTGCCTGGAGGGCCGCGGCTGGTTGGTGGCGGTGTCCGGCAGCCGCTGTGCCGAGGCCATGACCGAGCTCGCCGACGCGCTGAGCACCGCCGGCATCGCGCGCGCCACCGAGGTGCCGGCGCGGCTCGGCCCCGGCACGGTGGCGCTGATCGACAGCAAGCACGACCATTGGGACATCCCCGGTGCCGGCCGGCCGGTCGAGGCGATCCTCTCGCGCTGGACCGGCCGGCGGGCCGAACGCGGTTAGCCCTGGGCGTCGTCGCCGTAGAGGCGGCGGAAGCTGTCGGTCACCTTGCGCACCATGGCGGGGTCGCGGTCGCGCCAGTAGCGCGGATCGCGCACCATGGCGTGCAGGGCCGTCTCGTCGAGCGGCTCGGCGGCATTGGCACTGCCGCTGCGCATCGGCCCGGCCTCGCCGCTGGTCATCATCTTATAGAGCGCCAGCACCCCGTCGAAGGAGGTCGACAGCCCGTCGACGGCCGGCTGCGGCAGGTTGCGCTTGGCCCAGGCGAGCATCTGGCGGGAGACTTCGCGCCAACGGTCGGCACCGCCGAAATAGGCGATCAGGCGCTCGATCTCACGGTCGGCCTGGAACTCCGCGGCCAGCTCCCGCACCAGCGGCACCAACCGTTCGGCCGCCAGGTCATAAACGAGCTGTGCCTGATCGGTGGTGAAGGCGGCGGCATGCAGGCGCGCGTTGACCTCCGGGTCGGGACGGAACAGCCCGTGCGGGCACGATACCTGGTAGCCGGTGGCATCGCCGGGCACGCCCAGCGCGCTTTCCAGGCGGCGCCGCTCGGCCGTCGGCATGTCGGCGCGGGGAGCCGGCACCATGGCCGCCAGCTTGCGCTCCAGGTCGAGATAGGACTTCAGCAACGCATCCACCCGCACCTCGCCGGTGCGCGGATCGCGGAACTTCTCCGGCACGACGAGCCCGGCGAGTGCTGCGGCGGACGATGCAGGAGGGACGGCCGCGGCGGCGGCGGTGGCGGCGGGATCGAGGGTCGGCGTGGGCATGGCAGGAACTCCGTCTCAGATGGGAGGGCTTGGTTGGGAGGGCTTGGATGGGAGGACTTGGATGGGAGGACTGGGCGGTCTCACCGCGGCGCACGGCCGCGGGCGACCAGGGTTTCGATGTGACGGACCAGCACGCGCTGGCCTTCCAGGTGGCGCAGCTCGGCCTCGCTGGCCTGGGGGCCGAGCACCCGGTCGCGGGTGAGCCCGCGCAGATGGGCGAGCACGAGCTGCCCCTCCGCCCCGCGGAAGCAGGCGGCGAAGGCGGGCGCCAGGGTGTCGGCGGCGGTTGGCGGCTCGGTCCCTGCGGGATCGTCGAAGGGATCAGGCATCGCCATCCTCCATCTCGGTCGGCGGCGGCACGGCGCGCACCAGTTCCGCGGCCACGCCGAAGCGATCGGCCAGCCAGCGCACTGCGGCCGTGGCATCGATCACCGACACCGCATCGGCCCCCAGGGTGTTGGCCGCTTCCAGCCAGTGCAGCGTGCTTTGCACATCGCGTTGGGCCTGGGCCTGGGCGAGTGGGCCGCGGAACTGCACCTGCAGGGTACGGCCGTCCACCACCAGGTCGGGGATCTCGCCGCGCCGCCTGAGGATGGACAGGCAGCGCAACACCAAGGGCGTCAGCAGCTCCGATTGCAGCCGGCCATAGGTGGCGCCCAGCAGGCGGGCCATTTGGGCGGTGCGCTCCAGCACCTCGGTCGCCGTCATGCGCGGCGCGTTCACCTGGGCGAGTTGGTCGGCCAGCAGCGCGTGGCGGATGCGCCCGCGCAGGTCGTCCAACACAAGCTGGGAGACGTCGAAGTTGCCCGGCGCTTCCAACGGCCGGAGACCCGACGAGCCTACGGCCTTGGGGATGATGGCGCCCGGCACCAGGCGCACGGTGGCGGGGTTGAGCACACCGTCGTCGTCGGCCTGCCAGATGCCGGTAACGGCGATGGACGCGTTCTTCAGCACCAGTTCCACCACGCGGTTGGCGGTGCGGATATCGGGCAGGGCCTTCATCACCGGCGAGCGGCCGTAGACTTCCCCCGGCGCCTTCATCCAGCGGAAGCTGACGAAAGGACTTTCGGCGAGGCGGGCCTGGCCCAACACCACCGGCTCGCCGTCGCCCTCCCCGCCCTCGCCGGGCAGGATCAGCAGGTAGCGGTAGCCGCCGCCCGCGACCGCCGGCACCGGTTCCACCGCTTCCACCAGGGTGATGCGGCCGGGTGCATCGCTGGATGCATCGCCGGACGCATTGGCCTGACCGGCGCCGGGCACCAGGCCGGGAAAGCGATCCTCGGCTTCGGCCCGGGTCAGCTCGATGCGGCGATAGGCGGTGTCCAGCCGGCCGCGCGGGCCTTCGTCCAGCACCGTCTGGGCGAGCGGCACGGCGGCAAAGCGCAGGGCCGACACCTCGCCCGGCGGCGCTTCTTCCACCAGCAGGGTCGCGGTCCCGCCCACCACCAGGTCGAGGAAGCACTGGTGGATCTCGACTGCGAAGTTGGAGCGGTCGAGATGGGCGTGCAGCGTCGCCGTCATGCGCTCGGTCTCGGCGGCCAGCAGCGCACGCGCTTCCGCCCGTTCGGCCATGGCGTAGTCCGTGCCCGGTACCAGGCCGACCCAGCGCGACCACGGCGGAGTGAGCTGGGCGAGCAGGCTGGCGGCAAGCTGGTCCACGGCATCGGGTGCGGTACCGTCGAACACCCGGTCGCCGCGACCGTCGCCGGCATGGTCGCCGCCCTCCAGCTCAGAGCGGTAGGGCAGCACCAGGGCGTAGCAGTCCCGCCACAGGCTGCGCCAACGGTCGCGCCGGGCGCGGCTGCGGGCATAGCGGGCCAGCACCGCGGCGGCATACACCTGGCCGCCGTCCGGCCTGGGGAGGGCGTTGGCCATGGCCTATTCCCCCAGCAGCGTCTTGCGCCGCGGCAGGTCGGGCCGCTCCAGCAGCACGCCGCGCCAGCTCGTGAACACGGTCCCCGAGCGCCCGCGCGAGCGGCGCTCCTGGGCGGCCTCGCGGGCCTCCCGCTCCGCCTCGTCGGGATCGACCTCGGCCACCGGATCGGGTTCGGGCAGCGACACGACCGGCTGCGGCGAGGGAGTGCTGAACAAGGCGCCCATGGCAGGACCTCCGGACAAAAAATTGGGGAAACCGGTTTCAGGATTGGCCAGCGGCCGGCGCTGCGGCGTCGCGCGCCAGCCGGCGGTAGAGCTGGTAGGGGGTGAGCAGCCAGCGCACGTGCAGGCCCAGTGCGCGCTTCACCACCTCCACGCAGGTCAGCGGGGCGATCAGCAACGGCCGCGCGGGCGGCGGGCCGAGCCGTGCCGGCACGACGACGAGACCGCGCGCGCGATACCAGCCGGGCAGATCGAACTCGCCCGGCACCGGCTGCACCGCCACCTCCAGGATCGTCGACAAGGGGTCGAGCGTGATCCAATGGCGGCCGTCCGAGACCATCAGGAAGCAATGCCGGAAGCCCGGACGCAGCAGCCTCAGCCACCACAGATCGGCCTTGCCGCTGAAGGCGACATAGGCGGCGGCCACGCTGCCGCCGGGTGCCGGATGGATGGCGTCGGCGGTCATGCCACCAGCCCTTTCAGGCGCAGCGCTCCGTCGAGCCGCTCCATGGCTTCCGCCCACAACCGACTGGCGCGGTATTCGGCCGGCCGGCGCGGAGAGGGTGGCATGTCGCGGCGGCCGTAGTGGCCCAGCACCGCCAGGTGTTCGCGGTCGAGCCGGCGGGCGCGATAGAGGCGGTCGACGACGCGCAGGATGTCCACCGGCTCGCACGGCCGCGGCCGGTCGGACCGCCCGGCGCGGAAACGCGCGCCGTCCATCCAGGCGCGCCGCCAGCGCATCAGCCAGAACCACGCCTCCTCCGCGCTAGCGAACGGCTGACCGTCGATCCGATCGTCTGCCAGTGGCGCGGTGATGACCGGTCCGCCGTCTCTCGGCATGGTTTTCTATCCCTTCCGCAGGCGGCCGCCCGGGGGGGGGGCGGCGTGATGGGCTCCACGCTATGGGCATATTATCCTATGTCAATCGAAAAGGATCATTTTCCTACGGACGTATTCACGGAAGTGTGAGAAAGTCTTCCCATGCTGGAGCATGCGGATATCTGGTTGGCGGTCGATCGCCTCGCGCATCGCCAGGGGCTGTCTGCCTCCGGTCTGGCGCGCCGTGCCGGGCTCGACCCGACGACTTTCAACCCATCAAAGCGGCGCACCGCCGAAGGCAAGCTGCGCTGGCCGTCCACCGAGAGCATCTCCAAGATCCTGATGGCGACCGGCTGCTCGCTGGCGGACTTCGTGGCGCTGATCGGCGCGGTACCGGACCGGCGCACGCGCCATGTGCCGATCATCGGCTATGCCCAGGCCGGCACCGAAGGGTTCTTCGACGATGCCGGCTATCCCCTCGGCACCGGCTGGGACGAAGTGGTGTTCCCCGATATCGGCGATCCCAACGCCTATGCGCTGGAGATCACGGGCGACAGCATGGTGCCGGTCTACCGGGCCGGCGACACCATCGTGGTGTCGCCCCAATCGGGCGTGCGCCGGGGCGACCGGGTGGTGGCCAAGACGGCCTCGGGCGAGGTGATGGTGAAGGAACTGGCCCGCCGCTCGGCGCGCCGGGTGGAGCTGCGCTCGTTCAACCCTGAATACCCCGATGTCGTTCTGGCACCGGAGGAGATTCAGTGGATGGCGCGGGTGGTGTGGGCCAGCCAGTAGGCAAACGTGCCGCTTGCGTACCTATGAAAAAATTCCTATAAATAGGTCGATCATCGGACCGGGCCTCGCGTGCCCGGCGGTCTGCATACAGGAGCATGTCCCCATGCCCGCCTGGCTGGGCACAACGCGCGACGACGAGGCCCGCTACGATGGCGCGATTCCGGCAACCGGCCCGGCCTGCCGGCAGATGCGCCGGCGGGCCAACCTTCTGGCCATCGAACGCCTGGCAGCAGGAGCGGCGGAGCGGGCACGCCGCCACCGCCAGGCCGGCGACACCGCCGCGGCCGACCGGTGTGCCCACGACCTCGCCGTCCTGCGGGCCATCGCCCACGGCGGCTGAGCGGGACCAGCCGCCGCCGACTCGGGCCGGGCACAACGTGGCCCGTTCATCCCGGTGGCGCCGGACCCGGTTGGTACCTGGGGCCGCGTCTGCCTGCGTCGGGGCCGCGCCTAGTTGCAGATGGCGCGATCGGTCTCGCTGGGGCTGCATTCCACGGCCGCGGGATCGAACTGCACGCCCACCGTCGGCCGGGAGATGATGTCCGGGGAGAAGTCGGTGTCCGTGCAACCGGCCAGCGCCAGCGTCGCCAAAGCGGCGGCCACGACCCATCGCAGCTTCATCTGCAGTTCCTTTCCCACAGGCGGGCGGCCATGCGGAGGATTCCGGACGTCCGTCCATTCACCATATGCTGGCACGCCAACCGCCGCAATCAAGTGGCTGGCCGCGAAAGCCCCTGGGCTGGCCCCACCGTCACGCGGGTTTCGGCAGGGCGGCGGCCGTGCGCTCCACCGCCAGGCCGAACAGCGGCCGCGCCGCCACCCCCAGCCAGTTGCCGGCAAACGCCGCGGCCAGCCACAACCAGCCGTGCAGGCTGCCCGAGGCGATGCCGCTGAAATAGGCGCCGATGTTGCAGCCGTAGGCGAGCCGCGCGCCGTAGCCCAGCATCAGCCCGCCGATCAGCGCGGCGGCGGCGCTGCGGCCGGGCAGCCGCAGGCTTGGGCGATAGCGGCCGGCCAGCCCGGCGCCGAGGAAGGCACCGATGAGCAGGCCGAAATCGGTGACGGAGATGGCGTGGGAGAAGACGGAGATCTCCAGCATCCAGCGGTTGGACTGCCAGAACGGCCAATCGGCGATCGGCAGGCCGAGCGCATCGGCGATCTGGCCGCCCCACACCAGAAAGCCGCTGGTAACGGCCCAGGGATGGCCGGCCAGCCCCAGCACGGCGAAGTTGAGCACCGCCAGCAGCACCGCACCGGCGAGCAGCGGCCAGGGGCCGTGGCGCCAGTCGACGCGTCGCCAGTCGCGGGTGCCGGCAATCGGCCGGGCCGCGCCGTGGCGCCGCCGCTCGCCCAGCCAGGCGGCGAACGCCACCGCGGCGAAGGCCGCCCACATCAGCGCGATGGCCGCCCACGGCCCCAACTCGCGCACCACCGAGACGGGGCGCAGGCCAGGCAGGCCGCGCCACCACGCCAGATGGGCGGTCGCCAGCACCGAGCCGGCAAGGAAGCCGCCCAGCGTCAGCACCATGCGCGGGCTGCCCGCCCCCACCGTCATCAAGGTGCCGCTGCCGCAGCCGCCGCCGAGCTGCATGCCGAGCCCGAAGATGAAGGCGCCCACCAGCACCGCGGTGGAGAGCGGCGCGACGAATCCGCCCACCGAACGGCCCCACAGCTCGCCCGACGCCAGCACCGGGTAGAACAGCGCCACGGCGATGGCGAGCATGGCCATCTGGGCGCGCAGGCCGTCCGACCGGCGGTCGGCGATGAAAGCCCGCCAGGTGCCGGTGAAGCCGAAGGCGGCGTGGTAGAGGGTGAGTCCCAGTGCCGCCCCCAGCACCAGCAATCCCGCCATCCGCAGGCTCTCGAACGCCGCCAGCAGCGCGGCACCGGCCAGCAGCAATCCGCCGGCCGCCGCGACCACGGCGCGCTGGGTGGGATCGGTGCGAGACGCGGCGGAGGGGAACACGGGCGGCGGCCCCGGTGATGGCGGGTGATGGCGGCGGTTTGGCCATTACTATGGGTGGCGGCCGGCCCGGCAGAAAGGGGCGCCGGAGCGCGGTGGCGTCACGTGTTGGTGACGAAGATGGCCACCGCTCCTGCGTTCATGAACAGGTAGCGTCCTCGTGTTAGAGTTGATATGTGGGTCGGCGCACCCACGGCGCCAATGGAGGTCCAGATGTCGCCTGTCCAACGACTGGCCGGTGTGCTCGCCGCAGTGGCAATACTGGCGTGCGGCGGGGCCGCAGAAGCCCAGCAGCCCGAGGACTTTCCGTATGACGGGATGGTGCGGATCGATACGGCCTACGACTTCCCGACCCTGTGGTCGCGCCTGGAAACTGCCGTCCGCGACCATGAGATGCTGCTGCTGATGCGCGCCAGCGCCAGCCGCGGGGCGGCCAACCGCGGCATCAACATTCCCAGCAACGGCGTGATGGACGTGTTCCGCAACGACTATGCGGTGCGCATGCTTGAGGCGAGCGTGGCCGCCGGCTTCGAAGCACCCATGCGGTTCTATCTGGTGGAAGCCGAAAACGGCGGCACGGCCCTGATCTACCGCCGCCCGTCCGCCGCCTTCGCCGCCTACGGTGCGGACGGCCTGGACGAAGTGGGCGCGGAGCTGGACGTGATGTTCGCCTCCATCGCCGCCCAGGCAACGGCAGCCGCCCGGTAGCAGCCGACCAGTAGCAGCCGACCAGTGGCAACCGACCAATAGCGCATGTCCCGCCGGGGGCGGTCAGGCGTCGGCCAACAGGCGCGCCAGGTCGGCCGCGTCGAAAGCGTAGGTGGTGTTGCAGAACTCGCAGGTCATCGTCACCACGCCGTCGATCTTGTGGTCCTCCACCTCCGCCGGGTCCAGCGAGCGCAGGATCATCTCCACCCGCTCGCGCGAACAGCGGCAGCGCTGCCTCAGGCTGGAGGGCGTGAACACCCGCACCCCGTCCTCGTGGAACAGGCGGAACAGCAGGTCGTTGATGGGCACGTCGGGGCCGACCAGCTCGCCGTCGGTGCAGCTTTCCATCAGCACCATGGCGCGCCGCCAGTCGTCCTCGTGGTCGCTGGGCAGGTCGGCAACGGCCTCCGGCAGCCGCTGCACCAAAAGTCCGCCACCGCGCCAGCCCTCGGGCGTTTCCATAAGGGCCGACTTCAGTCCCACATCGATCTGCTCGGACTGGCGGAAGTAGTGCTGCAGGCATTCCGCCACCGTGCGGCCCTTCAGCTCGACGATGCCCTGGTAGCGTTCGGTGTGCGCCCCCTGGTCGACGGTGAAGGCGAGATGGCCGCGGCCGAGCAGCGCATCCAGCGGCACCCAATCGTCCTCGGGCAGGGCCTCGGCATCGAAGCGGGCGAAGCCGCGCAGGGCGCCGTCCGAGGTGACGTCGGCCATCAGCGTGCGCACGGGACCCTGGCTGGAGGTCTGCAGCGTGAAGATGCCGTCGTATTTCAGCAGGCTCGACAGCACGGCGGAGACCACAACCATCTCCCCCAGCGCGTGGGTGACCGGGGCCGGATAGGCGTGGGTCGCCAGGATGGTGTCGAGCGCCGGGCCGAGGCGGACCAGGCGGCCGCGCAGCCCGCTCGCCTCGATCTGGAAGGGCTGGGCGGTGTCGTCGTCGGGATGGGGCATGCCGGGGTGCGGGTCCTTCTGGTCGGCCGGGCCGATCATAGCGGTGCGGGAGCCGCAAAGCCCCCGTTCACCACACATGGTGCGGCCGATCGATCCCGGCCACCCCGGAGGTCCGCTCTGCCGCTCCCTACTTGGGCAGCTTGTCCTCCCCGCCCAGGCACCACATCAGCAACGCCTTTTGCGAATGCAGGCGGTTTTCCGCCTCGTCCCACACCGCGGAGTGCGGACCATCCAGCACCACGTCGGTCACCTCCTCGCCGCGGTGGGCGGGCAGGCAGTGCATGAAAATGGCGTCGGGCTTGGCGATACGCATCAGCCGGTCGTTCACCTGGAAGGGGCGCAAGAGGTTGTGGCGCGACGGCGCTTCCTTGTCGCCCATGGAGACCCAGGTGTCCGTCACCACCACATCGGCGCCGCGCACCACCGTATCGGGGTCGTGGCTGACCGACAGGCGGGCGCCCTGGCCATGCGCCCAGGCCACCAGTTCGGCCGGCGGCATCAGCGGCTCCGGGCAGGCCATGCGCAGCTCGAAGTCGAACAGGGCGGCGGCGCGGATCCACGAGCGCGCCACGTTGTTGCCGTCGCCGGTCCAGGCGACCACCTGGCCGCGCACGCCGCCGCGGCGCTCGTCGATGGTCATCACGTCGGCGAGAAGCTGGCAGGGATGGCTGGTGTCGGTCAGCCCGTTGATCACCGGCACGGTGGCGGCCTCGGCCATCTCCTCCAGCCGGTCTTCGTCCCAGGTGCGCAGCATGATGGCGTCGACGTAGCGCGAGAGCACGCGGGCGGTGTCGCCGATGGTCTCGCCGCGGCCGAGCTGCAGCTCCGAGCCGGTGAGCATGACGACGCTGCCGCCGAGCTGGCGCATGCCCACCTCGAACGACACGCGGGTCCGCGTCGACGGCTTTTCGAAGATCAGCGCCAGCGTCTTGCCTTCCAGCGGACGGTGGGCAAGGCCGCGCGGATCGACGCGTTTCAACGAATGCGCGGCGTCGATGATCCACGCCAGGGTCTCCCGCTCCACCCGGTGCAGGTCGACGAAGTGGCGCACGCCACGGCCCTTGGCGGTACTCATGCCGGCACCGGCTTGGCGGGGTGGATGGCCATCTCGCGGCAGGTGGCGCCGAGGATCTCCAGGGCGAGGTCGATCTCGTCCTCGGTAATGATCATCGGCGGCAGCAGGCGCACCACGTTGTCGGCCGCCGGCACCGCCAGCATGCCGCGGGCGCGCAGGGCCGCCACGAAATCGGCGTTGCTGCCGACGGGCTTCAGCCCCAGCATCAGCCCGGCGCCGCGCAGTTCCGCCAGCACCGTCGGCCAGCGCTCCACCAGCGTTTCCAGCCGGCGCCAGAGGATGCGGGCCACCCGGTCCACCTCGTCCAGGAAGCCCGGCTCCAAGATCACGTCCAGCACCGCGTTGCCCACCGCCATGGCCAGCGGGTTGCCGCCATAGGTGGTGCCGTGGGTGCCTGGCACCATGCCGGACGCGGCCTTCTCCGTCGCCAGGCAGGCGCCGAACGGGAAGCCGCCGCCGATGCCCTTGGCGGCACACATGATGTCCGGCGTGATGCCGGCCCACTCATGGGCGAACAGCTTGCCGGTGCGCCCGTAGCCGCTCTGGATCTCGTCGAGATAGAGCAGGATGCCGAACTCGTCGGCCAGCGCGCGCAGCCCGCGCAGGTAGTCCAGCGAGGCCGCCCGGATGCCGCCTTCGCCCTGCACGGGTTCCACGCAGATGGCGGCGGTCTCGTCCGTTACCGCCATGCGCGCTTCGTTGAGGTTGCCGAAGGCCACCTGGTCGAAGCCGTCCGCCATGGGGCCGAAGCCGGCCACCATCTTCTCCGTCTTGGCCGCGGCGATGGCGGCGAGCGTGCGGCCGTGGAAGGCGCCGCCCACGGTGATCACCCGCCAGCGCTTGGGGTTGCCGGTGTGGGAGTGATACTTGCGTGCGACCTTGATGCCGCACTCCCACGCCTCCACGCCCGAGTTGGTGAAGAACACGGTGTCGGCGAAGGTGTTGGCGACCAGGCGGCTCGCCAGCTTTTCCTGGCCGGTGACGCGGAACAGGTTGGAGGTGTGCCAGACGAGCTGGGCCTGGCCGACGAGGGCCGCCACCAGGTGCGGGTGGGCATGGCCCAGTCCGGTCACCGCGATGCCCGAGGCGAAATCCAGGTAGCGTCGGCCCTCGGTGTCGAACAGATAGGCCCCCTCACCCCGTTCGAACGCCACGTCGGCGCGAGCATAGGTCGGCATCACCGCCGGTATCATGTGAGAACCTCCACTGGACCCGCCGGCCGCGGCCGCGGCGACGGGGATACGACACGAAAGGACTGGTATAGCCAGACGCCGCGGAGGCGCAAACCCCCGGCACCGGTCTGGCCGGTTTGACCCCAAGTCGGGAGCGGCGGGACTCAGTCGTCCCGCTGGGTTCGCTCCATGCGCTCGTGGCGCTCCTGGGCTTCGATGCTGAGCGTGGCGATGGGCCGGGCGTCGAGCCGGCGAATGGCGATGGGCTCGCCCGTCTCCTCGCAGTAGCCGTAGCTGCCGTCGGCCACCCGCCCCAGTGCTGCGTCGATCTTGGCAACCAGCTTGCGCTCGCGGTCGCGCGTGCGCAGTTCCAGCGAGCGGTCGGTTTCCGCCGACGCCCGGTCCGCGATGTCGGGTTCCTGGAGACCGCTTTCCTTCAGGTGCTCCAGCGTCTCCGACGACTCTTCGACCAGCTCCGCGCGCCACCTCAGCAGCTTCTGCCGGAAATATTCCAGCATGCGCGGATTCATGAACTGCTCGCTCTCGCTCGGGCGATACGCGCCGTTCACAGCCGCAGTGTCCATCGTTGCGTCAAACCCCAGTCGAGGGCGCCCGAACAGGGCCGGTCGCCCGCGGTTGCCAATTTGGCGCGGAGTATATGCAGATGGCTTGGGCCGGACAATCACCGAGCGCAGCAAAATGCTGCGGCAAAGCGTTGGATTATCAAAGGTTTCGTGACGAGGTCCGGCAAAGCGGCCGGATACACGCCCTACGCGTGTCGATCTCTCAGCTTTGTCGCTGCCACTTCGCCAGCTCGACCTGGGCCCGGAGGTCGATCTCGTCGAGGATTTCGCTGAGCCGCGGATCGTCGACCGCCGCCCGCTGGGTCTGCACCCGCTGGGCGATCGCCTCCAGCCGCTCGGCCGGGATGCGGCCGATCAGGATGTCGCGGCTCAGCTCCTCCAGCCCGGCCAGCAGGTCCTCCGCGCGCGCCACCGCACGGCGCCGCCCTGTCGTGGCGTCGTCCACCTCCTGGAGCGCCCACAGGGCATCGACCGTTCGGGGTGCGGATACCGCTGCCGGACCGCCCGTTTCTTCGGATCGCTCAAGCTCGGAAAGCTGGTCGGCAAAGCCGCTGCCGCCGCTGCGGCGCTTCTTTTCGATCGACCCGCCCGGCCCAACCGTCTTCGGCCCGTCGACTTTCATGGCAAACTTCCGGTGGCCCGTCTCTCTTACAGTATAGAGGGGCATGGACGCCCGGTTTCAATGGCCGTCATCATCTGACGCAGGCCGCAGCACCGGGTAGCTGTTGCCGATGGGCGGTTTCGGCGCGCCGAGAACTGGGCAGAAACTGCCGGGCGACGGGCGCAGATCGGGCACAGATCGGCTTGCCGGCGGGCGTGGACTGGGCGACTCGCGGCTTCGGCAGTTGGCACCGGGCTTGCAAACCGGAGGGTGCTACCGCCTGGAGGCCCCACCCATGCCGTGCCGCTTTCGCCCCCTCTTCCGCGCTGCCCTCTCCGCCGTCCTGATCGTTCTGGCGGCCGTCACCCCGGCGGCGGCCCAGACGCGCATCAAGGACATCGTCGATGTGGAAGGCGTGCGCGACAACCTTCTGGTGGGCTACGGCCTGGTGGTCGGCCTCGCCGGTACCGGCGACGGGCTGAACGGCTCGCCCTTCACCGAGCAGAGCCTGATCGGCATGCTGGAGCGTCTCGGCGTCAACGTGCGCGAGCAGAACCTGGACACCGACAATGTGGCGGCGGTGATGGTGACGGCGACGCTGCCGGCCTTCGCCCGCCAGGGCAGCCGGGTGGACGTCACCGTCGCCTCGCTGGGCGATGCCGACAGCCTGCTCGGCGGCCAGTTGCTGGTGACGCCGCTGCTGGGTGCCGACGGCGAGGTCTATGCCGTCGCCCAGGGCAGCCTGGCGGTCGGCGGCTTCGCCGTACAAGGCCAGGCCCAGGAGGTGAGCCAGGGCGTGCCCACCACGGGCCGCATCCCCAACGGTGCCATCGTCGAGCGCGAGGTGCCGTTTGCCCTGTCGGAGCTGGGCGACATCCGCCTCTCCCTCCACGACCCCGACTTCACCACCGCCCAGCGCATCCAGGATGCCATCAACGCCCAGCTCGGCAGCGGCGTGGCGGTGGCAACCGACCCGTCGACCGTCGTGGTCAACCCGCTGGCGTCCGGCACCGGCGACCTGGTGCGCCTGATGACGCAGATCGAGCAGATCCGCGTGACACCCGACCAGGCGGCCCGCGTCGTCATCGACGAGCGCACCGGCACCATCGTGATCGGCGAGAACGTGCGCATCAGCACCGTCGCCATCGCCCAGGGCAACCTGACGGTGCGGATCACCGAAACCCCGCAGGTCTCCCAGCCCAACCCATTGTCGGAAACCGGGACCACGGTGATCGTGCCGCGCACCCAGATTGACGTGGACACCGATGCGGAAAACCGGCTCGGCATCGTGCGCGAAAGCGTCAGCCTGCAGGACCTGGTGCAGGGGCTGAACGCGCTCGGCGTCGGTCCGCGCGACATGATCTCCATCCTCCAGGCAATCGAAGCCGCCGGTGCGCTGCAAGCCACCATCGAGCTGATCTGAGGCGGGGGAGCATGCTGCCATGACCACCGTCGCCCTGCCCGCCGGCTTCGATATCGCGCTGCTCAACCGCGACGTCGCCGCGTCCGGCTCAGCCGCCGCGCCGTCCGCCTCCCATGGCGAAGCGGCAGCCCGCGAAGCCGCGGAGTCGTTCGAAGCCCAGTTCCTCGCCCAGATGCTGGGGCACATGTTCACCGGGATCTCCACCGACGGGCCGTTCGGCGGCGGCCGGTCCGAAGAGATCTGGCGATCGCAGATGATCGAGCAGTACGGCCAGCTCATCGCCCGTTCCGGCGGCGTCGGCATCGCCGACGAAGTGATGGCCGAAATCCTCAGGGTACAGGAGGTCACCGATGACAACTCTCTATGACCAGCTTGCCGACGCGGTGGACCTGGCCGAGGAGCTGATCGCGCTGCTCGATGCGGAAACGGCGGCGGTGCGCACCCATGACGTGGCCACCACCACCCGCCTACAGCCGCGCAAGGCGGCCATGGCCGACGCCTACGCCCGCGATGTCCATCGCCTCGGCCAGCAGTCCGGCGCCATCGCCGAACTGGGCGACGACTGGACGGGAGCGCTGGCCGATGTGCAGACGCGGCTCGATGCCGCCATCGCCGCCAACCTGCGTGCCCTGGAGGTGGAGCGTGGGGCGGCCCAGCGCATCTTCGCCATCATCAAGGATACCGCCCAGCGCGCCCGCGGCACCGTGGACCACTACACGGCCGCCGGCATCTCCACCCGCTCGGCCACCACCGGTGCCGTCTCCATCAACGTGGACCAGAGGCTGTAGGGCGGTCCCGCATTTGGCGGTTCCGGCCCACTCCCCCACCCGGCCTCCCACGGCAGTATCCTGAATTGGGCGGCCGGGTGGGGGAGCGGGCTGGCACCGCGACAACGTACCATGCCTCTTCCAATCGGCAGTCTGGCGCCGACGCGCTCCCGCCGTCCGCTCCCTGCCTTTCGGCATCGGGCGGCCGGTTGGGAGCGCCCTGCCTTTGCTTGACGTGGCCGGATCCGCAGTGACTTACGCCTGCTTGGCGTCGATGATGCCGCGGCGGATGGCACGGGTGCGGGTGAACAGGTCTTCCAGCTTGTCCGCCTCGCCGCGGCGGATCGCCTTCTGCAGCTCCGTCAGGTCCTCGCCGAAGCGCTGGATGATCTCCAGCACCGCATCGCGGTTCTTCAAGAACACGTCGCGCCACATGATGGGATCGGACGCGGCGATGCGGGTGAAGTCGCGGAAGCCGGTGGCGGAATACTGGATCACCTCCTCGCGCAGATCGTCGCCGAGCTGGGTGGCGGTGCCGACGATGGTGTAGGCGATCAGGTGCGGCAGGTGCGAGGTGATGGCCAGCACCTTGTCGTGGTGTTCGGTGCTGAGGTGGCGGACCATGCTGCCCATGCCGCGCCACAGGGCTTCCACCTGGGCCACGGCGGCGGGATCGGTATCCTCCGGCGGCGTGAGGATGGCCCAACGGCCGAGGAACAGCTCGGCGAACCCGGCTTCGGGACCGGAATGTTCGGTACCCGCCAGCGGATGGCCCGGAACCAAGTGTACGCCCGGCGGCAGGTGCGGGGCGACGTCGCGCACCACGCAGTCCTTCACAGAGCCAACATCGGTGACGATGGTGCCCGGCCGCAGCGCCGGCGCCATCTCCTGGGCCACGGCTTCGAATGTGCCCAGCGGTGTGCAGAGGACTACGCAATCGGCCACCGCGGCCGCCTCCGCCGCCGTCGCCACGATCTGGTCGCCCAGGTCCAGCCGGCGGGCCGCCGCCCGCGCGTGGGCATCGGTGTCGGCGATGACGATACGGTCCGCCAGCCCGAAGCGGCGCACCGCCCGCGCGATGGACGAGCCGATCAGCCCGATGCCGACCAGCGCCAGGGTACCGAAAAGCGGCCGCACCGCCTCCGGTGCGCCGCCGGCACCGGTGGCCGTCAGGGACGCATCGCCGGTCATGCCGACGCTTGGTCGCGGAAGGCGCGAAACCCGTCCACCACGATCGCCATTTCTTCGTCGGTGCCGATGCCGACGCGCAGGCAGCCCGGCAGGCCGTAGGCCGCCACCCGGCGAACCAGGATGCCGCGCCGCTTCAGGAAGGCCGCGGCATCGACGGCGGCGTCGGCGCCGAAATCCGCCAGGTCGACCAGCACGAAATTCGCCACCGACGGCCAGACGTGGAAGCCAAGCTCCGCCAGCTCCCGTGCGGTACGCTCGCGCGCCTGCTCGTTGTGCCGCCGGCTCATGTCCACGAAGGCGATGTCGCCGATGGCGGCGATCCCGGCCGCCTGGGCCGCCGCATTCACGTTGAACGGCCCGCGGACCCGGTTGAGCACGTCCACCACCCCCGGCGGGCCGTAAAGCCAGCCCAGGCGCAGTGCCGCCAGCCCATAGATCTTGGAGAAGGTGCGCAGCATCACCGTGTTGTCGCCGGCATCCACCAGGTCGTCGCCCGGCGTATAGTCGTTGCGTTCCACGTATTCGGCATAGGCCGCGTCGATCACCAGCAGGGCGTCGGCCGGCAGCCCGGCGCGCAGCCGCGCCACCTCATGCGGCGCCAGGTGGCTGCCGGTGGGGTTGTTGGGGTTGGCGAGGAACACCAGCTTGGTGCGCTCGCTCGCCCGCGCCAGGATCGCGTCGACATCGGCGCGCAGATCGATTTCCGGAGCGGACACCGGCACCGCACCGGCCGCCTTGGCACTCAGCGCATACATCAGGAAGCCGTGCTGGCTGTGCAGCACCTCGTCACCGGGGGCGGCAAAGGCTTTGATCAGCAGCGCGATCAGCTCGTCCGACCCGTTGCCGCAGACCAGCCGTGCCGGGTCGTAACCGTAGCGCCGGCCGATGGCGCGGCGCAGCTCCACCGAGCCGCCGTCCGGGTAGCGGTGAAGGGTCGCCGCTGCGGCGCGAAAGGCCGTCATGGCGGCCGGGCAAGGCCCGAAAGCCCCTTCGTTGGAGGCAAGGCGCACCACCCGCCCGGCGTCGGCTTCCGACTCGCCGGGCACATAGGGCTCGATCTGCAGGATCGAGGGGAGCGGTCTGGGCGGCATCAGGCACCGCTCCTGCGGCCGGTTGCGGACTCCGCCGGTGCGGGCACCACGATGGGCATGGCGAATCCGCCGAGATAGACGATCCGCTGCAAGGCCTCGCCGAACGCCTGCTTGGTGGTGGCGAGCCGGGAATCGTTGCGCGAGAGGTAGCCTTCCACCTCCACCAGGTGCTGCGTCACCTCGCCATGGGCCTCGTCGGAATAGGTCCAGAAGGCCACCGGCTTGAAGCCCTCGGCGGTCAGGGTCTGCATCAGGCGGCTGCGGCTGATCGTCTCCAGCAGCTCCAGCACTAGGAAGCTGTGATCGTCGCCGGTCGGTTCGGTGGCCACGCGGGCAATCGCCAGCGTCTGCACGTCCGACGACCGGGCGTCGGCGACAAAGGGCAGGCGCGCGACGATCTGCGGCAAGCGGTCGCTGTCGCCCACCAGGCAGGACCACCAGGGATCGGCCGCGCGGTCGTTGGGCCACGGCACCATGCCCACCTGGGCGACGCCTTCGATCACCAGGCGGATCGCGTGCACCGGATCGGAGGTCGGCAGGATCTGGGTATAGGCGCCGTAATGCTCGCGGCACACGTCCCACAGGCGGAACTGGCCCTCCGGCGCATAGGCGGCGACGGCGAACGGCCCCTGCATCTCCGTGGCGCCGGCCAGGATCTCCCGCCAGATGCGCGCTACGACCTGCGGTGCCAGGCGGCCTTGGTGGCGCCCCAGAATGCGGCGCAGGATCTGCGCTTCGCGGCCGGGGCGGATCACCGGCGCGTCGCCGGGCTTGAACTGGGCGATCTCCTCCACCACCCGGCTGCGGCGCATCAACAGATCGTGGATCTGATCGTCGATCTCGTCGATTTGATCGCGCAGGGCGGCAAGGTCTTCTGTCTTGGGTGTCATCTGTATGAGGCGCGGGCGGCGGGGTGATTTAGAAGTGTTGGTGATCAAGGGTGGAATCGAAGCAAACTGTTCTGTCCGCCCGTTGACTTATGCCGGGGCGGCCCATAGGTAACCGGCTCCGGATCCGAGAGGCACAGTAGTGCCGATGGCACAGATGGACAATCAGGCAGTCACACCCTACGGCACCGACCATCTGCCCTGCCGGCGCGCGGTGGTGGCGACGGAAACGCCGCTCGTCCTGGATTGCGGGCAGACTCTGAGCCATATCCCCGTGGCTTACCAGACATACGGCCGGCTCAACGCCGACCGCACCAACGCCGTGCTGGTCTGCCATGCCCTGACGGGTGACCAGTATTTGATCGAACCGCACCCGATGACCGGCAAGGAAGGCTGGTGGATTCGCATGGTCGGCCCCGGCCGGCCCATCGACACCGACCGCTACTTCGTGATCTGCGCCAACGCGCTGGGAAGCTGCATGGGCACGCTGGGCCCGCGCGAGGTCGATCCCGCCACCGGCAAGCCCTGGGGACTGCGCTTTCCCGTCATCACCATCGCCGACATGGTGCGGGTGCAAGCCCTGCTGATGGACCATCTGGGCATCGAGCGCCTGGCCTGCGTGATCGGCGGCTCCATGGGCGGCATGCAGGTGCTGCAATGGGCGGTGCTGTTCCCCGACCGGGTGATGTCGGCCATCCCGATCGCCTGTGCCGCCCGCCATTCCGCCCAGAACATCGCGTTCCACGAGGTCGGCCGCCAAGCCATCATGGCGGACCCGGACTGGCACGGCGGCGATTATCTGACGAACGGGGCGCAGCCGACTCGCGGGCTGGCGGTGGCGCGCATGGCCGCGCACATCACCTACCTGTCGGAAACCGCCCTGCACCGCAAGTTCGGCCGGCGGCTGCAGGATCGTGCGGCGCTGGGCTTCGGCTTCGATGCGGATTTCCGGGTGGAAAGCTACCTGCGCCACCAGGGCATCACCTTCGTCGACCGCTTCGATGCCAACTCATACCTCTACATCACCCGGGCGATGGACTATTTCGACCTGGCGGCCGAGCACGGCGGCGTGCTCACCGGCGCCTTCCGCGGCTCGCCGGTGCGCTTCTGCCTGATCTCCTTTTCCAGCGACTGGCTGTTCCCCACCAGCGAGGTGCGCGACATCGTCCACGCTCTGAACGCCGTGGCCGCCGATGTCAGCTTCGTGGAAATCGAGAGCGACAAGGGCCACGACGCTTTCCTGCTGGAAGAGCCCGAGTTGTTCGCCGTGGTGCACGGCTTCCTCGACGGTCTCGCCCAGCACCGCAGGGTGGCTCCGCTATGAGCGTCGAGATCCTGGAGACCGCAGACGCCGATACCCCGGCCGGTGCGCCCGCCATCGTGGAAGCGGGCAATCCCCTCGGCGTGGAGCCGGCCGACACGGCCATGCCGCCGATGCGGCCCGACCTGCAGCTCATCGCCGACATGATCCCGCCGCGCTGCCGGGTGCTCGACATCGGCTGCGACCAGGGCGACCTGCTGGCCGCCCTGTGGCGCTCCAAGGCCGTCGACGGGCGCGGGATGGAGCTGTCCATGGCCGGCGTGCGGGCCTGCGTGCGCCGCGGCCTGTCGGTGGTGCAGGGCGATGCCGACACCGACCTGATGACCTACCCCGACGCGGCGTTCGACTACGCCGTCCTCAGCCAGACGCTGCAGGCCATGCGCGACCCCAAGGAGGTGCTGTGCCAGCTCGTGCGCATCGGCCGCCGGGCGATCGTCAGCTTCCCCAATTTCGGCCATTGGCGGGTGCGCTGGGCGCTGATGTCCACCGGCCGCATGCCGGTAACGCGGCACCTGCAATATAGCTGGTACGACACACCCAACATCCACTTCTGCACCATCCGCGATATGGACACCCTGTGTGCGGACCTTGGCATCGTGGTGGAGCGGCGGATCGTGCTGTTCGGCAACGGCGTGGCGCGCGACCTGCCGCTCGGCTGGCGTGCCAACTGGCTGGGCCGCGATGCCATCTTCCTGCTGCGCCACGCCCGCGGCAGCGGTGCCTGATGCCGGGCCGCTGCGCATCGCCTCGGCGCTTAGACAGCGCGCCCGGGTGCATTAGGTTGTTGGCATGACCGACCCGGACACCCGGACCCCGTTGGATACCGACGCCCTGGCGGCGATCGAGGACGCCTACCTCAACGACCGGCCCGCTCCCCTGCCCGGCGGTGCGGCAGACGCGGCGTTGACCCCGGCCCTGCTGCTGCGTCCGGCCGAGGGAGCTGCCTACGATACGCTGCCCGCGCTGGCGCTGATCGCCGCCTGGGACCCCTCGGAGGCCACCGCCATGGCGGCCCTGGTGCGCCTGGTGGGCTGGCTGGCGGGCAGCGACGACGCCGTTCCCACGCTCGCCGGCATCGCCGCCGAAGCGCGCCACGACAGCGTGCGCCACGCCGCTCTCGGCCTGCTTCGGCCGGACATCACGCGGAACAGCGTGGCCGCTCTCTGCCAGCTTGCCGGGGAGACCTTCGGGCGGCCGCATCTGCCGGGCGAGCTGGGCGCGTTCATCGATTCCCTGTGCGGTCCCGACGCCCCCCGCGACTCGGCGATCCCGCGGCTGCTTGCCCTGGCGGAACTGGCCGGTGCCGACGGCGATGCCGTGACCGCGGCCTTGCGCGAAGTAGTCTCCTCCCCCGCCGTGCCGCTGCCAACCAAGCTGGCCACGCTCGACGACATCGACCGCCTGGACAGCGGCGTGGCCGCGACCCTGCGCGCCCATGTGCTGGCGCTGCCCGCCAACGAGTGGACCGATCCACTGCGCCGCGCCATCCGCCTCGACCACGACGACGACATGCCCGGCGAGCCTGCTGCCACCGCCGCGCATGCCGCGCCCGCCACCATCGACCTGCCGCCGCTGCCGCCCGACGACGATGCCGCCTGGGCGGAGGGTGCGGCCGATGCCGTCGCGGCAGACTGCCAGTTCGCCCTGTTCGGCACCGCAGAGGCGCTGCCCGCCGATGGCGATGGCGATGGCGCACCCCGCCGCGGTCGCCGCAAGCGCGGCCGCTTTGCCTGGCCGGAGGAGGAGCACTATCCCAGCCGCCGCCCACCCGGCGAAACTGTGGACGACGGCGGTGCCGCCGCTGCAGCACCGCCCGCCGAACCGCCGGCGGACGAGGTCGACGGTCCGTCCCTGCTGTCGCTGCTGCGCCGTCTGCAACGCTCGGAGGAGGCGCAGTGAGCGCTCCGCCCGCGCGCAAGCCGGGCGGCTGGGGTGCCGCATCGGGAGCGGATGGCCAACGGGCCGTGCCGCCGCTGGCCATCCTGGTGGCGCTCACCGCCATCTCGCCCCTGGCGCTCAACATCTTCATGCCGTCGCTGCCCGGTCTCGATCAGGTGTTCGCCACCGACGCCTCGACCGTGCAGCTCACCTTGAGTCTGTTCCTCATCGGCTTTGCCGGCGCGCAACTTGCCTACGGGCCGTTCTCCGACCGCTTCGGGCGGCGGCCGCCGATGATCGTCGGCATGATCCTGTTCCTCACCGGCACCGGGTTGTGCATGCTCGCCTGGTCCATCCAGGTGCTGATCCTCGGCCGGGTGATCCAGGCCATCGGCGGCTGCTGCGGCATCGTGCTGTCGCGGGCCATCGTGCGCGACGTTTACGACCGCGACGAAGCGGCCGGCCGCATCGCCTACATCATCATGGCCATGGTGGTGGCGCCGATGATCGGCCCCATGGCCGGCGGCTTCTTGGACGACCTGTTCGGCTGGCGCGCCGGCTTTGCGCTGACCTTCATCGCCGGCATCGCCGTGTTCGCCTTTGCCCTGCGGCTGCTGGTGGAAACTAAGCACGACCGGGTGCCGTTGCCCGACCTGCCGAGCCTGGTCGCCACTTACGGATCCTTGCTGCGGCGGCCTGCCTTCCTCGGCTACACCGCCCACGTCGCCTTCACCTCCGGCGGATTCTTCGCCTTCCTCGGTGCCGGCCCGCTGATCGTCGTCGACCTCTGGGGCTACTCGCGCACCGCCTACGGCCTGTTCTTCGCCATCACCGCCATCGGCTATATGACCGGCAACTTCCTGGCCTCGCGGTTTTCCCAGCGGCTGGGCATTGAGCGCATGATGATGCTGGGCGGCACCATCACCGTGTCGGGTGCGTCGCTGATGCTGGTGCTGCTGGTGAGCGGCCATGAAAACTGGGCGGCGGTGTTCCTGCCGATGACGATCCATGCGCTCGGCAACGGCATTTGCATGCCCAACGGCATGGCCGGTGCGGTCAGCGTCGATCCCTGGCGCGCCGGAACCGCCAGCGGCGTGTCGGGCTTCTTCCAGATGGCGTTCGGGGCGGCCACCTCTACCCTGGTGGGCGCCCTCGTCACCGACCATGCCTGGCCGATGGCTGCCGTGATCACCTGTACCGGGAGCTTGAGCGCGTTGACCGCCTGGCTGATGCTGCGCAGTGCATCGGCCGGTGCCGATGACGGGGTGATGGCCAGCCGGCCCGATCCGGTCGAACAGACCGACGGTTTCGTTCCCTAGGGTCTGGAGCAGCCCGCCACTTGCGACCAACCGCAGCCCACCGGAGAGACCGAGTCCGCCGATGATCGATCCAGACAGCCTTGCCGGCATCGCCGAAGACGCCCTGTCGCGGGCCCGCGCTGCCGGTGCGGACGCCGCCGATGTGCTGGTGATCGCCCACACCCATCTGGCCGCCAGCCAGCGCCTGGGCAAGCCGGAACGCTCTGAACGGGCGGAGTCCTTCGACCTCGGCCTGCGCGTGTTCGACGGCAAGCGCATGGCCATGGTGGCGTCGTCCGACCACGCGCCGGACGCGCTCGACGAACTGGCCGCCCGCGCCGTCGCCATGGCCCGCGTGGTGCCGGAAGACCCCTTCTGCGGCCTCGCCGATCCCGACCAGCTCGCCCGCGATTGGCTGGACCTCGACCTCGCCGACCCGCTGGAGCCGACGCCCGACGTGCTGGTGGCCCGCGCCGCCGCCGCGGAGGAAGCCGGTCTGGCGGTGCCCGGCGTCACCAACAGCGAGGGGGCGGAGGCCAGCTACAACAGCACCGCCGTCGCCACCGCCGCGACCAACGGCTTCCGCGGCAGCTACGCGGTGACCTCCAGCAGCTTCTATATGTCCGCCATCGCCGGCGAAGGCACCGCCATGGAGACCGACTACGAGTTCTCCAGCGCTGCCCATGCGGAGGATCTGGGCGACCCGGCCACCATCGGCCGCATCGCCGGGGAACGCGCGGTGCGGCGCCTTGGCGCCCGCAAGGTGGAAAGCGCGCGCGTGCCGGTGGTGCTCGACCCGCGGGTGGCCGGTGGGCTTCTGCGCAGCCTGCTCGGTGCGATTTCCGGTGCTGCGGTGGCACGCGGCACCAGCTTCCTCAAAGACGCCATGGGCACCCAGATCCTGCCCGAGGGCCTGTCGGTGACCGACCAGCCGCACCTCAGGCGCGGCCGCCGCTCCCGCCCCTTCGACGGCGAGGGCCTGCCCAGCCGCGCCTGGAACCTGGTGGACCGGGGCCGCCTGACAACCTGGCTGCTCGATCTGCGCTCCGCCCGCCAGCTCGGCCTGGCCCCCACCGGCCACGGCAGCCGCGGCGCCGGCTCCCCACCCTCGCCATCGGCCACCAACGTGGCTCTGGAAGGCGGCAGCGGCACCCGCGAAGAGCTGCTGAAGTCGGTCGGCCGCGGCTTTTACGTCACCGGACTCATGGGCATGGGCGTCAACCTGGTGACCGGCGACTATTCGCGCGGCGCCCACGGCTTCTGGATCGAGGACGGCGAGCTGGCCGATCCGGTCAGCGAAGTGACGGTGGCCGGCAACCTGAAGGATATGCTCCGCAGCCTTACCGCGGCCGGCGATCTGGAGCGGCGCTACGGCGTCGATTCGCCCACTTTGCGCATCGACGGCATGACCCTGGCCGGCCAATAGGACCGATCGCAACGGATCCTCCCGGGCCGACAGTCAAGGCTCTTGGGGACTCCCCGCAGGGCAGCTCTGCCGCGGGCATGCCGAGCGTTGTGGCAGGGTGCAAGGAAAGGTATAGCGTCGCTGGGCCCCGTTACATCAGTGCGAGGGATCGGATGTCTCCGGCGACTGCCAAGGCGCACTATCGCACCATCTGGATTTCCGACGTCCATCTCGGCACCCGAGCCTGTCAGGCGGACTATCTTCTCGACTTCCTCCGCCGCACCGAAAGCGAAACCCTCTATCTGGTGGGCGACATCGTCGATGGCTGGCGCCTGAGGCGCCACTGGTACTGGCCCCAGTCGCACAACGATGTGGTGCAGAAGCTGTTGCGCAAGGCGCGCAAGGGCACTCGCGTGATCTACGTTCCGGGCAATCACGACGAAGCCGCGCGCCAGTTCTGTGGCCTCACCTTCGGCGGTGTTTCGGTGAAGTCCGAAGCCATCCACGAGGGGGCGGACGGGCGGCGCTACCTGGTGATCCATGGCGACCAGTTCGACGTGGTGGTGCGCCGGGCCAAGTGGCTCGCCCATGTGGGCGACCGCGCCTACGCCCTGCTGCTGAACACCAACACCACGGTGAACCGGATTCGCCGCCGCCTCGGCCTCACCTACTGGTCGCTCAGCGCCTACCTGAAGCACAAGACCAAGCGGGCGGTGGAGTTCATCGGCCGCTTCGAGGACGCGCTGACCGAAGAAGCCCGGCGGCGCGACGTCGACGGCGTCATCTGCGGGCACATCCACACCGCAGAGATCAAGACCATGCGTGGTGTTCTCTATGTCAACGACGGCGATTGGGTGGAAAGCTGCACCGCCCTGGTCGAGCACGAATCCGGCGAGCTGGAGATCCTCGACTGGGTGGCGGAAAGCCAGCGTCGTGCCCTGGCCAGCCAGCCGGCCCGTGCCGCCGCGGCCTAGGGCCGCTTCCGCGCCGTTGCAGCCGGTGTGATCCCGTGCGCATCCTGATTGCCAGCGACGCCTGGAAACCGCAGGTCAGCGGCGTTGTCCGCACGCTGGGCACGGTGGTCGAGCGGCTTGCGGCCGGCGGCCACACGGTGGACGTGATCGGCCCGGACCGCTTCCGCACCGTACCGCTGCCGGGCTACCCGCAGATCCGTTTGGCGGTGCGACCGGGTGCCCGCATCGGCGCGATGATCGACGCCTTCACGCCCGACGCCGTGCACATCCCGGTGGAAGGCCCCATCGGCTGGGCCGCCCGGCGCCATTGCCTCCGCCGCGGCTTTGCCTTCACCACCTCCTACCTCAGCCAGTTCCCCGACTACGTGGCCATGCGTACCGCCATCCCGCGCGGCTGGACCTGGGCGGTGCTGCGCCGCTTTCACGGGCGTGCCGCCCGTACCATGGTGGCGACGCCGACTCTGGAAGCCCTGCTTAGGGCCCGCGGCTTCACCCATCTCTGCCGCTGGAGCCGCGGCGTCGACGTGGCGCTGTTCCACCCGGACGACGAGCCGATCCTCGACCTGCCGCGGCCGATTGCCGTCTATGTCGGACGGGTGGCGGTGGAAAAGAACATTGAGGCCTTCTTGTCGGCCCAGTTCGGCGGCACAAAGCTGGTGGTCGGCGATGGTCCCCAGCGGGCCGCCCTGCAACGGCGGTTCCCCGAGGCTGTGTTCGTCGGCGAAAAGCATGGAGCCGAGCTGGCGGCCCACTACGCCATGGGAGATGTGTTCGTGTTTCCGTCGCGGACCGACACGTTCGGGTTGGTGATGCTGGAGGCTTTGGCCTGCGGCGTGCCGGTAGCCGCCTACCCGGTGCCGGGTCCGCTCGACGTGATCACCGATCCCGCGGTGGGCTGCCTCCACGAAGACCTGTCGGTGGCCATGGCCGAGGCCCTCACCCGCTCGCGCGCAGCCTGCCGGCGCTTTGCCGAAAGCCGGTCCTGGCAGGCGTCGGCCGACCAGTTCCTCGCCAATCTCGTGCCAGCCGGTGGAGCATGACCGTGGGTATCGCCGACCGGCCGGATAGCGGCCACTCCGAACCCGGCAACAGCCAGCCCCCCGCCGCCGGAAGCGGCTTGCCGCTGGCGCTCTACCGCTGGGCGGCCGGCATGCTGACGCCGGTGGTGCCGCTGCTGCTGACCCGCCGGGCACGGCGCAATAAGGAAGATCCCGCCCGCCGCCACGAGCGGCTGGGGGCACCCACCCTGGCGCGGCCGCCGGGCCGCCTGGTGTGGATGCACGGCGCCAGCGTCGGCGAAAGCCACGTGCTGAACGTGCTGGCCGACGCCGTGCTGGCCGGGGCCGAGGGCGACGTGACGGTGCTGCTGACCACCCAGACCCTCACGTCCGCCCGGCGCCTGCAGGCGCTGACGGGGCCGCGTCTCCTCCACCAGTTCGCTCCGGTGGACACACCCCAGGCGGTGGCCGGCTTCCTCGACCACTGGCGGCCCGACGTCGCGCTGTGGGTGGAATCGGAGCTGTGGCCGAACCTGCTGGGCGAGGTTCGGCGCCGCGCCATTCCCGCCCTGCTGGCCAACGGCCGCATGTCGTCGCGCAGCCACCGCCGCTGGCGCCGCTTCCCCGGCACCGCCCGCCGCCTGCTGTCCACCTTCCGTGCGGTTTTTCCCGCCGACCACCAGGCGGCCGGCCGCTTTGCCGCCCTCGGCCTCGGCGCCGATGTGCGCGACACCGGCAACCTCAAACTCTCCGCCGCCACGCTGACCGTGGACGAGGCCGCAGCGGCCGATCTGCGCAGGGCCATCGCCGGCCGGCCGGTGTGGCTGGCCGCCAGCACCCACCACGAAGACGAAGCGCCGGTGCTGGAGGCCCACGCCCGCGTGCGCCTGGCCCTGCCCGAGGCCCTGCTGATCATGGTGCCGCGGCATCCCGACCGCGCCCCGGAGATCCTCGCCCAGTTGGCGCCGGAGGTGGCCGCCCGCCGCTCGGACGGTGCCCTGCCCGGCCCTGCCGATCCCGTCTACCTCGCCGACACCATGGGGGAGTTGGGCACCTTGTTTTCCGTGAGCCCGGTGGTGTTCGTCGCCGGCACCTTCGGCGGCCATGGCGGGCACAACCCCATCGAGCCGGCGCGCTTCGGGGCGGCGATCCTGCATGGGCCGGACATGACCAATTTCGTCGATGCCGCCGAAGCGCTGGGCAGTGCCGGCGGCGCCCGCCAAGTGGCCGATGCCGCCGAGCTGGCGGAGGCCGTCATCGGGCTGCTCGGCGATCCGGCGGCGTGTCGAGCCCTGGGGTCCCGCGGCCGCGCCGCCCTCGGCCGCAATACCGCGGTGCGCGATGCCGTGGTGGCCGAGGTGGTTCACCTGCTGGGACGGCCGTCGTGCCCGTGAAGGAGCCGCGCTTCTGGTATCGCCCGCCGGGCCTTATCGCCCGCGCGCTGGCGCCGCTGGGAGCCCTCTATACGCTGGGCGGCGAGCTGCGGCGGCGGCGCGCCCACCCGGCAGAACTGACCGTTCCCCTGATCTGCATCGGCAACCTGGTGGCCGGCGGCTCCGGCAAGACCCCGATCGCCCTCGACATCGCCAGCCGGCTGCAGGCCGCCGGGCACGCCGTCGCCCTGCTCAGCCGCGGCCACGGCGGCAAGCTCACCGGCCCTGTGCGCGTGGACCCCGCAGTCCACACGGCGGTGGAGGTGGGCGACGAGCCGCTGCTCCACGCCCGCATGGCGCCGGCCTGGATCGCCCGCGACCGGGCGGCGGGGGCGCAGGCGGCCATCGCCGCCGGAGCGCGCGTGATCGTCATGGACGACGGCTTCCAGAACCCCCATGTGCGCCCGGACCTGGCCATCGTGGCGGTGGATGGCCGGCGCGGCTTCGGCAACGGCCGGGTGATCCCGGCGGGCCCCCTGCGCGAGCCCATCGACGCCGGGCTGAAGCGCGCCGACGCAGCCGTGCTGATCGGTGCCGATCCTACAGAGGCAGCCGCTCGCCTGCGCCGTTCGATCCACGGACCGGTGCTGCGCGCGGAATTCATCGCCGAAGCGGCCATCGCCGATCTGGCGGGACGCCGAGTCGTGGCGTTCGCCGGGATCGCCCAGCCCGATGCGTTCTTCGCCCTGCTCGCAGAAGCCGGCGTGGACGTGGCGGCCAAGCGCGCCTTTCCCGACCATCACCTGTTCACGGTCGACAACCTGGCGGAGCTGCGCAACCTGACCGTCCAGTACGACGCCATCCTGGTCACCACCCACAAGGACCATGTGCGGCTGCCGGCACCGCTGCAGCCCCATGTGCTGCCGATCGGCCGCAAGCTCGTGTGGGCCGACGTTGCGGCACTGGAGCAGGTCCTGGCGGATTATGTGGGACAGCCGCGCCGTCGCTGACGGTGGCCGCTGATGGCGGGAGCCTGGGTTGACCCCGGGCGGGAGGGTCCGGCGTTCAGGCGTGCAGCAGATGGGGCGGCACGGCGGGGGCGACACCGGAGGTGCTGGGCCGCTCGTAACCCACCGAATGGTCGCGGACCACGCTCACCGCGCCGCATTCCTCGCAATGGGTCAGATCCTGCCAGCCCACGACGATGGTACGCTTGCCTTCGACGCGGTAGTGGCGTCGCTCGACGGTGGCATCGGCTCCACAGGCGCGGCACACGGCCGTCCCCTCGGGGCCCTCGTCACCATTCATGTTGGCGTTGTCGGCGTTTGGCATCACCAAAGGGATTTAGCACGCTTAACTGGGCTAAACAACACTTTTGCTGCATTGCAAAATTCAATAGTGCGCCACTGGGACACTAAGCTCGTGTCGCGCTGCCGCATCCCGCCAATGCCGCACAACGCCTGGGCTCGGAGTACTTGCGGGAATCAGGACAGGGGTCCTTGTAGACCACGCGCTATAGACAAGTTCCAGGTGACCATCAGTCGCCAGTGCATGCCATTACGGGATGCCACCTAAACTCGACTTCCGGCGAACAATATCGGCAAGGCCGCCAAGTTGGCCGGTCTTGGCGGTAGGGGGGCGGGTTCTCGGCCACCTCCTGGGCCGGTGTACGGCCGTTGGCCTATAAAATTTTCTGGGACACCACTGCAGATCTGTATCTGTCGCCGGCAATATTGCTGCGCTGCCGCATAAACTTCCCATGCGAATTACCCGTGGACATGCAAGGGTGCGGAAACACGCACATTTCACAGGCCCAATCTGCCAAACCCCAAATTGGGGTACGCCAATTGTATCATTGATGACACAAATGCTGCACCTCCGCGGCATTGTCCAGACGACTCGCCGGCACCGCCACCCACGGCGGCGACAGGACGCAAAGCCGAAGATATGCCGCCTGGAGGTCAGCCGCCGTAATAGATGTAGTTGGGCAGCCACAGGGCGATGCCGGGGAACGCCATCACGATGGCCAGTGCCAGCATCATCACCAGCACGAACGGAACGATGGAGCGGTAGATGTCGCCGATGCCGATCTCCGGCGGCGCCATGGCGCGCATCAGGAACAGATTGTAGCCGAAGGGCGGCGTCATGTACGCGATCTGGCAGGTGATGGTGTAGAGCACGCCGTACCAGATGAGGTTGAACCCGAGCTGGTCGACCAGCGGCACATAGAGCGGGGCGACGATCACCAGCATGGCGGTATCGTCGAGGAAGGTGCCCATCAGCAGGAAGGAGAGCTGCATCAAGATCAGGATGATCCAGGGATCGAGATGGAGCTGGCCGACGAACAGGTCCTCGATGGCGCGCACCGCGCCCAGCCCGTCGAACACCGCACCGAAGGCAAGGGCTGCCAGGATGATCCACATGAACATGCAGGAGACCGCCAGTGTCTGGCGGATGCAGGTCTCGAACACCTGCCTGGTCATGCGGCCCTTGAGCACCGCTGCCAGAAAGGCGGCGATGGCACCGACGGCGGAGCTTTCCACCAGGCTCGTCCAGCCCTGCACGAAGGGCACCATCATGACGAGGAAGATCACCAGCGGCAGCAGCCCGGCGCGCAGCAGGCGCAGCTTCTCGCGCATGGGCACGCGCCGCTCTTCGGCCGAAAGGGCCGGCCCCAGCTTGGGCTGCACAAGGCAGCGCAGCAGAATGTAGAGGACGAACAGCCCGGCCATCATCAGCCCCGGCAGCACGCCGGCGAGCCAGAGCTGGCCGACCGGCTGGCGCGCGATCATGGCGTAGAGCACCAGCACCACCGAGGGCGGCACCAGGATGCCGAGCGAGGATCCCGCCTGGATCACGCCGGTCACCATGCGCTTGTCGTAGCCGCGCTTCAGCAGCTCCGGCAAGGCGATGGTGGCGCCGATGGCCATGCCGGCAACCGACAGCCCGTTCATGGCGGAGATCAGCACCATCAACCCGATGGTGCCGATGGCCAACCCGCCATGCACCGGGCCCATCCACACGTGGAACATCCGGTAAAGGTCGTCCGCGATGCGGCTTTCCGACATCACGTAGCCCATGAAGATGAACATGGGCAGGGTCAGCAGCGGGTACCACCGCATCAGCTTCATGGCGGCGGAAAAGGGAATGTCGGTGCCGCCGCTGCCGCCCCACAGGGTGAGTGCCGCCACCGCGGCCACCGCGCCGATCGCGGCAAACACCCGCTGTCCCGTCAACAGCATCAGCATCATCGACGAGAACATCAGGATGGCGATCATCTCGTAGGCCATCAGCGATCGCCCTTCTCGATCGAGACGCCGTCCTCGATCGTCACCTGTCGGTCTTCGGTCAGGACGAGGAGGTCCTTGAACAGCTCGGCGACGCTCTGCACCAGCATCAGCGCGAAGCCGACGCACATGATCACCTTCACCGGCCACATGTAGGGCTGCCACAGCGAGTAACTGCGTTCCCCGGTGCGGAAGGCATAGGCGGTGCTGTCGATGGCGCCGTAGAGCAGGACGCCCAGGTAGAAGATCAGGAACGTCACGGTAAAGGCGTCGAACCAGGCTTTGCGCCGCGCCGTCCAGCTTCCGTAGACCAGGTCCATGCGCACGTTGGCGCCGAGCTGGATGGCGTAGGGCCCGCCCAGCACATAGTACGCCACCATGGCAAACTGGGCCATTTCCAGCGTCCACATGGACGGCTCGTCCATCATCTTGGCGATGGTCGACCAGCCCAGAATGATCAGCATCGCGAAGATGCCGTACATGGCGAACCGGCCGATCCGGTAGTTCACCTTGTCGATGATCCGAACATAGCCCTGCATGAAACGCTTCATGGGAAACTCCCGGGCGGGGGGCGGTTCGACAGCAGGCAGGGGCGTCGCATGGGGTGGTGGACAGGTCGGCGGAGAAGGCGCGCGGCGCAGCATCGGGTCGATTGACCTAGCATCGCCTGGATCGGCACCTCAAGGGAACGCTGAAGCGGCCGTGGGGTCGGGGCCAAGGTGGCACCATGGGGCGATGGCGGCGGTGGACGGGTGGGCGCACTGTCCTTCCGGCCGGGTGCGCCCACGGGGACGGCCCGGCCGGAAGGGCTGGCGGTGGTGCGATCAGTCGCAGGTGTAGGGCGTGCCCGCCGTACCGATGATCTGGTTGTACTCGCGGAAGATATCGACGATCCGGCGGGACCGTTCGCTGGCTTCCGCCATCTCTTCCCAGAACGCCTCGGCCGCGGCTTCCACTTCCCGCCACTCGCTGGCCGGAATGGAGGTCAGCTCCAGCTTGTCGCCGGTGGCACGCAGCCGCGCTTCGCCCGCCCAGTACCAGGCGTTGCGGTAGGTGTGGCTGGCTTCGATGCACGACATCACCACCTGCTTCAGGTAGTCGGGCAGGTTGGCCCAGCTTTCCTCGTTCACGTAGAACGAGCCGATCCAGGCACCGGAGATGTTGTTGGTGAGGAAATAATCGGTCACGTCGGCCCAGCCCACCGTGTAGTCCTCGGTGATGCCCGACCACGCCATGCCGTCCAGTTCGCCGGTCTGCACCGCCACTTCGGCATCCTCATAAGGGATGGTGACGGGGACGACGCCGAACTGCGCCAGGAAGCGCCCGGCGGTGGGGAAGGTGTAGAGGCGCAGGCCCGACAGGTCCGCCACGCTGCGGATCGGGTTGCGGGTGTTGAAGTTGCAGGGATCCTGGCCGGCCGCCGACAGCCACTTCACGCCGCCCGCCTCGTCATAGGCTTCGCGCCAGATGTCGGCGAACCCGTATTCGTAGAACAGGGCCGGCACGTCCAGCGCATGCTTGGTGGCCATCGGGAAGTAGCCGCCGAACACCGCGACGTCGACCGGGGCCGACATGGAGTCGTCGTCGGAGTGCACGGCGTCGATGGTGCCGTTCTGCAGGGCGCGGAACAATTCACCCGTCGGCACGAGCTGATCGGCGAAGTAGAGCTCGATTTCCAGGGCACCGTTGGCGGCGGCGTTGATGGCGTCCACCAGGGGCTGGGTAACGTGCTGGCCGAGCGTCGTGCCGGCGTAGGTCTGGAAGCGCCAGCGGATGGGCTCCTGGGCGCGGACGATGGCGGGAGCCGCCAGGGTGGATGCCCCGGCGGCGACGGTGGCGACACCGGCACCTGTGAGGAATTGACGTCGATTGGGCCTGGTCATCGTTCCTATCCTCTTCGCTGTTTGTTCCCTTCCTTCTCGCGAACGCGGCGAGGCGACGGCTGCGGTCGTTCGCAAAAAGTCGACTGCGCGCGCTGGGCGGACCGGTTCGGCCGTTGCGGAGGTGGGCGACTGCCGCAGACGAACCGGTGGCGGACAGCCGAAGTCTCAACGCGTGCTTGGATCGAAGGCGGGGTGATGTGAGGTGGGGCAACAGCCATAATCACGTTCCGACCAGCATCCCGTTGTCAACAAAAAGCGTCTCGCCGTTGACGAAGCTGGCCTCACGGCTGGCCAGGAACAAAGCGGCATAGCCCACCTCCTCCGGCTCGCAGATGCGGCCCTGGAGCGTGGCGATATCCTCCTCCGACACCTTCACGTTGAGCGCCCGCAGCTCCTTCAGTTCGCGCAACCCATGGTCGGTGCGGATAAAGCCGGGGCACACGGCGTTGCAGCGAATACCCTGGTCGCGATACTCGATCGCGATGGCGCGGGTGAACATGTGGCAGGCACCTTTTGTCGTGCAATACAGCACTTCGTTCGGGGTGCCGGCGACGGCGGAAATCGACGACGTGTTGACGATTGAGCCCGTACCCAGTTTCAACATGGCAGGCAGGACTGCGCGCGTCATCAAATACATGGATTTGACGTTGACGCTCATCAGCCAGTCCCAATCTTCTTCCGTCGTCTCCAGGAACGGTTTGACGATCAGCGTGCCGGCATGGTTGAACAGCGTGTCTATGCGGCCGTCGAAACGGTCGAGCGCTGCAGCAACGGCGGCGTTCACCTGATCGGCCTGGGAGACGTCGGCCTGCAGGAAGAAGGCCCGGCCGCCGGCTGCGGTGATGGCATCGGCCCGTGCCCGGCCGGCTTCGGCCTGGCGATCGATGATGGCGACATGCGCACCTTCGCGGGCGTAGATGTCCGACGCGGCACCGCCGGCACCGGCAGCACCGCCGCTGATGATGGCGTTCCAACCGTCGAGCCTGCCGGCCATGGGGTCCCTCCCACCTGACACCGAAACGATGCGGCACCCGGGGTGCCGACAGGTGTCAGGGTTCCCTATCGAAGGAACAGTGGCTATGCCCCGCCGGGGTCAGCGTACTTATTCCTCAAGGGCTAAGCAATTTACCCCCAAAGGTGTAGATTGACCACGGCCGGCGTTACGCGGGGGCCGATCCGGTCGGGTGCGAGCGCGTCTGCCGGACCTCGTGCTCCAGGACGTTCGCGATCGGGCTGCACGAGCCCCGTCGCTCATTCTGACAATCCATATTTGACAATGAGTTGAATGGCCGATGGCACGGGGCTGAAGCCGCGCCGCAAACGTGCCAAGCCGCTTGCGCGGACCCGCCGGGCCTCGCTGGGCGCCTTGTGGGACCGACCACCGAACGCCAACCGCCAACCGCCGACCGCTGGGCCGGGACACCACCTGGAGCGGTTTCGCACCGGATGGAACGTCCCGGCCCGCGACCTCTCAGAAGCACGCCTCGAAGAGCGAGCGTGCGCCGTCCAGCGTCAACGGCACCGGGTTGCCGCCGGCCGTGGGGTCGGCAATGGCATCGCGGGCCAGCGCGTCGATATCGGGATCGGTGACGCCCAGCTCGGTCAGGTTGGCCGGGATGCCGAGCGACGTGTTCAGGTACTGCACGAAGGCGCAGAACCCGTCGAACCCACCGGCGATGCCCATATAGGCCGCCGCTGCGCCGATCGCGTCCTCGATGGCCGCACGGTTGAAGTGCAGCACCGGCAGCATCACCACGGCGTTGGTGGTGCCGTGGTGGGTGTTGTAGCGCGCACCGATGGGGTGGGAGAGCGAATGGATCGCCCCCAGCCCCTTCTGGAAGGCGACGGCCCCCATGGCGGCCGCCGCCATCATGTGGCCGCGCGCCTCCAGGTCGGCCGGCGTGGCATAGGCCCGCGGCAGGTTTTCTGCCACCAGGCGCATGCCTTCCAGCGCGATCCCCCGGCTCATGGGGTGGTAGGTGGGGGCGCAATAGGCTTCCAGGCAGTGGGCGAAGGCATCCATGCCCGTCCCGGCGGTGATGGCGGCCGGCATGCCCACCGTCAGTTCCGGATCGCAGATCACCACCGTCGGCAGGATCTTAGGGTGGAAGATGATCTTCTTCTCGTGGGTCTCGGAATTGGTGATCACCGAGGCGCGGCCCACTTCCGAGCCGGTGCCGGCCGTGGTCGGCACCGCGACGATGGGGGCGATGGCGTCGGCATCGGCCCGCGTCCACCAGTCGCCGACATCCTCGAAGTCCCACACCGGGCGGGTCTGCCCGGCCATGAAGGCCACGGCCTTGGCGAGGTCGAGGCCGGAGCCGCCGCCGAACGCCACCACGCCGTCGTGCCCGCCGTCGGTGAAGGCGGCAATGCCGGCGGCGAGATTGGTCTCGGTCGGGTTGGGATCGACCTCGCTGAACAGCGCACGTCCCAGCCCGGCGCCATCCAGCAGGTCCAGCGCATGGGCGGTGATGGGCAGTCCGGCCAGCCCGCGGTCGGTGATCAGCAACGGCCGCGACATGCGGGCAGCGGTGCAGGCGGCCGCCAGTTCGGCGATGCGGCCGGCGCCGAAGCGCACGGCGGTAGGGTAGGACCAGTTGGCAGTGATGGCCATGGCGGTCAGGCTCTCTTGAGGTGGTAGGACTTGGGCCGGGTGAGGTTCTGATAGCCGATGACCGAAAGGCCGCCGCCGCGCCCGGTGTCCTTGCAGCCGGTCCAGCACAGGGCCGGATCCAGGTAGTCGCAGCGGTTCATGAAGACGGTACCCGTCTCCACCTGGTGGGCCACCCGTTCGGCCCGCTCCACGTCAGCCGTCCACAAGGACGCGGTGAGCCCGTAGGGGCTGTCGTTCATCAGGCGCACGGCCTCTGCGTCGTCGGCCACCTTCATGATGCCGACCACCGGGCCGAAGCTCTCCTCGCACATCACCCGCATGGCGTGGGTTACGTTCACCAGCACCTGGGGGGCGAGGTAGGTGCCGCCGTCGTCGGCGAAAGTGCTGGTGTCGATCAGGGCCGTGGCCCCGGCGGCGAGCGCTTCGGCCGTCTGAGTACGCACCTCGTCGGCAAAGCGGCGGTTGGCCATGGGGCCAAGCGTGGTCTCGCCCTCCAGCGGGTTGCCCAGCTTATAGGCGGACACCAGGTCCACCGCCTTTTCCACGAAAGCGTCGAACAGCGGCGCGGCCACATAGATACGCTCGATGCCACAGCAGCATTGCCCGGAGTTGTACATGGCACCGTCCACCAGTGTGGCGGCCGCGGCCTCCAGGTTGGCATCCTCCATCACATAGCCGGGGTCCTTGCCCCCCAGCTCCAGGCCGAGATTGGTGAAGGTGCCGGCGGCTGCCCGTTCGATCGACTTGCCGGCCTCCACCGAGCCGGTGAAGTTGATGAAGCCGAAGGAGCGCGCGGCGATCAGCCCGGCCGTGGTCTCGTGGTCCAAGAACACGTTCTGGAACACGTCCTCCGGCACGCCCGCCTCATGGAAGGCGCGGACCATGCGCTCGCCCACCAGCAGCGTCTGGGTGGCGTGCTTCAGCACCACCGCGTTGCCGGCAATCAGCGCCGGCGCCACGGTGTTGATGGCCGTCAGGTAGGGGTAGTTCCATGGTGCTATCACCAGCACCACGCCGTGGGGCTCGTGGCCGATGTAGCGGCGGAACTTGGCGGAGTCCTCCACCGCCAGCGGCGCCAGGGCCTGGGGCGCGATTTCCGCCATGTAGGTGGCGCGCTCCTTCACCCCGCCGAACTCGCCGCCGTAGCGCACCGGCCGGCCCATCATCCAGGCCAGTTCCGTCACCACCTCGTCGTTCATGGCGCCGAGGCGCTCCACGCCCGCCAGCACCAGTTGGATGCGCTCGTCGAGCGGCCGCGCCGCCCACTCCCGCTGGGCCGCCCGCGCCCGCGTCACCACGGACCTCGCGTCGGCCGGCGACAGCACCGGACGCTCGGCGTAGACCGACCCGTCGATGGGCGAAACGCACGTCAGGACACCAGTCATCAGATCAGGCCCTCTCAAAGCCGCGCTTGAGGTCCCAGTCGGTAACGCGGCGGTCGGTTTCGAACTGCTCCCAGCGGGCAGCGTGGATGTAGTGATCGATCACCGCGTCGCCCATGGCCGCCCTGAGCGTCGTCGATCCGTCCAACGCCGCCACGGCGTCGCGCAGCGTCTTTGGGATCTCGCGCCCGGCCCCGCCATAGGCGTCTCCGGTGAATTCCGGCTCCAGCTCCAGCTTGTTTTCAATGCCGAAAAGTCCGGCCGCCAGCAACGCTGCCATCGCCAGATAGGGGTTCAGATCGGCGCCGCCGACCCGGCATTCCACGCGGATGGCCTTGCTGTCGGCACCGACCACGCGATAGCCGGCGGTGCGGTTGTCCATCGACCAGACGGCCTTGGTGGGGGCGAAGGTGCCGGCCATGTAGCGCTTGTAGGAGTTGACGTAGGGCGCCAGGAAATAGGTGATCTCGCTGGCATGGGCCAGCAGGCCCGCCATGTAGTGGCGCATGGTGTCCGACATGCCGTGCGCGGCCGCCGCATCGTGGAACGCCGGCGCGCCGTCGAGGTCCACCAGCGACTGGTGGACATGGCTGGAGCTGCCGGCGTGGCCGTAGGACCACTTGGCCATGAAGGTCACCGCGCGGCCCTTCTGCCAGGCGATTTCCTTGACCGCGTGTTTGATGAGGGAGTGGCGGTCGGCCATGGTCAACGCGTCGGCATAGCGGACGTTGATTTCCTCCTGCCCGGCCGCGGCCTCGCCCTTGGAGTTCTCCACCGGCACGTCGGCGCCGTTCAGCCCGTTACGGACGGCGCGCATGACCTCTTCTTCCTTGGTGGTCTGGAAGATGTTGTAGTCCTCGTTGTAGGCGCTGATGGGGGTGGGCGGCGCACCGTCGGCGATCTCCTGGTAGCCCTCGCGGAACAAGAAGAATTCCAGTTCCGACGCCATCATGGGCTTGAAGCCGGCAGCCTCGGCGCGGGCGATCTGGTGCTTCAGCACGGTGCGCGGCGCGTGCGCGATCTCGGCGTGGCCGTGGTGGTCGAGCACGTCGCACAGCACCAGGGCGGTGCCCTCAAGCCAGGGGATGCGGCGTAGCGTGCTGAGGTCTGGGCGCATGGCATAGTCGCCGTAGCCGGCGGCCCAGCTCGTGGCCTTGTAGCCTGCCACCGTCTCCATCTCCATGTCGGTGGCCAGCAGGTAGTTGCACGAGTGGGTTTCCTTCCAGGCACCGTCCACGAAGAAGTCGGCATGGAAGCGCTTGCCCATGAGCCGGCCCTGCATGTCCGTCTGGGCGGCGACCACCGTGTCGATCTCACCCGCGGCGACCGCCTGTCTCAACTCGTCCAATGTCAGCTTGCCGGCCATGTCCCAAATCCGAAACCGTTTGCAGAAGGGAATTCGAGCGGGCGAACGCCACCCGAGAGGCCCCGGTGCGCGGGCGCACAGCGAAGCCCGGCAAGCCTAAGCCGAATTGCCGGTGGGAATCGAGAGGGGCCGCTACGCTGGTCCGCGGGGGCCTGCGGCGGCCGGTGCCGTCGACAGCACGTCGATGAACAACGCGAACAGCTCCGACTGGGAGGATATGTTGAGTTTCGCGTAGATGTTCTTGCGGTGGATCTTCGCCGTCGCCGGGGAGATGCCCAACTGGGCCGCCAATGATGCGGAGGAATGGCCGCGCAGGATAAGATGCGCCACCTCCTGCTCGCGCTCGGTGAGGATCTGACGGCCGAACGTCTGGAAGGAGTGCTCCACATAGTCCGACAGGCCGAGGGCCGGCTGCGGCGGGCTGCCGGTCGTCCCCAGCGCCTGCCACTGGCGGGCGAGGGCAGACTGCACCACCGGTTCGATTTCCTGCAGGGTGGCGAATTCCTGGTCGCTGAAGGGCGGCGCGTCGCCGGGCCGCATCAGCGACAGCACGATATAGACGCCGCGGCCGGTGCGCGCGAAGAAACCGATCTCTTCGGACAGATAGCCGGGACTGTCCGACACGCAGGGCGACACGTAGCCGGGGTGGGTTTCGCTCTCCGCATCGGCCGGGGCCAGATCTTCCATGCGGTAGAGGCCGGGTTCCACCATCCGGGCGCAAGCGGCGAAGAACGGGTCGGCCAGGTAGTTCTTCTGCAGGTAGGGCGCGATCACCGACTTCTTCTGCGCCGTGCTGAAGCCGTCGAACAGGAACAGCGGGCGGCGGCCGGGCGGATAGCCGAACACGACCGAATGCTCGAACGCGACCAGATCGCGGACGGCGGACACCAGGACGGCGGGGAGTTGCGGGGTATCCGCGCACGCTACGATCCGTGCGACGTTGCGGTTCCAGTCCTGGAGGGGGCCGCGTGCGGTCGGCACGGTCATCCCTGTTGCTTGGTCAACCCCGTCCGGCGGCGGTCGTCGGCCACCGCGCCGGCTTTCCTAGCCTAAAGCGCTAGCCAGCCCGAGGGAATTGCCTTGCGATCGACCGGGCTGGCCGAGTGCCCCCTTGCAGCATGCGCACCAAGGATCCCCCTGCGCGCGCAGGGGCCCGGCGCGGCACTGGCGCGGCCAGTCGATCAAACGATTTTTTGGGAAACGGGTGACCCCCGCCGCGCTGCAGGCTGACGGGGGCCGAGCCGTCGGGACCGGGTGACTAGCGCGTCGTGCCCATGTAGACGGCGCGGATGCGTTCCAGAACGCCCTCCACCACGTTGTCGTAGGGCGAGTAGACGTAGACGACGACCAGCCCGTGTTCGGGGATGCAGCGGACGATGACGTTCTCGTCGCCGCGCCACCCGAAGGCGCTGGTACGCCCACGCGAGGCGGAGAAGCCCTCCCGCGCGACCGCCAGTTCGCCGATCTGCATGCAGGTATCCAGGTTGATGCCGGTGGCCACCCAGCCGCTGGTGGCGTTGGCCGCGAAGCCGGTATTGGCCCAGAGCATGGCCAATGCGCCCGTTAGTGCCGCAAGAAACGTGCGGTTCATCTCATCCCCTCCTGATTTTGATGCCGCGCAGAAAACCCAGCCGTGCCTGCTGCCGCGAGTCTCCCAAGGCGCCACGGCTGGCAGACACCTCTCAGTTTAAGAACGGAGCTTGGAAGTTCAACCGCTTGATCCCAAGGCACCGCCGACGTGAGTCAGGCTGGCCGCGGCGATCGACCAAAGCTGGGCCGGGACATGGCATCACCGTGGTGATCGGCGCGTAACCCGCACACGGGCGCGCCAGCCGAAGACCAGCCGATCACTCGCTGAGGGTCTCTTCGAAGGCCTCCGATGTGACGCCCCGTGCGGCCTTCGAAGACAGCTCGTCGGACGACGATCTGCCGGTCTCGCCCTTGCGGCGCAGCCTGTTGAAGGCCAGCAGCACCGCGAACAGCCCCAGCGCGAGGCCGACCACCAGAACCACCAGATCCCAGGCCGACCAGCCCGATGCCGCCGTGTCGGCCACACTGGCCAGGCAGGCGAATGCCAGCAACGCCAGGAAGGCCGCATAGAGCACCCGGAAGACGAAGGCGAAGACGACGGAAAACGCCATCAGCACGCCGACGGTGCCGATGCTGACGCCGATCTCCTCATGGGTGGTCAGGACCGACCGCCAGTCTTCGTTGGGCAGCAGGAAGACGAACGCGCCGATGGCGATGAGGATGGCGCCGATGATGAAGCCCTTCATCGCTCTTTGTCCGTGTCTGCGTGCCAGGCCGGCCCGGCCAGGTTCGTCGCCGCGAACGTCGTTTCGAAGACCTCGGAAATCGCCGGCACCGAGCCCTCGATTGCCGGCATCAGCCACGGGGCAGTCAGGCCGCCGCGGATTTCGCCCGGCCGGTCGAGGTCGATCTCGCCGAAGGTGTGGAGGACGCCATAGGCAATCACCGCCAGCACCGGACCGCGGGCGAGGCCGAACCACAGGCCCCACCAGCGGTCGCCCCATCCCGAGCCCATCTTCTTGGCGGCTTTCCAGCGCCACACGGTGTGTTTGGCGATCAGCATCTTCAGCACGAAGAACATGCCGATGGCGAGCATGACATCGAGGATCGACAGGTGCGGCAACGGCCCGTGCTCGGCCGTTTCCTGGGCAATCTCCGTGCTCTGGACGAGTTCCGACTGCCACAGCGGGTCGAGCAGCAGCCGCAACGGACTGTAGGTGACGACCACCAGCGCGATCGCCGCGATGTAGATGCAGGTGATGACCACTTCGAATTTCAGGCCGCGGATGAGGCCCACAAACCCCGATATCAGGGCGAATCCGAACACGGCGCCATCGGCTGCCACGAACTGAAGCGTGTCGCCGTCCATGGGCCGGCCCTTCGGCTGTTCACGCGGAGGGTCCCCAACGGACCTGAAGGGTCAGCGTGACTCGCTCCGGCAGCCCAGGCAAGGCAGAGGAGTCCCGGTTCCGGCAACGCGCAGCGGCGGCCGCGCCGACAGCGCGGCGTGGAGGCCGGCCCGAACGCCGAACGGCCCGGAGTCGTGCCCCGGGCCGTTCGCGTCAGCAAGACGGTCTCAGAACAGGAAATCGCTGGCGGAGAGGTCGCCGTCGGCCACGCCGAGCAGGGTGATCGTCTGTCCGGTGCCGAAATCGATCTCGGCGTCACCGCCGGCGTAGCTGATCATCCCGGCCAGATCGTCGAAGCCGTTCGCCAGATTGAAGTCCGTCAGGTCGATCTTGTCGTTGCCGTCGCCGAAGTCGGTGATGACATCCTTGCCGTCGCCCATCTCGAACATGAACACGTCGTTGTTCTTGCCGCCGGTCAGTAGGTCGTCGCCGATGCCGCCGTCGATCAGGTCGTTGCCGAAGCCGCCATCGATCACGTCGTTGCCGTCATCGCCGGAGAGCGCGTCGTTGCCACGGTTGCCGATGATGGTGTCATCGCCGGCCCCGCCGGCCATGGCATCCTTGCCGTTGCCACCTTCCAGCACATCACCGGCCCCCCACCCGGCGGATCCGTTCGGCTGGCCGCCGTCCCGGTCGTCCCCGTAGATCGCATCCTTGCCGTTGCCGCCCTTCAGGATGTCCGGCTCGAACAGCTCGCTGCTACCGATCCCGTTGGCGCCGCCGCTCAGAACGTCCTTGCCGTTGGCGCCGATGACGATGTCGGTATCGCCCTCGCCATTCACCGTATCCTTGCCGTTGTCGCCGTAGAGCACGTCGTCGCCGTCGCCGCCGTCCACGGTGTCATGCTGGTTGCCGCCGGAGACGGCATCGTCGCCGCTGTTGTCGACGCCATCGCCGGGAAAGACGTCCGGGCCATTGCCAAGAAAATCGACGTCCGAGGGGTCGAGACCCGTGTCGTCGACGATGGTGCCATAGAGGCCTCTTGCATTGGCATTAGCCTTGGACATGTCCTCGTCTCCTCAATTTTAGTATGCAGCGTGGGGCCGGCAGCGGATCGTCAAGTGAATACGCCTCCCTCACCGCCCGCTTCGCTAACGGGCTGGGACCGTATTTCCGGGCTCATTTAATGTCAACGCAGACCATAGTAAAAGCGACATATGGTCCTGGAGTGACCGAATGTCTCAGGCGATCTCTGGCCATCTATATTCTGGTTAACATCCGATAAACTATATCGACTGACATCTATGTTAAAAGAAGCTTGAGACGAAACACTGATAATGCTTCGATGACGTAGCATACTTGAGCGCCGATTGGCCCAACGTTGCGCACCTTGCCGAGGATGTCTTTCTCAATCTGCCATGCCCCGGCCAAACCAGCCGGGTCGTGGAATAGGGTCCGTACTCAATTGTCCCATGAGCCATGGCGGCTGACGGCGTTCGGTTCCACAAGGCGCTAAGCGCGCCGCGGTGCCTGTTCACCGCAAGGGCTCGGCAACGCGCCGGCTGCCCCGCCACGCGGGCCGATCGAGGCCGTTGCGGTTGCTTGCCGATACCGGCCGGGTGAAGATTGCCGGCAGCCGGGGTGGCCCAGTGGGCGCATCCGGCCGACGTGTTCCGGTGATGTCCAGTTCACGGCGTGCTGGCGGGAGGCGGCAGTGGCACTTGGGAAACTGATCAGCGCAGTGATCCTGGCCCTCGCGGTCGCCGTGGCGGGGACATCCATCAACACGAACGCCCAACCGCCGCTTGCGACCGGGCTGGAGGGTGCGGACAGCCCCGTCTTCCAGACCGCGCTGGACCGCTGGCTGCAGGGCGACGACGAACGATCCCTGCCGGTGCTCGCACAGCTTGCCAACGATGAAAACCTCGCAGCGCAAATCCTGCTCGGCGCCATCTACGATCGCGCGTTGATCCGCACGCCCTGGCTCGCGGCACTTTCGCGGTCGGAGGAACGGGCGCTGTTCCGCTTCGACGACGGCCGGTTCGGCGTGCCCTGGCTGCGGTATGCGGCGGCACGGGCGGAGGTGGCCGAACTTCTCGGTCCGCCCGTCCCCGACGAGAGCGGACGCTTCAACGCCGATGCCGCGCTAAGGGCCGCCGCCCTCGGAGAACCGCGATCCACCGTATACCTGCTCGGGATCCTCATGAGCCAAGGCACCTGGCCGGAGGCAATGCGCCTGGCCGATGTCGCCCAGACCTATGATCTGCAGGCCATGGCCTGGGCTGCCGCAAGCCATCTGGCAACTGCCGACGCACTTGCCCTGCGCCAACGGGGCCTAGCGGAATTCCAGGCACGCACGCTGCAGGGCTGGATTTTCGCCTCCCTGGCGGACCGGATCGACGACCGGGAGATGGAAACGATCCTGGGACCGCATGACGCGATGCGGGTCTACGTGACCCGGGGCCGCCCGCCCTTCCCCACGGCCGATCCGCCGCCGGCCGGCGGCGCAGCGGTTCTCGATGCCCTGCTGGCGAGTGCCCCGGAGGCGGACCTGCTGAGACGCTATTGCGGGCGGGTCTGCGGCGGCGAGGCCGCCCTTTGCACCCGGCAGATTTACGGCATGCTGGCGGGCTACCCGACGCTGCCCTACGTCGTTTCAAGCCCTGTCGAGACCCTCGTGCCGCAGGACATCTACGTGACGTCGCGCCGCGCCGAGCTGGTTCTGGAGCAGTATTCCCTCCATTCGATCTATGCCAGCAGCGATCCGGCCAGTGCCTTCGAGCGGCTCGATCTCGTGCAATGCTTGAGCGATACGCTCCGCTCGGCCTTCCTTCCGCGCTGAACCGGGCAGCCAAGCCTGGCGGCCGGCGGTCCCGGCGCCGGCTTCAAGCGGTCCGGCGGCTGGCAGCGACGAGATCTTGCAGACGCGTATCACCTAACGTGCCAGGCGGATGTCCAATAAGAGGGGTTGCGGAAATGGCGGGCGCCTCGGAGCCCAGCTCCGCGGCGATCCTCGCTCGCAACGCTCCACCGGAGCGTTTCGCCCGCATTCGCGGGACGTTCGGATGGTGGGCGGTACTGGGATTGAACCAGTGACCCCTACGATGTCAACGTAGTGCTCTCCCGCTGAGCTAACCGCCCCCATTGAGGGGGTGGTGGATAGCACCATCGCCCGGTGGGCGCAAGCCAACCACAGGCGGCAGAGGGGTGCGCCGGGCCCTCCGCAGCGCTGGCCCGTCCAGCCGCTCCACTACTTTGCCGAAACGCCGTCAACCTGAGATCCATCGACGATGTTCGGTGCCCGCCGCCGGCCCCTCTTCCGCGACAAATTGGGGCCGAAATGTTGGCTGTGGGCGGTGACACCGACCCGCAATCTCCCTATCTTCGCCCCATGACGCACCAAAGCCCGACCGGCGGTCAGGACGCCGTGATCGAGGCGACCGAGGCCGCAGAACCCCGCGTGCCGGTCGTGGTGGCGTCGCCCCACAGCGGCCGCAACTATTCAGCCCTGTTCCTGGCAGCTTCTCGACTAGATCCTGTGGCCCTGCGGCGGTCGGAGGACAGCTTCGTCGACGAAATCTTCGCCGACGCTCCGGGGCGCGGGGCGGCGATGATCAAGGCACTGTTTCCGCGGGCTTTCCTCGATACCAACCGCGAGGCGTTCGAACTCGACCCCGACATGTTCGACGACCGGCTGCCGGGCTACGTCAACACCCGGTCGCCGCGGGTCATCGCCGGCCTCGGCACCATCGCCCGCGTCGTCTCCCAGGGCCACGAGATCTACAAGCGCAAGCTCCACTTCGCCGAAGCGCTGGAGCGCATCAACAGCCTCTACCACCCCTACCACACCTCGCTGCTGTCGCTGATCCGGCGCACCCGCCAGGAATTCGGCTATTGCATCCTGCTGGACGGGCACTCCATGCCCTCCTACGTGCCCGGCCATGGCGACCTGCCAGGCCACCCGACGCTGCAGGACATCGTGCTGGGCGATGCCCACGGCACCGCCTGCTCGCAAGAGGTGATGGCTGCGGTCGAGCGCTTCCTGTCGCGCCGCGGCTACCGGGTGACGCGCAACACGCCCTATGCCGGCGGCTACACCACGCGCCATTACGGCCGACCCGATGCCGCCGTGCACGCCATCCAGATCGAGATCAACCGCGGCCTCTACATGGAAGAGCAGACGCTGACGCGCAAACCCTTCCTCGATGACCTGCGCAACGACATGGGCGAGCTGATCAGCACTCTGGCGGCATTGGACGGCAAGTGCCTGCGCGGCACGGCGATGTCGTAGGGCCGTCGTCTTCGGACTCGCGCGACGTCGCATCGGACGGCGCGCCGAGCCGAGCCAAGGTCACCCGGTAGCGGGCAGCGAACGCCCTGCCGATGGCAACGCTTGTTTCATAGTCGGCGGTGGTGGTCGTACGGGTCTTTTCCATGGCGCCGCCAGTCTACCGCATCAGCCACTTGGCGTGGTGGGCGATGTGGTCGGCCATGAAGCTGGCGATGAAGTAGTAGCTGTGGTCGTAGCCGTCCCGCCGGTTGAGGCGCAGCGGGATGCCGGCCGTGCGGCACGCCGCCTCGAACAGCTCGGGCTTTAGTTCGCGGTCCAGGAACTCGTCGGCGGTGCCCTGGTCCACCAGGATCGGCAGGCGCCAGCCGCTGCCAGCAGCGAGCGCCGTGGCATCGTGGGCGGCCCAGCCGGCCGCGTCGGTCCCCAGATAGCCGGTGAACGCCTTCTTGCCCCACGGCACCTGGGAGGGGGCCACGATGGGTGAAAATGCGGAGAGCGAGCGGTAGCGGTCGGGGTGCTTGAAGGCCAGCGTCAGGGCGCCGTGGCCGCCCATGGAATGGCCGAAGATCCCCTGGCGGTCGGTGTCCACCGGGAAGTTGGCTGCCACCAGGTCCGCCAGTTCGTCCGCCACATAGGTCTGCATGCGGTAGTGGGCGGACCACGGCGGCTCCGTGGCGTCGATGTAGAAGCCGGCCCCGGAGCCGAAATCGTAGGCATCGTGCTCGCCCGGCAGGTCGAGCCCGCGCGGGCTGGTGTCCGGGCACACCACGATCAGCCCGGCCTTGGCCGCCGGCCCCTGAAACTGGCCCTTCTCCGTCACATTGGCCCAGGTACAGGTGAGCCCCGACAGGTAGGTCACCACCGGCAGGCGCACGCCTTCGGCCGCCTGGGGCGGCAGGAAGACGGAAAACTCCATGTCCGTGCCGGTGGCGCGCGAGCGGTGGCGCCACACGGTCTGCCGGCCCCCGAAGCATGCGGCGGATTTGATCTGCTCAAGCGACATGGTCTCGGCCCCTGCCGATTAAGTGGACATGGTGCGGAAGCGGCCGCGGGCGGCCTTGTTGGTTAGCTGCTCCAGCCCTCTCGCCCACCCGGCCGCCCAATTCAGCATACTCTCGTTGGGGGGCCGGGCGGGGGAGAGGGCTGGAACCGACGACGCCGCAGGCGAAATCGACTCAGTACACGATCACGCTGCGGATCGACTCGCCCGCGTGCATCAGGTGGAAGGCGGTGTTGATCTCGTCCAACGGCATGGTGTGGGTGATCAGGTCATCGATGTTGATCTTCCCGTCCATGTACCAATCGACGATCTTGGGCACGTCGGTACGCCCGCGCGCGCCACCGAAGGCGGTGCCCCGCCAGACGCGGCCGGTGACGAGCTGGAAGGGCCGCGTGGAAATCTCCTGGCCGGCGCCCGCGACGCCGATGATGACGCTTTCGCCCCACCCCTTGTGGGCGCATTCCAGCGCGATGCGCATCAGCTTGACGTTGCCGACGCACTCGAAGGTGTAGTCCGCCCCGCCCTTGGTGAGGTCCACCAGATAGGGCACCAGGTCGCCCTCCACCTCCGCCGGGTTGACGAAATGGGTCATGCCGAACTTCTCGGCCAGCGCCTTCTTCTTGGGGTTCAGGTCGACGCCGACGATCATGTCGGCACCCACCAGCTTGGCCCCCTGGATGACGTTGAGGCCGATGCCGCCGAGCCCGAACACCACCACCTTGGAGCCCGGCTCCACCTTGGCGGTGAACACCACGGCCCCGATGCCCGTGGTCACCCCGCAGCCGATGTAGCAGATCTTGTCGAAGGGCGCGTCCGGCCGCACCTTGGCCAGCGAAATCTCCGGCAGCACGGTGTAATTGGCGAAGGTCGAACAGCCCATGTAGTGGTAAAGCGGCTTGCCGCCCAGCGAGAAGCGGCTGGTGCCGTCCGGCATCAGTCCCTGGCCCTGGGTGGCACGCACTTTCTGGCAGAGGTTGGTCTTGGGGTGCAGGCAGTACTCGCACTCCCGGCATTCCGGCGTGTAGAGCGGGATCACGTGGTCGCCCGGCTTCACCGACGTCACGCCGGCGCCCACCTCCACCACCACGCCGGCCCCTTCATGGCCGAGAACGGTGGGGAACAGCCCTTCGGGATCCTCGCCGGACAGCGTGAAGGCATCGGTGTGGCACACGCCGGTGGCCTTGACCTCCACCAGCACTTCGCCGGCCCTGGGGCCGTCGAGCTGGACCGTCTCGATGGTCAGGGGTTCGCCGGCGGCATGGGCCACCGCTGCGCGCACATCCATTTGGTCTCCTCCCCGTCGGGCGTGTTGGCGTCGTAACGATGCCGGCCATTCGCCGCACCGGCCGGGAAACCCTAGTATGGGTGCCGCTGTGGGACAATCGCGGACGACGGCCGGGGCCGACCGGCCGTGCGGACCGGCCGTGCGGACCGGCCGGGCGCCGCTATTCCGCAGAGGTGGGATGGGGTGTGGTGCCCGTGCGGGCCAGTGCCGACGGGCCGCGCAGGAGGGCACCGAGACGCGACGGCGCGCGTCCCGCTTCCGGCCGGCTGCCTGGGCGCGAGCGGGCGATCGCCAGGCTCAGCAGGATCACCGGCAGGATGCCCACGAGCACGATCGTCAAGGCCGCGGTGGAGGCTTCCGCCAGCCGCTCATCGGATGCCAGGCGGTAGGTGCGGATGGCCAACGTGTCGAAGTTGAAGGGCCGGAGGATCATGGTCGCCGGCAGCTCCTTCATGACGTCGACGAACACCAGAAGGCCGGCAGTCAACAGGCTGCCGCGCATGATCGGGGCGTGCACGCGTACAAGCGTCCTACGCGGCCCGGCGCCAAGCGTACGGGCGGCCTGGTCCATGGTGGTGCTGATCTTGGTCAGGCTTGCTTCCACCGTGTTCACGCTCACCGCCAGGAAGCGCACCAGATAGGCGTAGACCAGGGCGGCGATGGTACCGGTGAGGACCAGCCCGGTGGACACGCCGAAGGTGTCGCGGGCAAAGCGGTCGACCGTGTTGTCGAGCCCGGCGAACGGGATCAGCACGCCCACGGCGATCACCGAGCCGGGAACGGCATATCCCAAGGCGGCGATGCGCCCGGCCAGGCGCGTCAGCGGCCCGGCACTCTGGCGCAGGGCATAGGCCAGCACCACCGCAGCCGCCACCGCCACCAGTGCGGTCACCACCGCCAGGGTGAAGCTGTTGGTGGCGTAGGCGAAGAAGCGCGGCCCCCAATGGGGATCGCCCTGGGTGATGGCGTGCCCCAGCAGCACCGCACCGGGCAGCACGAAGCCCAGGCCCACCGGCAGCACGCATACGGCAACGGCAACGGCGGCGCGCGCCGGCCCCAGGGGGCGCCGGCGGATCGGCTGGTAACGCCGCGTGGTGTGGTGGAAGCGCTGGCGGCCGCGGGCGAAGCGCTCGGCGGCCACCAGGGCGGCGACGAACACCAGCATGGAGGCGGCGAGTTGGGCGGCCACCATCGGTTCGCCCATGCCGAACCAGGCGCGGTAGATGCCCGTGGTGAAGGTGGGCACGCCGAAATGGTAGACCGTGCCGTAGTCGGAGATGGTCTCCATCAGGACCAGCGCGGTGCCGGCGGCGATGGCCGGGCGGGCCAGCGGCAGGGCCACATCGCGGAAACTGCGCCAGGGTCCGCGGCCGAGCGTGCGGCTGACTTCGAGCGCGCAGACCGATTGCTCCATGAAGGCCGCGCGGGCGAGCATGTAGACATAGGGGTAGAGGGTGAGGGCGAACACCACCACAGCACCTTCCAGCGAGCGGATGCGCGGGAACCAGTAGTCCCCATGGCTCCAGCCGAACAGCTCGCGCAGCAGCGCCTGCACCGGCCCGGCATACTCGAACAGCTCGGTGTACACATAGGCCAGCACGTACGCCGGTACGGCCAGCGGCAGCAGCAATGCCCATTCGAAGATGCGCACGCCGGGGAAGCGGTACATGGTAACGAGCCAGGCGGCTCCCACTCCGCAGGCCGCCGCCAGGGTGCCCACCCCCACCATCAGCAGCAGCGTGTTGATGATGTAATCGGGCAGGACGGTGGAGGCGATGTGCTCCCACACGCCTTCGGTATCGACGAAGATGCGGCTCGCCACCACCAGCACCGGCAGCGACACCAGGCCCGCCAGCACCAAGGCGGCGGTCGACCACGCCGTCGGCTGTCGCGCCCGGCGGAAGGTGCGCCCGATCCTGCCGGGTGTGTCGTCGACGAACACCGTGCCTGCCATTCTCTCCGGACCCTGTCCGCGGCTGCGCCCCTGCCGGGTGCGGCGGCCCAAGGGGTTGTTTCTACTGAGAATGCAAGTCGGTTGCAAAGATATACGGCCATCTTACGGCGGCCGGACCGAATTGGGCGCCGCGGCTGGTGCGCAGCCCCCGCGCAACACAACGCATCCGGCAGGGGCTACCCCACCGGATGCGCCGCAAGTCCCTCAGGTTGAAGGCTGGCGGGGCGCCCAACCGGCGCCCTGCCGGGTACGCCGATCAGCCCTGCCGGCCGTCCGCCGCCCGCACCAGCCCGTAGGCGATGCCGATGGCCAGGCCGATCTTCAGCGCCGCGCCGATCAGGAAGGGCAGCAGGCCGTTGGCGATGGCCGCGTCCCAGCCGATGAGGGTGGCCAGCCAGGTCACGCCGAAGGCGAAGATCACCGCGGTCGACGCAATGGTGCCGAAGATGACGCCGGCCATCCCGAGATACTGCACGGCCAAGCCGGCGATCGCCGCGGCCGCCAGGAAGCCCAGCAGATAGCCGCCGGTGGGACCCGCCATATAGGCAAGACCGGCGCCGCTGGCGAACACCGGCAAGCCGAGCGCCCCTTCCACCAGATAGGCCAGAACGGCAGCGCCACCGAGGCGCCAGCCGGCCGTCAACCCGATGATGGTGGCCGCAAAGGTCTGCATGGTCATCGGCACCGGGTACATGGGGATCTGTACCTTGGCCGAAGCGATCATCAGCAGGTTGCCGAGGACGATGACGGCCAGCGACCGCACCAGCGCGGTGTCGCGCCCGGAAACGGGCCACAGCATCTCAACGATCGTGGGGCGGCTTTGGGCGTATGCGCTCATGGGGAACCCTTTCCAGTTCGGTCGCCGGGGCGGTGCAGATCCGGGCCGGAGACAGGCCGGCCGTTGAAGAACGCAGCGAGGTCAGGCCGGACAGGGGCGGGAGACACCGACGCCACCGCGCCGCGACCGCCCGGCCGACTTCGCAACCGCAGGATTTAACGACTGCCGACGCATCAGCGTCAAGGCAGCCGCGCGCCGGACGGCACAATGGCCGCCGATCGGCGCGTGCAGCGGCAGCCGGTCAGGCCGCCGCCATTTCCGCCTGCAGCCCCTCGTCGATCTTGTCGAGGAACTGTCGGGTCGTCATCCACTCCGTGTCCGGTCCGATCAGCGTGGCCAAGTCCTTGGTCATGAACCCCTTTTCCACCGAGGTCACGCACACCCTCTCCAGCGCGTCGGCAAACGACGCCACGTCGGGGGTGCCGTCGAACTTGGCGCGGTACTGCAGCCCGCGGGTCCACGCGAAAATCGAGGCGATGGGGTTGGTGGAGGTTTCCTTGCCCTGCTGGTGCATGCGGAAATGGCGGGTGACGGTGCCGTGGGCGGCTTCGGCCTCCACGGTGTCGCCTTCCGGCGTCATCAGCACCGAGGTCATCAGGCCGAGCGAGCCGAAGCCCTGGGCCACGGTGTCGGACTGCACATCGCCGTCGTAGTTCTTGCAGGCCCAGACGAACCCGCCTTCCCACTTCAAGGCGCTGGCCACCATGTCGTCGATCAGCCGGTGCTCGTAGGTCAGCCCGGCGGCCAGGTACTTGTCGCGGAACTCGGCGTTGAACACCTCCTGGAACAGGTCTTTGAAGCGCCCGTCATAGGCCTTCATGATGGTGTTCTTGGTGGACAGGTAGACCGGGTAGCCGCGCAGCAGACCGTAGTTGAAGGAGGCGCGCGCAAACCCGCGGATGGAGTCGTCGAGGTTGTACATCCCCATGGCCACGCCGGCGTCGGGGAACTGGAACACCTCGTATTCGGTGGCGTCGCCGCCGTCCGCCGGCTCGAAGCGCATCACCAGGCGGCCGGGGCCGGGTACCTTGAAATCCGTCGCCCGGTACTGGTCGCCGAAGGCGTGGCGGCCGATGACGATGGGCTTGCGCCAGCCCGGCACGTAGCGCGGCACGTTCTTGCAGATGATCGGCTCGCGGAACACCGTGCCGCCGAGGATGTTGCGGATGGTGCCGTTGGGCGACTTCCACATGCGCTTCAGGTTGAACTCTTCGACGCGCGCCTCGTCCGGCGTGATGGTGGCGCACTTCACGCCGACGCCGTACTGCTTGATCGCGTTGGCCGCATCCACCGTCACCTGGTCGTCGGTCTCGTCGCGGTAGGTGATCCCCAGGTCGTAGTACTTCAGATCGATGTCCAGGTAGGGGAGGATCAGCTTTTCCTTGATGAACTGCCAGATGATGCGGGTCATCTCGTCGCCGTCGAGCTCGACGACCGGGTTCTTCACGGGGATCTTCGTCATTGCGGCGCTTTCGCTGGACTGTCGGGCTCAAGTGCGGCGGAGGGAGGACCGGCCCAACCCCCCGGCCGGCGCGGATGGGGTCGATGTATAACACCGCCGCGAAGTCGCGGCCAAGCCGTCGTCCGGGCCGCGGCGACCGGACTTGGGGCAACCCCGGGCGGCCCTCCCGGCATGGCGCCGGCGTGGTGCGTCAAGCCCGGTCGACGCGGGTGGGACGCGCCGAGGGGGCGGCCCGCCTGAGTGCCGGCAGCACTTCGTCCACCGCGTCCACGCGCTGGAACAGGCCGCCGGGCGTGGGCCGCAGATAGCCCAGCGCGTCCATCTGGTCCATCATCTCCAGCAGGTTCTGCCAATAGCCGCGCAGGTCGACCAGCACGATCGGCTTGTCGTGCAGACCGAGCTGGCGCCACGTCAGGATCTCGATGAACTCGTCCAGCGTGCCGATGCCGCCGGGCAGCACGGCAAACGCGTCTGAGCGTTCCACCATCATTCGCTTGCGGGTGTGCATGCTGTCGACCACGACCAGCTCGGTCAGCTCGGTGTGGCCAACCTCGCGCGACTGGATGTGGCCGGGGATGATACCGGTGACCGCCCCGCCCGCCGCCAGGGCCGCGTCGGCCAACACGCCCATCAGGCCGACGCGCCCGCCGCCGTAGACCAGCCGCAGCCCGGCCCTGGCAATGGATTGCCCCAGGTCCCTAGCGGCTCTCCGGTGTGCCGGATCCAGGCCGGGCGACGCTCCGCAGTACACGCAAATCGTGGAAATCTCGCTCATTTGGGAATCGCTCGGAACATTGGCGCCGCTCGCCCCCGGAGCGGCTGCTATCATGGTATGGAGATGCCGTGGGCGGGCAACCCTTCACAGCCGAGGGTTTAGCGATGCAGCCCGCCGAAGGGCCGACGCCCGGCCGACCAACAGGGGGAAGCGGCTGACATGCGCAGAGCGATCGTGCTGGTGGCCGTGGCGGCGGTGGCCGTGTTGATCTTGTACGGCGAGATCGACAACCCATCGACGACCGACACGCCGGCCCCCGCCGAAACCGCCGCAACACTCCAGCCCGGAACCGAACCGCTGCCGGGTCCCTCGCAGCCTGCCGGCGAATTGCCCGCCCGGCAGGACAGGGGCGAGCCTGGCCGGCCGGCCTCGCCCGAAGGCGCCCCGCCCCCCGAGACGGCCGAACCTGAACCGCAGGACGAGGCACCGCCCGTCGATACGGCGCAGGCCCCCGCCCCCGAAGGGCCGCCGGCCCAACCCGAGGCCACGGTCGATGACACCGCCCCATCCGCCGAGGAGGCGGACGCGTTCGGCGGCTTCGTGCCGCCCGAGGCTGCGGATGTGGAGGAACCGCCGATCTCCCGGCCGCCGCAGGCCGCCCCGCACCCGGCGGCAGCGGCCGGCCCGATCGCCACCCCGGCCGACCCCCCCGGCGACTCTACGCCGCAGGTGGAGAGCGGCGGCGATCGGGCGCCCTCGCCGCCCGCTGCGGGTCCCGAACCGGACCCGGGACCGCCTCCGCCCCTCCTGGCGGCACCGGTCGAGCTGGAACCCGAACTGGTGGACGCCGCAGCCCCCGAACCGGTGGCGCCCGCGCCGGTGCCGCCATTGCAGCCGCCCGCCGCTGCCGGGCCGGTGTTGTCCGATGGCGCGACCGCTCCCGCCGCGGTGGAGATCCTGACGCCCGTGGAGGTGGCCTCGGCCCCCCAGGCGGGCGGGACGGCGCCCGAACAGCCCCCCGCCGAACCGGTCCCCGCCGCCGTGCCACCGCACGATGGCCCCACCTTCGACGTCGCCCGTGTCGATAGCGGCCGCAACATGGTGCTCGCCGGCTCCGCCCCACCCTTCAGCGTGGTTCGGCTCATCAGCGGTGGCGTGGAACTGGACCGCGTCCACACCGGCGCCAGCGGCGACTGGGTGGCCGCCCCACCCGGCCCGCTCGGTCCCGGCGTGCACGAGGTGGTGGTCGAGGCCATCGACCGCGATACCGGGGCAGTGCGCACCGGCGCCCAGCGCCTGGTGGTCTCCATCGACGCCAACGGCGATCCCGCCGGCACCTTCGCGGTGCTGGTGGCCGACGAAGCACCCTCGGTGCTGGTGCAGCGGCCCGGCCCGGCCGCAGGCGGCGAAAGTGCTGCGCCGGCCGCCAGGACGCTGCCCGGCACCGGCCCCGAAACCGCTCCGGCCGTGGCCGTTTCGGTCGCCCGCGGTCCGGTGGCGGTGGACGTGATCGACTACGATGCCGCCGGCGCGCTGGTGGTGTCCGGCCGCGCGACCCCGGCCAGCGAGGTGCGTATCTACCTCGACAATGGCCTCATCGGGCGCACCGTGGCCAACCCGGGCGGCACCTACCAGGTGGTGCCGGATGGTGCTGTGGCGCCCGGCGTCTATGCCATGCGGGTGGACCAGGTGGATGCGGCGGGCAGCGTGCTCAGCCGGGTAGAAATCCCGTTCGCCCGCGCCGCCCAGGCCGAGTTGGCCGCCGGCGAGCGCCAGGTGGTGGTGCAGCCGGGCGACTATCTGTGGGAAATCGCGCGCCAGACCTACGGCACCGGCTTCCGCTATACGGTGATCTACCAGGCCAACCGCGACCGCATCCGCAATCCGGACCTGATCTATCCCGGCCAGGTGTTCGTGCTGCCGGACATCGCCGATGCGGCCACGTCCCCGCCGGGCTGAGCGCCGCCGATGCTCGATGCCCGCCTGCGCCCCCTGGTGGACCGCAGCCTCGATGGCGCCGGCGCCTGGCTGGCCGGCCGCGGGGTTACCGCCAACGCCGTCTCGCTGGCCGCTTTCGCCTGCGGCCTGGCCGCCATGGCGGCATTGGCGGTGCGCTGGGACCTGGTGGCCCTGGCGCTGCTCGCCTGCAACCGCGTGGGCGACGGGCTCGACGGTGCGGTGGCGCGCACGGCCGGCCCCACCGACCGGGGCGGCTTTCTCGACATCGTGCTCGACTTCATCGTCTACGCCGCGGTGGTGTTCGGCTTCGTGCTGGGCCGGCCGGAGCACGCGCTGGCCGGCGCCTTCCTCCTGTTCGGCTTCATGGGCACGGGCGCGTCCTTCCTCGCCTACGCCGCAATTGCCGCCAAGCGCGGGCTTTCCACCAGCCTGCGCGGCCGCAAGTCGCTCTACTATCTGGGCGGTCTGACGGAGGGGACGGAGACCATCGCGGTGCTGGTTGCCATCTGCCTGCTTCCCGACGCATTTCCCTGGCTCGCCTGGGGCTTCGGGGCGGCGTGCTGGGTGACCACGGCGACGCGCATCCTGGCCGGCTGGCAGAGCTTCGCCGAGCCATGACTTGAGGGATCATCACCGGAGGACCCGTGCGTGCGCAGCGAGAAATCGAAGATGCTGGCGGGCGAGCTTTACATCGCCAATTGCCCGGAGATCGCTGCGGATGCCGCCCGCGCGCGGGCATGGATGTGCCGCTACAACGCCTCGCTCGGCGCATCGGCGGAGGAACGCCACGCCCTGCTGGCCGAGCAGTTCGCCGCGGTCGGCGAAGGTGCGGTGGTGCGCCCGCCTTTCCATTGCGACTACGGCTACAACATCACGCTCGGCCGCGGGGTGTTCCTCAACTTCAACTGCATCGTGCTGGATGTGGTCGCGGTAACCATCGGCGACCTGACGCAAATCGGCCCAGGCGTGCAGATCCTCACCCCCGACCATCCGCGCGATCCCGCCGAGCGCCGCGCCGGGCTGGAGTTCGGGCGTCCCATCGCCATCGGCGCCAACGTGTGGATTGGCGGCGGTGCCCTGATCATGCCGGGCGTCACGGTGGGCGACGACGCCATCATCGGCGCCGGTGCCGTGGTCACCCGCGACGTGGCGACGGGAGCGACGGTCGTGGGTAATCCGGCCCGGCCGCGGTAGAGCACCGATCAGATTGCGGCGTCCGGCTCCGCCTGATTGGCCGCTTCCCTGGCCGCTTGCCTCGCCGCACGGCGGTCGGCTCGCCGCTGCCGGCGCTTGGCCCGCCAGGAGAGGTAGTTCTCGCGCGTCATCAAGGCACACGGCGTCACCACCAGCGTCAGGATGGTGGCGAAGCCGAGCCCGAACACCACGGCGGTGGCGAGGCTGACCCACCATTGGGTGGAGGGCGAGCCGATCGACACCGTGCGATCCACGAAGTCGATGTTGGTCCGCAACACCATGGGCATCAGGCCGAGGATGGTCGTAACCGTCGTCATCAGCACCGGGCGCAGACGCTGGGCCCCGGTGCGCAGCACGGCTTCCAGCGGATCGGCGGTGCGTTTGCGGAGGTGATCGAAGGTGTCGATCAGCACGATGTTGTTGTTCACCACGATGCCGGCCAGCGCGATCACCCCCACCCCCGTCATCACGATGCCGAAGGGCTGGTCGGTGACCATCAGGCCGATCAGCACGCCCACCGTGGACATGATGACGGCCGAGAGGATGAGGCCGGCGCTGTAGAAGCTGTTGAACTGGGTCACCAGAATCAGCGCAATCAGGAACACCGCCACGACGAAGGCTTCGCTGAGGAACTCCATGGCGGCGCGCTGTTCCTCGTCCTCGCCGCGGAAGGTCCAGGACACGCCGGCCGGCAGCGGATCGGTGGCCAGCCACGCCTGGATTTCCGTAACCATGTCGGCGGGGAGCACGTCGGCCGCCACGTCGGACTGCACGGTCATTACGCGGTGGCCATCCACCCGCGACAGGGTGCCGACACTGGGCCGCGCGGTGCGCTCCACGAAGTTGCTGATGGGCACCGCCTCGCCGGTGCCATTGACCACGCGTACGGTGTCCAGCGTCTCGATGGTCCGCCAGCGTTCGGGATAGCGCACGATGATGTCGATCTCGTCGTCGCTGTCGTTGGGCCGGTAGGACGCCACGGTGAGCCCGTTGGTGACCAGCTTGATGGCGTCGCCCACCGCCGCCAGGTCGAGCCCGAAGCGGGCGGCGCGGGCGCGGTCCACGTCCACCTGCCATTCGATGCCCGGGATCGGGCGATCGTCCTCCACATCCACCAGGCCCGGCAGGTGGTCCATGAAGGCCCGCACCCGCTCTACGGCCACCGGCAGCAGGTCGGGGTCGCGTGCCGCCAGTTCCACCTGCACCGGTCGGCCGGTCGGCGGGCCCTGCTCCGGTTCGCGGGTTTCCACCACCACGCCGGCCACATCGGCCGTGGCTGCCCGGATATCCGCCTGGATTTCGGCCGCCGGGCGGCGGTCCTCCCACGGCCGGAATTCGATGAAGATGCGGCCGATCACGTCGGCTGCCACATCCTCGCCGAAGCCGCCGAGCCCACCGGCACCGGAGCTGCCGGCGCGGGTGTAGACCATGTCGAACTCGTCTGAGAAGGCGAGCACGCGCGCCTCGACCTCGCGCACCAGCGCATCCTGTTCCTCGATCGCCAGGTTGCCGCGGGCGTGCACCAGCACGATGGCCTGTTCCGGCTCCACCGCGGGGAAGAACTCCACGCCGCGGCCGTGGATACCGAACACCACCCACACGCCGATCAGGCCGAGGAAGGCCAGCACCAGCACCTTGATGGGGTGGCGCAACGCCACCCGCAGGCTGAGCAGGTAAAGCCCGAGGCCGCCGCCGAGCGCGTGCATCGGCCCGTCCTCGCCGGCGGCGAGCGCGCGGGCACGCTTGGGGTTGGCTTCCGTCTTGCCCACCAACGCCCCCACGGTGGGCACGAACACCAGCGCCATGGCGAGCGAGGCCCACAGGGTCGCCGTCAAGGTGATGGGCAGGAACACCATGAACTCGCCCACCACCCCCGGCCAGAACAGCAGCGGAAAGAAGGCCGCAAGCGTGGTGAGGGTGGACGCGGCCACCGGCATGGCCATGCGCTTGGCGGCATCGCCGTAGGCATCCCAGCGGTCCATGCCTTCGGCCATGCGGCGGTCGGCGAACTCCACCACCACGATGGCGCCGTCCACCAGCATGCCGACCGCCAGGATCAGCGCGAACAGCACCACGATGTTGACGGTCAAGCCCATCAGCCCCAGCACCAGGATGCCGGTGAGGAAGGAACCGGGGATGGCCAACCCCACGAGCAGGGCAGACCGCAGACCCAGCACCGCGATGATCACCACCATCACCAACAGGATGGCGCTGATCACGTTGTTCTGCAGGTCCGTAAGCATGATGCGGATTTCTTCGGACGCATCCTGCCCGAAGGCCACCTGCACACCGTCCGGCCAGTCCGCCTGGGCGGCGGCGACCGTCTGGCGGATCGCCTCCACCGTCTCGATGGCGTTCTCGCCGGTGCGCTTCACCACCTCCAGGGTGACGGCCGGCAGCCCGTCGATGCGCGCGAAGCTGGTGCGGTCGGCAAAGGTGCGGCGGATGGTGGCGATGTCGCGCAGCTCCACCACCGCATCGCCATTGACCGCGATGGGCATGCCCAGGATGTCGTCGAGATCTTCGATGAGCCCCGGCACTTTCACCGCAAAGCGGCCGGCGCCGGCATCCAGCGTGCCGGCGGCCACCAGGCGGTTCGACCGGCTGAAGATCTGCAGCACGTCGGCCCCGTTGATGCCGTAGCTTTCGATCAGCAACGGATCGACGATCACCTCCACGGTCTCGTCGCGGTTGCCCCCGATATTCACTTCCAGCACGCTTGGCAGGCTTTCCAGGTCGTCGCGCAGCGCGCGGGCCAGGCGCAGCAACGTGCGTTCCGGCAGGTCGCCGGACAGCGCCACGGTGATGATCGGAAACAAGTTGATGTTGATCTGGGTAACGGTGGGCTCGTCCATGTCCGACGGCAGGTCGGGCCGCACCCGGTCGACGGCCACCCGCACGTCGCTTTCCGCCTGGTCGGAATCGAAGCCCGCATCGAATTCCAGCACCACGTTGGCGCCGCCCTCATAGGCGGTGGCGGTCATTTCCTTGATGCCTTCGATGCCGCGCAGCTCCTCCTCCATGGGCCGCACCATCAGCCGCTCGGCATCCTCCGGCGACACACCGTCGAGGCTCATCGACACGTAGATGATCGGGATGTCGATGTCGGGGTTCGATTCCTTGGGGATCTCCAGGTAGGTGGCCAGCCCGGTGATCAGCAGGAAGATCAGAAGCAGCAGCACCACGCGGTTGCGCTGCATCGCCCAGTCGATGAGCGCAGACATCGCCTAGAGCCCTTTCGGGGATTTCGGAGTCAATTCTGTTTGCCGTCCGGCGCGGCGATCCACCAGGAGCAGCGCGCGGCGCGATGCCACGCGCATCGGGCAAGCGCTGCGACGCCGTGGGCGGCCGCCGGACGCAAACCCGTGCGGGACGGGCGCATGGCCCCGGACTGCCTTGTCGCTCCTCCTCGAATATGCGTCTTGCATGTCCTTCGTCGTCGCTCCGCGCATCCGAGGCCATGCGCCTCGTCAGAATGGCTTCGAAACCCCCGAAAGGGCTCTAAGACCCCTCGGCCTCCGCACCCTCCGGTGCGACATCCTCTAAATCGGCCGCAGCGGGATCGGCTCCCTCCACGGCGTTCACGTGCTGGCCGGCGATCACGAAATCCTGGCCCACCACGATCACGTCGGCGGTGTCGGGCAGCCCCGTCACCCACACCGCGTCCGACGAGCCGCCGGCGATCTCCACGGGAAAGAACACCACCGTGCCCTCGGCATCGACCGCGCGCAGGCCGATCACCCCGTTGTCGTCGAGCGTGAGGATGCCGGGCGAGATGCGGTGGGCCATCACCCGGGCGATGGGCACGCTGATTTCCGCCGTCACGCCGGATATCAGGGTGCCGTCGGGGTTGGCGATCTCCACCTCCACCGGGAAGGTGCGTGTCACCTCGTCGGCGGTGGCGCCGACATAGGAGACGACACCCTGCTCCACCCGGCCATCCAGCAACTGCACGTTGGCCACCTCGCCCATATTGATCTCGCCGAGATGGCGCTCGGAAACCTGGCCGACCACGCGGACGGGGTCGAGGTCCACCACCGTGGCGACGGTCTGGCCGATGTCGACGAAGTCGCCCAACTCGACCGGCCGCTGGTCCAGCCGGCCGTCGAAGGGGGCGGTGATTTCCAGGCGGCCGAGCTGCAGGCGGGCCAGTTCCAGGTCGGCGCGGGCGGCATCGAGCGCGGCCTGGGCCGCCGCCAGATCGGTGGCCGAGCGGTAGCCGCTCTGGTTGAGGCGGGCGGCCGCCTGGTGTTCCGCTTCGCGCTGGGCCACCAGGGCTTCGCCCTGCGCCACCCGGGCGGCACGTTCGTCGGTCGACAGGCGCACCAGCACCTGGCCGGCCGCCACAACGTCGCCGCGCTCGGCCGAAACCTCCACCACCTGCCCGTCGATCTGGGCGCGCACATCCACCGTGCGCTCCGCCGCCGTGCGCCCATAGAGCACCAGCAGATCCTCGAAGGGTTCGGCCGCGCTGGGGCGTACACGTACGGTACGGATGATCTGTTCGGACTCTCCCGCGGCCTCCGTGGCCGCTCCGCCCGATGCCACCGCCGCCTCGCCATCGGCCTCGGGCGCGCTGTCGCCGAACTGGCCCGAGAGGATCCAGACAGCGGCACCGACGGCGCAGGCCAGCGCGATGAACAGCGAACGGGACATGATGGTCCGATCCTCCGAGGCGACCGCCTCTCGACGTCGTACGCGTTCAAACCCCGCCACGGCGCCTGTGGCCGGCGTGACGATGGGGAGCGGGTGTCGACCGCGCTTGCCCGCGCGGAGGGTACGCCGAACGGTTGGCCGACTCCACCCCGGCCGGCCCGCAAAGCCTTCGCAGCCTTATCATGACCGTACCCCTGTTGCACGTGTTCAAGGGTGCGGCCGGCAGGGCATGCGTTCGAGCCGCGCCCAGTTCAGCACGGCCTTGGGGCAGCGCTATGGCAGCGGCACGGGGATGCTCCTAGCCCTTGATGCCCAGCGTGCGGAAGAACGTCTTGCGGTCGTCACCTTCGGGGATGTGCTGGGCGAGCCGCTGCACCAGATCGGGCACCCCGGTGGCGTTGCGCGATTCCCGGCGCACCAGGTGGCCCGCCATGGGGCCGACGGCGGGCAGCAGCGCATCGGTCAGCCGCTTTTGCACGCCGGGATCGAGCCAGGTGGCCGGAGCCGACCCGGTGGTGCCGGAGGCAGTGCCCGTGCCACTGAGCGTGCTGCGGCCGGGATCGGGCAGGCCGGCGGCCCGTGCCGCCACCCGCTCGCCGCGCCTGAGAAAAGCCCGGCGGTCGCTCTCGTCGGCGATGGACTCCGCGAGGCGGGCGTAGAGGTCGCCGATGTCGGCCGCCAGGGCCGACTGCTTGTCCACCAGCACCCGTGCCAGCGGGCCGATCAGGCTGGACAACACCTTGGTGGCGTCTTCCAGCACCGCCGGGGGGATCTCCGCGGCCGGCCGCACTGGTGCCGCCGGGGCACCCGCCGGGCCCGGCGGCACCACCAGGCGTTCGCGCACGGTCGTCGCCTGCTGCGGGGCCGACCACGACATCAGCGCGTTGCGAAAGGCTTCGGCGGTGGAATAGCGGTCGGCGGGCGCCTTGTTGAGCGCCGTCGAGACCACGCGCATCAGCCCCGGCGGCACCGCCACGCCCAGTTCGGCCGGGTCGCGTGGGTCCTTTTCCAGGATCGTCGTCATGATGTCGTTGAGCTTCTTGCCGGGGAACGGCTTGCCGCCGGTCAGCAGCTCGTAGAGCAACACACCCACGGCGAATATGTCGGTGCGGGCATCCACCGGATCGCCGGAGAACTGCTCCGGCGACATGTAGGACGGCGTGCCGACCATGGTGCCGACGCCCGACCAGTTGGCGGTATCCAGCCGGGCGATGCCGAAATCCGTCACCTTCACCGTGCCGGTGCGGGTGAGCAGCACGTTGGCGGGCTTGATGTCTCGGTGGACGACGCCGTGGGTGTGGGCTTCCGCCAAGGCGGCCAGCACCTGGCCCACCACTGTCACCGCCTGGTCGACGGTCAGGTTGCCGCGCTGGGTAAGCAGCGTGCGCACCGGCTGGCCGTCCACATATTCCATGGAGATGAAGGGCACGCCGTCGTGGTCGCCGAAATCGAACACGGTGACGATGTTGGGATGCAGGCAGCGCGCCGCCGCCCGCGCCTCGCGCAAGAAGCGGTCGAGCCAGTCCTGGCGGTCTTCGCTGCCCAGCAGGGCGGGATGAATGGTCTTCAGCGCGACCTGGCGGTCCATGGTCTCGTCCACCGCCAGGTAGACCGAACCCATGGCACCGCGGCCCAGCTCGCGCTCCAGCCGGTAGCGGCCGAGCCGGCGGGGCCGGGCGAACGGGTTGGACGAGAGCCGGGTCTGCCCCTCCTGGTCGTTCGAACTAGTCATTCAGAAGCTTCATGGCGCTCTCCAGGCTGCGCCGCATACGGTTGAACGACGTTGCCAGGATGCCGATCTCGTCGCGCGCCTTGTGGCGGTACTCCGGCACGTCGCTACGCCCCAGGCTGACCTCCTCGGCCATCCGCGCGATGCGCACCACCGGCCGGATGACGACGCGGTTGAGCAGCAGGTTAAGGCCGACGCCCACCAGCAGGAACACCAACGCCAATGCCCCCATCAAGGAGGCGAAGGTGGTCCAGGCCCGGCTCATGGGCAGCGTCATCGGCACCGAGACCACCTGGGCGGCGATCACGTCGCCCAGGGTCCAGCCGAAGCCGTTCTGGCTGCCGTACATGTCGATCATGGTGGGCGGCGCGTTTTCCGGCACGCTGTGACAGACGAGGCAGGCCTGGCTGGACGCCGTGATGGGCCGCGCCAGCACCATGCTCTGGCCGGTGGGGGTGTCGCGCACCAGCGAGATCTCATCGAGGGTGGGGTCGTTGCGGAATGCGTGGATGATGTCGGCTTCCCAATCCGTCGCGCGGTCGGCCAGATTGGTCGGGTTCAGCGCCGGCTCCTTGTAGGTGTATTCGGGAAAGCGGTCGCGCAATGCCTGGAAGTTGGTCTGGGCGGCGAAGGAGGGCACGCTGTGCGGCAGGAAGCGGTCTTCCATCAGGGGCTCAAGGAGCGGCCGGATCTGGCTGGCGGTGTAGCCGCGAATCGCCAGCGCGCTTTCCATCATGATGCGCGCGCTTTCCATCACCGAGGCGCGGGCGTTGTCGCGGATCATCGGCAGCAGCAGCCCGGCGGCGATGGCGATGCCGATGAGAAACGTGCCCAAGAGCACCAGATTGAATTTCAGCCGCAACCCCATCGTTTCCCTCCCCCTCAGACCGCGGCTTGGGTGGCCGGCGCGCCTTCGCTCCAGGCGCTTCGCTCCCGCCCGTCACGCGCCGACACTCCGATCCCGCATGCTTAGACTGTGACACATCTCCCGATCCCGGAACCACCGCCATCGCATCCCGCGGCCTGCCTTGCGCCGGCGGTTGGCGTGCCGGTTCGCGCGGTGGCATGTTAGGGACGGACGCCAGGGTCCGGCGGCAGCGAGCGAACGGGGTTTTCGTGGCCAGATTGCGACCGAACACCACAGCAGGCGAGCGACGCGCCGTCGCGCCCGCACCATCCCTCCGGCGGCGCCTGGCAGCGGCCTTCGCCGCGGCCATGGCGGGCAGCGCCGTTACGCTGGCGTCGCCGGCCGCCGAGGCCGACGCCATCGCGCTCGTCATCGGCAACACCGCCTATGAGGACCTGTCGCCGGTGCGCACGGCGTCGGTCGATGCACGCGCCTTCGCCCGGCAATTGCAGGAGGCGGGCTTCGAGGTCGACCTGCGCTTCGACATGTCGACGCGCGACCTGTTTGCGGTGCTGGCGACGCTGTCGGAAGAGGCGGCGTCGACCGATGTGGTGGTGGCGGCCTATTTCGGCCTGGCCCAGCAGCATGGCCACCGCACCTACCTGCTGGGAGTGGACCTGTCGCCGCTGGCCCAGCCGGAATGGTGGTCGGCCAGCGTGCCCCTGTCGGACCTGATCGCCGCGGTGGCCCCGGCGCAGGCGCTCGGCCTGGTGCTGATCGATGGCGCCTGGCAGAACGGCCTGCGGGGCGAAGCCGCCGGCCTGGCGCCGCCGCTGAGCGTGCCGGACCGCGTGCTGGTCGCCCTGTCGGACGCACCGGACCGGCAGTTCCCCTACGGCATCCTGTTCCAAGGTCCCTTTGCGGTGGCGCTCGACACCGCCTTCCAGGACGTCGACCGGCCGCTCGGCAACCTGCTGCGCCAGATCCAGCAGGCGGTCGACCAGGCCACCAACGGCGCCCAGGTGCCACAGGTCTATGGCGACGTCACGCGGCTTCCCACGGTGATCGGCGACTATGTGGACGAAGACCACGCGGCTTTGGACGGCGCCAGCGGTGCCGACCCCGCTGCGGAGGTCGACGTGCCGAGCCCGGGCGCCGTTACCGGCGCGGAACCGACCGAGCGCCTGCCCCCGGCCGTGCCGGCGCCGCCGGGATCGGATGCCCCGACACCCTACGCCGATGCCGGTGCCGTCCCCGGCCTGCCCGCCCCCGGTGCAGGCACGACCATTGCCGCGGCCCCCGTCGCCATGCCGCCGCCCGCAGAGGCCGATGCCAACGGCGAGGGTGCCATCGCAGGTGCCATCATCGGCCCCACCGTGGCGGCCCTGCTGGACGTGCCGCCTTCCGCCACCGAGCCGTTGACCCTGACCTGGCGCCAGGCGTGGGACGTGCAACAGGCACTCGGCCGTCTGGGGTTCGATATCGGCGTGCCCGACGGCGTGCTGGGGCCGCACAGCCGCCAGATCATCGGCGAATGGCAGGAGAGCATCGGGGCGGAGCCGACCGGTTTCCTCAGCCGCGACCAGTTCACCTTGCTGCTGGAGCGGAGCCGCGCCGCGCCATAGGCCGTACCTTTCCCGGCCGCTCCCCCGTCCGGCGGCGGGCGCTCAGCTTTCCGGCAGCACCTTGCCGGGGGCGATGGCGCGGGGATCGATGAGGAGATGGAGGATGGCCGGCTTGCCGCTGGCCATCGCCCGGTCGAAGGCCGGCCCGAAGGCGTCGGTGGTCTCCACCCGCTCGCCGTAGCCGCCGCACGCTTCCGCCAGCGCGGCGAAGTCCGGGTTCGTCAGCGAAGTGGCGATCACCCGGCCGGGATAGGCGCGTTCCTGGTGCATGCGGATGGTGCCGTAGATGCCATTGTCGATCACCAGCACCACCACGGCAGCCCCCACCTGTACGGCGGTGGAGAACTCCATCCCCGTCATCTGGAAGTCGCCGTCGCCGGACACGCACACAACCGGTGCCATGGGAAAGGCGAGCTTGGCGGCAATGGCCGCGGGCAGGCCGTAGCCCATGGTGCCGGAGGTGGGCGCCACCTGGGTGGCGAAGCGACGGTAGCGCCAGAAGCGATGCACCCAGGACGCGAAGTTGCCGGCGCCGTTGGCGATGATGGTGTCGGGCTCCAGGCGCGTACGCAACGCCGCGATGACGCCGGCCATCTGCAAGCGGCCCGGCATCTCCGGCATCTCCTCGCTCCACGCCAGATAGGCGGCATGGGCCTCGGCCACCCGCTCCACGCGCGCCGGCGTCGGTGCGGCCCCCGGCAGGCGGGCAACCGCTGCGGCGAAGGCGATGGGGTTGGCCTGGATCGGCAAGTCGGGCCGGTAGACGCGCCCCAGCTCCGCCCCATCGGGCAGCACATGCACCAGAGCCTGGCTGGGCTCGGGGATGTCCAGCAGGGTGTAGCCCTGGCTCGGCACCTCAGACAGCGCATCGCCCACCACGATCAGCAGGTCGGATGTGGCGATGCGGTCGAGCAGGGCCGGGTTGGCGCCGATCCCCAGGTCGCCGGCATAGTTGGGATGCAGGTGATCGAACAGCATCTGGCGCCGGAAGGTGACCGCCACCGGCAGGGCCTGGCGTTCGGCAAACCGGGTGATCTGCACCACCGCATCGGCCGTCCACGGCGTGCCGCCGAGCACCAGCAGCGGCCGCTCGGCCACCGCCAGCAGTCCGGCCAACCGGCTGAGATCGGCCGGTGCCGGGGCCGGCCTGGCGATGGGCGCACGCCCGGACACCGCCGACACATCGGCCGTCTCGCGCAGCATATCTTCCGGCAGGGCCAGCACCACCGGACCCGGCCGGCCCGACTGGGCGACGTGGAAGGCCCGGCTCATCATCTCCGGCACCCGGTCGGCGCTGTCGATCTCGGCCACCCATTTGGCCATGCCGCCGAAAAAGTCGCGGTAGTCGACCTCCTGGAAGGCGCCGCGGTGGCGATGGCCGCGGGCCACCTGGCCCACCAGCAGCAGCATCGGCGTGGCATCCTGCTGGGCGACGTGGACACCGCAGGCGGCGTTGCTGGCGCCGGGTCCACGCGTGACCATGGCGACGCCGGGCCGGCCGGTGAGCTTGCCCCAGGCATCCGCCATGAACGCAGCCCCCCCTTCCTGGCGGGAAACGGTGAGCGCGATGCCGCTGTCGTAGAGCGCATCCAGCACCGCCAGGTAGCTTTCGCCCGGCACGCAGAACACGCGCCGGACACCCTCTGCCTTCAGACTGTCGACGACCAGTTGTCCGCCGGTGCGCATGGGCTTCGCGTCCTCTTCTTTCTTCGATGCATCGGGGCGGCCGCCGGATCAGCCGCCGTCCAACGCCCCGTCGGGCACCGGCACGGTGTAGTTGAGCGCCATCCGCCCGCCGTCGATCACCACCACTTCGCCGGTGATATACGCCGCATCGTCGCTGGCCAGGAAGGCGCAGAGCTTGGCCACCTCCGCCGGCTCGCCCGGCCGGCCGAGCGGCGTACGCGACAGCGTGGAGCGGTAGACGGCCGGGTTGTTGACCACCTTGGCGAACATCTCGGTGCGGATGGAGCCGGGGGCGACGGCGTTGACGCGGATGCCGCGGGGGGCCAGCGCCAGGGCCATCGCCTTGGTGAGCTGGTTGACGCCGCCCTTCATGGCGACATAGGCCGTCTGGTCGGCGATCGCCACCTGGCCGTTGACCGAGGACAGGTTGACGATGGCCCCGGAACGGCCGGCCGCCACCAGGCGCTTCGCCACCTGCTGGCCCATCAGGAAGCCGCTCAGCAGATTCACTCGAAACACCTGCTCGAAGCTCGCCATGTCGAGGTCGAGAATGGTGCCCTTGGCGGTGATGGCGGCGGCGTTGACCAGCACGTCCACCGTGCCGAAGGCGGCCTCCGCGGCATCAACTGCGGCGGTGACGGCTGCGGCATCCGACACGTCGGTCGCCTGGAAGAGCACCCGGTCGGGGTAGTCGGTGGCCAAGCGGGCGGCCAACCTGGTTCCCGTCTCCGCGTCGATGTCGACGAGGGCGACGCGGGCCCCTTCGGCCAGGAACAGCTCGGCACAGGCCGCCCCGATGCCCTGGGCCGCCCCGGTGACGATGGCCGACCTGTCCTTCAGCCGCATGGCATCCCCCCGGCGTTTCACGTGCGGTGTCTTACACGCGGTGTTTCACGTGGATCGGGCGGCCGCACGCTGCCGCGCACCCGCTGCGTTGCCGGTACGGTCGCCGGACGATCGTTCGCGATGTGGGCGGTGGTGCCGAAGCCCGTGGCCGGCCGCCAATGCCGGATCCTAGTGTCCCGATTCCGAAGTTCGCAAGATCTCAGAACCAGGTCCCGAGCGAACTTCGGACTCAAGAGGGACACTCGTAACTATATGAATCTCGCGTGGTTTTCGGACCAGACGTGCAATTCCGCTCTGGCGGCCTGAGCGAACGGACGTCTGATCCACCACACTAGCGCGGAGCCAGCACCATGATCATCTGGCGGCCTTCCATCTTCGGCATCTGCTCGACCTTGGCGAGACCTTCCAGGTTGTCACGTACCCGCGTGAGCACGTTCATCCCCAGTTCCTGGTGGGCCATTTCCCGCCCGCGGAACCGCAGCGTCACCTTCACCTTGTCGCCATCGTCGAGGAAGCGCCGCGCGTTGCGCAGCTTGATCTCGTAATCGTTGGTGTCGATGTTGGGGCGCAGCTTGATCTCTTTAACCTCGATGACCTTCTGCTTCTTACGGGCTTCGTTCTTCTTCTTCTGCGCCTCGTATTTATATTTTCCGTAGTCGAGCACCTTGCAGACCGGGGGGTCCGCATTGGGCGACACTTCGACCAGATCCAATCCAATCTGCGCGGCTGCCTCAAGCGCCTCGCGAATGCCGACGACGCCGACCATGGTTCCATCGGGTGCCACCAAACGGACTTTCGGCACGCTGATCTCTCCGTTCACGCGCGGTCCGTCCTTCGCCGGTGGCGTCGTCACAGGTGTCCTAGCTATGGAGTCCCTCCATCGTTGCTACTCAGACTAGAAATCCGACGCGCCCCTCAGTGTGTCGGACCGCTCGACGAAGCAGCGGCCGGCTGATCCGGTTCTGCTGCTTCTTCTGCAAGTGTAAGAATCGCGGCGTCGAGAGCAAGAATTTCTTGTGCGGAACCGCCCAAACGGCGCAATGCCACCGTGCGTTCCTCCGCCTCCCGTTTGCCGACGACGACCAGAAGCGGGATCCGGCCGACGCTATGCTCGCGCACCTTGTAGTTGATCTTTTCGTTTCTTAGGTCCGCTTCGACCCGCAGGCCCTTGGCGCGCAACAAGGCCGTCACCTCTGCGGCGTAGGCGTCGGCGTCGCTGGTGATGGTGGCGACCACCGCCTGCACCGGCGCCAGCCACAGCGGCAGCCGGCCGGCATAGTGCTCCAGCATCACCCCCATGAAGCGTTCCACCGAGCCCAGGATGGCCCGGTGGACCATGTTGGGCGTGCGCCGCTCGCCGGCCTCGTCCACATAGGCGAGGCCGAGGCGGTGGGGCATGTTCATGTCCACCTGGATGGTACCGCACTGCCACGACCGGCCGATGGCATCACGCAAATAGAAATCCAGCTTGGGCGCGTAGAAGGCACCGTCGCCGGGGTTCATCTCCCAGTTCAGGCTGATGCGCTGGCAAGCCTTGTGCAGCACCGCTTCCGCACGGTCCCAATCGGCATCGTTGCCGATGCGCTGCTCCGGCCTCGTGGCGAACTTCACCATCACGTCGGTGAAGCCGAGATCGGCATAGACCTCCTCGATCAGCTCGGCCATGCCGACGACTTCGTCTTCGAGCTGCTCGTCGGTGCAGAAGATGTGCGCGTCGTCCTGGGTGAACGACTGCACGCGCATCAGCCCGTGGCGGGCGCCGCTGGCCTCGCGGCGGAACACCTTGCCGAACTCCGCCATGCGGATGGGCAGGTCGCGGTAGCTGTGCACCGTGTGGCGGTAGAGCTGGGCGGCCCCCGGGCAGCTCATGGGCTTCAGCGCAGCGTCGTGCGCTTCCTCGCGCTGCAGGATGAACATGTTGTCGCGGTATTTGTCCCAGTGGCCGGACTGGTGCCAGAAGGTGGCGTCCAGCAACTGCGGCGTGTTCACCTCGGTGTAGCCCTTGCGGCGGATCTTGCGCCGCATGAAGTCGAGCAGCGTGGTGTAGATGGTCCAGCCCTTGTCGTGCCAGAACGGCTGGCCCGGCGCTTCTTCCTGGAAGTGGAACAGGTCCATCTCGCGGCCGACACGGCGGTGGTCGCGCCGTTCGGCTTCCTCAAGCTGCTCCAGGTAGTCCTTCAGCTCCTTGTCGCTGCGCCAGGCCGTGCCGTAGATGCGCTGGAGCATCTCGTTCCTGGAATCGCCGCGCCAATAGGCACCGGCCACCTTCATCAGCTTGAACGCCTGGCCGACATGTCCGGTGGTGGGCTGGTGCGGGCCGCGGCACAGGTCGAGCCACGCGCCCTGGCGGTAGACGGTGATGGTCTCGTCTTCCGGCAGGTCGCGGATGATCTCCGCCTTGTAGCGTTCGCCCACGCCCTCGAAATAGGAGATCGCGTCGGTGCGGTCCCAGACCTCGCGCACGAAGGGGTCGCTGCGCTTCACGATCTCCCGCATCTTCGCTTCGATCGCCGTCAGGTCGTCCGGCGAGAAGGGTTCGGACCGCGAGAAGTCATAGTAGAAGCCGTTCTCGATCGGCGGGCCGATGGTCACCTGGGTGCCGGGGAACAGCGTTTGCACCGCCTCCGCCATCACATGGGCGGCGTCGTGGCGGATCATCTCCAGCGCTTCGGGGCTCTCGCGCGTCACGATCTCCACGGTCGCCCCGTTGGGCACAGGCGTGGTGAGGTCGCGCAGGGTGCCGTCGATCTTGACGGCGATGGCCGCCTTCGAGAGGCTCTTGGAAATCGATGCGGCCACGTCCGCGCCGGCCACCGGCTGCGCGTAGTGCCGTTCCGATCCGTCCGGCAGCCGGATACTGACACCCGGCTCCGCAAGTGCTTCCGCCATAGACCCAGTCCCAAGTTGGATGTGTGAGACAGATGCAAGTGGCACGATGGGGTGTCAAGACACACCGCACGCCCCAGCCGGCGCAGCAGCCGTGCCGGACCAGCAGCAACCGCGCCGACTGACCCTCGCCGGGCGGCCGTCGCTCGGCTACCACCTGCACCCGGGTGCCGGGCCGACCATCGTCTTTCTCGGCGGCTTTGCCTCCACCATGGACGGCACCAAGGCCGCATTCCTCGACGAGCGTTGCCGCGCCTGGCACCGCAGCTTCCTGCGGTTCGACTATCGCGGCCACGGCGCGTCGGACGGCGCCTTCGTCGATGCCACCATCGGCGAGTGGCTTGACGACGCGCTCGCCCTGCTGGACCGGGTGACCGACGGCCCGTGCCTGCTGGTGGGTAGCTCCATGGGGGCGTGGATCGCCACCCTGGCGGCCCTGGCGCGGCCCGGCCGCGTGGCCGCCCTGGTCACCGTGGCGGCGGCCCCCGACTTCACCGAACTGCTGCTGCGCCCAGCCCTCACCGCCGCCCAGAAGGCCGACCTTGCGCGCCAGGGCTGGACGCCGCGGCCCTCGCGCTACGGTGACGGCCCCTACCCCATCGGCCGCCGCCTGGTGGAGGAGGGCAAACACCACCGTGTGCTCACCGGCCCCATCGCCGTGCCGGCACCGCTGCGCGCCATCCACGGGCTGGCCGACCCCGATGTACCCTTCGGCCTGTCCTTGCGGCTGGTTCAGGCATGGCAGCATCCCGATGCCGAAGCCCTGCTGGTGAAGGATGGCGATCATCGGCTTTCGCGCCCGGAGGACCTGGAGCGGCTGGCCGCCGTGGTGGACCGCCTGTGGCGCCAGGTTCGGCCATGAAAAAGCCGGCGGACCGCGATCCGCCGGCCTGACGCCTGTCCGTGTCCGGCCGCAACGGCCGCCACTGGGCGGCCGTCCCGGATCCGTGCCGAAACCGTTACACCTCGCCGTCGACCGAAAGCTGCTGGTATTCCCGGCGGCTGATCGACCGGCTCTCGCTGATCGCCTCATCCGAAAGCTGCAGCGGCGGCAGCCGGTACATGGCCGATCGCGTGAACGGGTTCACGATCTCCGTGAATACGTTGAGGTTCTCCGGGTCCACCTGGGCGCGCCAGAGTTCGGAGAACAGACGCGCGGCATGCTTCTTCGGTTGATCGATCTCTTCGGTCGGTTGTGCATCCGTCGCTGCGGCTTCCGCCTCTTCAACGACGATGACGTTGCTGCCGGCATTGTGGCCGGCTTCACCTTCCAGATTGCCGGATTCCTCCGGCGCGGTAACGGCTGCGGTTCCGAGGTCGGCTTCGGCGAACCCCGCAGCCGCGACTGCTGCCGGCACCCCCCCAGGGGTACCCGGCCAGGACGGCCGAGGCAGCGCGGATGGGATCACGTCGAACATGGTACTAGCCCTAAATTGCACCATTGGGGACTATATCAAGACCCCGCACCATGCGCAAGAATAAATATGCGGCAATCACCGGATTTTTCTGAGATTCTGCTTGTCAGGACTCAAAAACGCAAATACCGCCCGGCCATACTGGCGGACGGCATTATGGTTAATCTTCAGTAACGATGCGAACTTCGCTCCGGCTATAAGCACCGGGCGAAGTATTATAGTCAAAACCGCGAAAAATCCGGCGGAGGCGGGGAGCTCGGCTTGCCCACCAACGGCGATGGCCCAAAACGAAACCGATCCGATACGGGACAGGGAGAAGGGAAGCCGAAGCTCCCCTTCCCCCCTGGTTCCGTTGCCGGTTGCCCGGCCGCAGCGTCAGCTTACTGGAACAGGCCCAGGATCGACTGCGGCTGCTGGTTGGCGATCGACAGGGCCTGGAGACCGAGCTGCTGCTGCACCTGCAGGGCCTGCAGCCGGGCGCTCTCTTCGGCCATGTTGGCATCGACCAGGGTGCCGATACCGTCGTTCACCGCCTTGGTCAGCTCGTCCATGAAGTCCGCCTGGCTTTCCAGCGAGCTTTCGGCTGCACCGATGCGGGCGGAGACCTGCTTCAAGGTGGTCTCGGCCGCGTCGATCGCCTTCAGCATCGCATCGAAGTCGAGGCTGCCGCCGGTCGAGCTGTCCATATTGAACGCGCTGATCGAGAAGGCGTCATCCGCCCCCGACGCACGCTGGTCGGTATCGGTGATGGTGATGGTGTCACCGTTGAGCTGCAGCTTGAAGGCCGCATCGCTGTTGCCGCCGAGCGTATCGGTGGTGGCGGCCGTACCGGTACCGCTGTTCAGGAAGTCGTTGATGGCACCCACCAGCGCCCCGGCGTTCGTCGAGGTGGCGGAACCGGCCTGGGACAGCACCGCGTACACAGCCGACGCAACTTCGTCGGTCGTGCGGGCGACGCCACCGTTGGCGACGACTTCGTCATAGGCCAGATGATACTTGCCGTTCGACCCGGTGATCTCGGCGCCGGAGGTCGTCGTGGTGTCGCTCTTCTCCCCAATCACCAGGGTGAACGTCTTGTCGTTCACACCGTTGTTGAAGGTGAGCTCGATCACGTCGCCGGCTTCGAGGTCCTTGTTGAACGTCAGCGCGACCTGGGAGGTCTTGCCGTCGGACTCGTTCAGCGTGAACGTGTCGGACGCGGTCGTGAAGGTGTTGACCGTCCCGGTGGTGAACGCCTTGATCTCACCAACTCCCTCCGCCAGGCTGCGGGCGACCGTCAGCGTGCCGGACGTGGTGGTGGAGTCGAAGGTGAAGCCGAGACCGGCCAGCGGACCACCGTCCAGGGCCAAGTTGTCCAGCTTTTCCTTCAGGCTGTCGGCCGCCGCCTGGGCAGACCCGCCGACGATGGCGAAGTCGCTGGCAAGCTGCGCCGTAGTGGCGGCGGAGCCTTCGACCACGACGTTGGTGAACGTCACGACGTCGTCGGTGGCGTTGTCCTGGGTAATCGTCAGCGAGTCGCCGTCACCCGTCGCCGTCAACTGGTGGGTGGTGAAGAACTCCGAGTCGTTCAGGATCGCCAGCATGCTCAAGGAGTCGGTCGCGGCGGACACGTCGATCGACGCGTCGAAAGCTTCGCCTTCGACCGTCAGCGTGAAGGCCACCCGGGTCAGGCCGGCACCGATCTCATTGGCATCGGCATCGGCACCGCCGTCGTCCAGCAGAGCTTCCAGCTCGTCACTGAAAGTGACCGCAACTGCGGCCTTGTCGTTCGTGTCCGCAGAACCGGCGGTGGCGGCGACTGCGGCATTGGTGCCGGTCTGGCCGGCAACGGCGGAGTAGGTGGTGAAGGTCAGGGACTGGTCGTTGCCGTCGGCATCGACGTAGTTCAGGTCGAACTGCTCGCCGTCGGTCAGGCCGCCGGTGGCGAACTTGAGGTCGGCGCTGACCGCATCGGTCCGCGTCACCGACGCTTCGGTAGCCTTGCCTTCGGTCACGTCAACGCCCGACAGGGCGCTCAGGCCGCGGCCGGAATTGTCGACCGACAGGTCCTCGTAGTTCACCTTGATCTTCGACAGGCTGAGGACGCCGGAGTCGGTGCGGGTCAGCGAGGACACCACATCGAACGTCTGGCCGATCTTGTCTTCGGAACCGTCGATCAGGTTGACGCCGTTGAAACTGGCGGCGGAGATGTAGTTGCGGATGTTGTTCAGCGCGTTGTCGATGGCGAGCTGGACTTCGTCGCGACCGGTTTCCAGGTTGGCCGCCTGGGTCACCTTTTCCTTGATCGCGGAAATCTCTTCGCCGATCTGGCTAACGGCGGCAGACGCCGTACCCAGGGTCGACTGACCGAGCGACAGGTTTTCACGAACCTGCTTGTAGGCCGCCACGTCGCTGCGCATGCCGAGCGCGATGGCGAAGGTCGCCGCATCGTCCTTGGCGGTCGCGACCTTCAGGCCGGTGTTGATGCGGTTCTGGGTTTCGTTCAGCGACGACAGCGTCTTGTTGAGGTTCAAGACGGCAGCAGCGGCTTGCGGGTTGGTGAGAACGGAAAAGCCAGCCATTGGGAAGCTCCCTTGGTTCGAGGGGTTGGCCCGGCGAGGGCCGAAAGACGCTCCTATTAAGCGCCGGCGGGTCGATTTGACCTCAGCTGCCGGTCACCCTACCCGCCATTTGCTAATAAGCTCTTAAAGGCTTCACCGTCGCTGCAGCCGGTCACCTTGGACTTCCAAGTCATCGTCGACACGAATATTTAAGGTTAATGCGTGCCCCAGCGGCAGATCGGAATGCCGACGCGGCTACTCTTGGTTAACCGAGTCTTCACACTCACCTTCCACCATGATCGCCGCCGTCCCAGCGGGGCGACGTGTCCGCGCGCTGCCAGAGAGCCGGGAATGCCCAAGCCGCACCCCAAGGTCGTCCAGCCCTCACCGCCGGTGTTGAACACCGAGGGGTTCGTCGCCGAAACCCGGATTGCCGACCGCAAGCTGCTGAGGACCTGGGAAGCCAAGCTGGCGTCGTGGCTGAAGGTCAATCCCGACGACCTCAAGTCCAGGGGCCGGCTTGCCGACATCCATCTCAGGCTGGGACACATCGACCGCGCGCTGGCCGAAGCACGGCAGATCCTCAAGGCATCGCCGCTGGATCCCTACGCCAACGGCGTCATCGCCTACTGGCTATGGCAGCAAAAGCAGTTCGCCGCCATGCTCGGGCCGGCGGAAATCGCCACCAAGGGCCAGCCGAACAGCTTCGTGCCCTGGATGATCATGGGCGTTGCCCACACCGTCGCGTCGGATGCGCGGGCGCTGGCCGCGTTCACCCGGGCGACGCAGCTCGCCCCCAACTTCGGCCTGGCCTTCGTGTACTTCGCGGAAAACCTGGAACGGTTCGGCCACCTGGACGCCGCCCGCTTCGTCAACCGCCGCGCCCTGGAGCTGCTGCCCAACAACACCACCGCCTGGACGACGGAGGCCAGCATCCAATGGCGGTTCGGGCAAATCGAAGCCGCCTGCGATGCCTGCCGCAAGGTGCTCGCCCTCAAGCCCCAGGCGCGGCAGGCGGCCTCCAGCCTGATGCTCTATACCGTGTCGGGCGACTGCAGCGACCAGCACATCCACGACACCGCGGTCGCCACCGTGGCAGCCCTGCGCGCCGCCGGTCCGCCGCCCCGCCCGGTGGCCCGGCCGCAGCGGCCGACGCCTCCCGCCCCCCGGCGGATCGGCTTCCTCAGTGGCGAGTTGCGCCGCCACTCCGTTTCGTTCTTCCTGGTCCCCCTGGTGAAAGCGCTGCGGGCGCGCGGCTACGAGGTCTTCCTCTATTCGTCGTCCGACAAGACAGACGACATCACCAACATCTACCAAGCCGAGGCCAACTGCCTGCGTACCGTCTTCGCCTTGCCGGCCGAGGAGGTCGCTGCACTCATCGCCCAGGACCGCGTGGACATCCTGATCGACACCACCGGCCACACCGGCGGCAACCGGCTGGACGTGTTCGAGCTGCAGCCGGCCCCGGTGCAGGCCACCTATCTCGGCTATCCGGGAACGCTCGGCGTGCCGGAGGTCCCTTTCCGCATCAGCGACGGTGCGGCCGACCCGCCGGGCGAGGCCGACCGCTGGTCGAGCGAGACGCTGATCCGCCTGCCCCGCGGCTTCCACACTTACGATCCCCTGGCTCCCTTGCCGCCGATCCAACCGCGGCCGCACCGCCCGGTGACCGTCGGGTCCTTCAACGCGCCGCACAAATACAGCGACCGCCTGATCCGCTGCTGGGGCCGGATCGCCGCCGCCGCCCCCGACCTGCGCTTCCTCATCAAGTTCTACCAGGCCAACGACGACAGCTATCAGCGGCTGTTCCTGCGCAAGCTGGGCGAGGTCGGGATCGATCAGGAGCGCCTGGTCATCGAGAAGCTCAAGCCGTCCTGGCAAGACCACATGGACACCTACAACCGGATCGATCTCGGCCTCGACACCTTTCCCTACAACGGCACGACGACGACCTGCGAAGCCCTGGCCATGGGGGTGCCCGTGGTGACCCTGCGCGGCGAGCGCCACGCCGCCCGGGTGGGTGCCAGCCTGCTCGGCAACCTGGGCATGACGGACCTGATCGCGGAAACGGAAGACGCCTATGTCGACCTGGCCGTGGGCTTGGTGCGCGATACCGATCGCCTCGCCGCCCTGCGCGGCGGCCTGCGCGAGCGCTTCTTCGCCAGCCCCGTCTGCGATGCCGCGCGGTTCGGAGCCGACTTCGCCGCGGCGCTGACCCGCATGTGGCAGGCGGCCGGGCTGGCGAACGCCGAGCAAGCCGCCGCCCCGTCCGTCGCGGCCGTCCCACAGCCCGCAGCCGAGCCCCTGAGGGCATCCCCAGCGGCATCGGCGCGCCTGGGCGCCACCGGCAAGCCGATCGTCCGGGTGCTGCATAACCTGGCGCGCTCGGGCGGGACGGTCATCTCCAAATGCCTGGGCGCGATGCCGGGTGTGTACCTGCTGAGCGAGGTGCACCCCCATGCCGAACACGTTGCCGCCGCCTATAGGCCGATGACCGCCAAGCTGGATCCGCGCTACCAGGCGTGGACCTGGTATCGCCTGGCGGCCGGCACCTTGCAGCTCGCCGACACCTCGCCGTCCGAACGCTTCGTGGAGATCGTCGGCGCCATCGAGGTGGAACTGGCGGAGCGCGGCGGCACCCTGCTGATCCGCGACTGGAGCCACCTGGACTTCACCGCCGCCCCCTTCCTCGACAGTGCCACCTTCACGCTGACGACGGCCGACGTTCTGGCGACCCGGTTCGACGTGGTGCAGACCACGACGGTCCGTCATCCCATCGACCAGTGGTGCAGCCTGCATCGGCTGACGGTGATGCAGGACCTATCTCTCGACACCTACCTGCACGGCTATCTGGCGTTCGCCGAACGCTGCGCGGCGATCGGCTTCGTGCGTTACGAGGACTTTACCGCCGCGCCGGACGCGCACCTTAAAACACTGTGCGACCGGCTGCAGATCCCCTTCGATCCCGGCTACGCCGCCACCTGGGCGGACAACGCCCACGTCACCGGCGACGACTCGCCGCTCAAGACCATCGCACCGGTCCGCCGCAAGCCGGTGGACGCCGACCTGCTGGCCGCCTTCCGCGCCAACGGGGACTACCGGTCCGCCATAGCGCTGCTGGGCTATCCGGACTGAGCCAACCACCCCGCGCGCCGCTACAGGCGCAGCCCACCCCGGTCCGCGTGCTCCACGAACCAGCGATAGGTGTCCGCCAGCCCCTCGGCCAGGCTCCGGCGCGGCCGCCAGCCCGATGCTGTCAGGCGCGAGACGTCGAGAAGCTTGCGCGGCGTGCCGTCGGGCTTGGACGGATCGAGCACGATCTCCGCCGCAAGCCCCACAACCGCGCACACCAGCCTGGCCAGATCGCCGATCGGCAGGTCCTCGCCGACGCCGACATTGACGTGGCTCTCGTCTGAATAGCAGCGCATCAGGTGAACCAGGGCGTCGGCGGCGTCGTCCACATGGAGGAACTCCCGCCGCGGCGTGCCGCTGCCCCACAGCGGCAGTTCCCGGGCCCCCGCCAGTTTCGCCTCGTGGGCCTTGCGCAGCAGCGCTGGCACAACATGGCTCGCCGCCAGGTCGAAATTGTCGCCGGGGCCGTAGAGGTTGGTCGGCATGGCAGAGATGAAATCGGCCCCGTGCTGGCGGCGGTAAGCCTGGCACAGCTTCAACCCCGCGATCTTGGCGATGGCGTACCACTCGTTGGTGGGCTCCAGCGGGCCGGTCAGCAAAGCGTCCTCGGTGATCGGCTGTGGTGCCAGCTTGGGGTAGATGCACGAGGAGCCCAGGAAGAGCAGCTTTTCGACGCCGCAGGCGACGGCCGCACCGATCACGTTGCTCTGGATCGCCAGATTGTCGTGCAGGAAGTCGGCCGGATAGGTGGCGTTGGCCTGGATGCCGCCCACCTTGGCGGCGGCGAGGAATACCGCCTGGGGTCGCCGGTCGGCCATCCAGGCGGCCACGGCCCCCTGGTCGCGCAAGTCCACTTGTTCGCGCCCGACGGTGAGGATCTCGCAGTCCTCCACCGCCAGGCGGCGCACCAGGGCGGAGCCCACCATGCCGCGATGGCCGGCCACGAATACCCGCTTGCCCGCCAGGTCGTAGGAGACGGCCGCCGCCATCGCGGTCACTCGACGCCGGGATCGTGGCGCCAGGCGTCGCGCTCCACCAGCTCCAGGTCGGTGGCCACCATCTCCGCCACCATCTCCTCCAACGTCGTGGTGTGGCGCCAGCCGAGCCTTTCGGCCGCCTTCGACGGGTCGCCGAGCAGGTATTCCACCTCCGTCGGGCGGTGGTAGCGCGGGTCGATGCGCACCAGCACCTCGCCGTCCTTGGCATCGCGCCCCACCTCGTCGGCACCGCTGCCCGACCATTCGATGCTGCGCCCCACCTCGGCGAAGGCCAGCTCCACGAACTGGCGCACCGAATGGGCGCGCCCGGTGGCGAGCACGTAGTCGTCCGGCGTGGGGTGCTGCACCATCATCCACATGCCCCGCACATAGTCGCGCGCATGCCCCCAGTCGCGCCGCGCATCCAGGTTGCCGAGCCAAAGCTCGCGCTGGCGTCCGCGTTCGATGCCGGCCACCGCGCGGGTGATCTTGCGGGTGACGAAGGTTTCCCCGCGCATCGGGCTTTCGTGGTTGAACAGGATGCCGTTGCAGGCGTGGATGCCGTAGGCCTCCCGGTAGTTCACGGTGATCCAGTAGGCATAGAGCTTTGCCGCCCCGTAGGGCGAGCGCGGCTGGAAGGGCGTGGTTTCGCGCTGCGGGGCTTCCTTGGTGTTGCCGAACAGCTCTGAGGTGGACGCCTGATAGAACCGCACCCGGTCGGTCATCTTCAGAACGCGCAGGGCCTCCAGCAGCCGCAGCGTGCCCAGCCCATCGGCGTTGCCGGTGTATTCCGGGGTCTCGAAGCTCACCGCCACGTGGCTCTGGGCGGCCAGATTGTAGATCTCGTCGGGCTGGGTTTCCTGGATCAGGCGGATCAGGTTGGAGGTGTCCGTCAGGTCGCCGTAGTGCAGGAAGAAGCGCGTCTTGTGCTCGTGCGGGTCGCGGTAGAGCTGGTCCACCCGCTCGGTGTTGAACGACGAGGCGCGGCGTTTGACGCCGTGGACGATGTAGCCCTTGTCCAGCAGGAAGCGCGCCAAGTAGGCACCGTCCTGGCCGGTGACGCCGGTGATGAAGGCAACTTTGTCCGTCACGTCTTTGCGTCCGCCCTGCTCGCCGCGGCTGCGCTCGCCTTCGGTCACCCTGCCCCAGGCCGGGGCGGATGACAATCGCAGGCGGCCGCCGCGCCGCGGACGGACCGATCAGATGGACACGCCAGGCGGACCGGCTACACCGAGCCGCCGCCCTCCACCTCCGCCGTCACCGCCTCTGCGATCTGCTCGGCCGTCTGGCCGTTGGTGAAGACGTTGCGCACCGTGCCGTCCGGCCCCACCAAGTAGGTGTAGACCGAGTGGTCCATGGTGTAGCGCGAGGGGTCTTCCGCGTCGTCCACCCGGGCGTAGTAGACGTTGTATTCGTCCGCCACCGCCGCGATCTGTTCGGCCGTACCCGTCAGCCCCACCATGCGCGGATCGAACAGTGCTACGTATTGGGCGAGGGCTTCGGGCGTGTCGCGCTGCGGATCGATGGTCACGAGGACCGGCGTCACCTGTGCTGCCACCTCTTCCGGCATCTGGCCGAGCGCCTGGACGATCTTCCACAGCTCGGTCGGGCAGACGTCCGGGCAGAACGTGTAGCCGAAATAGAGCAGTACGTAGCCGCCGCGATAGTCCGCGTCCGTCACCTCGGCCCCGGTGTGGTCGGTCAGGGTGAAGGGGCCGCCCACATTGGCGAAGGAGGGCTGCGGCACCGGCCCGTCGCTGCCGGTCGCCGAGCCGGGTCCGGCGTTCAAGTACCAGGTGACAACGCCCGCCACCATGATGGCGAAGGCACCGGCGATGGCGAGACGGATCAAGCGGGTGGTCATCGTGCGGTCCACCGTAGTTGCGTGCACCTGCAACATAGTCCCTGCCCGCCCGGCAGACCAAGCCGCACACCGGAAATGCCGGCCATCGGCTGCCATGCCCCTGGCTCAAACGATGGTCACCGCGGCGGTCGGGCCGCCATGGCGCACGGCCCGATCGACAGGCCGGCTGCCGATCGACCTTTGGCGATGCGGTGGACAATCCACCGCGATTGCGCGAACGTTGCGATGCATCTCGCCCGCGCAGGAACGCATTAACCAGAAAGATCGCGCGCCGATCGCGAAAGAATATGCGTCTCCGGGCCGGACGTAGCGCCAAATTGCCAAAGAAGGATATCGGTCACCCGGTGGCAGTGGACTCCGCGTCTCGAACCCGAAAGTCTGCCGGTATGACATCACTGAAGGAGGCGATCTCCTGGCTGTGGCGGACAGGCCGGCTGTTCTTCTTCTGCTTCATTGCCTACTGGGAGGTCGTCTCCCCACGGCTGGAGGACTCGCGCATTTCGGTAATGTTCTTGCCGATCGCGATCCTCTTCTTCGCCCTGCTGGTCAGCCGTACCCGGTGGGATACCATCGGTTCCATTGTGGCCTTCCTGGCCGCCATGGTGGCCTGGGTGCTGATCGAGGGCCACTCGATCGTCGATGCGATCCCCTACCAGATCATCGACGTCCTGGAGCCCGCCACCATCGTCTATGTGCTGCGCCGCCGGGGACTGCGCCGGCTCACCCTGCGCAATCCGGGCCGGGTGCTGCAGTTCACCTTGGGCGTGCTGGGCATCGCCGCCGTGTCTGCGCTGATCACCGCCGTCTACGCCGTCTCCACCCGCGGCGACGTCGTCACCGTGGCGTTCGACGTGTTCCGGTTCTGGCGCGACTGGTACTTCGGCAACGTCACCGCCTATTTCACGCTGGGGGCCGGTCTGCTGATGTGGCGCGGCCTGTCGCGCCGTCGCGTCCGCGCCATGATCGAAAGCGGTCCGCGCCAGTTCGGCCTTGCCGTGGGCTTCCTGGTGGTGGCGGTGCTCTATGATTTCGAGGTGCTGCCGATCATGGAGTACCTCACCTTCCACACCCTCTACACCGATTCCGTGCCGCATCCGGCGCTGGTGTTCCTCACCCTGCCGGCGGTGATCTGGCTGTCGTTCCGCTTCAATCAACTCGGTGCGAGCATCGGCATCTTCGTCACATCGGTGCCGGCGATCCACATGGTGGCGGCCGGCTTCGGCCCGCGCTGGCTGGAGGGCACGGTCGACCGCGTGCTCATTCTCCAGTGCTACATCGCCCTGTCGGCCCTGGTCGCCTTCGTCGTCGCGTCTTTGTCCTTCCACATGCGCCGCCGCCAGCGGCTGCTGCAGCGGGCGCTCGCACTGGCGCGCCGCCGGGCCCGCGATCGGGCCTACTTCCTCAGCACCTTCGATCACGAGATCCGCACGCCGCTGAACGGCATCCTCGGCTTCACCGAACTGATGCTGTCTGAAATCGACGGTCCGCTGACGCCGACCTATCGCGAATATGTGGAGATCATCGACAAGGCATCAAAACGGCTGCTCACCCTGTCGACGGAAATTCTCAGCCTGCGGCGCATGGAATCCGGTGGGTTCGACATGAACGTCCAGCGGATCGTTCCCAACCAGGTGGTCGACCGGGTGATCGAGCTGCTCCGTGGCATCGCCGAGCGCCGCAAGGTGACCTTGCTCAACGAGGTACCGCTCGCCTTGACCGTCGAAGCCAACGAAACCGGTCTGCACCACGCCGTGGCCAACGCTTTGTCCAATGCCCTGCGGCACACGCCAGGCGGCGGTCGCGTCACCGTCTGCGGCTACACGGCACCGGAAACCGTGGTTATCGAAGTTCAGGACACCGGCAGCGGCTTCGTGCCGGAGGACGTGTTGGAGCGCTACCGGCTGAACGTCGGCGACCAGCGCGCCGGCTTCGGCCTGAAGCTGATCGACACCATCATGTCGCTCCACGACGGCAGCATGTCCATCACCAGCGCCCCGGGCGCGGGCACCACCCTGCGCCTGCACTTCCCCATTTCGCGAGCCTAACCGGACCAGCTACCGTCACTCGGCAGGATCGGGATCGATGTCGACAGAGGAGAGCGTGCGGTGACGACCAGGCGAAGCGGCGGCATCAGCTCCGCCGAGACCGACAGCGAAAGTGGCGGCGATGGCGACGAGGGCGTCGAGCGCGACCTGTTCGCCCTCAAGGTGATGCGCGACCGCGGCCTCATCAGCCAAACGGACTACGACACCAGGCGCGCCGAATTGCTGGGCGAAGCGCAGGCGGGCAGGCCGGGCTGAGCGGCGCCCACCGGCGCCGCCTCTCCCTGACCTGTTCTGCTACTTCACCAGTGGCGGCTCGGCCGTCCAGATCGTCTTGGCATAGCTGCGCACCGTGCGGTCGGACGAGAAGAAGCCCATCTGCGCGGTGTTGAGCACGGCCATCCGCTGCCAGGACGCCTGGTCGCAATACGCCTTGTCGACCTTGCGCTGGGTGTCCCAGTAGGCCGCGAAGTCGGCGGTCACCAGGAACCGGTCGTTGGCCAGCAACCCGTCGACGAGGCCACGGAAACGGCGCGTGTCTTCCGGACTGAAAGCGCCGCCGGCGATGAAGTCCAGCACCCGTGCCAGGCGCGGCGTGTCGGCCACGGTGGCGCGGGCGTCGTAGCCCTTGGACAGCAGGTCGGCCGCCTGGTCGGCGGTCTTGCCGAAGATGAAGATGTTCTCCGGCCCCACCTGTTCGCGGATCTCCACATTCGCCCCGTCCAGCGTGCCGATGGTCAAGGCACCGTTGAGGGCGAACTTCATGTTGCCGGTGCCGGACGCTTCCATGCCCGCGGTGGAGATCTGCTCCGACAGCTCGGCCGCCGGGATCAGCCGCTCGGCAAGGGTGACGTTGTAGTTGGGGAGCTGCACCACCTTCAGCACGCCGCGCACTTCGGGATCGGCGTTCACCGTGCGGGCGATGTCGTTGATCAGTTTGATGATCATCTTGGCGGTGTGGTAGCCGGGGGCCGCCTTGCCGCCGAAGAACTTGGCCCGCGGCACCCATGGCCCGTTGGGATCCTCGCGGATCGCCTGGTAGAGCGCTGCCGTCTCCAAGATGTTCAGGAGCTGGCGCTTGTATTCGTGGAAGCGCTTCACCTGCACGTCGAACAGCGCGTCGGTGTCCAGGCTGTAGCCCTGGCCGGCGCCCAGGCGATCCGCCAGGTTGCGCTTGTTCTCCAGCTTGGCGTGGGAGAAGGCCGCACAGAAGCCCTTGTCTTCCGCCAGCGGCACCAGCGCCTCAAGCCGCGACAGGTCGCGCACCCAGCCATCGCCGATGGCCTCGGTGATCAGCCCGGCCAGCGGCCGGTTGCACTGCTGCAGCCAGCGGCGCGGCGTGATCCCGTTGGTCATGTTGACGATCTTCGACGGGAACTCGTTGTGCAGGTCGCGGAACACCGTCTTCTTCATCAGCTCGGTGTGCAGAGCCGACACGCCGTTGACCTTGTTGGAGCCGACGAAGGCGAGGTGGCTCATGCGCACCCGGCGCTCCCGCCCCTCGGCGATCAGCGACAGGCTCGACAGCTTGGCATCGGTCACCGGGCCGCGCGTGCGCACGCGCTGCAGGAAGCGGGCGTTGATGTCGTAGATGATGCGCAGGTGGCGCGGCAGCACCCGCTCCACCAGCCACACCGGCCAGGTCTCCAGCGCCTCGGGCATCAGGGTGTGGTTGGTGTAGTTGATGGTGTGCTGGACGATGTCCCACGCCTTGTCCCAGCGCACATTGTGCTCGTCCACCAGGAGACGCATCAACTCCGCCACCGCGATCGCCGGGTGGGTGTCGTTGAGCTGAATGGCCGCACGGTCGGGCAGTTCGCCCCAATCGGCATGGTGCTGGCGGAAGCGGCGCAGGATGTCCTGCAGCGAGGCGGAGGTGAAGAAGTACTCCTGCTTGAAGCGCAGCTCCTGGCCCACCGGCGTGGCGTCGTTGGGATAGAGCACGCGCGACAGGTTTTCCGACAGCACCCGCTGGTGCACGGCCCCCATGTATTCGCCGCGGTTGAAGTCCTCCAGGTTCAGCTTGCGCGTCGCCTTGGCCGACCACAGCCGGAGCGTGTTGATGGACTTGCCGCCCCAGCCGACCACCGGGGTGTCGTAGGCAATGGCCAGGACCTTCTCGGTATCGGCCCAGGTGGCGCGCGGATGATTGTCGTGGTCGACGGTGTCGCGCACGGTGCCGTGGAAGCGCACCGGGTAGGCCACCTCCGGCCGCTCGAATTCCCACGGGTTGCCGAAGCGCAACCAGTCTTCCGGGAACTCCACCTGCCAACCCTGGTCGAAGCCCTGTTCGAACAGGCCGAACTCGTAGCGGATCCCGTAGCCGTGGGCGGCGATGCCTTCGGTCGCCATGCTGTCCATGAAGCAGGCGGCGAGACGGCCGAGGCCACCGTTGCCCAATGCAGCGTCGGGCTCGGCCTCCAGCACGTTGGACAGGTCGACCTGGAATTCGTCCAGCGCCTGCTGACACGTCCGGTAGAGACCGAGATTGTGCAGCGCGCTGGCCAGCAGACGGCCGATCAGGAATTCCAGCGAGAGGTAGTAGACGCGCTTCTGGTCACGGACATAGTAGCCGTTGGTCGTCTGCATCCAATTGTCGGTGGCGTATTCGCGCACCGCCAGGGCGACCGCGTGGAACCAGTCCCGGTTGGTCGCCGTGCCGGGAGTCTTGCCCACGGCGTAGGTCAGGCGCTCCAGGAGCGTGCGGCGGAACGCCACCAAATCGGTGGGGCGTCCTTCCATGACCGGCGAAGCATCCATGTTTCGGCTCCTTACTGCCTGCCTGCCGCAGAACTTCGGTGCGATGCAGTTTACCGGAATTTGCTGGCGGATTGATTGATCCACCGCAACACAACGCGCCCGAGCATTCTCGATTCAAACGCTCGCATTCCTGCGAGGTTCCCCAATTGCGGCCGTCGGCCGGGCCCGCTGCGGCGCGGACCCAGACGGCAACGGCCCGGCGGTGTTCCGCCGGGCCGCACTGTGCGACGGTGTTAACCCACCGTCGCGCCAGAAGCTACATACATCACGAGCTACATCGGATCTCGGCCGCTTCACTTCGTTCAAGGGCCGAGTCCGTGTCATCGCTCAGGAGTTCGAAGCCCCGAGCGGGAGACGTAGCTTAGCTCGACTACGCATGATCGCATCCCGCTCCGAGCGCTAGGCACGACTAAAGTGACTGGACCGCCTCGCGAAGCGTGTCGAGCTGCTGCTGCAGATCGTCAAGCATCTGGAGGATTTCCTCGCGAGACATCTCGGGAGCCGAGGCTACCTCGATTTCGCCGTAGGTGCCATCGTGCCACTGGTACCAGACATAGGCCGGCTGTTCGATGTCGCCGTTGTCGTCGAAGGTGAGCGTGCCGATGACGGTGTCGAAGGTGCCGCCCTGGATGATGCTGATCAGCGCGTCGAGGTCGGTGGACCCGGCCTCCTCGGCCGCCGCAGCGAACACCTGGATGGCGGCATAGGTGTAGAGCGTGTAGCCCTCCGGCTCGATGCCCTCGGCGCGGAAGCGGTCGACCACGTCGGCGGCGGTCTCGAAGTTGCGCGGGTCGGGGCCGAAGGTCATCAGCGTGCCTTCGCCGGCGTCGCCGGTGATCGCCCAGTACTCGTCGGTCACCAGCGCGTCGCCGGAGACGAGCTGCGTGTCCATGCCCTGCTCGCGCATCTGGCGGACCATCAGGCCGGCTTCGGTGTGGTAGCCGCCGACATACAGCACGTCGATGTTCTCGGCGTTCAGGCGGGTGATCAGGGCGCTGTAGTCGCTCTCGCCCGGGGTATACGCCTCGTACAGCGTCTCGGTCACGCCCAGGTCGTGCAGCGCGGCCAGGGTGGCATCGGCCAGGCCCTTACCGTAGGCGGTCCGGTCATGGACGATGGCAATGTTGGCATCGGGGAAGTTCTCCGCCAGGTACTGGGCGGCGATGATGCCCTGCTGGTCGTCGCGGCCGCACACGCGGAAGACGTTCGGGCCGCCGTCGTCGGTCAGGGCCGGATTGGTGGAGGCCGGCGAGATCTGCAGCACGCCTTCCTCGGTGTAGACCTGGCTGGCCGGGATCGACGAACCGGAGCAGAAGTGCCCGGCCATGAAGACCACGCCATCGGCGACCGCGTCGTTGGCCACCGAGACGGCCTGGCGCGGATCGCAGGCGTCGTCGCCGACGAACAGTTCAAGCTGCTCACCCAGCACGCCGCCGGCAGCATTGATGTCCGCCACCGCCATTTCCGCGCCATTGGCCATCTGCTCGCCGAACGAGGCGTACTGGCCGGTCATCGGACCCGCGGTGCCGATCACGATCTGCGCGTGGGCGGAAGCAGCGCCGAATGCCGAGAGGGCAACGGCTGCAACCAACATGGACTTGAGGCTGGTCATGGTGAATCGAACTCCCTGTTTACGTAGCTTGGTCTGAGGGTTGGAGCGGTCCGGCGCCGAGGCGCCCGTTGCGTCGCTGTGCCGCGCCGTTCCAGACCGCCCACTCGCCGGGCAGCCCTGGGTTGCGAAGTTAGCATCGTTGCAACGGTGCGCAAACGGTTTGCCTGACGGAGCTGTGCCAAGGGCCCGCCAGCGCGCCGCGTCCGCCCCTGCAACAACGCCGGAACCGGCCCCAACGGTTCCGATCATTCAGCACCGGTGCCCGACCGGGTCCGCCAGCCGAACAGGCCCTGGCGCTCGTAGACCCACGGATACTGCGTGACCATCTTGCGCGCCTGGGTGACCCGGTAGCTGGTGAGGAAGATGGTGGACAGCACCACCAGCCGGATGATGTAGCCGGAGACCAGCGTGCCGTCGCCGTCAAACAGGCCGTAGACCAGGAACATGTCGGCGAATGACAGCAAGGCGCAGTAGAAGAGGCCGGTCAGCGGCGTTTTCCAGCCGTTGGCCAGCGCCTGGCCGGCCATGAATGCAGCACCACCGAACAGCACCAGCGTCAGGCCGACGAACACAAGCACGTTGGTGCCAAGAATGTCGTCGACCCGGAAGATCCTGGTCAGCGTCACCTCGCCGCCGAAAAACTCTTCGCTGTAGAGCGTGATGGTGTCGCCGCTGAGGGCGAGCACTTGGACATCGTAGACCGTGTTGCCGACGCGGCTGCGGATGGTCGTGTCCTCCTGCTCCAGCACGCCCAGCATGCGCTCCACCGAATAGCTGCCGATGTGCAGCAGGTTGAAGCGCAGGACCACGGACTCCACGGGCTCGTCGCCCTCCGACAGGTCCATCTCGGTGTCGACCGTGTAGCGGCCGTCGAGGCTGCTCTGGTTGCCGACGAAGGGAGCATCGAACAGCGCCTGGGCCTCGCGCACGGAGAAGGTGCCGCCGCGCTCCAGCGACACCGACAGGCCGTCGCCGGTCCAGGCCCCGTAGAGACGCTCATAGTCGGTGACGGCGCACCCCGCGAGCGCCAGGGTGACGACCGCCAGCAGCAGGGCGGCGACGCGACCGGCCATCAGTGGCCTCCCTCCAGATAGGCGGCCCGCACCTCTTCGTTGGCGAGCAGCTCGGGGCCAGTGCCGGTGAGCGTCACCTGGCCGTTCACCAGAACGTAGCCGCGGTCGGCCAGCCTCAGCGCGTGGAAGGCGTTCTGTTCCACCAGGAACACGGTGACCCGCTGTTCCTCGTTGATCTCCCGGATCACCCGGAAGATCTGCTTCACGATCATCGGCGCCAGGCCGAGCGAGGGCTCGTCCAGCAACAGCAGGCGCGGCCGGCTCATCAGCGCGCGGGCGATCGCCAGCATCTGCTGCTCGCCGCCCGACAGCGTGCCGCCGCGCTGGCCCGAGCGCTCCTCCAACCGCGGGAACAGGGAATAGACCTTCGCCAGATCCTCGTGAAAGTGGCTCTGGTCGGTGGCCAGCGCCCCCATCTGCAGGTTTTCCAGCACCGTCATCCGCGGGAAGATGCGCCGGCCTTCCGGGGCGTGGGCGATGCCGCGGCGGATGATTTCGAAGGTCGGCAGGTGGGTGATGTCGTCGCCATCGAACTCGATCTGGCCGTGGCGCGCCTGGGGCTGGCCGCAGATGGTCATCAGCAAGGTCGACTTGCCGGCGCCGTTGGCCCCGATCAGGGTGACCACCTCGCCCTCTTCCACCCGCAGGTCGACGCCGCGCAGCGCCTCGATGGCGCCGTAGAAGGTGTGGACATTGGAAACCGTCAGCATCAGGCCCGCGCCTCCTGGTCCCGGGCCGCCTGCTCGGCCTTGTCTTCGGCGATGTCTTCCTTCACCGCGGCCGGCAGCTCGTCCTCGTCGTCGGCCCCCAGATACGCCTTGATGACGTTGGGGTCGTTGCGCACCTGCTCGGGCGGCCCATCGGAAATCTTGCGGCCGTAGTCGAGCACCACGACGTGATCGGAGATGCGCATCACCACGCTCATGTCGTGCTCGATCAGCAGCACGCCGATCCCGTGGGTGTCGCGGATCCACAAGATCAACTCGTTGAGTTCCCCGGTTTCCCGCGGGTTCAGGCCGGCCGCCGGCTCGTCCAGGCAGAGCAGGCGCGGCTCCGTGCACATGGCGCGGGCAATCTCCAGGCGCCGCTGGTCGCCATAGGGCAGGTTGCCGGCGTCCCAGTCGGCCTTGGGGGTCAGGTTGATGCGGTCGAGCCAGAAACGGGCGCGCTCCACCGCCTCCTTCTCCGACTGGCGGTAGCGGGCGGAATTGATGATGCCGAGCATCGAGAACCCGATATTCCCCGCCATGCGCCGGCCGGTGGCGGCAACGCCGCTCAAGGTGCCGCCGCTGCGTCGCGGCGAGGTCTCGCCCTTGTCGTTGCTGCTGGCCAGCGAGTTGTCGCGGGTCTCACGCAGCGACCGGCCGGGCACCGAAGTCAAGCGGTTGTGCTGGGCGACCAGCAGGTTCTCCAGCACGCTCATGTGCTGGAACAGCCGGATGTTCTGGAAGGTGCGGGCGACGCCGGCCTTGGCGGAGATGTCGTGGCCTTCCATCCGCTCCAGAAGGAAGCGGCGATCCCCCAGGTTGAGGGTCAGCCGCCCTTCGGTGGGCTTGTAGAAGCCGGTGAGGCAGTTGAACACCGTGGTTTTGCCGGCACCGTTGGGGCCGATGATGGCGGTGATCGCGCTGTCCGACGCGGCGAACGACACGTCGTCGATGGCCACCAGGCCGCCGAACCGCATGGTCAGGTGATCGACGGAGAGCAGCGGCGGTCGGCCGCCGTCGGTCCCCGGCGTGGTCGGCGTATCGGCCATGGTCAGGTCACCTCCGCGGCTTCCGCCGCTCCGCGTTTGCGCCCGAACAGGCGCACCGAGGGGTCGCGGTGGGCCAGCAGGCCGCGCGGCCGCCACACCATCACCGCCACCATGGCCATGCCGAAGCACAGCATGCGGTATTGCTCAAGCTCGCGGAACACCTCCGGCAGGCCGATCAGCAGGATCGCCGCCAGCACCACGCCGGCCTGGCTGCCCATGCCGCCGAGGACGACGATGGCCAGGATGATGGCACTTTCGATGAAGGTGAAGCTCTCCGGGCTGATGAAGCCCTGGCGGGTGGCGAAGAACGACCCGGCAAAGCCGCCGAACATGGCGCTGAAGGCAAAGGCCATCAGCTTGATGTTGCGCCGGTTGATGCCCAGCGACTGGCAGGCGATGTCGTCCTCGCGCAGCGCCTCCCAGGCGCGGCCAATGGGCATGCGGCGCACCCGCATGGAGAAGAAGTTCACGATCAGCGCCAGCATCAAGATCAGGTAGTACATGAAGACCACCCGATGCAGCGTGTCGAACTCCAGCCCGAACAATTCGTGGAAGGCCACCTCCCCCTCGGCGGGCTCGCGCGTGAAGTCCGCGATGCCGAAGAAGGACGGCCGCGGAATGCCGCCGATGCCGTCCGGCCCGCGGGTGAGGTTGTACCAGTTGAGGATGATGATCCGGATGATTTCGCCGAAGCCCAGGGTGACGATGGCGAAATAGTCGCCGCGCAGGCGCAGCACCGGGAAGCCCAGGATCACCCCGGCCGACGCCGCCAGCAGTCCGGCGATGGGCAGGCAGGCCCAGAAGCTCAAGTTGAATTCGGTGGCGAAGAGCGCGTAGGAATAGGCTCCCACGGCATAGAACGCCACGTACCCAAGGTCGAGCAGCCCGGCCAGGCCGACGATGATGTTGAGCCCCCAGCCCAGCATCACGTACGTCAGCACCAACGTGGCGAGATCGATGGTCTGGCGGTCGTAGAAGAAGACCGGTAGCAGCAGCGCTGCGGCCATGGCCAGCGGGGTGGTGACGCTACTGGATTTCTGCACGCGCCGCGCCACCACGTCCATGATCGGCGGTGCTCCGGGATCGCGCGGCGGCAGCAGATGGGCGTAGCGGTTGGCCAGCAGGATGGCCGCGGCGACGCAGGCGTAGAACACCGCCAGCAGCGGCACCACGTCACCCGATACCGGCACGCCGGCCACCACCAGCACGCGGTAGGCTTCGCCGTCGACGCCGCGCACGGGGGCGGTCTCCACCGTCCGCGGCGTATCCTCCGGTGCCGGCAGCAGGTAGACCACGTCGCCATCGCCGACATCGACGGCAAAGGCGCCGTCGGTGCCCTCGGGCACGGAGTTCACGGTGATCTCAGTGTTGCGGGTCGACTCCACCTGGGTCAGCGTTTCGGTGCTGATCAAAAGGTAGAGGAGCCCGGCCAGCACCACGGCCCCCAGCAGCAGCACGACGAGGATTCCGCCCGGCACGCCGAGCACGTGGCGCCGCCCGTTGGTGGCCCGCGGATGGGCGAGCAGCCCGATCAGCACCGCCAGGCCGCCGTACCACAGCACCAGGATTTCCAGGGCGCTGCTCGACACCGACAGAAGATCGAGCGCCAGGCCCAGCCACACGGCCCCCGCCCCCACTACCACCAACACCGTGGTCGGCACGTTGAGGCGGCGCGCCGCCATCAGCGATGACACGATGGCGCCGCAGATGCACAGGATCTGCAGGATCGAACTGGGCAGGGGCGCCAGCACGCCGATGGCCGCGACCACTCCGCCGCCGATCAGCACCGGCAACGGGTAGCCTTCGCGCACCAGGAACATGCCGATGCGGCCGATGAACACCAGCACAACGGCCACCGCCACGTCGACGAAGCGGGTTGCGATCCCCTGGCCGCCCTGCACTTCGGTGATCTGCAAGCCCACCATGGTGGCGAACAGGGCAAACCCCACAAGCGCCGCTAGCAGGCCCTCCTTCAACATCGCCACGAGGTCGAGGCCGCGCGCCCCGTCCGCCGCGGGGGGGCTTTCGATGGTCTTCGACAGGTCGAGACCGGGGGTGCCGGTCTTCGCGCCGGTGGCGGCGGCGACGTCCGTGGTTTCGGGCATCGGCGTCACACCTTCTCAATCTCGGGGCGGCCCAATACGCCGCTGGGGCGGAAGATCAGCACCAGGACGAGGATCGCAAACACCGCGACGTCCTTGTATTGCACCGGGAAGTAGCCGGACCAGTAGGCCTCGATCATGCCGATCATCAGGCCGCCCAGCATGGCGCCGGGCAATGAGCCGATGCCCCCCAGCACCGCCGCGGTGAATGCCTTCACGCCGACGATGAAGCCTTCGAAGAAGTCGATCACGCCGTAGCGCACCAGGTACATCAGGCCCGCCACGGCCGCCAATGCGGCCCCCATGACAAAGGTGATGGAGATGGTGCGGTCCACGTTCACGCCGACCAGCGAGGCCATCAGCTTGTCCTGCTCGCACGAGCGCTGCTGGCGCCCCAGCGAGGTCTTGGCGATCAGCAAGGTGAACACCACCAGCAAGAGGAGCGTGATCGCCAGGATGATGATCTGCACGTAGCTCACGGTGACATCGAATTCGCCGCCGGAGGTGAGCTGGAACCCGCCCTGGATGACCGGCGGCAGCGCCTTGTTGCGGGCACCCTGCAGGAGCTGCACGTAGTTCTGCAGGAAGATCGACATGCCGAGTGCCGAGATCAGCGGCGCCAGCCGGAACGACCCGCGCAGCGGCCGGTAGGCCAGGCGTTCCACCGTCCAGCCGTAGACCGAGGTGAACACCATGGCGATGATCAGCACCACCAGCAGCGCCAGCGGCACCGCCGTCACTCCGGCGAGCGCCAGGACCAGGAAGCTCATCAAAGAGATGAACGCCCCGACCATGAAGATGTCGCCGTGGGCGAAATTGATCATGCCGATGATGCCGTAGACCATCGTATAGCCAATGGCGATCAGGCCATAGATGGAGCCCAGCGTCAGGCCGTTGATTAGCTGCTGAAAGAAATATTCCATCGGGGCGCCTGGAGGGGGATGCGATCCGCTCCGGGGAGTGGAGGGACGGCGAAAGAGAAAGCAGGTTCCATGCCAACCCACCGGTCCACGGCCATTCCAGGACCGAGAGCCGGCATAGCTGCATAGGTGTCCTGTGACAATCGAACGATAGTCAGCGCCCAGGATGAGGGCAAGAGCCTACGGTTACGAAGGGTAGCCGGTTAAAGGCGCGCCATTGGCGGCGGAAAATGCCGCACGATTGGTCATCGGCGGGCGGACCGCGGCCGTGTGCCGCGCTCTTGGGCATACCATTGGTCGTAGAACCGCTGTCCCGCCCAGGTTCCCTGGGGCCGAAATTAAAAATTGCCGCCGGCGGGAGCCGGCGGCAAAGGTCAACAGGGAGGCATCAACAAGAACCGGACCCGTCAGGACGCCATGTCCTGTGTCTCCGATCACCTGCAACATACCAACCCAACCATTAAATAATGGTAAATGGTGGGACAAAGGATCGCGAAGTATGGCGCGGCCATGGCCATTTCTGGCTGGGCAGGCCGACTTCACCGCCATTCTGAGAGTTCCACCGCGCCCGGCGGGCTTCCGCCGGGTCGTCTACACGGCCTCGGGCAGACAACTGGCGGGTCGTCAGCGACTCGCCCCGGCCCAAGGACCAGTGCCCTTCGGCCGGGGGAGCTTCGGTCGCCTACTTGTGGGCGGACGCGTAGCCGATCTTGGCCAGTGCCTCGCCGATCTCCTCAAGGATCACCGGATCGTCGATGGTCGCCGGCATCTTGTAGTCTTCGGCATTGGCGATCTTCTGCATGGTGCCGCGCAGCACCTTGCCCGAGCGGGTCTTGGGCAGCCGGTCGACCACCGTGGCCAGCTTGAAGGCGGCGACGGCACCGATGCGATCGCGCACCATCTTGACGCATTCGGCCACCACGTCGTCCGGCTTCTTGGTGACACCGGCCTTCAGCACGATGAACCCGACCGGGAGCTGGCCCTTGAGGTCGTCGGCCACGCCGATCACCGCGGCTTCCGCCACATCGGGGTGGGCCGCCAGCACCTCTTCCATGCCGCCGGTGGACAGGCGGTGGCCGGCGACGTTGATAACGTCGTCGACGCGGGTCATCACGTGGACATAGCCGTCCTCGTCGATGAACCCGGCATCGCCGGTCATGTAGTAGCCTGGGAACTGCTCCATGTAGGAGGACTTGAAGCGCTCCGGCGCCTGCCACAGCGTCAGCATGGCACCCGGAGGCAGCGGCAGCTTGACCACGAGCGCGCCGATGTCGCCGCGGCGCACCTCCTGGCCGTCATTGTCGAGCGCCTGCACGTTCCACCCCGGCACCGCCTTGGTGGCCGAGCCGTACTTCACCGGGAAGTGTTCGATGCCCAGCGGGTTGCCGCAGATGGCCCAGCCGGTTTCCGTCTGCCACCAGTGGTCGATCACCGGCACCTTCAGCAGGTCTTCGGCCCAGCGGATGGTATCGGGGTCCGACCGTTCGCCGGCCAGGAACAGCGTCCGCAGGGTCGCGGTGTCGTACTTCCTGAAGAACTCGCCGTGCGGGTCTTCGCGCTTGATGGCGCGGAACGCGGTCGGTGCCGTGAACAGAATGTTGATCTTGTGGTCGGCGATCATCCGCCAGAAGGCGCCGGCATCGGGCGTGCCCACGGGCTTGCCTTCGTAGACCACCGTGGTGGCGCCGAGCAGCAGCGGGGCATAGACGATGTAGGAGTGGCCGACCACCCAGCCGACATCGGAGGCCGCCCAGTACACGTCGCCCGGCTTGGCGTTGTAGAAATTGACCATCGTCCAATAGAGCGCCACGGCATGCCCGCCGTTGTCGCGCACGATGCCCTTGGGCTGGCCGGTGGTGCCCGAGGTGTAGAGGATATAGAGCGGGTGGTTGGCATCCACCGTCACGCAATCCGCCGGCTGGGCCGCCGCGGCCAGCTTCACCCAGTCGTGGTCGCGCCCGGCGCTCAGGTCCGCCGCCACCTGGGGGCGCTGCAGGATGATGCAGGCATCGGGCTTGTGCTTGGCCAGGTCGATGGCCTCGTCGAGCATCGGCTTATAGGGGATCACCCGCTTGCCTTCGATGCCGCACGACGCGCTGACGATCACCTTGGGCTTGGCGTCGTCGATGCGCGTGGCCAGCTCGTTTGGCGCGAAGCCGCCGAACACCACCGAATGGATGGCGCCGATGCGCGCGCAGGCCAGCATCGCCACCAGCGCTTCCGGCACCATGGGCATGTAGACGATGACGCGGTCGCCGAGCCCGACGCCGAGCCCCTTCAGCGCCCCGGCGAAGTGGGCGACCTGGTCGCGCATCTCGCTATAGGTGATGGTGCGCACGGTATTGGTGACGGGGCTGTCGTAGATCACCGCCGCCTGGTCGCCACGGCCGCGTTCCACATGCCGGTCGAGCGCGTTGTAGCAGGTGTTCAGCTTGCCGTCGGGGAACCACTTGTAGAAGGGCGGGTCGCTGCCATCGAGCACCTTGGTCGGCGCTTGTACCCAATCGATCGCCTTGGCGGCGTCTCCCCAAAAGCCTTCGGGGTCCGAAATGGACCGGGCGTGAATCTCGGCATAGGCACCCATAGCGCACTTCCTCCACAGACATGTCGGACCGTCACCGCCGAGCGCGCCCGAAACCCCGGGCGGTCGCGCGGCCGTGCAGCCTCCTTGTTCTCTGATGCCGCCAGAACGGCCGTCGTGTTCGGCGTCCCCAGCACACCAATGATCCTGGGGCGAGCCCGCTATGATCTACGTCAACCAAACGTGAGTCATTCGAATTCGACACATTGCCACCGGTACGCGAGCGCCGCCGCTTCGGCGGTCGCCGCCGGTCGGGCGACCAGCGCGCCCATGGGGGCCACATCGGTGTGGGGCGGGCTCTGCGACGGGCCTAAAAGCGTGGACATCCATAAATGTTCGCTATATGTTCCTTACGGGGCGTGACGCACCGGCGGACCACTTTTCGGCTTTCCTTAGCGGCCCTATAGGATAATAGTCCTGCACGTCTGGGTTGAGCAATGGTGCGGCCCGCCCTGTGAGGAACCGTTGATGGCCAGTCTCTTCAAATCCGTCAAACTTCAGGCCCCGGTCGGCAGTGGGTTTGCGTCGGGAATGGCCGACGTAGGGTCGCTGAAGCATGGCCTGCGGAGCCTCGGCTATGGACCCGCGGCGAAGGGGAGCACCGGCTATCCTGACCTTGAGCTGTTTGCCGCCCTGAAGGGATTCCAGGTGGCAAAGGGGCTGAAGGCGGACGGCATCGCCAAACCTGGCGGCCCGACGGAACGGGCGCTGAACAAGGCACTGGCCAAGCGGCAGGCGCGGTTCAAGGCGGCCGTTGGCGATTTCGGTAAAGCCCGTGCGGCCGATGCAGCCCCGCCCTTCGGCAAGGCGGCCGAATGGGATGTTGCCGGCGCGGCAGGGCAAGGCCGGTCAGGACGCCGCAGTTTCGAGGCCGCCGTGCCGAAGGAAAGCCCGGTCCGCCCCAGCCTCCTCGGCCGGCCGCCTAAGCGGGGCTCCCCGTCATTCGCCTCGCCGCTGGCGGACCGGCCGGCAGCAAAGAGAGCGGAGCGGCTCGTCGGGCAGATCGGTGACCCGAAGCAGTTCGGAACGACCTGGCAGAACCCGACTGCCTGGGCCTTCGGCGAAGCCGGCCGGCAAGTCGGAACGACACTCGGGCTGGAGCCTGCCACGCCCCTTCCTGAGCTTCCAGGGCGGTATCCACTCTTTGTGCCCCAGCAGACGGAAGGCCCAACGGCCTTGGAACTCAGAAGGCGCTGGGAGGGTGCCGGCTGGGGTGGCCCACGTGGTGCCTTCGCGGTCCCAACAATCAATGATCCAAGGGAAAGGGTCGCCAACATCCTTGCGGATCTGCCCGCTCGATTCGATTTCACTCCGGATCATAACGCCGATGCATCATCTCCTCTTTGGGAGGCACCGATATTTGGCCGAATTGCTCTTGCGGGATATGATCCATTAATTGAAGCCGCCTCTAGACGCCACCATATAGATGCTGATTTGCTCCGAGCCATCATGTGGATGGAAAATGCGCGCGGACATAAATTTGGATTCAATTATTTACTTGATGAATTCGGGGACACCAAGTTTCCGATGAATATAAATCCAGACCTATGGGCAAAATTATTGGGGAGCCGGAACGCAGATCTAACTGATCCAGAGCAGAACATCGAAGCGGCCGCTATCCTCATTGGTCGCATTGCAGCCCGGCTGGACCACCCTACTCCCGAAGCGATTGGCTCAATCTGGAACTACATTGGGCGCGAAACGACCAACGACATCGGCGCCTATGTTGGCCGGGTTTATCGCGAACGGCCGTGGTCCAGGCCACTTTGGTCCTTCTGAAGAGCTCTGACGATGAAGAGGTTACCAATCCCCATCAGGCGCCTACGAGACGATTTGCCGCTCGCCTGCCACGTGTCCGTCGGGATGGGAGTATTGCTGATCTATGTTGAGATGGCGACAGGTTCTGACTTTTCTTTGTGCAATTCTCTTCATGACACTTCAGGTTTATTCCCTTATTGGTTCGAAAATTTTGACATCTGGTGCAATCCGATCTGGCATCGCGCTATCTTTTCTGTAGGGTTGGTCAGCCTATGGCTCTACTTGCTTCCGCTCTTCATCATACGGATGATCAGAAGGGATAAGGTTCTACGTCTCGACCAGCATCGAAACACCGGGATCACGCATGTCTTCGTACCTAGGCCAGTTCCACATGCGAAGACCGACACAATCATCGCCGGTGTGCTGGGCGTTGTTGTCGGAGTGTTCTACCTTTTCATCTATAGCCCGGCGGGCGACTTAAGAAGTTCGTGCGAGCTTGCTGTGCAAGCGCCAAACCTGCTGTTTCTTCGTCCTGGCGATAGCGGGTTCGGTTGTGAGCCTGTCTTCCCGTCGCTGCAGTTTGGCGTGCTTGCCATTGGCATCATCCTGTTCCTGCCGACGTTCTCCGCCGTTCGCCTGGTGCGCCGGATCGTCGGGGTCGCACAGCGCCTGCTGCCGGGGTAGAGGGCCATGCCACTCATCCCAACAATCGCGCCGCGCGATCACGTGCATCGTCACCTACCAGATGGAGCACGGCCCGTGCGGCAGCGGCACCGGGCTGCCGTAACCTATCGCCTCGATCTGGAACTACATTGGCGTGGAAACCACCAACGACATCGGTGCCTATGTTGGCCGGATCTATCGCGAGCAGCCCTGGCGGAGATGGTGGTAGCACCATGCACAACGGAGCTATGGAAATCCCCGTCGTCAGGCTGCGGGACGATCTTCCCCGTGTCGCCTGCATCTGCGTCATCGTTTCGGCGGTTCTCACCTTTGTCGAAATGTCCGTCCGCATCGCAGATGCGCTGTGTGAATCGCGGTACGACGCAACGGGGCTCTTCCCCTATTGGTTTGACGAGGAAGATCGCTGGTGCAACCCCGTTTGGCACCACACGCTTTTCGCTGTGGGCCAGTACAGCCTGCTTATGTTCCCGCTGGTTCTCATCGGCCTACGGATCGTCCGCCGCTTTAAGGCGCACTCCCTCGACGTCATTACAGAACTGAAGGAGGTCGTCTTTGTCCCCACGGACAAGCCGGCATCGCACGTCAAGTCTGACGCTGCCGTGGCGGCCCTGTCCGCGGTCGTGCTGGGGGTCCTCTATCTCTTCGTCTTCGGGCGGTTGGGGCTGTCCCGCGGCGCCTGCGAGATCTCCGAAAAAGCTCTGGGATTCCTGACCTTCCGGTTCCGCCAGGGTGTGTTCGGCTGCGATCCTCCCTGGCCGGCGATCGCGCTGGGGCCGTTCGCCGTCGGGACCATCCTGTTCCTGCCGACGTTCTCCGCCGTTCGCCTGGTGCGCCGGATCGTCGGGGTCGCACAGCGCCTGCTGCCGGGGTAGAGGGCCATGCCACTCATCCCAACGCCCATCGCCACGCGATCACGCGCATCGTCACGTACCAGATCAAGCACGGCCCGTGCGGCAGCGGCACCGGGCTGCCGTGACCTATCGCCTCGATCTGGAACTACATTGGCATGGAATCCACTAACGACATCGGTGCCTATGTTGGCCGGATCTATCGCGAGCGGCCCTGGCTCCGCAGATGCTAACGGCAGGCGCCATCGAGTATGGAACAATAAATATACCGCAAGGATAATCGGATGTGGGACGCCATTCTCCCGATCATTGCCTTCATATATTTCTCATGGACTGCTCCGTTTCCGGTGGAGCAGTGCACGATTTTGTATGATTTCCAAGTCGAACATGAGACAGGACAGGGACCCCAGGACATTTTGTTGTGGAACGCCAACGCCTACATTATTCACGAGGATCCGGGTATTGGAGCTGTCTTCGTCAACTGGCACACGCAGCGGCGTCACCTGCTCCTGCGCCTGGACCTGGCGGATGCCTGCGATCGGCGGGAGCAGATCGCCGTGGACTTGACCGACCACGTGAATTCTCATCAGGGTGGGGCCGTCTTCACGCCCATCATTCCCGACGAAGCGATGATGGCCGAGATCCGTGATCGCCGGCGCGAGGCGCCGTTGCCGCGATCCGAGGAGCTGCTGGCGGCACGGCGCGCCGCCATCGCGGCGGAGTGTGATGCGGGGCTGTGGCGCCAGGTCGCCGCGATCATCGAGCAGAACAGACAGGACCTGATGGGCCCAATGCTGGTCGCACCGGTCTTCACCGCCTATGCCGGGGTCCTTGAGGGCCGGACAATCGATCAAGCCATACCCGAAGATGTGACGGACGACATCCGTGCCTTCATTTCCCGATTGGTGACCTACCAGATCGAGCACGGCCCGTGCGGCGGGCGCCAATGATCGACCGTGCAGGTTCCTTCAGATTCTGCGCCCGTTTGCAGGGACCCGACGGTCCGGCAGCGGGCAAAGTCGCGTGGCGACACGGTGCCGGCTGGTTGCTATGCTGCCGAGGGCGTGCAAATATTCGACAAGTTACGTGCCGCCACTAGCAGGTCGTCTTCCAGATCTATTCGATTGCGGTCAAATCCATGAAACAGCTCGCGATCCTGCTTCTTCTCTCGGCCATGATCGCCGGGTGCCAGTCGGGTGCGCGGTCCACGCCATCGGATGCCCCGGCGGGCGGATCGGCGTTCGATGCGTTTGCCGGCTGCTGGGCCGCCCCGGTGGACGGCTTCTGCATCGACCGCGGGTCGAGCGTGGCCACCGTCACTTGGCGCCACCAGACGACCAACGTGCGCTGCACCGCGCAGGCCCGGCTCACGCTCTTGGCCACCAACAGCATCCAGATCAGCCAGCCGCAGACTCCGCGGGCCTGCACCAACGGCGATTCCTTCGTGGCACAGGAGTATTACTGCAACCTGATGTCGCCAACGCGGATGGACTGCTGGAACGTCTTCACCAGCGGCTCCGGCCAGGAACAGCGGGTGACGGTGGTGTTCAACCGCATGTGACCCGCGCCGGTGTGTCCGCGCCGGTGAGTCCGCGCCGGTGAGCCCGCGCTGGGCCGCTGCCCGGCTGCCCACCTGCCCCACTCAGCCGTAGCGCGCCAGCCGCTCATGGAGCAGGCGGAACAGGCGGTCGCTGTCCACCTCGGTCACCACATGGGCGTTGGCCGGCAGACCGGTCTTGCCCCACCAGTCCACCACCGTCATGCCGCGGGTGAGCGGCGAGCCCGTTTCGATGGCCACATGGCAGTCCTTGCCGCCGAACAGGTCCGGCGCCAGCAGGTAGGCGATCACGCAGGGATCGTGCAGCGGCCCCGCCTCGCTGCCGTAGCGCCAGCGGTCGTAGCGCTCGTTGAAGTCCATCATGCCGGCCACCGTGCGCCCCACCGCAGTTCCCAGCGCCACCAGGTCGTCCAGCCACCAGCGCGGCATCAGCGCTTTGTGGGTGCAGTCCAGCCCGATCATGGTGATGGGCACGCCCGCCCCGAACACGATGGCGGCGGCGTGGGGATCGACGAAGATGTTGAACTCCGCCGCCGGCGAGGCATTGCCGCCGTAAAAGGCACTGCCCCCCATCATGACGATGCGGTCGACGGCGCGCAGGATCTCCGGCGCCCGCCGGATCGCAAGCGCGAGGTTGGTCTGCGGAGCGATGGGGCACAGCGTGACCGACCTCTCCGGTGCCGCGGCCAGCGTCGCCACCAGCCAGTCGACGGCATGGCCGGGCGTGGCGGCGCGCGAGGGCGGCGGCAGCTCGGACCCGTCGAGCCCGCTGTCGCCGTGCACCACTTCGGAGGTGTGGAGGTCTTCCAGCAGCGGCCGGTCGCAGCCGGCATGGACCGGCAGATCGGGCCGTCCGGCCAGGTCCGCCACCCGCAGCGCGTTGGCCGTGGTCAGCGGCAACGGCACATTGCCCGCCACCACCGAGAGGCCCAGCAGCTCCAGTTCCGGCGACGCCAGGGCCGTCAGGATGGCGACCGCGTCGTCCTGGCCCGGATCGGTATCGATGATGATCTTGCGCGCCATGCCCCGGCCTGCCCCCTGCCAGTGTGGTGGATCAGAAGTTCGTTCGCTCAGGTTGCCAGGGCAGAAACGAACGTCTGATCCGAAAACAACACTAGAATCATAAAGTTACTAGTGTCCTTTTGATTCCGAAGCTCGCTTGGGGCCTGGGTTCGAGATCTTGCGAACTTCGGAATCGGGACACTAGAGCACTTTCGCGCTCTGTTAACTCGGTTCCGGCAGTTGGGCCGGGGGCTTCCCGGCCCAACCCCGCCGCCCGGCCACCCAATCGTTTGCATTGGCTTGGGCGGCCGGGTGGGGTGCGGGCCGGCGCAGACTGAACGGAAAATGCCCGGGCCGAAGCGAAGGTGTCCCATTCCTGCGCGCGGCTGTCACGCCGCTTGCAGAGACCAAGTGCCAGGTGTGGGCATTTCGGGCGGGACGGAGACCGGAGAAAGCGGACGACCGGCGCGCCTCAGTCGCGGGCGCGCTGGCCGGCTTCGGCACCGTTCGGTGCCGCGTGGGACTGCATCACTTCGCGCATATGGGAGAGGCAACGGCCGCATTGCGGCCGGCAGCCGTTCTTGCGGAACACCTCCGACAGGCGCGCGGCCCCATCGGCGATCGCGCCATGGACGCGGCGTTCGTTGATCGCATTGCAGATGCATACATACATGCCGCACCCCATGGGCCACGTGAACGGCGGGAGTATCCTTCAGATGCGAATGAGTGTCAATTGCTCAGACACTCCTATCACTCCTGGGGATCTGGTCCCTCCCCCGGTCGGACCGGAGGATCGGGGCCACTCACCCTTCACCCCCTAACCATATCCGGTTTGCCCGTGCGCCGGAATTGACCCAGGTCATCCCTCAGGTTTGCGGCCGCAAAACGGCATGCCGAAGGGCCCCTGCCTCCAGCCCGCCTCAGACCACCTGGGCGAGCAGGCCGGACAGCCGCCGCGCATAGCCCGCGGGATCGGGGATCGCCTCCCCTTCCAGGATCCGCGCCTGGTCCAGCAGCAGGTGGGCGATGTCCTCCACCCGTCCGGCCGTCGCGCCGTCGGCAGAGGTGGCCGCCGCACCCGACGCCAGGCGCACCACCAGCGGATGGTTGGGGTTGACCTCCAGGATGCGGGGTGCGGCCTTGTCGAGCTGGTTGTGCTGGCGCAGCAGGCGTTCCAGGTGCATGTCGAGGTCCGAGTCGTCGGCCACCAGGCACACCGGGCTGTCGGTCAGCCGGTGGGACACCCGGACATCCTTCACCGCGTCGCCCAGTGCCAGCTTGAAGCGGGCGATCAGCCCGTCGATGCCGGCGGGCTCCGGCTTCTCCGGCTCCGGCTCTGCCCCTTCCGGCGGCGCGATGCTGCCGAGATCGGCACCGCCGCGGGTGACGGACTTGAACGGCTTCTCCTGGAAGCGGCCCACCGCGGGCAGCCAGAATTCGTCCACCGGATCGGTCAGCAGCAACACCTCCACGCCCTTGGCGCGGAAGCCTTCGATCTGCGGCGACTGGCGGGCCGCCTGCTCGGTATCGGCGCTGACGTAGTAGATGGCGTCCTGGCCGGGGCGCATGCGGGCCACGTAGTCGTCGAGCGCCACCCAGCCCTCGGCCGCGGTGGTGCGGAAGCGCACCAGCGGCAGCAGGGCCTCGCGCTGGTCGGTGTCCTCGTAGAGGCCCTCCTTCACCACCGCACCGAAGGCATCCCAGAACTCCGCATAGCCGTCGGCGTCGTCGGCCGCCTTCTTCTTCAGGTCGGCCAGCACCCGGCGGGTGATGCCCTGGCGGATCTTGGCCACAAGGGGGCTGCCCTGCAGCATCTCGCGGCTGACGTTGAGCGGCAGGTCCTGGCTGTCCACCACGCCGCGCAGGAAGCGCAGGTAGGACGGCACCAGCCCCTCCGCCTCGTCCGACACGAAGACGCGCCGGACGTAGAGCTTCACGTGGTGCTTGCGGTCGGGGTGGAAGAGGTCGAAGGGCCGGCGCGTCGGCACGAACAGCAGGGCGGAATACTCGATCACCCCTTCGGCCCGGTAGTGCACGGTGAGCAGCGGCTCGTCGAAGGCGTGGGCGACGTGGCGGTAGAACTCCGTGTAGTCGCTGTCGCTGACCTCCGATTTCGGCCGGGTCCACAGGGCGGACGCGCGATTCAGCGTTTCCGGTTCGCCGTCCTCGCCGGCCGGCGGCGCCAGGATCACCGGGATGGCGATGTGGTCGGAATGGGTCTTGACGATGTGGCGCAGGCGCTGGGGATCGAGGAATTCGTCCTCGCCGTCCGCCAGGTGCACGACCACCCGGGTGCCGCGCAGGGGTACGTCGGCCTCGCCGATGGTGTAGCTGCCGTGGCCGTCGCTCACCCAGCGCCAGCCGGCATCGCCGCCGGCGCGGCGGGTCAGCACCTCCACCTGCTTGGCCACCATGAAGGCGGAATAGAAGCCGACGCCGAACTGGCCGATCAGGTTGATGTCCTGGCGGTTGTCGCCGGTCAGCGAGTCCAGGAAGCCCAGCGTGCCCGACCGGGCGATGGTGCCGAGGTTTTCGATCAGTTCCTCGCGGCCCATGCCGATGCCGTTGTCGGCCACCGTCAGGGTGCGTGCGCCCTTGTCGACGCTGAGGGTGATCTTGAACTCGCCATCGCCCGCCAGCAGATCCGGCTCCGCAATCGCAGCGTAGCGCAGCCGGTCGCAAGCATCCGATGCGTTGGAGATCAGCTCACGAAGGAACACCTCCTTCTGGCTGTAGAGCGACTTGGCAACGATTTCGAGAAGGCGGCTGACCTCAGCCTGGAATGTCATCTGTTCTTCGGACATGGGTCGTCGTCCAGCTACTCTTCTAGGGTGTGTGCATCTCCTAACGCCCCGGCCATGTCGCGCCAGGCGCGCCGCGGTATATGCGGTCGCGATGGCGGCGGTGCAACCCTGGGGCGGCAGAAGGCGATGGGATCGCCAGGACTCGGCGGCAATCGGCGGCGATCGGCAGCGATCAGCCGGCCTCGGGCACCGCAGCGGGGCGCCGCCGTTCGGCGATGGGCCGGCTGTAGCGGGGCTCGATGTCCCAGGGGAAGTAGATCCAGGTATCCTGGCTCACCTCGGTTACGAAGGTATCCACCAGCGGGCGCCCGGCCGGCTTGGCGTAGATGGTGGCGATGTGCACCTTGGGCAGCAGCTCGCGCACCACCTTGGCCGTGGTTCCGGTATCCACCAGATCGTCCACCGCCAGCCAGCCGGTGCCGTCGCCGTCCACCGCCTTCAGCACCATCGCTTCGCGCTGGGTCTGATGGTCGTAGCTGGACACGCAGACGGTATCGACCATGCGCAAGTCCAACTCGCGCGCCACGATGGCCGCGGGCACCAGGCCGCCGCGGGCAATCGCGATCACGCCCTTCCACGGCCCCATTTCCGCCAGCCGCCAGGAGAGTGCCTTGGCGTGGCGGTGCAACTCCTCCCACGACACCGGGAAGTCCAAACGGGGTGAATCCTCGTCCATTGCTGGTCCTGTCGGGCAGTGGCTGGGAGAAGGGATGGCGGCGCGACCCTAGCGCGTTTTCTCCCATGGCGGAATCGGTTCCGGTCTGGACCGCCCGCACCCCCACCCGGCCACCCAGTCAGCACACTTTCGTTGGGTGACCGGGTGGGGTGCGGGCCGGTGCCGTAAAGACATGATTGGCGTCAGAGCGTTTCCGCCGGGGCGGAATCGCTTCCGGCCGGCGGGCCCTCAGGCGTCGACCAGCAGCCCTTTCAGGCCGACAAAAGCGGGGAACGGGTGGGTCACCAAATAGGTGGGGATCGCCGCCAGATAGTCGTGGAAGCGGCCCTTGGCCTGGAAGCGCTGGCGGAACAGATCGTCGTCGAACAACGGGCCGAGGCGCACGCAGATGCCGCCGGCGATGTAGATGCCGCCGACCGCCCCCACCGTCAGTGCCAGATTGCCGGCAACGGAGCCGAGCAGGCCGATGAACAGGCGCACCGCTTCGGCCGCCCGCGGGTCGCCGCCGGCCGCCAGGGCAGAGACCTCCGGCGGGCTCAGCGTCGGCACGTCGGGCTCGCCGTCCACCGCCCCCAGCCCTTCGTAGAGATTGACCAGCCCCATGCCGGAGACCACCCGCTCGCAGGAGACATGGCCGTAGATGGCCCGGAGATGGGAGATCACCGCTGCTTCCCGGTCGTCGCCCGCCGGCACCGTGGCGTGGCCGCCTTCGCCGGGTACGACCACCGGGAGGCCGGCGGCATCGGGCACCACGCTGGCCATGCCGAGCCCAGACCCCGGCCCCAGCACGCCGCGCGCACCCGGCCGGGCCGTGCCGCCTCCGACCTGCCGGCGGTCGGCGTCGGTCAGATGCGACACCGCCAGGGCGACGGCCGCGAAGTCGTTCACCACCTCCAGCCGATCGAGCCCCAGGGCGGCGCGCAGACCGCTGATGGAGAAGGACCAGGCGTGGTTGGTCATGGCCACCTGGTCGCCGATGATCGGTGAAGCGATGGCCAGCGCCGCCCGGCGCACGGCTGCCGCGTCCGGCACGCGGGCCTGGTAGGCGCGCATCGCCGAGGCCAGGTCGGGGTAGTCGGCACACGACAGAACCGCGGTATCAGAGGCACCTCCGGCACCCATCAGCGCGAACCGCGCATTTGTGGCGCCCAGGTCGCCGACGAGAAGGGGTGTGGCGTCCATCGAATCCTCCCTAGGTTGCACGGCCGCAGCGCCGGAGTTCAGTGGTCTCGAAGGGTTTTTGGCGAAGGTAAACGGGGGCGGGAAAATTTTTCTCTTGAATCCCAGCGTCAGCATCGGCATTTTTGCACTGCGGCATACGGGTCGTGCCGATGCCGTAACGCACTTCTTGGGCGTTTCCTCCCTAAACTTGGGCCGCTTTCGAGCGGCCCTTTTTTTTGCCCCGGTTAAGCCGATGAATTTAGTGACCATCGGGATGGCCAATGCCGCGGTGCCCACTAACCCGTGTCCTTACCCGCCGTCCCTGAACGCGTCCAGTCGGCGTCTGTCCTTCTTGGTGGGGCGGCCTGCGCCGGGCCGGCGATCGCCCGCCGCGGCCGGCACCGCGGCGTCGCGCGGCAGCCGGTCGTCCGCCGCGGGCGGGCTGAGATCCTCATAGAGCGCCTGGGCCTCGCTGGCCGGACCGCGGCGCACCGCCAGCGCGATCACCCGCACGATCCGCACGTGATTGGCCTGCACGAAGGTCAGCACCTGGCCCGGCCGTACCTGGGCGTGCGGCTTGCTGACGACGTCCCCGTCGATGCGGATACGCCCGGCCTGGCACTGCGCCGTCGCCAGGCTGCGCGTCTTGAAGAAGCGCGCGAACCACAGCCACTTGTCGAGCCGGAGCCCGGGCTCAGCGGTGGTCATGGTCGAGCACCTTGAGCTTGGCGAAGGGCGAGGCATCGTCGGGACGCGCGTGCCGGCGCTGCCGCTTGCGCGCCTGCGGGCGCTGCTGGGGATAGAAGGTTTCCGTGCCGTCCTCGGCGATGACGTGGCGGTGGCCCAGCCCGACCAGGATGTCCGCCAAGGCCGCCTTGGGGCAGCCGACGAGCTGGGCGAGGTCGCCCGGCGCCTGGAACGGCCCGGCCGCGGCCAGCTCCTGGACCGCGCCGGCCAGTGCGTCCAGCCGGTCGACTCGGATGGCCTGTCCGCCCGCGGCCACGAAGCCGATGGCGGCGTAGAAACCCGGCGGCACGCCGTCCACCGGGCGCACGCTCACCGCGGCGTCGGCGGGCAGCGGCGGCGGCCGAATCAGCCGGTGGGAAACGCTCCACAACAGCGCGACCAAACGCCGCAGACGCGGCCGTGCCATGGCGCCGAGATACACGTGTCGGTAGCCGAGGCGGATGCCCAGGCCAGCCAGCCGCCGCCGCTCGGCGGGTTCCAGTTCCGCCAGCAGCGGTGCCACCGCGGCGCGGGGAACGATGCCCAGCGCTTCGTGGAGCTGATAGGCGAGCCCGCGCACCGCTCCGGCTAGCTGCGGGGCTTCGGCCAGGCGCACCAGCGGCTGCAGGGTGGCGGCAATCTCCCGGTCCAGCCAACGCTGCAGGCGGCGGGCCACCCGGTCGCGCGCGCCGGCTTCCAGCAGTTCCGAAGCGAGCGGCCGCACCACCGGCGCCAGCACCGCGGAGCCGGGCGCCAGGGTGGCGACCGGACGGCCGTGCCACAGCACGGTCGCCCAGTCGTCGCCGCCGGGATCGCCCAGGCAGAAGGCGCTGTCGTCGTCGCCGTCCAGGGTCCGTACCCGCCGCGCGATCTCGCCGCGCAGCGCCCGGCGGGCGGCACTCAGCATGGCGCGGGTGTCGTCGGAGTGGTGGCCGGCATCGGGCGTGAAGCGAAAGCCGTCGAGGCGGCCGACGAACTCGCCCTCCACCAGCACCTCGCCGGACCGCGCCACGGCGGCGACCAGCTCGCCGCCCGCGCGCAGCGACTTCACCAGGGCGGCCGAGCGGCGGTCGACGAAGCGCTGGGTCAGCCGGGCGTGCAGCGCGTCCGACAGCCGGTCCTCGATGGCCAAAGAGCGCGCCTGCCAGTGCTTGGGATCGCCCAGCCAGTCGCCGCGGTGGGTGATGTAGGTCCAGGTGCGGACATGGGCGATGCGGCTCACCAGCCCGTCGATATCGCCGTCGGTGCGGTCAAGCCGCGTCAGATGGCCGGCGATCCAGTCCGTCTCCAGTCGCCCGGCGGGGCCGGAGAGCTGGCGGTAGACTTCGGCCAGCAGCCGGGTGTGGGCATCGGTCAGCATCTTGCGGAAATCGGGGATCTGGCAGACGTCCCACAACAGGCGCGTGGACGCCGGATCGATGGCCCGCCGCACCAGCTCGGCGTCGTGCATCAGGGCGGCGAGCGCCAGGGCGTCGTCGGCATCCCCCTTGCGGCGCAGCCGGCGGTCGGGCGGCGGCACCTCCAGGCTCGCCAGCAGCCGGCGGGGATCGCGGAAGTCCAGGTCGGCGTTGCGCCACATCAGCGTCTGCAGCGCATCGAAGGTGTGGGTTTCCACCGCCTCCACCACCTCCTCGTCGATGGCGCCCACCTCGTCGGTGGTGCCGAAGGTGCCGTCCTTGGTGTGGCGGCCGGCGCGGCCGGCGATCTGGGCGATCTCGGTGGGGCGCAGGCGCCGCGGCGTGCGGCCGTCGAACTTGCTGAGCCGTGCGAAGGCCACATGGTCGATGTCCATGTTGAGGCCCATGCCGATGGCATCGGTGGCCACCAGGTAGTCGACCTCGCCGGCCTGGTACATGCCCACCTGGGCGTTGCGCGTGCGCGGGCTGAGCGCCCCCAGCACGATGGCCGTACCGCCGCGCTGGCGGCGCACCATTTCGGCGAGCTGGTACACGTCGGAGGTGGAGAACGCGACGATGGCCGAGCGCGGCGGCAGGCGCGACAGCTTGCGCGGGCCGGCGTAGGTGAGCCGCGAGAACCGCGTGCGGGTGACGAACTCGGCCTCGGGCACCAGCCGGCGAATCAACGGGCGGATGGTTTCCGCCCCCAGCATCATCGTTTCCTCCAGCCCGCGGCACGCCAGCAGCCGGTGGGTGAACACGTGGCCGCGCTCGGGATCGGCGGCGAGCTGGATTTCGTCGACCGCCAGGAAGTCGGCCTCGCGGTCGAGCGGCATGCTCTCCACGGTGCACACGAAGTGGCTGGCGCCGGCGGGGATGATCTTTTCTTCGCCGGTCACCAGGGCGACGCGGTTTCGGCCCAGGATGCGCACCAGGCGGTCGTAGTTTTCGCGCGCCAGCAGGCGCAAGGGGAAGCCGATGATGCCGCTGGCATGCCCGGCCATGCGGTCCATCGCCAGATGGGTCTTACCCGTATTGGTTGGCCCCAGCACCGCGAAGACACGACCGCCGTCTGACCCACGCATCATGGGCGCACCTTGGTAGTGACAGTGGCCGGGCCGCCCTGGAATTGAAGCCCTGCCACACTTCAGGCACAGTCCCGCCGGACAACGCCTACGACTGGGTGGTCCGACGCGACGGTGGTAAGTCGCCCAGATCCCGGAAGCAACCTTGGCACAAAGCGCAACTCGGAGGGGACTCGACATGCGAGGCTTTAGACTGATCGTCGGAACGTCATCGCTGGCACTCATGGCGATGACAGCGGGACAAGCCGCCGCTCAGGTGGATGAGGCCGGCGCTGACGAAATCCGTCGCGGTATCGAGAACTACATCACCCAATACCTGGTGACCGGGGCAGAGGCCGAAGTGACCCTGCAGGGCGACGTCGAAGTCGCCGCCGAGGGCGATCACTATGCCGTCAGCCTGCCGACCTTCGTTTTCGGTCTGCAAGGCCCGCAGCTCGTGGTCGAGCCCATCCTCGCCACCCTGATGCCCATGGACAACGGCTGGTACGACGTCAACTGGACGATCCCCTCGCGCTACGAGGTCGGTGCCGGCGGCCAGACCATGGCCACCATGTCGATCGACGCGCAGACCGGCGAAGGCGTGTTCGCGCCGGAGTTCGAGACCTTCACCGACCTGAACTTCGTGCTGGAGCGCCTGGAGCTGCGGCCGACCCAGGAAGAGGGTGCCGCCACCATCGACACCTTCAGCATGGTGATGGACACCGAAGAGGTCGCCACCGATCGCTTCGACGCCAACTTCGACGTGGTTATGGCCGGCCTCGACGTCGATCCGGGCCAGCAGGACGGCATGCTGTCGCTGGACGAGATCGGCCTGGCCGGCTCCATCAGCCACCTCGACATGCGCGAGTACACGCTGTTCGGCCAGCAGTTCAACCAGCTCATGGCCGGCGCCGACATGGAAAACCCGCGCGGTCCCGACCCGATGGTGTTCGGCGACATCGCCAACCTGCTGCGCGAGACACCCAACCTGTTCTCCGACATGGACCTCACCTACCGCCTGCACGGCCTGAACTTCCGTGACGGTGCGGAAGGCGCCCAGCTCGGCAGCGCATCGGCCGGCATGTACGTGAACGGGCTCGACCAGCCGACCGGCACCATCGGCTTCCATGCCGACATGAACGAGCTGGCCATCCAGCCGGAGCCGCCGTTCAACGGCATCCTGCCCCAGGAGGTGCGGGCCGAGGTGATGCTGGTGGATCTGCCCAACGAGCAGATGCTCAACCTGCTCATCGACTTCCTCGACCAGACCGGCGAGATGGGCCCGGACATGGCCGGCACCATGTTCATGGTCGGCCTGCAGCAGGCGGTGATGCAGAGCGGCGCCACCCTGGAGGTGCCGGAAATCTATGTCGACCTGGGGGTCTCCGAGATCTCCTTCACCGGCACGGTGGCCCCCACCACCTCCTCGCCGCTGGGTGTCGTCGCCGATGCAACGCTGTCGGTCAGCAACATGGCGGGGCTGATCACGGAACTGCAGGCCATGGGCCCCATGGCGCAGGACGTGGTGCAGGGCCTGACGGTGCTGCAGACCATGGGCGAAGTGTCGCAGAACGACTCCGGCGCCTCGCTGCACACCTACCACTTCCAGGCCACCGATGCCGGCCAGGTGCTGCTGAACGGCAACGACATGGGCCCGATGATGGGCCAGCTCATGCAGTAGCGGCCACCAGCGGCACAGGTCGCGGGCGGGGCCGCACGGTTCCGCCGCGATTTGCCGAAGCCCGGCCGGTCCGCCACCGGCCGGGCTTTGCCGTTTTCAGGGGGTGGCTGGAGGGCCACTGCGGCCTTCGGCAGACGGTTTGCCCGACTTTAGCCTCGGAAACACCGCGGCATCACCCAGGTTGGTCCGCGCGGTGTCCCTGATTGGTGCTACATAGGGCCCGATCGACGATCCGAGACCGCCCGAACGATCGACCGCGTGCCCTGGGCCCGGTCCGGGACGCCAGGGCCGCGGGAACGATCCGCAAAGTGAGAGAGGGGACCCACATGTCACATCGCCTGCTGCTCGCCGGCACAGCGCTGGTTGCGCTGACCGCCGCTTCGCCGGCCCTGGCCGACGACTATCCGTCCGATGCCACCACCAGCGGTACCATCGCCGTCGGCGGCGCCGTTTCCGGCAATCTGGAAGTCTCCGGCGACCGCGACTGGTTCGCCATCGAGCTGGTGCCCGGTGCTCCGGTGGACATTCGCCTGGAAGGCGCGCCGACCGGTGCGGGCAGCTTGAGCGATCCGTTCCTTGCGGTATTCAACGCCAACGGCGACGAGATCGCCTTCAACGACGACAGCAACGGCACCTTCAACAGTGCCCTGACGCTGACCGTCGATGCCGCCGGCACCTACTATGTGTCCGCCGAGGCGTTCGGGTCTGCCACCGGCACCTACACCCTCACCGTGGCCGGTGCTGCAGCACCGGAGGACGACTTCGCCGCCGCCATCGACGGCGCCGGCACCCTGGCCCCCGGCCAGGCGGCCACCGGCGAGATCGGCGCAGCCGGCGACGAGGACTGGTTCGCACTCCAGGTCACCGCCGGGCAGCGCTACGTGATCGACATGGAAGGCACGCCGACCAATGCCGGCAGCCTGCCCGACCCCTACCTCTACCTCTACGATGCCTCGGGTGCCGAGATCGACTGGAACGACGACGGCGGCCAGGATTTCAACTCCCGCCTCACCTACACCCCGGATGCGTCGGGCACCGTCTATGTCGGTGCGGCCGCGTTTGCGGAGAACGTCGGCACCTATACCCTGACGGTCGTCGAAAGCGTGGCGCCGGAGGACGACTATCCGGCCACCGCCTCCACCACCGGGTCCGTCACCATCGGCCAGCCGGTGACCGGCGAGATCGAGGTGGCCGACGACGAAGACTGGTTTGCCCTGCAGGCCGAAGCGGGCATGAGCTACCGCATCGACATGGAAGGCACGCCGACCAATGCCGGCAGCCTGCCCGACCCGTATCTCTACCTCTATGACTCCGCGGGCATGGAGGTCGACTGGAACGACGACGGCGGCGAAGCCTTCAACTCCCAGATCACCTTCACGCCGGACGCGCCGGGCACCTACTATATCGGTGCCGCCGCCTTCGCCAGCAACATCGGCACCTACACCCTGACGGTGACCGAGTTCGTGCCGCCGCCGGACGATTATGCCAGCGACACCGGCACCGTCGGGTCGCTGGCCGTCGGTTCCAGCGCCACCGGCGAGATCGAGGTCGCCTACGATGCCGACTGGTTTGCCGTGACCCTGGAGGCCGGCGTTACCTACGTGATCACCCAGGAAGGCACGCCGACCTCCATGGGCACCCTGCCCGACCCCTATGTCGCCATCTACGACGACGCCGGCTACGAGCTGGACTGGAACGACGACGGTGGCTCGGGCTTCAACTCCCGCCTGCTCTACACCCCGTCCTACAGCGGCACCCACTTCGTGGAAGGCGGTGCCTACGGCTCCAACACCGGCACCTACACCATCGCGGTGGAAGAGTTCGTGGTGCCCGAAGGCGATGTGGGCGAGACGCCGGAGACGGCCGGGTACATGGCGGTCAACGAGCCGATGTACGGCGCGCTGGACTACAGCGGCGACATCGACGTCTATGCCGTGGAGCTGACCCAGGGCGTCACCTACACCATCTCCATGGAAGGCACGCCGACCGGTGCCGGAACCCTCGGCGACCCGTACCTCTACCTCTACGACGATTACTTCACCGTGATCGATGCCAACGATGACGGCGGCACCGACTTCAACAGCCTGATCACCTACACCGCCGATTATAGCGGCACCTTCTACGTGGGCGCGGAAGCCTTCGCCGACGGCACCGGCACCTACACCCTGACGGTGTCGGGCGGCGGCGGCAGCGGCACCAGCGGCTCGGCGGGCAACGTGGTGGCCGTGGAGGTCGACCTGGTGGGCGGCGGCACGCTGCGCATCGAAGTCCCGCGGGACGAGATGGACGGTATCGAAACCATCCGCATCCGCACCCAGTAACCTAGGGTTCGGCGACCCGGCTACCGAGTCGAGGTGGCCGGGGTGGCCGGGGTGGCCGGGCTTGCTGCGCGGACGCCTACGCAGACCAGGATTGCCCGCTCCGCTCCGGTGGGGCGGGCGTTCTTGCTTTCGCCCGGCGGGCCCGCGTATCTTGCGCCCCGGCGCCGCAGTAGCTCAGCTGGTAGAGCACGGCATTCGTAATGCTGGGGTCGGGGGTTCGAGTCCCTCCTGCGGCACCATTTGAAGATCCAAGACGGTCCGGCAAGGACCCAAGAGACCACCTCGAAGCCCGGATCTCCGGGCTTTTTTGTTGCCTGGGCGTCCGCCATTGTCCGCAGCGGTGTGTGGGCCTCCGGCGCGGTTGGTATCGTCCACGGTATCCGCGCCGTTGGCAGAGCGTGAGCGCTCCGGGGATCCCAGCACACGTCCCTCAAGGCTCGGCAAATCAAAGCCTTGAAGGCAGCCAACCAGGCCACCAGGCGCGGCAATGGCGACAAGCAGAGTCGACGTCGTACGGGGAAGGTCGGCGAAGCACGCGCCCATGACGTGGCTGCGCGAGAACCCAGCCGCATGCGGCCCGACCGACGAAGACGGCACGCCAACCGCACTGGGTCACACGATGCCGGCCCACGCCCCCATCGCGCCTCCCTCTCCCGCAGCCGTCTGGCGGCCGTGCGGGCCTTTTTCGTCCGGCTGGCGGACCGGCCCGGCGTCCGAACCCGCATCCGCTACGCCGATGCCGAGTGGGTCAGCCTGTCGGATCGGGACACCGGCATCGCCAAGACGAAGCGTGAACCGCCCGTGCCGCTGGTTCGATGCACCCGGAGCCTTTGGGGGCCGGCGCGTGCGCGCTACAATTGAGGATTGCCCGAGTCGGGGTGCGTTTGCAGGGAGACAACCAAGATGGCCAGAGGCAGGCCACGTAAGACCGGGCAATCAGACGCCAAGAGGCCCTCAGCCAACGGCACCGGCCCAAGCTTCGAAGCGCAGCTCTTCCTCGCCGCCGACAAGCTGCGCAAGAACCTGGAGCCGTCGGACTACAAGCACGTCGTCCTCGGCCTGATCTTCCTGCGCCACATCTCCCAAAGCTTCCAGGCCAAGCACGCGGCCCTGCTGAAGGAAGACCCGCAGGCCGCCGAAGACCACGACGAATACGAAGCGGAGAACATCTTCTGGGTGCCCAAGGAAGCCCGCTGGACATACCTGCAGGCCAACGCCAAGCAGCCCACCATCGGCAAGCTGATCGATGAGGCCATGGCCGCCATCGAGGCGCACAACCCGCCGCTGAAGGGCGTGCTGCCGAAGGACTACAATCGCCCCGCCCTCGACAAGGTGATGGTCGGCGAGTTGATCGACCTGATTTCCGGCATCGCCCTGCATGAGGAAGGCGCGCAGGCGCGCGACCTGCTGGGCAAGGTCTACGAATACTTCCTCGGCGGGTTCGCGGGCTCCGAAGGCAAGCGCGGGGGCGAGTTCTACACGCCGCGCTCCGTCGTCCGCGTGCTGGTGGAAATGCTGGAGCCGTTCCCCAACCCCGCCCGCCGGGTGGAAGGCCGCGTCTACGATCCCTGCTGCGGCTCCGGCGGCATGTTCGTGCAGGCCGAACGCTTTCTGGAAGCCCATGGCGGGCGCATCGGCCAGCTCGCCCTCTATGGCCAGGAAAGCAACTACACCACCTGGCGGCTGGCCAAGATGAACCTGGCCGTGCGCGGCATCGATGCCACCGGCATTGCCTGGAACAACGAAGGCAGCTTCCACAAGGACGCCTGGCGCGACACGCGGTTCGACTTCATCCTGGCCAACCCGCCGTTCAACGTGTCGGACTGGGGCGGGGAGCGGCTGCGCGAGGATCCCCGCTGGGCCTACGGCATCCCGCCCGCCGGCAACGCCAACTATGCCTGGCTGCAGCACATCCTGTGGCACCTGGCGCCGGGCGGTACTGCCGGCGTCGTGCTGGCCAACGGCTCCATGTCTTCGGCCCAGAGCGGGGAGGGAGAGATCCGCCGCGCCATGGTGGAAGGCGACGTGGTGGACTGCATGATCGCGCTGCCCGGCCAGCTTTTCTATTCCACCCAGATCCCCGCCTGCCTGTGGTTCTTGACCAAGACCAAGGCCAACGGCCATGGGTCGGGCGGCGGTGCTGTCGGCCACAAGACGTTTCGTGATCGCCGCGGCGAAGTGCTGTTCATCGATGCGCGCAAGCTGGGCCACATGGTGGACCGCACGCGCCGCGAGTTCGCCGACGCAGATATCGCCCGTATCGCCGCCACCTATCACGCGTGGCGGGAGGGCACCGGCTACGAAGACGTGCCCGGCTTCTGCAAGGCGGCAACGCTGGAGGAGATCGGAACCCACAACCACGTGCTGACCCCCGGCCGCTATGTCGGCGCGGCGGCGGCGGAAGAAGACGACGTGCCCTTCCCGGAACGGTTTGCGGCCCTGAAGGCGACGCTGGCGGAGCAGTTCGCCGAGGCCGACAAGCTGTCCGCGCTCATCCAGACAAAGTTGGGGGAGGTCGGGACGGATGAATAAGCCGGCTCCGGTGCATCCGCCGCAGGAGGCTTTGGGCTGGCCGATCAAACGAAATTGGCGCCGCTTGGATGCGCTGGCAGAGGGCGTCTTCGATTGCCCCCACTCAACACCGGAACTTACCGACCGAGGTCCCTATGTTGTTCGATCGCAGGATATTCGCTCGGGGGTTCTGCAAATCCACCAAATGGGGCGCGTCAGTGAAAGCACCTACCTTGAGCGCATAGAGCGCGCTGAGCCTGCACATGGCGACATCCTATACAGCAGAGAAGGCACCTATTTCGGCATCGCGGCAGAAATACCAAAGGGTCTCAGACTTTGCCTCGGCCAGAGGATGGTGTTGATTCGTCCAGACCCTTCAAGAATCAACACGCGGTTTCTCCGATTTTGGCTTAACTCGCCGACAATGGCGCGACATCTGCATGGCTTCAGGGATGGCTCCGTCGCGGAGCGACTGAACATGCCCACGATTCGGGCGCTACCAATTCCAGTCCTTTCTTTGCGCGAGCAAAACGAGATCGCCAATCTTCTCGGCGCACTCGACGACAAGATCGAGTTGAACCGGCGGATGAACGAGACGCTGGAGGCGATGGCGCGGGCGACCTTCAAGGACTGGTTTGTCGATTTCGGCCCAACCCGGGCGAAGGCGGAAGGCCGCCCACCCTACCTCGCCCCCCACATCTGGTCCCTCTTCCCCGACCGCCTCGACGACGACGACAAGCCGGAAGGGTGGGAGAGAGCGTCCCTGGATCAGCTCCTGCAGTTCAACCCGAGTGAGAAGCTCCAGGGAGGTACTCCGGCGCCGTACTTAGAAATGGCCGATCTGCCGACAAGCGGTGCAATCCCAGAGTCACCGATACTTCGTGCATTTACGTCGGGGGCGAAATTTCGAAGAGGGGACGCTCTTCTGGCGCGAATTACACCATGCCTGGAGAACGGCAAGACCTGCTTCGTGCAAGACATGGAGCCAGAACAGGTCGGATGGGGTTCGACCGAATTTATTGTCATGCGCTCGCGTCCGCCAATTCCGCCGAGCTTTTCGTACTTGGTCGCGCGCGATCCTTCCTTTCGCGAGCACGCCATCCAGAGCATGACGGGAACATCTGGTCGCCAAAGGGCTCGGACCGAAGCGCTTGAAAGCTATCCGTTCCCGCGACCAGACCAACACCTATGGGCGCCATTTGGCTCGGTCGTTGATCCGATTTTCAAGACGATCGGGGCCAACGGAGAGGAATCTCGCACTCTCGCCCCAACTCGCGACCTGTTGCTGCCCAAGCTGATGTCCGGCGAAATCCGCCTGCGCGATGCCGAAAAGGCGGTGGAGGCGGTGGCGTGATGCCATGCCGGGCCGTTGCCGGGTTGATCGTCGAAGGCGAGCAGGTGATTTGAGGTGCGTCCATGACACACAAACCAGTTTGTGGATCACAAAAGCCGATTCATGAGCCACAACGGCGTTTGTCGTGCATCGGTGATCCACAAGCCGGGGAGAGACGGCCATGCCGGTGATCGCCGAATCCGATGTCGAAGACGCCGCCCTCCACTGGCTGGGCGAATTGGGGTTCGGAATTCTGCACGGCCCCGCCATAGCCCCCGACGCGCCCGCCGCTGAACGCGACAGTTACGGTGACGTGGTTCTGTCCGGCAGGCTGGCTGAGGCCGTCGCCCGGCTGAACCCGTCCATCCCCGAAGAAGCGCGCGCCGATGCGCTGCGCCGCCTGTTCCACACGGAATTCCCAGGGCTGATTGAAGAAAACCGGCGCCTGCACGGCCTGATCACCGGCGGCGTGCCGGTGGAGTTCTACGGCGAAGACGGGGTCATCAAGGGCGACCACGTGCGTTTGGTCGACTTCGAGGACCCGGATGCCAACGACTGGCTCGCCGTCAACCAGTTCACCGTGATCGAAGCCGGGGTCACCCGCCGCGCCGATGTGGTGGTGTTCCTCAACGGAATGCCGATCGCCGTCATCGAATTGAAGAATGCCGGCGACGAGCACGCCACGCTCGATGCCGCCTTCAACCAGCTCCAAACCTACAGATCCCACATCCCCGCGCTGTTCCGCAGCAACGCCGCCCTCATTATCTCCGACGGTTTGGCGGCGCGCATCGGCTCGCTGACCGCGGACCGGGAACGCTTCATGCCGTGGCGCACCATCGACGGCGAGGACCTGGCGCCCAAGGGCAAGCCGGAGCTGGAAACCCTTCTAAAGGGGGTGTTCGACAAGTGCTGCCTGCTGGAGCTGGTGCGCGACTTCATCGTGTTCGGCGAGGGGGCGAACGGCCTGGTCAAGATCCTGGCCGGCTATCACCAGTTCCACGCGGTGCGCCGGGCGGTTGCCCGCACGCTCGATGCCACGGCTCCGGCGGGCGATCGGCGTGTCGGCGTGATCTGGCACACCCAGGGTTCCGGCAAGAGCCTGCTGATGGCCTTCTACGCCGGCAAGATCATCAAGCATCCGGCCATGGCCAACCCGACCCTGGTTGTGCTGACCGACCGCAACGACCTGGACGACCAGTTGTTCGCCACCTTCTCCCTGTGCCGCGACCTGCTGCGCCAGACCCCGCAGCAGGCGGAAAGCCGGGACCATTTGCGCGCCCTGCTCGACCGCCCGTCCGGCGGAGTGATCTTCACCACCCTGCAGAAGTTCCAGCCCATGGAGGGCGAGGCCGCCGTGCCGGCGCTGACCGATCGGCGGAATGTTGTGGTCATCGCCGACGAGGCCCACCGCAGCCAGTACGGCATGAAGGCAAAGGTCGCCCGTGCCACCGGCGACATCTCCTATGGCTTTGCGAAATACATGCGCGATGCGCTGCCCCACGCGTCCTTCATCGGCTTTACAGGAACGCCGATTGAGCATGGCGATGTCAACACGCCGGCCGTGTTCGGCGAATACATCGACATCTACGACATCGCCCGCGCGGTCGAAGACGGGGCGACGGTGCCGATCTACTACGAAAGCCGGCTCGCCCGCATCGAACTGCCGGACGACGAGAAGCCGAAGATCGATGCGGACATCGCCGCGCTGACGGAAGATTGCGCGGAAGGCGAAGAAGAACGGCTCAACCGCCAGTTCTCCCGCATCGAAGCCGTCGTCGGCACCGAACAGCGCCTGGCGCTGATCGCGCAGGATCTGGTGGCGCATGTGGAGGCGCGGTTCGCGGCACTCGACGGCAAAGCCATGATCGTGTGCATGAGCCGGCGGATCTGTGCGGCACTGTATGACGCGCTCGTCGCCCTGCGGCCGGATTGGCACAGCGACGACGACAAGGCGGGCACCCTCAAGGTCGTCATCACCGGCGGGCCGACCGATCCGGCAGCGCTGCAGCCACATATCGGCAAAAAGCCCAAGGCGCGGCGCGAAGAACTGGCCAAACGCTTCAAGACGGCGGACGACTCGCTGAAAATCGTCATCGTGCGCGACATGTGGCTGACCGGCTTCGACGTGCCGTCGCTGCACACCATGTACATCGACAAGCCCATGCGCGGGCACGGGCTGATGCAGGCGATCGCCCGGGTCAACCGGGTGTTCCGGGACAAGCCGGCCGGGCTGATCGTCGACTACATCGGCATCGCCCAGAACCTGAAAAACGCCTTGGGCGACTACGCCAGCGGCGATCGTGAGCAGACCGGCATCGACGAGTCCGAAGCCATCAGGGTGTTGCAGGAGAAATATGAGATCGTCCGGGACATGTTCCGGCCCGGTGCGTCCGACGGCTTCGACTACCGCCCCGCCCTCGCCCCCGGTGCCACGGCACAGCGGCGCCTCGTGATCATGGCCGGCGCCATTGACTGGGTGCTGACCCTCCAGCAGGAAGCCGCCGCCCAGGAAACGACGGACGAGACGAAGAAGCGGGCGCACCGGCGCTTTGCCGATGGGGTGCTGGCGCTCACCAAGGCGTTTGCCCTGGCGGCGGCGAGCGATGAGGCGCGCGCGATCCGCGACGAAGTCGGCTTCTTCCAGGCGGTCCGTGCCGCGCTGGGCAAAGGCACTTCAAGCGGTGGGCTAAGCTCAGTGGAACGCGAATTGGCGATCCAACAGGTGATCAGCCGGGCCGTGGTGTCGACGGAGATCATCGACATCCTGAAGGCGGCCGGTCTGGAAACACCGGACATCTCCATCCTGTCGGACGAATTCCTCGCCGAAGTTCGCCAGATGGAGAGGAAGAACTTGGCGCTTGAAGCGCTGCGCAAGCTGATCAATGGCGAGGTGCGATCCCAGTCCAGGCAGAACGTTACCCAGGCGAAGGCCTTCTCCGACCGCCTGGAAGCAGCGATCGGGCGCTACCACACCAACGCCTTGACGACGGTACAGGTGCTGGAAGAGCTGCTGGCGCTGGCCAAGGACATCCAGCAAGCCCGCAGGCGCGGCGCTGAGTCCGGCCTGAGCCGTGAAGAGATCGCCTTCTACGATGCCCTGGCCGACAACGAGAGCGCACGCGACCTGATGGGCGATGCGAGCCTTTGGGTGATCGCCCACGAGTTGCTGAAGTCGATCAAGGCGAATGTCACCGTCGACTGGATGCATCGCAGCTCGGCGCGGGCCAACATCCGGCGGCATGTGAAGCGCATCCTGCGGACCTATGGCTATCCGCCCGACCTTCAGGATGCCGCCGTTCAAAACGTTCTGCAGCAGGCCGAAGCGATGTCGGCGCAGCTTGCCGCCGCCTTGTGAAGACGGAGTCCAAGGCGTCAGGCCATCGTCTCTGTTGGCATTATTGTTGGCATGATGGGGACCCCACTTGCGGAAGGTCACCGTTTTCCAGCGTGCCGCGGTGCGAATGCGATGGCCTGCTGTGCACCAACTCAAGTCGTTTCAATCCGCACCCCCGCGTGGGGGGCGTCGGCAGACAGCGCAAGCCTCCGGCAATTTACCCAAGTTTCAATCCGCACCCCCGCGTGGGGGGCGTCTGGAACCAGATGGAAGTGAGTACGTGTTCACTGTGTTTCAATCCGCACCCCCGCGTGGGGGGCGTCTAATGCTATCGTGTTGTATGACTTCAAGTTAGTAGTTTCAATCCGCACCCCCGCGTGGGGGGCGTCCCGCCGCCGCAGAGGAAGCGCAGGAAGCGGTGCTGTTTCAATCCGCACCCCCGCGTGGGGGGCGTCTCTTTCCGAGAGTTTCTCATTATATAGTTATAACGGTTTCAATCCGCACCCCCGCGTGGGGGGCGTCCCCGGCGGCGGCCGAGCACGATGGGCACGGGCCCGTTTCAATCCGCACCCCCGCGTGGGGGGCGTCCTTCGGCCGCAATCAGCCTTTGCAGCGCCACCGTGTTTCAATCCGCACCCCCGCGTGGGGGGCGTCCTGTCGGCGCAGCGCAGGCAGCGGCTCATAGCCCGTTTCAATCCGCACCCCCGCGTGGGGGGCGTCCACTTACACCCGCCATCACCGCCACGGCCCGACCATGTTTCAATCCGCACCCCCGCGTGGGGGGCGTCGGCCGACGCCTGATCGGTCGCACCGCCCAGATCGTGTTTCAATCCGCACCCCCGCGTGGGGGGCGTCCCACCATCGGCAACACGCTGGGCAGCGTGTGGCTGTTTCAATCCGCACCCCCGCGTGGGGGGCGTCCTCGCGGCTTTGCGGTGGTGGGGGAAGAGGGGCCTGTTTCAATCCGCACTCCCGCGTGGGGGGCGTCCACCTCGGCATCGCTAAGTTCCAGCGGCTCTTTGACGTTTCAATCCGCACCCCCGCGTGGGGGGCGTCCCCGCCCTCGGCGTTGGGCGCATCGGGCACGCACAAGTTTCAATCCGCACCCCCGCGTGGGGGGCGTCCTTTGGAATTCAGAGCAACAACTATATCAATAGTCTGTTTCAATCCGCACCCCCGCGTGGGGGGCGTCCCTGGATGATGTCGCCCGAGGCGGCGGGCGCAACTTGTTTCAATCCGCACCCCCGCGTGGGGGGCGTCGGGGACGCCGGCACCGTCGCACGGTTGGTGTTGCTGTTTCAATCCGCACCCCCGCGTGGGGGGCGTCCGCTATTCTGTGCATCGGCGGCGGGCTCGTGCGGGGTTTCAATCCGCACCCCCGCGTGGGGGGCGTCCATTGAGAGCGCCCTTAGGGCGCACGCTGAGTGGCTGTTTCAATCCGCACCCCCGCGTGGGGGGCGTCAGCGGCTATCCGCCTGGACTAGGGCCTATCGGCAGTTTCAATCCGCACCCCCGCGTGGGGGGCGTCCCGCCGCGCGATGGTTCTCGGGGCCATCAACGGAGTTTCAATCCGCACCCCCGCGTGGGGGGCGTCGGAGGCATAGTCCCGAGCCTCACCCTCCGTGGGGTTTCAATCCGCACCCCCGCGTGGGGGGCGTCCTGAGTGTGACGATTGTCGCGAGCCACCATGGGACGTTTCAATCCGCACCCCCGCGTGGGGGGCGTCCAGAGGGCGGCATTCGCTACGAGGACCGGGCGGAGTTTCAATCCGCACCCCCGCGTGGGGGGCGTCACCAGGCGCATCAGGGCCATGCCGCGGCGCAGAAGTTTCAATCCGCACCCCCGCGTGGGGGGCGTCCCGCCTAACCTGGGCGGATGTGGGCGAGCTTGCAGTTTCAATCCGCACCCCCGCGTGGGGGGCGTCTCAACGCCTTCCTGACCATGGACCCGCATGGTTGGTTTCAATCCGCACCCCCGCGTGGGGGGCGTCGCCATCTACAGCCTGCTGCGCGACCACAAGGCGGTTTCAATCCGCACCCCCGCGTGGGGGGCGTCTGAGCCCTACGACGGGCTGGCGCCGCTACCCAACGTTTCAATCCGCACCCCCGCGTGGGGGGCGTCCCGCCTGAAGGCCGGCATGCAGACCGAGAACCAGTTTCAATCCGCACCCCCGCGTGGGGGGCGTCCCGGGCGCACCTGGATGGCCGGCCCCAGCATCTCGTTTCAATCCGCACCCCCGCGTGGGGGGCGTCATACAGCGGGCGGTTATCGACGGCGCGCTATTGCTGTTTCAATCCGCACCCCCGCGTGGGGGGCGTCCTGGCACAGGCAGCAGACGCTGACCAGAAGCCGAGTTTCAATCCGCACCCCCGCGTGGGGGGCGTCGCGAGGCCCTGCCGCACTACGCCAAGGCGTTGCAGTTTCAATCCGCACCCCCGCGTGGGGGGCGTCCGACGGCATCGAGGCGCTGCGCCAGTATCGCAAGGTTTCAATCCGCACCCCCGCGTGGGGGGCGTCGGCGCTGAAGGCCCGCGGCGCCTACGACGGGCGGATGTTTCAATCCGCACCCCCGCGTGGGGGGCGTCCTGGGGTGGCGCGAGAGGACCGGCTCGCGAGCGGAGTTTCAATCCGCACCCCCGCGTGGGGGGCGTCCCGATCCGCATCGGGCCGTACGACTATCCCGTTGTTTCAATCCGCACCCCCGCGTGGGGGGCGTCCACGGACGTTAAGAACATGGCGGCGTATGTGCATGTTTCAATCCGCACCCCCGCGTGGGGGGCGTCACATCCTCGCGCAGGGATTGCGCGGTTTCCGCGGGTTTCAATCCGCACCCCCGCGTGGGGGGCGTCGCGCTTCCATCTGCTGTCGCCACACCCGATCCGCGTTTCAATCCGCACCCCCGCGTGGGGGGCGTCCTGGTAGCCCCAAGAAGATTTCTGACATCCTCTGGAGTTTCAATCCGCACCCCCGCGTGGGGGGCGTCTCTTGTACTTCCTGGTGCAGCGTGCCCGGATCGGCGTTTCAATCCGCACCCCCGCGTGGGGGGCGTCCCGCGTCGGAACCGATTTCAGCGCGGCCGGGGACGGTTTCAATCCGCACCCCCGCGTGGGGGGCGTCATGCACATTCTATCGATCGACGAAATCAATTTGATTGTTTCAATCCGCACCCCCGCGTGGGGGGCGTCTTCAGCGTCAGCTATGGGCTCTGGCCGGGAGGGCGTTTCAATCCGCACCCCCGCGTGGGGGGCGTCCGTCGCTCGCCTACCACCCCGGCGTCCGGCATGCCGTTTCAATCCGCACCCCCGCGTGGGGGGCGTCCAGCACGAAAGCCGCCGGGTAGATGCCCTGGCGCGGTTTCAATCCGCACCCCCGCGTGGGGGGCGTCGTCGGCGGTCGAGGCGGGCATCTTGGCCAATGTGGTTTCAATCCGCACCCCCGCGTGGGGGGCGTCTAGCTCTCCAGGGCCGTGATCAAGGTGTCGCGGAAGTTTCAATCCGCACCCCCGCGTGGGGGGCGTCGACCTGGACGTTCGCGGGGCCATCGAGACCCGCCTGGTTTCAATCCGCACCCCCGCGTGGGGGGCGTCGGACGGCCGCGGCCCGTCGGCGCGTTGTTGACCTGTTTCAATCCGCACCCCCGCGTGGGGGGCGTCCGCTCTGCTACCACGCCGGCAGACCACACCGCGGGTTTCAATCCGCACCCCCGCGTGGGGGGCGTCGTGGCGCATTCGGTGGTCCGAGTCTCTGCGTGGGTTTCAATCCGCACCCCCGCGTGGGGGGCGTCTCCCGAGGCCGCCTGAGCCATGGCCGCCTCTCCGTTTCAATCCGCACCCCCGCGTGGGGGGCGTCTCCATCGCAGGACTATTGCGCAGAGCGCAACGGGTTTCAATCCGCACCCCCGCGTGGGGGGCGTCATTGCGTCGGCTCCGTCGCGCAACAACGAATAAGGGTTTCAATCCGCACCCCCGCGTGGGGGGCGTCCGGCGTCCCACCGGCGCGCGGCTGCCCAGCCGTGTTTCAATCCGCACCCCCGCGTGGGGGGCGTCGCCGGCTTTCGGAGCGGCTGTCGCCCACCTGGCGGTTTCAATCCGCACCCCCGCGTGGGGGGCGTCCAGCCCTGGGTTGCGAGCCGCACGAGCTGCTGGCGGTTTCAATCCGCACCCCCGCGTGGGGGGCGTCGGGGCGGAGCGCTACATCGGCGCCTTGGGGGAGATCGTTTCAATCCGCACCCCCGCGTGGGGGGCGTCGCGGGCGGGGTTCATTCCGGCGCGCCGGCACCAGGTTTCAATCCGCACCCCCGCGTGGGGGGCGTCCGCGCAGATCATGGGCGTGTGGCTGGGCAAGGGGAAGTTTCAATCCGCACCCCCGCGTGGGGGGCGTCCGATCTGTACATGGTCTACCAGAACTGGTGCGGGGAGTTTCAATCCGCACCCCCGCGTGGGGGGCGTCGCAGGTCTTCCGGACGGATCTTCGTCTTCTGCGGGTTTCAATCCGCACCCCCGCGTGGGGGGCGTCCCCGCAGGGGCGGGACTACTGTGGCACACATGGATGTTTCAATCCGCACCCCCGCGTGGGGGGCGTCCAGGGTGCCTTGGGTGTGGCCCACCGCCGCGGCGGTTTCAATCCGCACCCCCGCGTGGGGGGCGTCACCCGCGCCAGCAAGCTGCTGGGGGGCAGTTGATGGGTTTCAATCCGCACCCCCGCGTGGGGGGCGTCACCGAACGTGGCCGTTCGTCAACCGCTATGTGTGGTTTCAATCCGCACCCCCGCGTGGGGGGCGTCCCCCATTTCTGCACGGCCTGACGCGCGGTCAGCCGGTTTCAATCCGCACCCCCGCGTGGGGGGCGTCGGCGCCCGCCGCACCCGCAGCCCGGTAACGTGGCGGTTTCAATCCGCACCCCCGCGTGGGGGGCGTCGCGCCACGTATTGCAGCGCGTCATGGGGGTGGCTGTTTCAATCCGCACCCCCGCGTGGGGGGCGTCCTGACGCGCAGCGACCAGACCGGTGCCCAAAAACTGGTTTCAATCCGCACCCCCGCGTGGGGGGCGTCCAGCTCAGCAACAGGGGCGGCATGGCGGGGGACATGTTTCAATCCGCACCCCCGCGTGGGGGGCGTCCCGCTTGGCGTGTTCAACCTTGCCGGGCAGCCGGTTTCAATCCGCACCCCCGCGTGGGGGGCGTCGCGACGGAGCCGACGCAATGGGCTGCCTCGGTAGTTTCAATCCGCACCCCCGCGTGGGGGGCGTCGGCGGCGATGCCGGTTGGCGCGCCACCATCGGCCGTTTCAATCCGCACCCCCGCGTGGGGGGCGTCCCTGGGTGAGGCCGGAGCGCAAATAGAGCGCGCGGTTTCAATCCGCACCCCCGCGTGGGGGGCGTCGGACGTCTGGGTCAAGCGGCTGATGCTCGATCTCGTTTCAATCCGCACCCCCGCGTGGGGGGCGTCGTGTAAGGGGTTGAGCTTTACCCAAACAAAAAGCGTTTCAATCCGCACCCCCGCGTGGGGGGCGTCCAGCCAATGGGGCGAGGCGGGCGGCGGATGTCGATGTTTCAATCCGCACCCCCGCGTGGGGGGCGTCATTGGCCCCGTGTTGTCGGGCCGCACCATGCGGTGGTTTCAATCCGCACCCCCGCGTGGGGGGCGTCGCTTGGTCTTCGCGCGCCCGCCGAGCTTGTTCACGTTTCAATCCGCACCCCCGCGTGGGGGGCGTCGGCGCCGTCGAACTGTCCCTGCGCGAGCTGGGGCGGTTTCAATCCGCACCCCCGCGTGGGGGGCGTCATATGGAGGACCTAGGCGCATCCATCACACGGTATGTTTCAATCCGCACCCCCGCGTGGGGGGCGTCCAATGGATCATCAGAGGAGATATTTAGAATCTCATTGGGTTTCAATCCGCACCCCCGCGTGGGGGCGTCCTGACAATATTCGCGCGTTCTTTCATTTCGCGAGAGTTTCAATCCGCACCCCCGCGTGGGGGCGTCTCCGTGGTTTCAATATGAGTGTGGCGATTACGGATGTTTCAATCCGCACCCCGCGTGGGGCGTCATGCATATTCTTGGTCGAAGAATGGATTCTCAGGGTTTCAATCCGCACCCCGCGCGGGGGCGTCAGGCGGCCGGACAGCTCGGCGTGACCGGGGCGGAGTTTCAATCCGCACCCCGCGTGGGGGCGTCCTCGCCGTCAAAAACAGCAATTACGTATGGTTTAAAGGTTTCAATCCGCACCCCCGTGGGGGGCGTCAGCGTTTTGGGTAGGCACAATTTGACAGTCGAGGTTTCAATCCGCACCCCCGCGTGGGGGGCGTCGCATCACGTACTTCTGATAGAAGGCCTGGGAGAGGTTTCAATCCGCACCCCCGCGTGGGGGGCGTCGGCGGCGGCGCCACCACCATGATCGACGCGCCGGTGTTTCAATCCGCACCCCCGCGTGGGGGGCGTCTGGCCGATCTGATCGACGCCATCCCCGGCTACGCCGTTTCAATCCGCACCCCCGCGTGGGGGGCGTCACCTGCAGGTGGGGTCCAACGCCGCTCCGGTGGTGTTTCAATCCGCACCCCCGCGTGGGGGGCGTCGTTCGCTGCAGGATCTGCTTGGCTTCAAGCTGGGGTTTCAATCCGCACCCCCGCGTGGGGGGCGTCCTCGCGGCACCAGCCGCTGTCGTATTCATCGACCAGTTTCAATCCGCACCCCCGCGTGGGGGGCGTCGATTGCGTGGTGCGGTTTGCCGACGACGATTCGCTGTTTCAATCCGCACCCCCGCGTGGGGGGCGTCCAGTGGTCGGGTCGTCGTTTTCGATGGAGGCGACGTTTCAATCCGCACCCCCGCGTGGGGGGCGTCTTCGGCAGTACCTTGATTGCCGACCTGACACCGGAGTTTCAATCCGCACCCCCGCGTGGGGGGCGTCGGCCGCGAAGTCGGTGGCACCGTCGGCGATCACGTTTCAATCCGCACCCCCGCGTGGGGGGCGTCTCGGCGGGGTGCTCGGCGGACTGGTGGGCGGCCAGTTTCAATCCGCACCCCCGCGTGGGGGGCGTCCGGTGGAGCATCATACCGCTTCCCACGCTTCGGAGTTTCAATCCGCACCCCCGCGTGGGGGGCGTCGGCAATTGTCTTCCAAGAGCGGCGTACCGATCTTGTTTCAATCCGCACCCCCGCGTGGGGGGCGTCCCTCGGCCTGCGCCCGGCGCTTGCCGAGCAGGGTGTTTCAATCCGCACCCCCGCGTGGGGGGCGTCGGCACTGAGCAACTACGTACAGACCGTCGCCAAGTTTCAATCCGCACCCCCGCGTGGGGGGCGTCCACCAGCGCCTACGACATCGCGGCCACAGCCGCCGTTTCAATCCGCACCCCCGCGTGGGGGGCGTCACCGGGTGGCGATCGATGCCAACTACATGACCGACGTTTCAATCCGCACCCCCGCGTGGGGGGCGTCCCAGCCGGACAGTGACGAGCTGCGCCAGGGGGTGGTTTCAATCCGCACCCCCGCGTGGGGGGCGTCGCGGCCCTGCACACGCTGGCAACGGGCACCCAGGTTTCAATCCGCACCCCCGCGTGGGGGGCGTCGCCGACCATCGGGACTGCGCACCACCGGCCGCGTTGGGGTTTCAATCCGCACCCCCGCGTGGGGGGCGTCAAGATATTGGGATCGATGTTCAGCGCATTGCATTGTTTCAATCCGCACCCCCGCGTGGGGGGCGTCATCTGGACCGAGTGGAGCTAGGCGCCAAATTAAGGGTTTCAATCCGCACCCCCGCGTGGGGGGCGTCGGTTCGCGCGCCCGGTCCTGCTTAATGGCCTCCTGTTTCAATCCGCACCCCCGCGTGGGGGGCGTCGCGCCTCCATCGGCGCGTTATCCTGCATCCATCGTTTCAATCCGCACCCCCGCGTGGGGGGCGTCGTGGCGGCCACTTCGCCCGATCGCGGCAAGGTGTTTCAATCCGCACCCCCGCGTGGGGGGCGTCGACAGCACCGTCCTATTGCACTTGGCAGCCCAGGTTTCAATCCGCACCCCCGCGTGGGGGGCGTCGGCCGCGGCGCCGCCGCATATGCCGCAGCGCCCGCAGTTTCAATCCGCACCCCCGCGTGGGGGGCGTCATGGCCGCTGCCGATGGCGGCTGACTTGCCGGCTGTTTCAATCCGCACCCCCGCGTGGGGGGCGTCGCGGCGGGGGGACGGCACCACCGTGCCGATGCTGTTTCAATCCGCACCCCCGCGTGGGGGGCGTCCTTTTTAACGCTTATCCCATTTACGATTGGCGGACAGTTTCAATCCGCACCCCCGCGTGGGGGGCGTCCCTAACGAACCTTGGCCATGCCCGGAAAACCGCCGTTTCAATCCGCACCCCCGCGTGGGGGGCGTCACCAGCAGTTCGTCGCCTGACAGGCCGATCAGCTGTTTCAATCCGCACCCCCGCGTGGGGGGCGTCAATCGAATCCGTCGAAGATGCCGATCTAATTTGGGTTTCAATCCGCACCCCCGCGTGGGGGGCGTCTTGGGCGGTGCGCAGGAGGCACACGACGCGGCCGTGTTTCAATCCGCACCCCCGCGTGGGGGGCGTCGCGGCGGGGGGACGGCACCACCGTGCCGATGCTGTTTCAATCCGCACCCCCGCGTGGGGGGCGTCGCCATTTTGCAGGCGAAGATTGCCGAGGCACGGAGTTTCAATCCGCACCCCCGCGTGGGGGGCGTCCCGCCGTAACCGCGGCCGACCAGGTGCTGGCCCACGTTTCAATCCGCACCCCCGCGTGGGGGGCGTCCTGACGGAGACACCATGGCCACTGTCGACGAACTGTTTCAATCCGCACCCCCGCGTGGGGGGCGTCCGGCCAGCCTTGATCAGTTGCGACAGTCGCTGCGGTTTCAATCCGCACCCCCGCGTGGGGGGCGTCGTTAATTGGCGCGCGGACGCATCCAATCGCTGTCGTTTCAATCCGCACCCCCGCGTGGGGGGCGTCCTCGCGGCACCAGCCGCTGTCGTATTCATCGACCAGTTTCAATCCGCACCCCCGCGTGGGGGGCGTCAACGCGGCCGTCACGGTGGCCAGGGAGGCCGACAGTTTCAATCCGCACCCCCGCGTGGGGGGCGTCTCAGCGCACCTCGTAACCGAGGGAGAATGTGATGTTTCAATCCGCACCCCCGCGTGGGGGGCGTCGCGTACCGAAAACTGCGGGCGCTGGCCGTCGAGCTGTTTCAATCCGCACCCCCGCGTGGGGGGCGTCCTCCGGATCGGCCGCGGCATGACCGCGCTGTCTGGTTTCAATCCGCACCCCCGCGTGGGGGGCGTCGACTACTTCTCTGAGGCCGCGCGGCGAGTTATCCTGTTTCAATCCGCACCCCCGCGTGGGGGGCGTCGGAGCGCCCGGAGGCCGTGCCGGGACAGCTTGACGTTTCAATCCGCACCCCCGCGTGGGGGGCGTCCCTGGCGAGCAGCTCGGAAACCGCGGACAGCAGGGTTTCAATCCGCACCCCCGCGTGGGGGGCGTCCTCTTTGGGGGCGGTGGCCCTTGTGTGACATTTTGTTTCAATCCGCACCCCCGCGTGGGGGGCGTCCCGCAGGCCCTGGAGTGGGCTGGAAGGGTAACCAGGTTTCAATCCGCACCCCCGCGTGGGGGGCGTCCCGCAGCGACGGTCTCAGCAGGGCATAGCTCCAAGTTTCAATCCGCACCCCCGCGTGGGGGGCGTCAAGGGCTCGCCAACCTCATAAGCGGACCCGAGCGTTTCAATCCGCACCCCCGCGTGGGGGGCGTCGTTAGGGCAGTGATGTCAGTACCGGCCGGAACGAGTTTCAATCCGCACCCCCGCGTGGGGGGCGTCCTTCACACTCTATACACTTGTCCAACAACGGAAAACCGGCAGGTTTCCGCGAACCTGTGGCGGGGATCGCAAGACAGACCGGCCTCCCCTTGGACTATCTTCGACATCTCTCGTCTTTTCAACGGGTTCCGCCATCCGCGAACGTGCGGGCAGAGGGCCGGACGCTTGGGGTTCGCGGGGCCGTCCGCGGCCCGTGACCCCGACCCTATCCGTGCGGTCATGGCGGACCGGACGGGGATTTGGGGATGCCGGAGCGGGCGGAGGCACCGGGGCGGAGTGGTGCGCAGGGTGTCGGGACGACGTGCTCACAAGATCAGCGGGGCATCGAAGTCGGTCGCCGGCCTAGCCCCCACATGCTCCACCCGGCGGCGCCAATTGGCCCCCAGAAAATAGAAGCGCAGACTGTCGCTGCCGGGGTCGATTTCCCCCACCAGGCGCGCCCGCAATACCGCCCATTGCGCCGGATCCACCTCGCACTCGAACACCGAGAACTGAACGCGCTGGCCGTGGTCCAGGCAGGCCCTGGCGACGCGGCGCAGCCGGCGGCGCCCGGCCGCGTCCTCCGTGCTCACATCATAGGTCACCAGCACCAGCATCGTCGATCTCCGGTCCCTTCGGATCAGCTCCAGACAAAGGCCGGATAGGCATCCAGGTCGCCACGGAGATGGCGCGTCAGCAACTGCGCCTGGATGTGCGGGGCGAGCCCCAGATGAATCGTTTCCCCCAGGAAGGGATGGCGGATTTCCTGGCGCTTTCGCGTCTGATAGGCGGCCAGCACCGTCTTGCGCGCGTCGTCGGCCAGCAGCACGGCCCCGCCGTCGACAAAGCGGAAATCCTTGGGGCCGAGCTGGCCACGATTGAACAGCGTAAGCATCAGCCGGTCGGCAATCGGCGCGCGGAACTCCTCCATCAGATCCAACGCCAGACCTGCGCGACCCGGCCGATCGCGGTGCAGAAATCCCATCTGGGGGTCGAGACCGACGGTTTCGGCCGCAGCCCGGCAATCGCTGGCAAGCAGGGTATAGAGGAAGGACAGCAGGGCGTTCGGCGCATCGAGCGGCGGACGGCGGGAGCGGCCGCGAAAGGTCAGTTCCGGCTCGTCGCGGCGGATCAGCCGGCGGAAGACGGAGAAGTAGGCATTGGCACCGTCTCCCTCCAATCCTTGCACCTGGTCGAAATCCTCCGTCACCAGGGCGCGGCGCGCGGCGTTGGCGAGGCGGCGCGACGCCGCCTCGATTTCCCCATCGGCCCCGTGGTCGCGCAGCGCACGTTGCAGCACCTGGCGCTGGTTGGCGAGCTTGGCGGCCACCACGGCGCGCGCCACCGGCAGCGCGGCTGCGCGTTCGGCGCTGGCACGATGCTGGGCGCGGCGCAGCAGGACGTTGCCCGTGTGCGGCCCCTCCATCCGGGCGAGGAAGCGGCCTTCGGGGGTAAGAAACGTCACCGCCACGCCGTGGTCGGCACAATGGCCCAGCAGCGCCGGCGAGGCACCGATGCGGCCGAAACAGACGATGGCGCCCAGCATGTGGATGGGGGCACGGCCGAGTTCGGCGTCGCCGGCATCCACCACCACATTGGTGCCGTCCTTGTGCAGCCAGGCATCTTCCTTGGTCACGTAAAGGGTGTTGAGGAGGCGCTTCATTCCTCCGTCGCTCCGGCGATGGCGCGGCGCAACCAGGCCGCGGCATTGGGGGTGGCGGTCGCCTTCGGCCGGCAGGCATCGATCAGCGAGCAGGCGCTGCATTTGCGCTTTTCGTACTGGGCGGCGGGTGTGCGGCCGGCCGCCAGAGCCGCCCGCGCCTCCGCGGCGACCTGGCGGGTCAAGGCCCTCAGGTCGTCGTCGATCGCCACCGGCGTGTGGCGGCGCGGTTCGCCGTAAAACAGCGCCCCTTCGGGCACGGCGACGCCGAACATTTCCTCCAGGCACAGCGCCTGGGCGCACAGTTGCACCTCGTCCGCCCGGTGGGCCTTGGGCTTGCCGCGCTTGTATTCCACCGGATAGGGCCGGCCGCTGCGCAGTTCCACCACATCGGCCACACCGGTAACCCCCAGGGCGAGGGAGCGGAGGGGCACCGCCGTCAGCGTGCGCACGCCGCGCCGGCGTTCGGCCTTGGGCGTGTGTGCGCGGTCGTGCAGCAGGCGGCCTTCCGCGGTGAAGCGGTTTTCCGCCCACATTTGCTCGACGTGGATCAGCGCACATTGGCGCGGGCAGAACAGCCAATGCTGCAGGGCGGACAGGGGGATCAGGTCGTCCTCCTCCCCCTGGCCGGACTGCAGAGGTGCCGCCCCCCTGTCCATGGGTCAGATCAGCTCCAAGGCCGTCACGCCGGTTGGCAGATCGGCGTCGTCGAACACGATCTCGTAGTCCGAGAACGCCCGGGCCGGCGGCCAGTTGTCGGTGCGCTTGGCGCCGGCGGGCAATCTGTCGTCGCCGTCAACCCGGTCGACGCGGATTTTCTCGAACAGTTTGTGGGCGGGGGCATTGCCTAAGGCACTGTCGTGGCGGAAGGCGATCAGCTTGCGGCCCGCCATTTCCCCGCGGGCGGCCGAGCGGTCCAGCTCGAACATGTCCTTCAGCGCCTGCCAGACGAGATCCAGATCGGCTTCGGAAAACCCGGTGCGCTCGGCCAGCTTGGCGTTGATGAAGCCGTGGGCACGGTAGAGGCCGTAGGGCACGATGTGCTTGCGGCCCATGGTGCGTTCCCGGTCCACGTCCTTTTCGTTGGTGACCGACGACCGGGTGATGGAGACCTCGATGGGCATGATGGGTTCGGCCGAGCGGGCGAAGGTGAGCTGCACCGGCCCGCGCACCTGGCCGCAGTTCACTTCGGTGGTCATCACGGCACCGAAAGTGCGGATGTCGAAGAAATTGGCACACATCCAGGCGGTCAGGCGGTGCGCCTCCTCCTCCTTCTTGGGCAGCTTCTTCGGGGTTTGTTCCAGCTTTTCGGCTTCATAGGCCCGCGCGTGCTGGCGGTTCAGCACGGCGCGTTCGGCCATGTAGATCTCAAAGCCCGTGACGCCCGGCCTGGCGTCCGCCACGTAATTGCGGATCTTGCGCTTGAGCGCGACGTCCGACACCAGACCCTGGCTGGTTTCCGGGTCCATGCGCGGCAGGTTGCCAGCATCGGGGTCGCCATTGGGGTTGCCGTTGGCAACATCGAAGAAATAGACGAAGTCATAGCGGTTTCCGACGGCCGGCATGGGTCAGTTCTCCCCCTCAAAATCGATGCTGGTTTCGCTCTCGGTCGCCTCCGGCGTCGCCTCACCGGCAGCGTTCTTCTTCGTGTAGCGCTGGTGGTAGTAGCCGGCGATGAAGCGGCCCTGTTCTTCCAGGCGGCAGGCGCTGGGCAGGTCGTCGTTGAGCCCCGCCCAGATCTCCGCGATCTCGGTTTCCATCCAGTGGGCCAGCCCGCCCTTGTCGGTCTTGCGCAACTGGGCCAGGTGGTGGACGGCGTTCTTGTTGAGCAGCGGGAACACGCGGCGCGGTGTGGCGCAGGCGGCTGCGAAATAGCGGTCCTTGATGGTGGCGTTCAGCCCCGGCAGTGCTGCGGACTGGGCGCTTTCCAGCATGGCGAACAGACGCCCCAGCCGGTAGGCAGGGTTGGTGTTTTGGCGGTCCAGGGCCACGGGAACGTCCTCCTGTTCGGTGTTGAAACGCTGGGCGCGGTTGACGACGGCCTTGCAGATGGCGGCCCGGCGCCCGTTGATCTCGCCATCGGCGCGGACCCGCTGGACGACGCCCGACAGCAAGGTGCGGGGGTAGGGCTGGCCGGTCAGGATGGCGCGCATCACCTCGCCGCCCAGCCGCGGAGACACGTTGTCGGACTTGCCCTGGAGTGCGGTTTCCTCCACCAGCCATTTCGGCCGCGGGGGGCCGCGCCGGTCGGGCGGGTCGATGTTCAGGTCTTCCCAATGCTGGGCGGCGTGGCGGGCCAGATTGCCGAAGCTGTCGACCAGCCAGAACCGTACCGCCAGCCGGGCGGCGTTGGGGGCGAGGCCCAGCAGATACATGCGAGTGGCGCGGTCGAGGTGGGGATCGGCGTCCTGCAGCGGCCGGCCGCGGAGGATATCCTCCAGCACGGCGCGGATCTTCAGCGCTTCCGATGCGTCGTCGGGCGGGCTGAGGAAGGAGAACAGGGCGTCTTCCGCCGCCGCGGCCGCTGCTTCTCCGACGCCGCTGGCATCGGCCCAGAACACCACGGTGGTGTCGGCCAGGTAGAGCCGCCGACGCCCGCCGGGGGCCGTTTGGTCCTCCACCTCCACCGGCGTGCTGGTGTCGGCCATTCGGGCGGTCTGGTTGGTCAGCAACCAGTTGAGCGCGGTGGTGTAGGCGAAGCTGGCCGCCTTGGAGACCGGTGCATTGGCCCCTTGCGAGTGTCCGTAGGATTCGAATGCCGAGAGATTGAACGAAACCAGAGACGCCCCTGAAGATTGCGCCCCCGGCACGCCGCGCAGCATGGGGTGCAGGCGGGCAAGCGGTGCGGCTTGCCCCGTCACCAGGCACATGCCGTCCTGGTCCTCGCCGCCATCCGCCGCGCCCCAAATGGTGCGGGCCGCCGGGCGATCGTGCAGGTGGCGGTATTCGCCCTTCAGCCGGAAGACGATGTTCTGGTCCAGCGCGTCCAAGGGGAAGCCGCGCGCGGCAAACATCTCCGGCTGCCAGAGGTCGAGGAACGCCAGCAGAGCCAGCAGGCCGGGATCATCGGTGCCCGCCAGAAGCTGCTTGTGGACCTGGACGAAGGCCGCGTGCTCGTCCGCAGTGCGCCTGCCCTGCCCTGGTTCAGGTGCCGCGCCCTTGCCCGCCACGTTGACGACGCCCAATGCGTAGGCAGTCTTGTCCCATAAAAACATGGGCTTGATGCCTGCGGCGCGGGCTCCTTCCAATGCTGGAGCTTCCAGTTCGCGGGGTTGGGCTTTCTTGCCCGAGATGTCCCGGATATCCGCCAGCTCCAGCGGTTCGCCATCCGGCGACAGCACCAGTTCGAAGGAAATCTTGGCGGGGGCATAGCCGGGGGCGGCCACCTCCCCTTTCTCTGCCAGGCGGTCGTAGAGGCCGGCCAACGCCGTCAACACGGTCATGACGCCAGTCCTTCCGGCCGCACGCCCGTCAGGTCGATGACGCCATCGGTCATCTGGGCGCGAAAGAACTTGGCCGTCATGCCATCGGCATAGTCGATGTCGTAGAGCATCCAGCCGAGGTCGCGGGTGCGCTCGCCCTCGGGGATCGAGGTTTTCGGGATGGGGCCGGTGACCAGCTCGAAATCGGCCGCAAATTCCCGCACGCCGAGGCAGGGCCGGTGGAAGCACTGGCCCTTTTCCGCCCGCCGGAGGGCCATGGACAGGTGCTTGGCAGGCGTGTCGTCCGCCTCCGCCTTCTTCGTCAGCACGAAATGGGCTTCGATCACATAGGCGACGTCGCGCAGCGCCACGGTGGCGCGCTGTTGGCGGTCCTCATCGACGACCAGATGCAGACCGGACAGGTCGCCGCGCGCCATGGCGGTGCGGGCCACCCGTTCGGAGATCTTGGAGCCGACCTCGTTGCGCCGGATGGTCTGGAAGCGGATGGGGTTCAGCACGTGGACGCGATCCACCACCCAGCTTATGGCGGGCTTCCAGTGGATGGCATCGAGGATGCCGCGGGCGGCCGACGGCGTCAGTACATCGTAGCTGACCCGCTCCACCTTCATCTCCGGCCGGGTGAAGCAGGCGTACTCCCCCCAGACCTTTAACGTGATGCCGTGGGACATCTCCCTCCCCTTCAACAGATATCCTGGCCGATGCCGCGCAACTCCGGCTCGGCCCAATCCAGACCCAGCGCGGGGTCGTAGCGGGTGGCGTCCACCAGCTTGACGAACTGGTCGCCGAACCTGTCCGGCTGCACCGCCACGGCCGCGCCGGCGTTGCACAGATCCGTGCGCGTCTTGCGCGGGACCTGGACCAGATAGGGTTGGAGCCTGCGGGCGAGCCCGCCTGGCCGTTCGGCGACCTCCAATGCCCGCAGCAGATCGGCCGGCGCGTTGCGCGGCAGGTGCTTGCTGGCCGGAATGATGATCGGCGCCTGGGTGTCTTCGATCAGCCGGAAGGCTGCACCGATATCGGCGAAGGGATAGCTATGGCCGCCCTTGCCGGTGTGGATGGCGCGCAGCACGCCCCGTTTGGCGCGGTGCGGTTCGCCGACCATCAGCGCATCGAGCTGATCGGCCTGCGCGCGCCAATAGACCCCACCGAAATAGGCCTTCACCGCCTCCAGCGTCAGCGGGTCCTGGTGCTCGCCCAAGACCCGCCCCGCCACCTCTGCAAAGCGTTTCAGATTGAGCGGGGGCGGGTGCCCGTCCTCCGGCGCAAACACCACCACGCGGCCGCCGTCGGCCCCCAGCTCGTTTTCCCGGTTGCAGCGTCCCGCCGCCTGGGCCAGGGAGTCCACCCCCGCCAGGGCCCGCCACACCACCGGAAAGCTGATGTCCACCCCGGCTTCGATGAGCGATGTCGCGACCAGCCGCACCGGGCGCTTGGCGGTCAGATCGCAGCGGATCTCTTCCAGGATTGCGCGACGGTCGGCCGCCGTCAGCGCCGTTGTCAGCAGGCGCACGCCTTCGGCCTCGGCGCCTTGGGCAGCCACCGCCAAGGCGCGGGCATGGGTGCGGCTGTTGACGATCATCAGGATCTGCTCGGTCCCGGCCAGCGCTTGGACCAGATCCGCGTCCCCCACCTCCCCGGCCTGCTCCACCCGCACCCGCTTCAAGGTGCGGTAAAGGCGTGGCGGGTCGGGCGCGATTTCCCGCACCTCCTCCAGGGCTTCGGGCGCCGTGAACCCGTCCTTTGCCCGCACTGCCGGCTGGGTGGCGGTGCACAGCACCACGCTCGATCCGTAGCCCCGTGCCAGTTCCGTCAACGCCGCCAGGCACGGCCGCAACACCGGCAAGGGGAGGGTCTGCGCCTCGTCCAGCACCACCACCGACCGCGCCAGGTTGTGCAGCTTGCGGCAGCGCGACGGCCGGTTGCTGAACAGGCTTTCGAAAAACTGCACCGCGGTGGTGACGACGATGGGTCGGTCCCAGTTTTCCGCCGCGAGGCGGAGTTTCTTCAGGCCGTCCTGGCCTTCGTCGTCCTTCTCCCGATCCTTTGCCGGCCCGTCCCAGTCGAACGCGCTGTGGTGTTCCAGCACGATGTCGTTTTCCGTGTCGCCCAGCGCGTCGCGGAACACCTTGGCCGTCTGGTCGATGATCGAGGTGTAGGGGATGACGTAGACCACGCGGTCGAGCTTGTTTTCCACCGCATGGTCCAGCGCGAAGGCCAGCGACGACAGGGTCTTGCCGCCGCCCGTGGGCACGGTCAGGGAAAACAGGCCGGTCTTCTGCTTTGCCGCGTCCCGGCAGGCGGCCTGCACCTCCGCCCGCACGGCGTTGACGGCACCCGTCCCGCCCAGGGTGGCCAGGTGCGCGTCCAGCCGGTCCTTCAGCGTGGCCAGCGCGCCGGGCCAGCCGCGCTCCACCGGGTCGCCCTTGACCCGGGCGTAGAAGGCTTCGGTCTCCAGCCGGTCAGCATCGACCAGGCAGGAAAACAGCATGCGGATGAAGAACTGAACGGCGAAGGCGTCCGGCCCCACCAGCGCCGGCGGTTTGGACCGCACCGCAGGAAGCTGCAACGACCGCGCGTCATCGGTCAGATCCACAGCCTGGTCCAGCCGCTTTTCCAGGCAGGTCAGCCCGCCGCCGTCGATCACCCCGTTGGCCAGTCCGGCATGGTGCCCGGCGATGGCAAAGGCGAGCATGCGGCCCAGGCCCTCGCCAAAAATCGCGACGGCCGCCTTGGCGCCCTCTGCGGCGTGGGGCTCGGCCAAGCCGCCCTCAAGGTAGCGTTGGAACGCCGCTTTCGCCTTGCCCAGGTCGTGCAGCCGTCCCGCGATCTCGCCGAACTCCGCTGCACCGAATTTGCCGGCGAACCGCCCACAACGGGCGCCCACGGCCCTCAGGTGATCGTTCAATGGTTCCCATGCTGTCTGGGATTTTCCATCGACTGTATGTGCCCACAACATGGCGACGTCTAATATGCCCGGCAGCTCCAGGTGTCAGCACGAAAGACACCGAACGGGAGCATTTTCAGGGTATTCGGAGCTGTTCGGGCGGGGTGCAGGGCCCCGGATACGCGACCCGACAACGAACGACATGCCCGTGTATGTGCGAAGAGCTACGCCAGGGGTGCGGTGACTTCGTGCCCGTGCTGCACCGGGCGGCACCCGCCGGCCGGCGCAGTGGCGCCGTTTCAGCTTCGCCAGCCGTAGGCCTTGATGGCGCGAACGAAGGTGGCGACGGCGGGGGAGAAGCGGCGCCCCGGTACGGTGACCAGTGAAACGTCGCGGGTCACCTCCGGATCGATCACGCGGCGCGTCTGCAACCCGGGCAGCAGCACGGAAAACTCCGGCAGGAAACAGATCCCCATGCCGGCCATCACCATGGTCTGGATCCAGTCCTCCCGCTCGCTGCGGTAGGCCACGCGCACTTGCACGCCCATGCTCATGCTGATGCTGCGCAGATGGTCCCAGTATTCGCAGTTGAGCCGGCGCAGGTAGGTTTCGCCGTGGATGTCGCGGTACTGCACGGCGTTGGCCGCGGCGAAGCGGTGGCCGGGCGGAAAGGCGATGGTGAAGTGCTCGCGGTAGAGCGGATGCACGTTGAACTGGTCGCTGAAGTCGTCGGCCTGCGCCATCACCGCCACGTCGATGGCGCCTTCGGTCAGCAGCTCGGCCAGCTTGGCCGGCACGCCTTCCAGCAGGGTCACCTCGATGCCGGGGTTCGCGGTGCGGAAATCGTTGAGGAAGCCGATCCCGCGCATCGGCCCGATGGTGCACATCAGCCCGATATTGAGCGGCGCGTCTTCCAGCTTCAGGAAGTTTCGCGCCGTCGACTTGGTGGCTTCGGTGTCCTGCCAGATCCGGTCGAGCTGCGGCTTCACCAGCCGGCCCAAGTCGGTGAGGTGGGTGAGCTGGCGTTCGCGGCGGAACAGCAGGCCGCCGAATTCGTCCTCCAGCTTCTGGATCGCCCGGGTCAGCGCCGGCTGGGTGACGTTGCAGCGCTCGGCGGCGCGGGTGAAGTTGAGCGTTTCGGCCACCGCGAGGAAATAGCGAATCTGGTGCATTTCCATGGGTGTACCTGCCCGCCAGACCGCCGAAATCCAGCCAACATCAAAATAGCTCAAGATCGACATTTCCACAGTCGAAACTTCGCCGCTGATATGCGCCCGCGTGCCGCCGATCATTCCCAGCGGGCATCGAAATCATAGGCAAGCAGCAATTCCACCGGTGGCACGGCGGCCCCAGCATGCGGAGGTCGGCAACGGGTCTTCCGCCCGAAGCTGTCATGACACCTTCGGCGCAGCCCCTGCGGCGGCCGCCACCAACTGGAGCGACCAAGATGATCGCAAATCTGATCCGCACGACGGCGCGGCCGGTCAGCGGGCAGGCCAACCCGGCCATCCGCGCCGTCGGCCTGATCTTCCCCTATGTGCTTGCCGTCTTCATCGCCTACGTCTTCCTCTACTACCTGCCCTTCAAGTTCGCGCCGCGCAGTGCCTTGTTCCAGACCATCGAGGACTGGGCGGGCGTGGACTGGGTGGAGCCCTATTTCCGCAACTTCACCGGCGGCGTGGAGCTGCTGGCCAGCATCCTCCTGTTCGTGCCGGGCCTGCAGGTGGCCGGGGCCGCGATGGCGCTGGGGACGATGAGCGGGGCGATCTGCCTGCACGTGTTCACACCACTCGGCATCGACCCCTACAACGACGGCGGCACCCTCTTTAAGGAAGCCTGCACGGTGTGGGTGTTCTCGCTGATCATCCTGGCGATCCGCCGCCACGAGATCCTGCCCCTGCTGCGCCGTATCCTGGTGGATCCGCGGTTCGCCCGCGCCTGAAGGCCATGGCGAGGGCCATGGCGAGGGCCAGCCGCAACGGGTCTTCAGCCGTCACGACCTGCGCAGGAGCGCCGCAAGCCCAGGCTGCGGCGCTCTTCGTGTGTGCGGGGCCCGGACCCGCCGGCACCATGCCTTCGCGGCATCGATTCCGGGCCTGAGCGGCATTTCCGCAGCCCCCACCCCCTCCGCTACCCATGACGGTATCGCCGGCCCCGCGCCGGCACGGGGCGATCGAGGGGAGGACGGACGATGACCCTGCTGCTGGAAAGCGTGCCGCCGGCGGAATGGACCATGGCACCCGAAGGACTGACGGCCGAACGCAAGCGCCTGCTTGAGGATGCGGCAGGCGAGGGCCGCTGGAAATTCTGGGGCCCCTACCTGGCGGAACGGCAGTGGGGCACGGTGCGCGAGGATTACAGCCCCGGCGGCGATGCCTGGGACGATTTCAGCCACGAACAGGCACGGTCGCGGGCCTATCGCTGGGGCGAGGACGGGCTGGCCGGCATCAGCGACGACCAGCAGCGCCTCTGCCTCGCCCTGGCGCTGTGGAACGGCCGCGATGCCATCTTGAAGGAGCGCCTCTACGGCCTCACCAACGGCGAGGGCAACCACGCCGAGGACGTCAAGGAGCTCTACTACTACCTCGACGCCACCCCCACCCACAGCTACCTCAAGTTCCTCTACAAGTACCCCCAGGCGCAGTTCCCCTACGCCTGGCTGGTGGAAGAGAACGGCCGGCGCGGTTTCCACGATCCCGAGTTCGAGCTGCTGGATACCGGCATCTTCGACGCGGACCGGTATTTCGACGTGGTCGTCGAATACGCCAAGGCCGGCCCCGAAGACATCCTCATGCAGATCACGGTGGCCAACCGTGGGCCGGACGCGGCGGCCCTCCACGTGATCCCGCAGCTCTGGTTCCGCAACACCTGGGCGTGGCGTCAGGGGGCGGGCAAACCGCGGCTGCGCGCCGTGGGCGATGCCACCGTGGGCATCGACAGCCGGGTGTTCGGCAGCTACCGCCTCCACTGCGACGGCGCGCCGGAGCTGCTGTTCACCGAAAACGACAGCAACACGCGCCGCCTGTGGGGGCAGGACGCGCCGGGCCCCTTCAAGGACGGCTTCCACGACTATCTGATCGCCGGCGATGCGGGTGCCGTCGATCCCTCCCGCTCCGGCACCAAGGCCGGTGCCTGCTACCGGCTGGAGGTGCCGGCCCGCGCGTCCGTCACCCTGCGGCTGCGCCTCACGGCCGGCGGCACCGGTGCGCCCTTCGCCGATTTCGACACCGTGGTCGCCCAGCGCCGGGCGGACGCCGATGCCTTCTACGCCGACATCCAGTCCGCCGTCGCCGATGCCGATGCCCGCGCCGTGCAGCGCCAGGCGTTTGCCGGGATGATCTGGTCCAAACAGTATTTCCACATCGACATCCCTGCCTGGCTGGAGGGCGACGCCACCCAGGTGCCGCCGCCGGCCGGGCGCCGTCATGGCCGCAACACCGAATGGCGCCACTTGAACAACGCCGACATCATCTCGATGCCGGACACGTGGGAATACCCGTGGTACGCCGCCTGGGACCTGGCCTTCCACTGCCTGCCCTTGGCCATGGTGGATGCGGAGTTCGCCAAGCAGCAGCTCATCCTGCTCACGCGCGAATGGTACATGCACCCCAACGGCCAGCTTCCCGCCTACGAATGGAATTTCGGCGATGTCAATCCGCCGGTGCACGCCTGGGCGAGCTGGCGGGTGTTCCAGATCGACCGCCAACAGCGCGGCGATGCCGGCGATCTCGCCTTCCTGGAGCGCATCCTCCACAAGCTCAGCCTCAACTTCACCTGGTGGGTGAACCGCAAGGACGCCGAGGGCCGCAACGTCTTCCAGGGCGGCTTCCTCGGGCTCGACAATATCGGCGTGTTCGACCGTTCGGCCCCGCTGCCGACCGGCGGCTTCATCAACCAGGCCGACGGCACCGCCTGGATGGCGATGTACGCACTGAACCTCATGCGCATCGCGCTGGAACTGGCGCGCCACAACCACGTCTACGAAGACATCGCGACGAAATACTTCGAGCACTTCCTCGCCATCGCCGAAGCCATGACCAACATCGGCGGCCGCGGCATCTCCCTGTGGGACGACGCCGACGGGTTCTTCTACGACGTGCTGAGCCTGCCCGACGGCGCCACGGTGCCCCTCAAGGTCCGCTCGATGGTGGGGCTGATCCCGCTGTTCGCGGTGGAAACCCTGGAGCCGGAACTCCTGGACGAGCTGCCCGGTTTCCGCCAGCGCCTGCACTGGTACCTGAAGAACCGCCCCCAGGTGGCGGAGCTGGTCTCGCACTGGCAACACCCCGGGCGGGGCGAACGGCGGCTGCTGTCGTTGCTGCGCGGCCACCGCATGAAATGCCTGGTCCGCCGCATGGTGGACGAAGCGGAGTTCCTCTCGGACTTCGGCGTGCGGGCGCTGTCGAAGGTGCACGACCGTCAGCCTTACCTGTTCGACGTCCACGGCCAGCGTCTCACCGTCCGCTACCAGCCGGCGGAATCCGACAGCGGACTGTTCGGCGGCAATTCCAACTGGCGCGGGCCGATCTGGTTTCCGGTCAACTACCTGCTGATCGAATCCTTGCGGAAGTTCCACCACTACTACGGCGATGACTTCCTGGTGGAATGCCCCACCGGTTCCGGCACCTACCTGACGCTTGAACAGATCGCCGACACCCTGGGCGAGCGCCTGGCGCGGATCTTTTTGAAGGACGCGCAAGGCCGCCGCCCCGTGTTCGGCGCCAACGAGAAGCAGCAGCGCGACCCGCATTTCCGCGACCACCTGCTGTTCTACGAATACTTCCACGGTGACAACGGCCGCGGCGTCGGTGCCTCGCACCAGACCGGCTGGACCGGACTGATCGCAGCGCTCCTCCAGCCGGGCGGGCTGGAATGCCGCTGATCCGTCCCCGCCATCCCCATTCCGACAGCCCAAGGAGACCTTCGATGGACACAGCGTTCCAGGCAGCCGATCCGGCGCCATCCCCGCTTCCCCGCAGGCGCCTGCTGGAAGGTCAGCAGGCCCTCGTGACGGGGGCCAATTCCGGCATCGGCAAGGCCGTCGCCGTGGCCCTCGGCGAAGCCGGCGCCGATGTCGTCGTCAACTATGTCGCCGGTCCCGAAGCGGCCGAGGCGGTGGCCGAGGAGATCCGCAGCCACGGCGTACAGGCGATGGCCGTTCAGGCCGACGTCAGCCGCGAGGAAGACGTGGAGGCCATGTACGAGCATATCTTCGCGACCTTCGGCACCATCGACATCCTGGTCGCCAATGCCGGGCTGCAGCGCGATGCCGCCTTCGAGCGGATGACGCTCGCCGCCTGGAACACCGTGCTCGGCGTCAACCTCACCGGCCAGTTCCTGTGCTGCCGGGCGGCCATCCGCGAATTCAAACAGCGCGGCATCCGCCGGGAGATCTCCCGTGCCGCCGGCAAGATCATCTGCATGAGTTCGGTGCACGACCGCATCCCCTGGGCGGGGCATGTGAACTACGCGGCGTCGAAGGGTGGCGTCGCCATGCTGATGCAGAGCCTGGCCCAGGAGGTCGCACCCCACCGCATCCGCGTCAACGCGGTCAGCCCCGGCGCCATCCGTACGCCCATCAACACCGACGCATGGGAGACGCCGGAAGCCTACGCGGCGCTGATGCGACTGATCCCCTACAAGCGCATCGGCGAGCCGGACGACATCGCCAACGCCGTCGTCTGGCTGGCGTCGGACGAGTCCGACTACGTCACCGGCACCACCCTCTATGTCGATGGCGGCATGACGCTCTATCCCGGCTTCGAGGCGGGGGGCTAGCCATGGGCATCCAGCCAAGCGTGGCCATGGACGAGACGCCGCCCGGCAGGCTCGGCATGGCGCTGCGCGCGCACTGGCCGGAATACCTGATCGAGGCCGCCGGCCTCGGCCTCTTCATGGTGTCCGCCGGCGTGTTCGCCACCCTGCTGTGGGCCCCCGGATCGCCGCTGGAGGGCCTGGTGGCGGACGGCGTGCCGCGGCGCGCCCTGATGGGCGTGCTGATGGGTCTAACGGCGGTCCTCATCATCTACTCGCCCTTCGGCCAGCGTTCGGGCGCCCATCTCAACCCCGCCCTCACGCTGACCTTCTGGTGGCTGGGCAAGATCGCCAGCGCCGACGCGCTGTTCTACGTGCTGGCCCAGACCATCGGGGGAACGCTGGGCGTGCTCGCCGTGCTGCTGGCGCTGGGCCCGGCCTTCGCCGATCCGCCGGTGACCTACGTGGCAACCCAAGTGGGGCCGCATGGCGCCATCGCCGCCCTGGCGGCGGAGACCGCCATCGCCTTCGTGCTCATGCTGACGGTGCTGGCGGTGGGCAATTCCCGGCGCTTCATGCGGGCGACCGGCCTGTGCGCCGGGCTGCTGCTCGTCGTCTTCATCACCGTCGAGGCCCCCTATTCCGGGATGAGCCTCAACCCCGCCCGCAGCCTGGCATCGGCCCTGCCGGCCATGCTGTTCGACCGGTTCTGGGTGTACGTCGCCGGCCCCTTGGGCGGGATGCTCGCGGCCGCCGCACTGTGGCGCTTCGTCCTCGCAGCCCCGGTCACGTGCTGCAAGCTCGACCACCCGCTGCACATCCGCTGCATCTTCCGGTGCGGCTACTGCCAGCACCAACCCGACCCCCCGCAAAGCTGAGGATCACGCCCATGTCGACCGATCGCTACGATGTCGTCATCGTCGGTTCCGGCGCCGGTGGCGCCGCCACGGCCTACCGGCTGGCGCGCGCCGGCAAGCGGGTGCTGATGCTGGAAAAAGGCCGGCACCTGCCGTCTGACGGCAGCACGCTCGACGTGAAGCAGGTGTTCGCCCAGGGCCGCTTCAAGAACAAGGAACCCTGGCGGGACGGCAAGGGCGGCACCCTGGTGCCCGAGGAATTCTACAATGTCGGCGGCAAGACCAAGTGGTACGGCGCCGCCCTGCTGCGCTTCGCTGCCCATGAGTTCGCGGCCGACCCTGCCCACCAGTGCCTGGCCTGGCCCTTCGGCCTCGACGTTCTGGCGCCCTATTACGACGAGGCCGAGCGCCTGCTCCACGTGAACCGTTTCGCCAATGAGCCGGAACTGCAGCGGCTGGTGGACCGCGTCACCCAGCCCCAGACCGGCTGGCGGTCGGAAGCCCTGCCCCTCGGCCTGAAGCCGGAGATCCTGACCGACGAGACGGAAGCCAAGCATTTCGACGGCTACGCCTCGGTGGCCGGCTACAAGGCCGATGCCGAACGCAACCTGCTCGACGCCATCGCCCACCTGCCGAACTTCACGCTGATGGCGCGGCGCAAGGTGATCGGGCTGATGCACCGCCCCGGATCGCCGGAGATCGTCGAGGGCGTGATCTGCCGCGACGGCAGCTACTACCGCGCCGACACCGTCGTGCTGGCGGCCGGCGCCATGACGTCGCCGCGCATCCTGCAGGACCACCTGTCGGCGACGGGGCTCGGCGAACTCCTGCCGTCGGCCCCGCTGGTCGGCGCCAATTTCAAGCTGCACATCAATAGTGCCCTGGTGGCGTTCTCGCCGTTCTCCCACAACGACGTGCTGCGCAAGACCGCCATCTTCCTCAACGAGCGCTACCCGCACACCAGCGTGCAGTGCCTGGGCTGGCTCGACGGGGAAATCCTGGCGACGCAGCTTCCGCGGGCGGTACCGAAGTTCTTCGCCAACGCCATCGGGGCGCGCGCCATCGGTTTCTTCGTCACCACCGAGGACGGGTCGAGCCCGGCCAACCGCATCGTTTCCGGCGGCGGCGAGGACGGCACGCCGACGGCCGACTACGACCTCGACCGCCTGCCCCCGGCGAAGGCCGAGCACGCCGCCGCCATCTCCGATTTTTCCCGCCGGCTGCTGCGGGCAGGACTGGCGGGGGTCGACCGCTATGCCGGACTGGCCGGCAGCGCCCATGCGCTGGGTAGCCTCGTCACCGGTTCCGATCCGACGGAAAGCGTGGTCGACGCCGACGGCAAGGTGCACGGCATGGCGGGTCTCTACGTCGGCGACGGCAGCGTGCTGCCACGGTCCAGCCGCGTGAACCCGGCGCTCACCATCTACGCCTGGGGTCTGCGGCTGGGCGCGCATCTGGCGACGGCGAGCAGCGCTGGCGCCCGGGTCCGCGACCTGGTTGGCGCGGGCGTACCGGCCGGTTGAGCGACCCGCCGTGCGGCTACGCCTTGGCGGCTTCCGCCCTAGCGATGTCGTCGATCCAGGTCAGCCCGGCGACGGCCGCCTGCAGCCCCAGCGTGGGGGCGGCCAGCAGCGCCACGTGGCGCAGTTCCTCCACCGGTACGCCATCGCCCAGCGCCCGGCGCACATGGGAGTGGGTGGCCCCCTCGCTGCGCCCGGCCAGCGCGATCGCCAGCTTCACCAGGTGGCGGGTCCGCGCATCCAAGGGGCCGGCCTCGCCGCAGGCTTTGCCGAGCGCGGTGAAGGCGTCCCACACCTCGGGATAGTCGGCACCGACACGGTGGGCGGCGGCGGGAAGGTCGGAAGACATGGCGGCTCTCCTCTCCTGCTCATGGGCGACCGGCGCCAGGCCGGCCGGATGGGCGGTCAGTTGGGGTGGTCGATCAGCGGGTCGGGGTGGGCGAAGGCCGCCACCTTCACAGGATCGTCGAAGATCACCTCGCGGCCGCGCACCCGCACGCCGTGCTGGCGCAGCGCATTGAAGGCGCGCGACAGGCTTTCCCGCGTCATCCCCAAGAGCGAGGCCACCAGCGTCTTGTCGTGGGCCAGCGCGAAGCGGTCGGCCTCGCCATGGCGTTCGCGCTCCACCAGCAGGTAGGCGCCCACGCGCTGGTTGGCGTCGCGCAGCTTCAAGTTCTTGATTGACGTGACCATGGTGCGGAAGCCCTTGGCCAGCTCGTTGATCATCGCCAGGGCAAACGCGTGGTCCTCGCCCAGCAGCTCCTGGATGAGCTGGGAGGGAATCAGCACAAGCTGGCTCGGATCCACCGTGCGGGCGGACATCAGATAGGGCTGGTCGCGCACCACCGCGGCCAGGATGAACACGCTGACGGGCCGGAACAGGGCAATAGCGCTGCGGTGCTCGGCGTGCTCGGCGAACAGTTCCACGGCACCATCCACCACCACGTGCAGCATGTCGGCCGGCTGGCCCTGCTCGATCAGGCGGACGTCGATGGGAAAGGTCTGCAGGTAGGCGAGCCGCGCCAGCTTCTCGAAGCTCGGCTCGGACATGGACGAGAAGGGCGCCAAGGCGCGCACCAGCTCGAATTCCTCTCCACGTCGCATGCCTACCCCCGCTGGCGGCAATCACTGCAGAGCCTGCCCTCAGATTTGACATTTGTCAAATCTGCCCGTGACAGACGTCACATAGAACTCAGGCGAATTGCAAATACTCATGCAGTGTTGATCAAACGTATCCGTGACGCCTTCGAAAAATTATCGCACTGCACAAAGTCGTGTCGACAAATTGATTTAGATCAAGCCTCATATCACTAGCGAAAAGTAGACCGCGCTGGCGATCGTCTGACAGCAAACTCCCTAGTGCGCGAAGTAACTGGGGCTGGAGAGGCGATGACAATGGAGGATGTGCAATGATCCACCTGGATGGGGTCTCAAGGCCGGATCAATACCGAGCGCTCGGTCTCTCGACCATCGCGTTTACCGCCTGCTTCGCGGTGTGGACGATCTTTTCCATCATCGGCGTGCGCATCAAGGAAGAGCTGGGTCTCAGCGAGACCGAGTTCGGCATCCTGGTCGCCACCCCGGTGCTGACGGGCTCCATCAGCCGCATCTTCCTGGGCGTCCTCACCGAGCAGTACGGCGGCCGCATCATGTTCACCATCCAGATGCTGGCCACCGCCGGCGCCTGCTGGCTGTTGTCGGAGGTGCAGACCTACGAGGTGTTCCTGCTGGCGGCGCTCGGCGTCGGCCTGGCCGGCGGCTCCTTCATCATCGGCATCGCCTACACATCGCGCTGGTTCGAGGAACGCCACCAGGGCACGGCACTCGGCATCTTCGGCGCCGGCAATGTGGGCGCGGCGGTGACCAATTTCGGCGCGCCGTTCCTGGTGATCGCCATGGGCTGGGAAGGCACCGCCCGCTTCTACGCGGTGGCCCTGGCGGTGGTGGCGGTTCTGTTCTTCGTGCTGTCGAAGGAAGATCCGGCGACTGCCCGGCGCAAGAAGACCAGGGCTCGCCCGGCCTCGGCCATGATGCAGATGGAGCCCTTGCGCAACATTCAGGTCTGGCGCTTCGCCACCTACTACTTCTTCGTCTTCGGCGGCTTCGTGGCGCTGGCTTCCTACCTGCCGCGCTTCTACGTCGGCGCCTACGGGCTGGAGCTGGCGACGGCCGGCATGCTGGCGGCGGCCTATTCCATGCCGGGCTCGATCTTCCGCGCGCTGGGCGGCTGGATGTCCGACCGCTGGGGGGCACGCGCCATCATGTACCTCACCTTCGCGGTGTCGCTGCTCTGCCTGTTCGTCATGAGCTACCCGGAAACGAGCTACGTGGTGAACGGCATCGACGGCCCCATCGCCTTCAGCTTCGGCGTCAGCCTGCCCCTGTTCGTGGCCCTGACGGTGCTGCTGGGCTTCGTGATGTCGCTGGGCAAGGCCGCCGTCTACAAGCACATCCCCGTCTACTACCCCGAGCATGTGGGGTCCGTGGGCGGCCTGGTGGGGATGATCGGCGGACTCGGCGGCTTCGTGCTGCCCATCGTCTTCGGCATGCTCAACGACCTCACGGGCGTCTGGACCATCAGCTTCATGCTGCTGTTCGCCATCGTCGCCGTCAGCTTCGTGTGGATGCACGTGGCCATCCGGCGGATGGAGCGCCGCCGCCACCCGGCCCTGCGCGACGAGCGCTACCTCTCCGACGTGCCGGACCGGCCGGTCACCGGCACGGCCGCCGGCTCCGCGGCCGCTGCCGCCGCGGACCGGGAGGTCGCCGCCGACCGGCTCACCCGCCAGTCCGCCGGCGCAGACTGAGCGACCTGCCGCAACGCCAACAACGGCGGCCGGGGGGCCGCCCCCATCCGATGGGATAAGAACCATGACGCACAACACCGACATTCACCCCGGCACGGGCCGGGTGTTGCAGGACTGGCGGCCGGACGACGAGGCCTTCTGGCACTCCACCGGGCGCGCCATCGCCCAGCGCAACCTGTGGATCTCCATCCCCGCCCTGCTCCTGGCGTTCTCGGTCTGGATGGTGTGGTCGGTGGTGGTGGCCAAGCTGCCGGCGATCGGCTTCCAGTACACCACCAACCAGTTGTTCTGGCTGGCGGCCCTGCCCGGCCTGTCGGGCGCCACGCTGCGCATCTTCTATAGCTTCATGGTGCCGATCTTCGGCGGGCGACGCTGGACGGCACTCTCCACCGCCTCCCTGCTGATCCCGGCGATCGGCATCGGCTTTGCCGTCCAGGACCCGACGACATCCTACTGGACGTTCCTGGCACTTGCCCTGCTGTGCGGCTACGGCGGCGGCAACTTCGCCAGCTCCATGGCCAACATCTCCTTCTTCTTTCCCCGCCGGTCCAAGGGCAATGCACTGGCGCTCAATGCCGGGCTGGGCAATGCGGGCGTGTCGGTGATGCAGTTCACCGTGCCGCTGGTCATCACCGCCGGGGTGTTCGGAACCATCGGCGGCGAGCCCCAGGCGCTGTCCGCGGGCGGGCAGATCTGGCTGCAGAACGCCGGCTTCATCTGGGTCCCGTTCATCGCACTGGCGGCACTCGCCGCGTGGTTCGGCATGAACGACATCGCGTCCGCCCGCGCTTCCTTCGCCGACCAGGCGGTGATCTTCCGCCGCCGGCACAACTGGATCATGTGCGTGCTCTACACCGGCACCTTCGGATCCTTCATCGGCTATTCGGCAGGCTTCCCCTTACTGGCGACCACCCAGTTCCCGGACGCCAACGCGCTGCAATACGTCTTTCTCGGCCCCCTGGTGGGAGCGCTCAGCCGGGCCGCCACGGGCTGGATTTCCGACAAGTTCGGCGGCGGCCGCGTCACCTTCGCCACCTTCCTGGTGATGATCGCGGCCGTGGCGGGCGTGCTGTTCTTCCTCGGCATCAAGGACCAGCCAGGCGCGTTCTGGGGCTTCTTCGCCATGTTCATGGTGCTGTTCTTCGCCACCGGCGTCGGCAATGCCAGCACGTTCCAGATGATCCCGGTGATCTTCCGCAACGAAGTCGGGCATCTGATGCCCCACCTCAACGACCAGCAGAAGCTGCGCCAGGCGGAAAAGGAAAGTGCCGCCACCATCGGCTTTACCTCCGCCATCGCGGCCTACGGCGCCTTCTTCATCCCCAAGGCCTACGGGACTTCCATCGATTTCACCGGGGGGCCGGAGGCTGCACTGATCGGCTTCATCGCCTTCTACGTCCTCTGCCTGGCGATGACCTGGTGGTTCTACGTCCGCCGCAACGCTGAGATCCGCTGCTGACCCACGCCCAAGGACGCCTTCCCCGGGAGGGAACGAACCATGAGCCACTTCATCGACCGACTGACCTTCTTCCGCCGCAAGAGCGAGCCCTTCGCCGACGGCCACGGCATCACCACCAGCGAAAGCCGGGCGTGGGAGGACGGCTACCGCAACCGCTGGGCCCATGACCGGGTGGTGCGCTCCACCCACGGGGTGAACTGCACCGGCGCGTGTAGCTGGCGCATCCATGTAAAGGGCGGGATCGTCACCTGGGAAACCCAGCAGACCGACTATCCGCGCACCCGGCCGGACATGCCCAACCACGAGCCGCGGGGCTGTTCGCGCGGCGCCAGCTACTCCTGGTACCTCTATTCCGGCAACCGCCTGAAGTACCCCATGGTGCGCAAGGCGCTGGTGCGGCTGTGGCGCGAGGCGCGGGCGACGATGACGCCGGTGGCCGCCTGGGCCGCCATCGTGGAAGACCCCGCCAGGGTGCGCAGCTACCAATCCCGCCGCGGGCTCGGCGGCTTCGTGCGGTCGACCTGGGACGAGGCGACGGAGATGATCGCCGCCGCCAACGCCTACACCATCAAGCGCTACGGGCCGGACCGGGTGATCGGCTTCTCGCCCATCCCCGCCATGTCCATGGTCTCCTACGCGGCCGGCACCCGCTACCTGTCGCTGATCGGCGGCGTCTGCATGTCGTTCTACGACTGGTATTGCGACCTGCCGCCCTCCTCGCCGCAGACCTGGGGCGAGCAGACCGACGTGCCGGAAAGTGCCGACTGGTACAATTCCAGCTTCCTTATGGTCTGGGGCTCCAACGTGCCGCAGACGCGCACGCCCGACGCCCACTTCTACACGGAGGTCCGCTACAAGGGAGCGAAGTCCGTCGTCGTCAGCCCGGACTATGCCGAAGCGTCGAAGTTCGGTGACCTGTGGCTGAGCCCCAAGCAGGGCACCGACGCGGCACTCGCCATGGCGCTCGGCCACGTCATCTTAAAGGAATTCCACCTGGAACGGCCGAGCGCCTACTTCCAGGACTACGCGCGGCGCTACACCGACCTGCCCATGCTGGTGAGCCTGGAAGAGCAGGACGGCCGCCTGGTGGCGGGCCGGTTGCTGCGCGCCGGCGACTTGGCCGACGGGATGGGGGAAACCAACAATCCCGACTGGAAGACCGTCGCCTACGACGAGACGGGCCGGCTGGTCGCCCCTCGCGGATCCATCGGCTTCCGCTGGGGCGATCCGGGCAAGTGGTCCCTGGAGGAAAAGGACGGGGCGGGCGAGGCTGTGCGCCTGCGCCTGACCTCGCTGGACACGCGGGACGATGTGGCCGCGGTCGCCTTTCCCTATTTCGGCAGCCGCCACCACGACCACTTCACCGGCACCGACCATGCCGAGGTGCTGGAGCGCAATGTGCCGGTGACCACCGTCACCCTGGCCGATGGCACCACCGCCCAGGTCGCCACCGTCTATGACCTGATGATCGCCAATTACGGCATCGACCGCGGCTTGGGCGGCGCCAACGTGGCCGCCAGCTACGATCAGGACGTGCCCTACACGCCGGCCTGGCAGCAGCGCATCACCGGGGTGAAGCCGGCCCATGTGGTGGAGGTGGCCCGCGCCTTTGCCGACAACGCCGACAAGACCCAGGGCAAGTCCATGGTCATCCTCGGCGGTGGGTTGAACCACTGGTACCACATGGACATGACCTACCGCGGCATCATCAACATGCTGGTGCTGTGCGGCTGCGTCGGCCAGTCGGGTGGCGGCTGGTCGCACTATGTGGGCCAGGAAAAGCTGCGCCCGCAGACCGGCTGGACCAACCTGGCCTTCGCGCTGGATTGGGCGCGGCCGCCGCGGCACATGAATTCCACCAGCTTCTGGTATGCCCACACCGACCAGTGGCGGTACGAACGCTTGCCGGTGTCCGACATCCTGTCGCCGCTGGCACCGAAGGGCGACTGGACCGACAACAGCCTGATCGACTTCAACGTGCGGGCCGAACGCATGGGCTGGCTGCCGTCCGCCCCGCAGCTCGACCGCAACCCGCTGGGCATCGCCAAGGCGGCGGAAGCGGCCGGCCAGTCGGTGGAAGACTACCTGGTCGCCGGCCTGACATCGGGCGAGGTGGCGTTCGCCGCGGAGGACCCCGACAACCCGGTCAACTACCCGCGCAACCTGTTCGTCTGGCGCTCCAACCTGCTGGGGGCGAGCGGCAAGGGCCACGAATACTTCCTGAAGCACCTGCTGGGCACCACCCACGGCGTCCATGGCAAGGACCTGGGCGAGATGGGTGGCCAGAAGCCGAAAGAGGTGGCGTGGCGCGACCCCGCACCGGAAGGCAAGCTCGACCTGCTGGTCACGCTCGACTTCCGCATGTCCACCAACGGGCTTTACAGCGACATCGTGCTGCCGACGGCGAGCTGGTACGAGAAGAACGACCTCAACACGTCCGACATGCATCCCTTCATCCACCCGCTTTCGGCGGCGGTGGACCCGGTGTGGGAAAGCCGCACCGACTGGGACATCTACAAGACCATCGCCAGGAAGTTCTCCGAAGTGGCGCCGGAGGTGCTGGGCACGGAAAAGGACACCGTGCTGGTCCCCATCCTGCACGACACGCCGGGCGAACTGGCCCAGGCGCTGGACGTGAAGGACTGGAAGCGCGGCGAGTGCGCGCCCATCCCCGGCCGCACCATGCCGGCGATCAAGGTGATCGAGCGCGATTATCCCAATGTCTACAAGCGCTTCACCGCACTCGGCCCGCTGATGGAGCAGCTCGGCAACGGCGGCAAGGGTATCGCCTGGAACACCGACGCCGAGGTGGACTACCTGCGCCGGCTGAACGGGGTGGTGCGCGACGAGGGGCCGACAAAGGGCCTGGCGCGCATCGAAACCGACATCGACGCGTGCGAGGTCATCATGACGCTCGCACCGGAAACCAACGGCCATGTGGCGGTGAGATCGTGGGAGGCGCTGGGCAAGATCACCGGGCTTGACCACACCCACCTGGCCCGGCCGCGCCAGGACGACCATGTGCACTACCGCGACATCCAGGCCCAGCCGCGCAAGATCATCTCGTCGCCCACCTGGTCGGGCATCGAGAGCGAAAAGGTCAGCTACAACGCCGGCTACACCAACGTGCACGAGCTGATCCCCTGGCGCACGCTCACGGGCCGCCAGCAGCTTTTCCAGGACCACGCCTGGATGCGCGCGTTCGGTGAGCAGTTCGCCGTCTACAAGCCGCCGGTCGACACCCGCACCATCACCGAAGAGCTGGCTGTCGACGACAACGGCAACCCCGGCATCGTGCTGAACTTCATCACGCCCCACCAGAAATGGGGAATCCACTCCACCTACACCGACAACCTGATCCTGCAGACCCTGTCGCGCGGCGGCCCCATCGTGTGGCTGAGCGAGGTGGACGCCGCTAAGGCCGGCATCGCCGATAACGACTGGATCGAAGCCTACAACCACAACGGCGCGCTGACGGCCCGTGCGGTGGTGTCCCAGCGGGTCAAGCCGGGCATGGTGATGATGTACCACGCCCAGGAAAAGATCCTGAATGTGCCGGGATCGGAAGTCACCGGCACGCGCGGCGGCATCCACAACTCCGTCACCCGCGCCACGGTAAAGCCGACCCACATGATCGGCGGCTACGCCCAGCAATCCTACGGCTTCAACTACTACGGCACCGTGGGCTCGAACCGCGACGAGTTCATCGTCGTGCGCAAGATGAAGGTCGTCGACTGGCTGGAGGACCCGCTGAGCGAGGCCGAAGTGCAGGCACCGCGCAATCCGTCCGACCCCGGGGCGTTCGCGCCCTCCAAGGCCGCCGAATAGAGCGTCGGGCACGGCTTCTGGGGCGGTTCCGGCCCCCTCCCCCACCCGGCCGCCCAATTTTGACAATGGCTTGGGCGGCCGGGCGGGGCGAGGGCCGGAGCAGACCAAACACGGGCGCGAAGGGAGATCACACCATGAAAATCAGGGCACAGATCGGCAAGGTGCTGAACCTCGACAAGTGCATCGGCTGCCACACCTGCTCCGTCACCTGCAAGAACGTCTGGACCAGCCGCGACGGCGTGGAATACGCCTGGTTCAACAATGTCGAGACCAAGCCAGGCATCGGCTATCCCAAGGACTGGGAGAACCAGAAGCGCTGGAACGGCGGCTGGACGCGCAAGAAGAACGGCGAGATCCAGCCGCGCCAGGGCGGCAAGTGGCGGACGTTGGAGAAGATCTTCGCCAACCCCGACCTGCCGGAAATCGACGACTATTACGAGCCATTCACCTTCGACTACGAGCACCTGCACAACGCGCCGGACATGAAGGCCGCCCCCACGGCGCGGCCGATCTCTCTCATCACCGGCGAACGCATGCAGAAGGTGGAATGGGGCCCGAACTGGGAGGAAATCCTTGGCGGCGAATTCTCCAAGCGGTCGGCGGATACCAACTTCGCCGACGTGGAGAAGGCGGTCTACGGGCAGTTTGAAAACACCTTCATGATGTATCTGCCCCGGCTGTGCGAACACTGCCTCAACCCGACCTGCGTGGCCGCCTGCCCGTCCGGTGCCATCTACAAGCGCGAAGAAGACGGCATCGTCCTCATTGACCAGGACAAGTGCCGTGGCTGGCGCATGTGCGTATCCGGCTGCCCCTACAAGAAGATTTATTACAACTGGTCGACGGGCAAGTCGGAGAAGTGCACCTTCTGCTACCCGCGGATCGAAGCGGGCATGCCGACGGTGTGTTCGGAAACCTGCGTGGGGCGCATCCGGTACTTGGGCGTGCTGCTCTACGATGCCGACCGCATCGAACAGGCGGCATCGACGGCCGATCCGCAGGAGCTGTACGACGCCCAGCTCGGCGTCTTCCTCGACCCCTTCGATCCCGACGTGCAGGCCCAGGCGCTCGCCGATGGCGTGCCCCAGGCGTGGCTGGACGCGGCCAAGGCGTCGCCGGTGTGGAAGATGGCGATGGACTGGAAGGTCGCCTTCCCGCTCCACCCGGAATACCGCACGCTGCCCATGGTGTGGTACGTGCCGCCGCTCTCTCCGGTGCAGCAGGCAGCGGAAAGCGGCCACCTGGCGCTCGCCGACGGCATGCCCGATGTGGGCAGCCTGCGTATCCCCGTGCGCTACCTGGCCAACCTGCTCACCGCCGGCAAGGAACAGCCGATCGTGCTGGGGCTCAAGCGCATGATGGCCATGCGCCAGTTCATGCGGGCCAAGACGGTGGACGGCGTGATCGACGACAGCGTCGCCGAAGCGGTCGGCCTCACCGGCAACGAGATCGAGGACATGTACCGCACCATGGCGATCGCCAACTACGAAGACCGCTTCGTGGTGCCGACCACCCATCGCGAAGCGGCGGAGGACGCCTATCACCTGCGCGGCACCTGCGGCTTTTCCTTCGGCAACGGCTGCTCCGGCGGCCAGAGCGACACCAACCTGTTCGGCCCCGTGCGCTTTGCCGGCGGCAAGCCGCGCAAGCTGTCGCAGAACCCCACGGAGGCGGAGTGATGCAAAGCTTCAAGGTCTTGGCGGCCCTTCTCACCTATCCCGGGCCCGAGCTGCTGGATGCGGTGCGGTCGGGCGAACTGCGGGCGGTGCTGGACGACGAGGGCTTGCTGACGGCCGGCCAGCGCGCTGCCCTCGCCCCCCTGTTCGAGGAGCTGGCCACGGGCGATCCGCTCGACCTGGAAGAACGCTATGTGGGGCTATTCGACCGCTCCAACAGCCGCTCGCTGCACCTGTTCGAACACGTGCACGGCGAAGGCCGCGACCGCGGCCAGGCGCTGGTCGACCTGACGGCGATGTACGCAGACGCAGGGCTGGAGGTGGCGGAAAAGGAACTGCCGGACTACCTGCCGCTGTTTCTCGACTACCTGTCGCGCCTGGCGCCCCAGGATGCATTCCGCAGGCTCGCCCAGCCCATCCACATCGTCGCCGTGCTGGCCCGCCGGTTGGCCGACCGCGGCTCGCCCTACGCCGCGGTGTTCCAGGTGCTGGAAGCCCTGTCGGCCGAACAGCCCGATCTGGCGGCGCTGGCGGAGCTGCTGAAGCAGCCGGACGACGATCCCGACGATGGCGAGCGGCTGGATGCCGACTGGCAGGAGGAGGTGGTCTCCTTCGGCCCGCCTGGCCCCGGAAGTCCGGACGGCGAAGCGCCCTGCCAGCGCATGGCGCGCATCGCCGCCGCCCTCACGCCCGCCGAACCCACCGCGGCATGACCCTTTGACAAGGCCCGGCCCGAGCGCGGGCCGGACCGGGAGTTGCAGCCATGGACCACGCCCTCACCAGCTTCCTTTTCGGGATCTATCCCTATATCGCGCTGACCGTCTTCCTGGTGGGCAGCCTGATCCGCTTCGACCGCGAGCAGTTCACCTGGCGCAGCGGGTCGAGCCAGTTGCTGCGCCGCCGCCAGCTTCGGCTCGGCAGCAACCTGTTCCATCTCGGCATCCTGGTGGTCTTCGTCGGCCATCTGGTCGGCCTGCTGACGCCGGTGGAGGTGTTCGACGCGTTCGGCGTGCAGCACGCGTTCAAGCAGCTTGCGGCCATCGTGGTGGGCGGCACCGCGGCGGTGTTCGCCCTGATCGGCGCCACCTTGCTGCTGCACCGCCGCCTGTTCGATGCGCGCATCCGCAAGACCAGCGCGCCCATGGACCACGCCATCCTGATCATCCTGTGGCTTCAGCTCGTGCTGGGGATTCTCACCATCCCGGTGTCGCTGGGGCACATGGACGGCCACATGATGGTGCTGTTCATGAACTGGGCGACCGGCGTGTTCACCTTCCAGCCCGTGGCGGCCGAACTGATCGAAGCCGCCCATTGGGTGATGAAGCTGCACATCTTCCTGGGCCTGACGGTGTTCCTGATCTTCCCGTTCACCCGGCTGGTCCACATCTGGTCGGCACCGTTCGGCTATGTCGGCCGGCGCGGCTGGCAGATCGTGCGCAGCCGGCGCACCCGCAGCCCGGTGGACAGCCGGTATCCGAGCTGACTTCGGCCAGGGGGACCGGGCATGGCCATCCAAGTGAACGACTGCGAGATCCCCGACGCCGCGGTGGCCGCGGAGGTGCAGCACCACCCCTCCGCAACGCTGGAGGCGGCCCACCACGCCGCCGCCGAAGCCCTGGTGATCCGCGAGATCCTGATTCAGGAAGCGCGGCGCCAAGGAATTGCTTCGGCCCCCCGTGCACTCGGCGCCGGCCGGGCGGAAACCGAGGAGGAGGCGCTGATCCGCGCGCTGCTCGACCGCGAGATCGCCGTGCCGCAGCCCGACGAACCCTCGCTGCGCCGCTATTACGACAACAACCGCCGGCGCTTCTGCAGCCCGGCCGTCTATGAGGCCGCGCACATCTTCTTCCCCGCCGCCGCGGACGACACCGCGGCACGGGCCCGGGCGCACCGGCAGGCGGCGGACACCCTCGCGGACCTGACGGACGATCCCGCGGCCTTCCCGCGGCTGGCGCGCGAGCGTTCGGCCTGCTCGTCGGCCGAGGAGGGCGGCAGCCTCGGGCAGGTGAGCCGCGGCCAGGTACTGCCGGAGTTCGAGACCTTCCTGGCCACCCTGGAGCCGGGGCAGATCTGCCCGGTGCCGGTGCCGACGCGCTACGGCTACCACGTGGTGCGCCTGGACCGGCGGGAAGGCGGCCGCCAGATCCCGTTCGAGCTGGTGGCGGGGCGCATCGCCGCCTACCTCACCGAGCAGACCTGGAACCGCGGCGTCGCCCACTACATCCGCATCCTGGCAGGCCGTGCCCGCATCGAAGGCTTTGCCTTCACCGGCGCGGCACCGCTACAGGTGGGCTAGGGCGGGGTGAGCGCCCCGCCGATCCGCCCGGCCCCGGTGCCGCCGGAGCTGCTGGACCAGCCGCTCGACTTCCTGCTGGCCGAACACCAGCGGCAGAAGGAGATGTGCGGCCTCCTGGAAGCGGCGGCGAGCGGCCAGGAGACGGCCGACGCGGCGACCGCCATCCTGCTGGACTTCCTGGAGCGCGAACTGCCGCTGCACCGGGCCGACGAGGAGGACGACCTCTACGGCCTGATGCGCCGTCGCTGCCAGCCGGAGGACGGGATCGAAGCCCTGCTCGACCGCCTCGCCATGCCGGCCGGCCTGGAAGAGGCGTTGGCCGCCACGCTTTCGGGCCGGCGGGCCGATGCGCCCATCGCCGGACTTGCCATGCAGGTCACCCTCTTCGTCACGCCGCTGCGCCTGCATTTCGCCTACGCCAATGCCATTCTGATCCCGCTGGGCCGCCGCCGGCTGCGACGCAGCGATCTCGCCGGCCTTGCCCGCCGCATGCGCGAGCGGCGCGGGATGCCCCCGGAGCCGGCCGGTTGACCGGAAACTTGCCCACCCGCGCAGCACCTCCCCCCGCTCCAGCCAGAGGGTGTCTATGACCGACCGCCGACCGTTCCGCGTCCTTTTCTCCTACGGCTTCCGCCCCTTCTTCCTGCTGGCCGGCCTCCAGGCCGTTGCCGGAATCGGGCTGTGGCTCGCCAACCTGCTGGCGGGCGTGGAGCTGACCGGGCCGCTCGACCCGCTCTCCTGGCATATCCACGAGATGATCTTTGGGTTCGCCGCTGCCGCCGTGGCCGGGTTTTCGCTCACCGCCATCCCCAACTGGACGGGCCGGCTGCCGGTGGCGGGATGGCCGCTTGCCGTCCTCACCCTCTTCTGGATCGCCGGGCGGCTCGCCCTGCTGGTGCCGGGCCTGCCGCTGGCGCTGGCTGCGGCGATCGACGGGATCTTCCTGGTCGCCCTGGTGCTGGCCTGCCTCAGGGAGATCCTGGCCGGGCGCAACTGGCGCAACCTGCCGGTCATCGCCGCCTTCGCCCTTCTGGCCCTCGCCAACCTGGTGTTCTGGCTGGAGCATGCCGGCCTGCTGGCCTACGCCGGCTACGGGCACCGCATGGGACTTGCCGTGCTGGTGGCGCTGATCGGCCTGATCGGCGGGCGCATCGTGCCGAGCTTCACCCGCAACTGGCTGGCCAAGCGCAAGGCGGCCCGGCTGCCGGCACCGTTCGGCCGCTTCGACCGGTTGGTCCTGCTGGCAACCGTGGTGGGCCTGGCGGCCTGGGTGCTCGCCCCCGACGGTGCTGTCACCGGCCCACTTCTGGGCCTCGCCGCCCTCGCCAACCTGGTGCGCCTGGCGCGGTGGCGCGGCCTGGACACGCTGGGCGAACCGCTGGTCTGGGTGCTCCACCTCGCCTATCTGTGGATCCCCTTGGGCCTCGGCCTGGCGGGGGCGGCCGCCGCCTTTCCCGGCCTGGTGCCCGCGTCCGCCGCCATCCACGCGCTCGGCGCCGGCGCCATCGCCCAGATGGTCCTCGCGGTGATGACGCGCGCCACGCTGGGCCACACCGGCCGCGCGCTCGCCGCCGATGGCGCCACCACGGCGGCCTATGTGCTGGTGTGGCTTGCCGCCGCCACGCGCATCGCCACGGCCTTCCAGCCCGCCCAGTTCGAGGTGTTGATCGTGGCCGCGGCTGCGCTGTGGACGGCAGGCTTCGCCCTCTTCCTCGCCAGCTATGGCCCCAAGCTGTGGACGCAGCAGCGCTGACCGCCGCGGACCGGCGTGGGCTCACCTTCACAATCGGGCGAGGCCGCGCGCCTGTGAGCGCGCCGTCGCCGCCGCTGCGGCCTGCCGCCCGAGTGGAGAGACCGCCGCAACATAGCTTGCTTGTCAGTATTACTTCAGCAACATCATTCCAGGATCGCCTATCGAGATACAATGAACCTGGCACTTGCGAGATCAGGCGCCTCCGGCAACCCAATTCAAGACGCTGGACCGCAGCATATGACTTGGTTGTGTGCCCTCGGCAGGCGGGATATGTGCCTTACAACCTTAGGGCGAATACACCAACCGAAGGTGGACTAGGACAAGTTCCCTTTGGCGGTGCTTCGATCCGCCAACCTGCGCTCTTTCTGCCCGGATGCTTGTCTTCACCAAGGTATGAGAGCATGGTCTCCCCCAAGCTGCGGGCCGGGCCAAGGCGCATTGCCTATCACGACACCGGCTGGACCTGCGGCGAGGACTGGAGTTGAGAATTCGCGCTCCGCCGATTTCTAGGAGCGCCAGACCCAAGCTCTTAACCAGATAATTCGGCAAGTAATGCCAACAAAAGCAGCCGAATAGTAGCACGGGAGTATGATCAATCATGGCACGGATGACGTCGGCCTTGGCGCTTGGCGCTACGCTGGGCTTACTGCTCGCGGGCACAGCGCAAGCGACCACCCTGGTCTACTGCTCCGAAGGCAGTCCCGAAGGTTTCAATCCGCAGCTCTACACGGCCGGCACGACGTTCGACGCCTCGTCGAAGACCATCTTCAACCGGCTGGTCGAGTTCGAGCGCGGCACCACCACCATCATCCCGGGGCTTGCTGAAACCTGGGACATTTCCGAGGACGGGCTGACCTACACCTTCCATCTGCGTGCAGGCGTGCCGTTCCACAGCCACGACAACTTCACGCCGACGCGGACGCTGACCGCCGATGACGTGATCTATTCCTTCGAACGGCAGCTCGATCCGGAAAATCCGTACCACAACATTACGGGCGACACGTACGAATACTTCGACGGCATGAGCATGGGCTCGCTGATCGACCATATCGAGCGGGTCGACGACCTCACCGTCCGTTTCGTGCTGACGCATCCCGAAGCGCCCTTCCTGGCCAACCTGGCCATGGACTTCGCCTCGATCATGTCGCTGGAGCATGCCGAAGCCATGACCGCGGCCGGCACGCCCGAAGAGATCGACCTCAACCCCGTCGGCACCGGGCCGTTCGTGCTGGTGGACTATCGCCAGGACGCGCAGATCCGCTACCAGGCGTTCCAGGACTATTGGAATGGCCCGGCGGCGATCGATGAGCTGGTGTTCTCCATCACGCCCGACGCGTCGGTGCGCTACGCCCGCCTGCAGGCCGGCGAATGCCACGTGATGCCGTACCCGAACCCGGCCGATGTCCCGGCGATGCAGGCCGATCCGAACATCACCGTGCTGGAGCAGGAAGGCCTCAACGTCGGCTACCTGGCGTTCAACACCGAGCGCGAGCCGTTCACCGATCCGCGCGTGCGCCGGGCGCTCTACCTGGCGATCAACAAGGAAGCCATCATCGAGGCGATCTTCCAGGGTGCCGCCGTTCCTGCGGTCAACCCGATCCCGCCGACGATCTGGTCCTACAACTGGGACATCGAAGACTATCCCTTCGATCCCGAAGCCGCCCGCGCCCTGCTGGCCGAAGCCGGCTATCCGGACGGGTTCACCACCAACCTCTGGGCGATGCCCGTGCAGCGCCCCTACAACCCGGCCGCCCGCCGCATGGCCGAGATCATCCAGGCCAACTGGGCGGAAATCGGCGTCGAGGCCGAAATCGTCACCTACGAGTGGGGCGAATACCTGGCCCGCTCGGCGGAAGGCGAGCACGACACCGTGCTGCTGGGCTGGACCGGCGACAACGGCGACCCGGACAACTTCATGTATGTGCTGCTCGGCTGCGACGCGGTCGCGGGTGGGTCGAACCGGTCGCGCTGGTGCTACGAGCCGTTCGACAGCCTGCTGCGCGACGCCAAGCTGACCACCGACCTCGACGAGCGGACGCGGCTCTACGAGGAAGCCCAGGTGATCTTCCACGAAGAGACCCCGTGGGTGCCGATCGCCCACTCGGTGGTGTACATGCCGGTGCGGAACGAGGTGCAGGACTACCTGATCGATCCGTTCGGCGGTCACATCTTCTACGGCGTCAGCCTGGCTGAATAGCCGGCTCCGGCCAGCCTGAGGTCCGGCGGCGGCATCGCCCGCCGCCGGACTGCCGGCTTGCCTCCGCCCTCCCGTCCTGCCGGGCCGCGACCGACCTCTCCATGCTGCGCTTCATCCTCACCCGCGTTACGCTGGTGATCCCCACCTTCATCGGGATCACGCTGCTGGCCTTCGCACTGATCCGCCTGGTGCCCGGCGATCCCATCGAGATCCGGGCCGGCGAGCGCGGCATCGATCCCGTGCGCCATGCTCAGATGATGCAGGAATACGGCCTCGACCGGCCCCTGCTGGAGCAGTACGCGGATTATATCTGGGACGTGCTGAACGGCGATTTCGGCGCCTCCATCACCACCCACCAGCCGGTGCTGAGAGAGTTCTTCGCCCTCTTCCCGGCCACCCTGGAGCTGTCGATCTGCGCCATGATCTTCGCCCTGGCGATCGGCCTGCCGGCCGGCGTCCTGGCGGCCACACGGCGGGGAACGGCGGTCGACTACGGCGTCATGGGCGTGTCGCTCACCGGCTATTCCATGCCCATCTTCTGGTGGGGCATCCTGCTGATCCTGCTGTTTTCCGTGCACCTGGGGCTGACGCCCGTCAGCCAGCGCATTTCCGACCTCTACTGGGTCGACCCCGTCACCGGCTTCATGCTGATCGACACGCTGCTCGGCGACCAGGAGGGCGCCTTCCTGTCGGCCCTCCACCACCTCGTCCTGCCGTCCATCGTGCTGGGCACCATCCCCTTGGCGGTGATCGCCCGCATGACGCGATCCTCCATGCTGGAGGTGATGGGCGAGGATTATATCCGCACCGCCCGCGCCAAGGGCCTGGGCCCCGGCCGCACCATCTGGCTACACGCCCTGCGCAACGCGCTGATCCCGGTGATCACGGTGGTCGGCCTGCAGGTCGGCGTGCTGCTCACGGGGGCGATCCTGACGGAAACGATCTTCTCCTGGCCCGGTGTCGGCAAATGGCTGGTCGACGCCATCGGCCGCCGCGACTATCCGCGCCTGCAGGGGGGCATCATGCTGATCGCCACCGCCGTCATCCTGGTGAACCTGACGGTGGATATCCTGTACGGCATCATCAACCCCAGAATCCGGCATGCGCGGTAGATGACCGAGACGTTGATAGACGCAGAAGCCGCGGAGCTGGCCGCCGCGACGGTTGCGGAAGCGCCGCCCCACCCGTTTGCGGAATTCTGGCGGTCGTTCCGCCGCAACCGCGGAGCCCTGGTGGGGCTCACCGTGATCCTGCTGATCGCGCTGGTGGCCATCACCGCCGACGTCATCGCGCCGCACGACCCAAACCGCCAGTATACGCGTCCCGGCACCGACGTGCTGCTCAGCCTGGTGCCGCCGGCCTGGGTCGAGGGGCAGACCGAGCAAACGACCCTGACCATCGGGGTGGTCGGCAATCCCCGCGGCCCCATGGTGTTGGCCGGGGCGCGCCGCAACCGCCCGGGCGAAGCCGCCGAAATCCCGGCGCCGCAGATTTACCGGGGCGAGCTCAACCCGGCGCGCATGACCTTCCTCAACGCGAGCCTGCCGGAGGGGATCCCCGGAACGCTGACGGTCGACCGAACCACGCTGATCTACGACCCCGGCGACGGGTTTGCCGAACTGGCGCCGAATGAGCAGTTGGACATCGAGATCCAGGCCGAAGTGGCCGACAATCAGGGTGGCGATTCCCGCTTTCTGCTGGGCACCGACGAGTTGGGGCGGGATATGCTGTCCCGCCTGATCAAGGGCGCCCAGCTATCCATGCTGATCGGCTGCATCGTGGTCACCCTGTCGCTGGTCACCGGCATCATGCTGGGCCTGATTGCCGGCTTCTTCCAAGGCGCGCTGGGCATTCTGATCATGCGGGCGATGGACATCATGCTGGCCCTGCCGGCGCTGCTGCTGGCCATCGTCGTCGTCGCCATCCTCGGCCCCAGCCTGACCAACGCCATCCTCGCCATCGCCATCGTCGTGCTGCCCCACTATGTGCGGCTGACGCGGGCGGCGGTGATCAACGAGATCAACCGCGACTACGTCACCGCCTCGCGCATCGCCGGGGCCAACTGGCTGCGCCTGATGGTGGTCGTCATCCTGCCCAATTGCTTGGCCCCGCTGATCGTGCAGGCCACGCTGGGCTTCTCCAGTGCGGTGCTCGACGCTGCAGCTCTCGGCTTCCTCGGCCTCGGCGCGCAGCCGCCGACGGCGGAATGGGGCACGATGCTGGCCAATGCGCTGGAGTTCATTCGCCGCGCCTGGTGGGTGGTCACCCTGCCCGGCTTCGCCATCCTTACCACCGTGTTGGCGTTCAACCTGCTGGGCGACGGCCTGCGCGACGCCCTAGACCCGAAGTTGAAGCGCTGATGCCGCTGCTGGAAATCCGCAATCTCTCCGTCACCTTCCCCACCGCGCACGGCGCATTCCGCGCCGTCGACGGGGTCGATCTCACCGTGGAGGAGGGCGACCTGGTCGGCATCGTCGGGGAGTCCGGGTCGGGCAAGAGCGTCACCATGCTCGCCATCATGGGGCTGGTCGGCTACCCCGGCCAGGTGACGGCCGACCGCCTCGCCTTCGACGGACAGGACCTGACGAAGCTCGGCCGCCGCCAGCGCCGCAAGCTCGCCGGCAAGGCCATGGCGATGATCTTCCAGGAGCCGCTGACCAGCCTGAACCCCTGCTTCACCGTCGGCTTCCAGATCATGGAAGCGCTCCGGGTGCATGAGGGGCTGTCGCGCCACGAGGCCCGCAAACGCGCCGTCCAGCTTCTCGGATCGGTCGGCATCCCGGCACCGGAAAGCCGCCTGAGCGCCTTTCCCCACCAGCTTTCCGGCGGCATGAACCAGCGCGTGATGATCGCCATGGCCACCGCCTGCCGCCCTCGCCTGCTGTTGGCCGACGAGCCGACGACGGCGCTGGACGTGACCATCCAGGCGCAGATCCTCGACCTGCTGGTCGATCTCCAGCGCTCCAACCGCATGGCCATGATGCTGGTCACCCACGACATGGGCGTGGTGGCGGAAACCGCCCAGCGGGTGGTGGTGATGTATGCCGGCCAGATCGTCGAAGCCCACAGCGCCGGCCGCCTGTTCGCCCACCCCCGCCATCCCTACACCCAGGCGCTGCTGGATGCGCTGCCCGAACGCAGCCTGGGCCGCGCGCGGCTGCCCACCCTGCCCGGCGTTGTGCCGGGGGCGCATGACCGGCCGGACGGCTGCCTGTTCAACCCGCGCTGCCGCTACCGCCAGCCCGTCTGCCTGAGCGACCCGCCGGCCCTCGCCGACGACCGGGTGGGCCGGGAGACCGGCAAGATCCGCTGCCACTTCCCGCTGCATCCGGCGGACCTGGAGGCCAGCGCGTGACCCGCATTGCCGAAGCCCGCAACCTGAAGCGCCACTACGTCATCCCCGGCGGGATGGGCGGCAAGCCGGCCCTGCTGCGGGCGCTCGACGGTGTCGATTTCGACCTGGACGTGGGCCGCACGCTGGCCGTGGTCGGCGAGTCCGGCTCCGGCAAGTCGACCATGGGCCGGCTGGTCACGCTGATCGAGCGGCCGACCGAGGGCACGCTGAGCATCGCCGGCACCGATACGGCAAAGGCCCTGGACCACCGCGCGCGCCGCACCGTGCGCCAGACGGTGCAGATGGTGTTCCAGGATCCCTACGGCTCGCTCAACCCGCGCAAGACCATCGGGGCGATCCTGGAAGAGCCTCTGGTCATCAACACCAAGGAGCCGCGGGCGGCACGGCGGGAACAGGCCATTGCCATGCTGGCCAAGGTGGGGCTGCGGCCGGAACACTACAGCCGCTACCCCCACATGTTTTCCGGCGGGCAGCGCCAGCGCATCGCCATTGCCCGCGCGTTGATGCTGAAGCCTAAGCTGCTGGTGGCCGACGAGCCGGTGTCGGCACTCGATCTCTCGGTGCAGGCCCAGGTGCTGAACCTGATGATGGACCTGCAGGAGGAGTTCGACCTCGCCTACCTGTTCATCAGCCACGACCTCAGCGTCGTCCGCCACATCGCCAATTCGGTGTTGGTGCTCTATCTCGGCCGGCCGGTGGAACAGGGGCCGAAGGAGGCGATCTTCGCCCAGCCGACGCACCCCTACACACGCGCGCTCTTGGCCAGCACGCCCACCGTGAACCCCGAGCTGCGCATGGAGCGGGTGAAGCTGTCGGGCGAGATCCCGTCGCCGCTCGACCCGCCGACGGGCTGTGCCTTCCACACCAGGTGCGCCTTCGCCACCGAGCGGTGCCGGGCGGAAAGGCCGCTGCTGCGCCCGGTGGGCGGCCGCCAGGTGGCCTGCCACCACGCGGAGACGGTTGCCGAGTCTTGAAATGGGCTAAGATCGGATCGGCGGGACAGGGTCCGTCTACGGCGTTCGGATTTGTGGCAAGGGCATCTCAGACCAGATCAGAGTTCTGATTTTCGAGACTCTTCTGCTGAGCACATCTCTAGCGAAATCTAACGTGACGTGCTGACATCTTTCTGATTCGCGCAACGCTTTCTTCAGATTGATCGCCCCAGGGCAATGTCTCCGCCGAAGACGCAGCGTATCAGGGACCCGATTCACAATCTGATCATCTTCGACGAGAAAGATGATGTCGATCAGCTTGCCTGGCGCCTGATCAACACACCAGAGTTTCAAAGACTCCGCCGAATCCGCCAGCTCGGATTGACAGAGCTTGTCTTTCCCGGTGCCACACACACTCGCTTCGCTCATTCTATCGGCGTCTATCACAACGCCCGCCGGTTAATTCGATGGATCGACGAGCATCTCCAGCCTCAATCTGGATGCGTGCCCCCGCAGGACGGGCTCGCGTCAGACAGATCCGTTGTCATTCGATTGGCCGCTCTGCTCCACGACATCGGCCATGGACCTTTTAGTCATGCATTTGAAGGAGCAAGGCTCGATCTGGCAAAGTTGCGCGGCCAACAAAGGGCAAAGCGTCATGAATTCTATAGTGCAGAATTGATACGAAATTCAGATTCTCAGATTAATAGACTCCTTTCTGAATCTGATTCAAAATTGCCTTAGCAGATTGCAGAGGTAATCGAAGCTGATGATCCCGCAGATATCCATCATGCTGTACTCTCCAGCTCCTTCGATGCGGATCGTCTTGATTATCTATTGCGTGACCGATACATGACAGGAACCCATGCGGGTGCCATAGATATTGAATGGCTAATTAACAATCTGGTCATCCAACAAATCCCACTGAGCCGGGAAGAAGATGATCTGGAGCCGACACTCGCACCAACGTTTGCTTTCACAGAAAAGGCGCGCTCGGCTGCCGAGGATTTCCTGCTCGCACGCTATCGGCTTTTCGCGACGGTCTACCTACACAAGGCCACGCGCGGTTTCGAGCAAATCGTCGCAGCTCTAGTCCGCTGGCTCGGAACACACGGCAATGCCAGTCGTATCGGCATCGAATCCAGCCACCCATTGATCAGCTTTTTGCTCGCTGATGGTGATGGTCATGTAAGCGACTACGCACGCCTGGACGACTTCATGCTGTGGGGACTGATTGAGCGAATCAGTCGGTGCAGTGAGACAGAACCGAAGTTGCTCGCACAATGCATGCTCGACCGGAAGAGACCAAAGTGCCTTGATATTTCAAAGCATCATGGAAACTCCTTGAGTCTCGTAGCGAGCACAGATAGCAAGATTCAAGAGAAATTTCAGAGGAGCTTGGGAGCCACAGTGTTCCGAGACTCCGCTGTGATAAGTGCCTACAAGCAGATCAACGGGGATCCCACCAAGGAACACAAGCGCATTCGGGTGCGGACAAGCACGTCGTTGGAAGAGATCACCTCGTTCACGGAGTCTCTGATCAACCAGGAAATCCAGAAAGAGCGCAGCGTGGTGAGGTACTACTTCCTTGACCCCGAAGATTTCGAAGCTGCCCGAGATACGGCTGAAAGAGGGCATTAGGACGATGGCGGACGCACGGACCTTGCTCGCAGGAATGTTCAGAGCGGCGGAAGGAACAATCGTCGGTCGGATTCGCCTGCAAAAGATCGCATATCTGATCCAGGAAAAGAGCCGTGGAGACGATCTATGGTTCACTTACTATCATTATGGACCATACTCACGGGAGTTGGCCGAAGAACTTGATCGCAGTGTCGTTCTTGAAGAAGTAGATGAGGGATTCCGGGAAACTGGATACGGCTCAACCTACAGCGTCTTTGAATGGAAAGGGCAATTACCTCATATCGAGAACGTTGGCGCAATGCCACTGGCTGAAGCACAAAAACTAATTTCCAGACTTAAGAACAAGCCGTCTGTCATCTTAGAACTTGCAGCCACTATTCACTGGCTAAAGACAAAAGAGAAGGTAGCAGATTGGAGAAAAGAGCTAAAGATCCGAAAAACTCTAAAAGCCACAGATCCGAATATTGAACGTGCTGAGAGTATCCTAAGGGAAATTCAGCTCGCTTGAACTGGGTGCGAAGCGTCTATTCCCGACGCCGGTGGGGTGCGCTTGTGCGCCTGATCACCATTGCGATGGTCATCGTCTCCACCTCCGGGTGCGGTTTCGTCCTGCCCGACCGCATCCACTACCAGTGGCAGCCGGGTGCACACCCCGCCCTCTCCGGCGTCCCGTCCCAAGCCGGCGGCGATGCCTTGGTGGGCCTGGCCCTTTCCGGCGGCGGCAGCCGCGCCGCCCTGTTCGCCGCCGCGGTGCTGGAACAGTTGGCCGACGCCGGACTGACGGACCGGATCACCCATATCTCCAGCGTGTCCGGCGGCGGCTTCGCGGCGTCCTACTTCGTCACCCACCCGCTGGCCGCGGCCTGCCCCGGCGGAGACGCGGCCTGTCGGCGCCGCTATTTCGCGACCTTCCTCGACACCATGCGGGAGGACTTCTGGGGCGACATGCTGCTCAACCAGCTCGCCCATCCCGACCGCATCACCAGTCCCACGCGCCGCGCCACCTCGTTGCAGGAAGCGTTGGACGACAGCTTCCTCCACGGCGTTACCTTCGCCGACTTGCCGGCGAGCCCCGTGCTGCTGTTGAACGCGGCGAGCTACGACGACGCCAGGCGCTTCGTGTTCGCCAACCTGGTGTTGGACGAGGGTCCGCCGGACCTGGCGCCGCTCGCCCGCGACGCCCTGCTGGCCAGTTCGTTCTCCCTGCCCGACTGCCCGCGGCCGACGCCGCCGGACATTCCGGTGTCGCTGGCAGTGGTGGCGTCGGCCGCCTTTCCGCCGGTGTTCGGCCCGATCACGGTGGAAGCGCCGCGCTCGTGCACCGATGCCACGCCACAGTACTGGCACCTGGGCGACGGCGGACTCCTCGACAACACCGGGGCGGACACGCTCTACGAGCTGGTGATGCGGCGGGTGCATGGCGAAGGCGGCCTGCAGCGCGCCCTGGTGCTGGTGGCCGATGCCGGCGCACCGATGGACCCGGACGGGTCGCGCGGCACCGCCGATCTGTCCATCTTCACCAGCAACCCCGGTGCCGTGGTCACGGTCGCCCAGGCGCGCGGCAATGCCTTCGCCGAGCTGTTCTGGCAGCAGCAGCGCGAAACCATCGGCATCCCGTTCGACACCATCGTGTTCCGCTTCGACGCGGCGGAGCTCGCCGACTGGCCGGCGTCCTGTACCTCCGAACGCGAGGCCGACCTGTCGATTCTGGTGCATCTGGGCGCCGTGCCGACGGCGCTCGAAATCGGCGACTGCGACGCCGACCTGATGATCGCGGCGGCCCGCGACCTGGTGCGCCGGCGGCTCGATGAGGCTGCGGACATCCTCGCCCGCCACGGGCTTGCGGCGGCCTGGCCCTAGGCCCGGTCGCGGGCACCCGACAATGCTGCGAAGATGTCCTGGTCGCGGATGCACCCGACCACCTTGCCGTCCTCTTCCAGCAGCACCGGCAGCCCGGTCTGCCGGCGCAGCGCGATCACTGCGCGCATGGTGATGTCCGTGCCCACCACCGCCAGCGTGCCCGGTTCGCCATGGAAGTGCCGAGGGCCGTCGCCTTCCTTCGCCAGGCTGATCGGCTTGGCCCCGCCCACCGGCACCGGCTGCCCGGCGAGGCTGGCGCCGGTGCACGCACCGCCCGCGTCGAAGGCCGCCTGGGCGATCCCCGCCTCGTCCAGCGACCGGTAGCCGTTGGCGCAATGGGGCAGGCGTTCCACCGGGCACATCAGGCTGCCGCCGCGCAACACGTTGAGCGGGTTCATGTGGGCGACGAAATCGGCCACGTAGTCGTCGGTCGGGTTGAGCACGATGTCTTCCGGCGTGCCCTGCTGCACGATCACGCCGCTTTCCATGATGGCGATGCGGTTGCCCAGCTTCATCGCCTCGTCCAGGTCGTGGCTGACGAACAGGATGGTCTTCTGCAGGGTGCGCTGCAGGTCGAGCAACTCGTCCTGCAGGCGGTCGCGGATCAGCGGATCGAGGGCGGAGAACGGCTCGTCCATCAGCAGCACCGGCGCATCGGTGGCAAAGGCGCGGGCCAGGCCGACGCGCTGCTGCATGCCGCCCGACAGCTCGTGGGCGAACTTGCCGGCCCAGTCCGCCAGGCCGACCATGGCCAGCTTGTCGCGGATGATGGCGTCCGCCTCCCGCTGGGGCACGCCCCGCATCTCCAGCCCGAAGCCGACGTTTTCGGCCACCGTGCGCCAGGGCAGGAGCGCGAACTGCTGGAACACCATGGCCACCTGGCGGGTGCGCAGGCGGCGCATCTCCGCGCGGGTGGCATCGGCCACGTCGATCGGCGCGCCGTCGCCCACATCGACGATCAGCTTGCCGCGGGTGATGGCGTTGAGCCCGTTCACGCAGCGCAGCAAGGACGACTTGCCGGAGCCCGACAGGCCCATCAGCACGGCGATTTCCCCACGGGCGACGGTCATGTTGGCGTTGCGCACACCCACCACATGGCCCGCCCGTTCCAGGATGGTGGCGCGGTCCAGCCCCTGGTCGAGCAGCGGGATCACCGATCTGGGATCGGGGCCGAACACCACGTCCAGGTTGCGGAACGTGATCACCGGGCTCATTTGTCGCCCCCCGGCCGGGTCGGCTGCTTGAAGAAGCGGTCGAGCAGGATGGCGAGGATGACGATGGCGAGCCCCGCCTCGAAGCCCTGGGCGATGTTGACGGTGTTGAGCGCCCGCACCACCGGCTTGCCCAGCCCGTCGGCCCCCACCAAGGCGGCGATCACCACCATGGAGAGCGACAGCATGATGCACTGGGTGAGCCCGGCCATGATGGTCGGCAGGGCGTGCGGCAGCTCCACTTTCCACAGGAGCTGGTGGCGGTCCGCCCCGAAGGCCTGGCCCGCCTCGATCAGCGGTTTAGGCACCGAGGAGATGCCGAGATAGGTGAGCCGGATGGGGGCGGGGATGGCGAAGATGACGGTGGAGATGATGCCCGGCACCACACCCAGCCCGAACAGGATCAGTGTCGGGATCAGGTAGACGAAGGTGGGGATGGTCTGCATCAGGTCGAGGATCGGCCTGAGCACCGTGTAGACCACCGGCTTGTGGGCGGCGACGATGCCCACTGGAATGCCCACCGCCATGCACAGCGACGTGGCGATCAGCACCAGCGACAGCGTCTGGATGGTTTCTTCCCAGTAGTCCAGGTTCACCACCAGCAGCAGCGCCAGGATGATGGCCAGCGGCAGCTTCCAGTCGCGGTGGACCACCAGCGCCACCAGCGCAAACAGCCCGATCAGCACGAACGGGTGCACCCACAGCAACCCGTCGATCATCGCGTCGATGCCGTCTTCCAGCACGTCGGAGACGGCGTTGAGGAAGCCGGCGGCAAAGCCGTTGAACCACTCCATGAAGCCGGCAATCCAGCGGCCCAACGGGATCGGGTTGTCGGTGATCCAGTCGTCCATGGTGCGCCCTTCATGCTGGTTCGGACGGGGAGTGTTCGGTTCGGCGCGTCTGCCCTTTCAGGCGGGTGGCGGGCCGGGGGTGCCGGCGAGCGGTCCGTAGGGGGATCGTCGCGGCACCCCCGCCTTAGGGGTGGTGAGCCGGTGAGCTAGAGGCCGAGGGCCGCCTGGACCGCCGGCAGGCCAGGTTCGCCTGCGAAGGTGGTGACACCCTCAAGCCAGCCGTCCAGCACGCCGGGATTTTCGGTCAGCCACGCCGTCGCGGCGTCTTCCGGGTCCTCGCCGTCATCCAGGATCATCGCCATCACCTGGTTTTCCAGCTCCAGGGAGAACACCAGGTTCTGCAGGAGCTGGCCGACATTCGGGCACTCCTCCAGGTAGCCGGCGCGGACATTGGTGTAGACGGTGGCGCCGCCGAAATCGGGGCCGAAGATGTCGTCGCCGCCCGACAGGTAGGCCATGTCGAAGTTGGCGTTCATCGGGTGGGGTTCCCAGCCCAGGAAGACGATCGCCTCTTCGTTCTGCACGGCACGCGCGACCTGGGAGAGCATGCCCTGTTCGGAGCTTTCCACCAGCTCGAACCCGCCCAGCCCGAAGGTGTCGTTGTCGATCATGTCCTGGATCAGCCGGTTGCCGTCGTTGCCCGGCTCGATGCCGTAGATCTCGCCGTCCAGCTCATCGGCGAAGGCAGCGATGTCCTCGAAGCTCTGCAGGCCGGCATCGTAGGTGTATTGCGGCACCGCCAGCGTGTACTTGGCCCCTTCCAGGTTGGCGCGGACGCTCTCCACCGATCCGTCCTCACGGTAGGGCGCGATGTCGGCTTCCATGGTCGGCATCCAGTTGCCGAGGAACACGTCGATGTCGCCGTTGCGCAGGCTGGCGTAGGTGACGGGGACCGACAGGATTTCCGCATTCGGCTGGTACCCCAGCGCCTCCAGCACCACGGAGGTCACGGCCGTGGTGGCGGTGATGTCGGTCCAGCCGACATCGGAGAAATTGATGTCCTGGCAGGAGGCGGGGTCCTCGGCCGACGCAGCACCCGGCACCAGGGCAACACAGCCGGCGGCCAGCACCGTGGCCAGGGCGGTTCGCGCGGTCAGACGGTCAAACGTTGTCACGGTCTTGTCTCCCTTTCGGTTCGCGCTTGGCCGGCTTTGGGCGGCCGTTCGGCGCATCGTTGGTTCGGGCGGCGGCAATCCGCTTGCTGGAGATGGTCGCATGCGGGCCGACCGCCGCACAGGGGCTCGGCGAGAGGGACGCGAATGAGGGCCGGATCGCCCCGGCTTCATGAGAAGTCAAAGGGTGGCGGTTTTTGATTGATCGATCAATCAATAATTCCATTGACGCCACGGGTGCGAACCGCCACCGTCCGGGGCCATGGGACGCGCCCGCCGCAGCGTGGCGGTCCGCCCCCCGCTGCCGCTGAAAACGCTGAAGGTCGTCCCATGCCGAAGCTGGGCATGGCGGCAATCCGCCGCCGGCAACTGGTCGATGCCACGATCAAGTCGATCCACGCATACGGCTTCCACAACACCACCATCCAGACCATCGGCCACGCGGCGGGGCTGAGCCCCGGCATCATCCACCACTATTTCGGCGGCAAGGACGAGCTGCTGGCCGCCACCATGCGCTCGCTGCTCGACGAGTTGCGCGACGACCACCTGGCGCGCCTGCACGCGGCCAGCGGCCCGGCGGAGAGGATCGACGCCATCCTGGTCGCCAATTTCGATCCCAAGCAGTTCCGCCCGGAAATCCTGGCGGCCTGGCTCGCCTTCTGGGCGCAAGCACCGTTCTTCCCGCTGCTGCGCCGGCTGCGCCGCCTCTACACACGGCGGACCCTCACCAACTTGCGGGTGGGCCTGCGCGCGCTGGTGGCGGCCGACAGGGTCGATGCGATTTCGTTGACGCTGATGGCGCAGATCGACGGGTTCTGGCTGCGCGCCGCCCAGGGCGACGCCGACGTGACGGCCGAGCGGGCGCTGGCGTCGGTCCGCCAGACCATCGCCGATGCCGTGCCAGCGGCCCGGCCCGGCCCGGCTGTCCACACTTCCCCGCCGTTGCAGAAGGCGCTGCATCCATGACGACGGACTATCCCAGCCACATTGCCGGTGCGCGCACCGCCGTACCGGGCGCCGGCGACCGCAGCGACAACGTGAACCCGGCCACCGGTGCGGTGCTGGGCACCATCCACCACGCCACGACCGCCGATGTGGACGCAGCCGTGGCCGCAGCGCAGGCCGCGCAGCCGGCCTGGGCGGCGCTGACGGGCGCCGCGCGCGGGCGCATCCTCAAGCGCACCGCGGACATTCTGCGCCGCGACACCGCAGCACTCGCCCGGCTGGAGGTGCTGGACACCGGCAAGCCGATTTCCGAAGCGCTGGCCGTGGACGTATCCTCCGCCGCCGATTGCCTGGAGTTCTTCGGCGGGCTGGCCGCCGCGGTGCAGGGCGAGCACATCCCGCTGGGCAGCAGCGCCTTCGCCTACACCCGCCGCGAGCCGCTGGGCGTGTGTGCGGGCATCGGCGCGTGGAACTACCCCTTGCAGATCGCCGCCTGGAAGGCGGCCCCGGCGCTGGCCATGGGCAACGCCATGATCTTCAAGCCGTCGGACATGACACCGGCGACGGCGCTGGCACTCGCCGAGGCCTTTGCGGAAGCGGGGCTGCCGGCCGGCCTTTACAGCGTGGTGCAGGGCGACGGCCGCATCGGGGCCGCCCTGGCCACCCATCCCGACATCGCCAAGGTCTCCGTCACCGGCTCGGTGCCCACCGGCCACAAGGTGATGGCGGGTGCCGCGGAAACCCTGAAGCACGTGACCATGGAATTGGGCGGCAAGTCGGCCCTCATCGTCTTTGAGGATGCCGACCTGGAAAACGCCGTCGCCGCAGCGCTGATGGCCAATTTCTATACCCAGGGCGAGGTGTGCACCAACGGCACGCGGGTGTTCGTGGCCGAGGCGCTCCACGACCGCTTCCTCGCCCGCCTGGTGGAGCGCACGGCAAAGCTGGTGGTGGGCGACCCGCTGGACCCCGCCACCCACGTCGGCGCCCTGATCAGTGCCGCCCACATGGACAAGGTGCTGGGCTTCATCGAAACCGGCACGCGCGAGGGCGCGGAGCTGGCCATCGGCGGCAAGCGGCGCACAGACGGAGCGCTCGCCGCCGGCAACTTCGTGGAGCCCACCGTGTTCGCCCGCTGTAGGGACGGCATGACCATCGTGGGGGAGGAGATCTTCGGCCCCGTGCTGTCGCTGCTCACCTTCCGCGAGGAGGCCGAAGTGGTGGCGCGCGCCAACGCGACACCCTTCGGGCTCGCCGCCGGGCTGATGACCCGCGACCTCGCCCGCGCCCACCGGGTGGCGGCTGCCCTGGAAGCCGGCGTGGTGTGGGTGAACGACTACAACCTGACGCCCATCGAGATGCCGTTCGGCGGCGTCAAGCGTTCGGGCATCGGCCGGGAAAACGGGCTGGCGGCGCTCGACGCCTACAGCGAACGCAAGTCCGTCTATGTGTCGCTGGGCGACGTCGACTGCCCCTACCCCACCTGAGCCGAGGCTCGCTCCCGCGGTTGCCCCCCACCGGGGCGCCCCTCCACCCCGCAAGGCTGCCGCCCGCACCCCTGTCTCCAAGGCGATGAGGTACCGAGGTGACCGTTCTGCAAGGCGACTACGACTACATCATCGTCGGTGCCGGATCGGCCGGCTGCGTGCTCGCCAACCGGCTGAGCGAGGACCCGTCGATTTCCGTGCTGCTGGTGGAAGCCGGCCCGCGTGACTGGTCGCTCGACTGGCGCATCCACATGCCGTCGGCCCTCAGCTACCCGATGAACGGCACCTACTATAACTGGGACTACCGCGCCCAGCCGGAGGACACGCTGGGCGGCCGCCGCCTGCATTGCCCGCGCGGCAAGGTGTTGGGCGGCTCCAGCTCCATCAACGGCATGGTGTTCGTGCGCGGCAACCGCGGCGACTTCGACCATTGGGCCGACGTGAGCGGCTACGACCATTGGCGCTACGATGCCTGCCTGCCCTATTTCAGGAAGATGGAGACGGCCGAGCGCGGGGCAGACGCCTGGCGCGGCGGCGACGGCCCCACCTACGTCACCACCGGGGCGGCGCGCAATCCGCTCTACCAGGCCTGGCTTGAAGCTGGCCAGCAGGCGGGCTTCCCCTATACCGACGACTACAACGGCGAGACCCAGGAAGGCGTGTGCCGGCTCGACCGCACCACCCGGCACGGCTGCCGCGTGTCGTCGGCCACCGCCTATCTGCACCCGGTGCGCAAGCGCCCCAACCTGACGGTGGTCACCGGCACGGTGACGCGCCGGGTCACCCTCGCGGCCAACCGGGCCACGGGGATCGAAGTGCTGCAAGGCCACCACGTCCGCCGCATCACGGCCCGGCGGGAGGTGCTGGTATCGGCCGGCGCCATCGGCTCGCCCATGCTGTTGCAGCTTTCCGGCATCGGCCCGGCCGAGGTGCTGCGCCATGCCGGCGTCGGCGTGCTGCATGATCTGCCGGGCGTCGGCCGCAACCTGCAAGACCACCTGGAGGTCTACATGCAGGTAAGCTGCAAGCAGCCGGTGACGCTCTATTCCAAGCTCAGCCTGGTCGGCAAGGCGAAGATCGGCCTGCAATGGCTGCTCACCCACAAGGGGCTGGGCGGCACCAACCATTTCGAAACCGGCGGCTTCCTGCGCACCGACGCCTCGGCCGGCTACCCCGACGTGCAGTACCACTTCCTGCCGGTGGCCATGAACTACGACGGCTCCAACGGCGTGGAGGGCCACGGCTACCAGGCCCATGTGGGGCCGATGCGTTCGGAAAGCCGCGGCCATGTGGCCATCCACACCAACGACCCCCGCCAAGAGCCGGAGATCCGCTTCAATTATCTGTCACGCGAACGTGATCGGGTGGAGTGGCGGCGCTGCATCCGCATGACGCGGGAGATCTTCGCCCAGGCGGCGTTCGACCGCTTCCGCGACGCGGAGATCCAGCCCGGCCCGGACGTGAGGACGGATGCCGAGATCGATGCCTTCGTCGCCGCACGGGCCGAAAGTGCCTACCATCCCAGCGGAACCTGCCGCATGGGCAGCGATGCCGACGCGGTGGTGGACGGCGAATTGCGGGTCCACGGGCTGGAGGGGCTGAGGGTGATCGACTCCTCCATCATGCCGCGCATCACCAACGGCAATTTGAATTCCCCCACCCTCATGATCGGCGAACGCGGTGCGGACTTCGTGAAGTCCTCCTGCTAGATGCCCGTTTCGGTCGCACCCCTGCCTTCTGGTCGCCCAAGTCTTGCGAGCACCATCTCTCTCTACTTGTGAAGGTCGATAGGCAGAGGAGGGGCTACCGATGCGACTTTCTTATGCGAAGTGCTGTGCCGTTCTCGCGGCCGTTGCCGCTTGGGCCGGCTATTCTTCGGCGGCCACGGCGGCCGAAGCCATTCTGTTCGATGGCAACAACTGTTCCGGCGAATACCGGATGCTCGACCGTTCGGTGAGCGACTTCAACGCCATCGGCTTCGACAACGAGGTGAACTCGCTGATGGTGCTGTCCGGCACCTTCCGCTTCTACCGCGATGCCGGCTATGGCGAAGGCAACGGCCCGTCGTTCCAGCTTGGACCGAGCGGTCTGGTGGAAACCTGCTGGTCGCTGGACCAGGCGTCCCAGGGGACCTTCCCGGTGGACCGCATGTCGGCCGCCCAACTTGTCGCCGACACCGTGGGGCCGCAGCCGGTGGGCGTGGCCATCCTCTACGACAATGCCGGGTTCGGCGGGCAGTACCGGATCCTCACCCGCAATGTCAGCGACTTCAACGCCATCGGCTTCGACAACGACGCGGCATCGATCCGGGTGGTTTCCGGCACCTGGACGTTCTTCCGCAACGCCAACTACGCCGCGCCGCCGGACCGCCCCAGCATCACGCTGGGGCCCGGCGACTACGCCGACCTGGCCAATGTGCCGGGCTATCCGCCCGGGACCTTTCCCGGCGATCTGATGTCGTCTGCCAGCGTCCAGGCCGGCGCGGCACCGCCGCCACCTCCCCCGCCGCCGCCAGTGCAATGCGGTCCGGGCCAGGCCCAGGGGAATACGGCCTGCCACAACTGCTGGGACCATTTCGGCAATGAGCCGGGCTCGTCCTATCCCGACGCGTCCGGCACCACCTGCCAATGTGCGCCCGGATACGAGTGGGTAGGCTTCGGTGCGGCGAACATCGACGGCGTTACCTTCCGCCACTGCGTGGCCGTGTCCGAACCGCCGCCGCCGCCGCCCCCGCCGCCGCCGGTGAACTGCCCGGCGCCCTACCAGTACCTGGACCCGGCCACCAACGCGTGCGCCTTCCGCTGCCACCAGAGCACCCAGCCGAACCTGCAGACCGGTCAGTGCGACTGCCTGCCCGGCACGGCGGAGGCGGGCGTGCTGGCGGACGGACGGCGCTACTGTCTCGGCACCGGCGGCGGCACGCCGCCGACCCGGCAGACCCGCGTCACCGTGTTCGGTGTCCAGTTGATCCCGTTGGCCCAGGGGGCGGGCTTCACCATGACGACGTCCGTTCAGGGAGGAGGCGCGTTCTGCCAGGTGCAAGGCGACAGCATCGTCTTCCAGCGAACCAGCATCACCACCGGCGTTCCCTTGACCTGCACTGCCACGCTGTTCGGCGGCCGGCCGCTGGCCGCCGGCTGGCGGTTCGAGGACTACCGCTCGGCCGTCCAGGAAGGCCAGGCAGTACCTACCGGTCTGACGGGGCAACTGCCCTTCCAGATCCGGCTGACCATCCCGTCGTTCCAGACGCGGGCCGTCGTCAGGATCGTTTCCGTCGACCTGATCGGGCCGGCGGGCCAGCCCTGGCAGTCGGCCCTGCAATAGACCGGACCCCGCCCGGCCCCCCATTGGCCAGCCAAGGCCGGGGGCCGGGTAGGGACACATGTTCGACCTTCAAAGACAGCGAAGCGGCGCGCGCCTGGACAGGCGGGCGCCGTCTTCATTTTCCCGCTCTCTGCCACCTCGGCCGGCCGCCTTTTTGGGGTGTTGACCCCATACGGCGCGGACTGGGCTCTCCGTACCTTCCAGACATCGAGGACGCCGCACACCGCGGGGTTCGAAGTCCAACGGAGGACCAGATGTCCCAGTCGATCCGCACCACCCGGACCACCCAGACCACCCGCACCCGCCGCCGCTTTCTGCCCGGTCTGCGCCTTGCGGTGATCGCCTTGGTGGGAGCCGCCGCGGTCGCCGCCTGCGTACCCAACACCGGCTACTACCCCTACCCCGTTCCGCCCGGCGGCGGCATCGTGCCCCCGGTAGAGGACCCGCAGCCCCAGCAGACGGAGCGCCGCACCTTCGACGAGCCGCGGGTCGGCGGCCGCTGGCTGGACGTGTGCTTCGCCCATGGCGCCTGTCGCGAGCAGCGGGCCGTGAACACCTTCTGCCAGCAGCAGGGCTACCAGACAGCCACCAGCCACCAAAGCCGCATGACCCCGCCGCTGCAAACCAATGTGCGCATCGGCGATCAGTCGGTCTGCCGCGCCGCCATCGGCAACTGCCACCGGGTGACCACCGTCACCTGCGAGCGCACCGGGTAGGCCACGGTCCGATCAGACGCGTTCGCGTCTGGCCGGACATCGTGCTCTGGATATTTGAGTTTGCGAGCATTGATCCGGCCTGATGGAGCGTGAAGCAAGTCCATCAGATCGGATCATGCTCTTGCCCCCGGCCCCAGGTTTCGGCCCCGCAGGCGGGCCGGCGCGAAGCCGGTCGCCTCGGGCCGGGCCGAGGTCCCCGGCCGAGCTTCCCCAGCCCCATGCCCACCCAGGAGGGCGACCCATGGCTCAGCGATCCCAGGTCCGCGCGCGCCGCCCCGGCGATCGCGCCGGCACCCTAGAATTTTGTCCGATCGAGCTGCACCGGCCCGCACCCCCGCCCGGCCACCCAATATTTTACAATGGCTTGGGCGGCCGAGCGGGGGTGTCGGCTGGAACCGACTCAAGAGCGGTGAAAACCGCCCTAAAGCTCCTTGGCCGGATCGATCAGCCCCTCCTTCAGGGCGCGGGCGACGAGTTGGGCCACCGACGACACCTCCAGCTTCTGCATCAGGCTGGTGCGGTGCTTGTCCACCGTCTTGATGCTGATGCCCAGGCCCTCGGCGATCTCCCGGTTCGAGCGGCCGGCGATGACCATGTTGAGCGTCTGGCGCTCGCGGTCGGTCAGGCGGGTACGCGGCGCGGCGCGCTCCAGCGTTTCCACGAAGGCTGCCGCGACGTGTCGTCCGCCGTTGAGGATCATCGCCAGCTTGTCGAACAACTCGGCATTGTCGGCCGCCTTGGAGAACAGGCCGTCGATGCCGCTGTCGATCAGATCGGCGATCAGCCCCGGCGCGGTGACCCCGGTGAACACCACGATCCGCGTCTGCGGGCTCCAGCGGCGAACCTCGATCACCACCTCCACGCCCCCGGCATGGGGCATCGCCACGTCGAGCACCAGCAGATGCGGCCGGTGGCGCCGCACCGCCCCGATGGCCGCCAGGCCGTCGCCGGCCTCCGCCACCACCTCCAGGGTGAGCCCGTCGACCAGGGCCGGTGTCTGCAACGCGCTACGCAGGCCGGCCCGCACGATCGGGTGATCGTCGGCCAGGACCGCGTGGATGCGAAACGGATCTGCTGCGGACGTCACATCGCCGTCTCCCCTCGGCTACCGTCATAGTGATACCGCTTCGGATGGCGAAATCGACCATGAACACAGATCCTAGGACGGTGACCGTCTGGCGACCCCTGGCCGTGTGCTGCGCCGCCCTCCTTGTGCTGGCGCTGGTCCTGCTGCTGCCCGCGACCGCCGGTGCGCTCGATCTGCGTGCCGGAGACGCCGCCGTGCCGCGCGCCGAGGACGCCCGCCTGCTGGCCGATCCCGGACACACGCTGGACTTGGCCGGCGCCGCGGCGGCGTTCCGCGCGGGCAGCGGGGAAGCGATGGCCGGGCCGGTGCTGGCCGCCGATCCCGCCACCCGGCGCCATTGGATCGCGGTTCCCCTGCACAATGCGTCGGACCGGCCGGGCACGTGGCACGTCGTCACCGCCATCCCCTACCGGCCCGACCTGGCGTTTGCCCTGGCGCCCGCCGATGGCGGCGAACAGGTGCTGCTGGACACCACCATCGAGACGGCGTTCGCCGAGCGCCCCGTTCGCGCACGCCTGCTGATCAGCAGCGCGTTCACGCTCGATGCCGGGCAGGCGGCGCTGCTGGTGATCCGCCACACCGCAGGTGGCCCCGGCGATCTGCCCCTCCGCATCGAACCCGCATCCGCCATCCCCCAGATCGTGGCAGCGGATGCCGGAGCGAGCGGCCTGTTCTACGGGGCGGCGCTTACCGCGCTGGCCGTGTTCGGCATCTTCAGCGTCGCCATGCGGTCGCGCCTCGGCCTCTTCTATTGCGGCCTGCTGGGGCTTGGGTTGCTGCTGGTGGCCCAGGTGGACGGCATCGCGTTCGAAGTCCTGTGGCCCGCCTGGCCGGTGTGGAACGCCTGGGCGACCCTGCCGCTGCTGGCCGCCGTGTGCGCCTGCGGGCTGGTCGTGCTCGGCCGCATCCATGACGGCTGGCGAAGGCTGCGCCGTGTCTGTGACGCCGCCGCCGTGGCTACCCTGGCCGGACTGGCGCTGGCCGCCGTGCTGCCCTCACCGGCGATCGCCGCAGCGGCATCGCTGCTTCTGGTCGCGGTGCTGCTGGGCCACGCCATCCTCCTGGCGGTGCTGGCGCAAGATCAGCGCATGGCAGGGTGGTTGGCCGTCGCCGGCACCCTGCTGGCGACGCTGCTGGTCGGCGCTGCCGTGGCCGCGTGGCTGGTCGGCTTCGACCTGCCGGACATGCTGGCCGCAGCCCCCCACCGGCTGGTGTTTCTCGTGTTCGCCGGCTCCACCATGGCGGTCGTGCCCGGCAGCACCATCGCCCTCCGGCGCGCCCACGATGCGGCCTTGCAGCGCGAGATCGATGCCGCCCGGCGGGACGCGGAGAAGAACCGCAAGCTGTTCGAAATGGAGATGCGCTATGCCCGGGCGCGCGATCTAGCGGCCTCGCGGCGGCGCGAGCTGCAGCATGCGTCCCACGACCTGAAACAACCGCTGGCGTCCCTGCGCCTGTCGCTCGATGCCCTGCTCGCCGACCGCGACCGCGCCACCCGCGCCCGTCTGGGCGACGCCTTCGACTATCTGGATGGCTTGGTGAGCGGCTTGACGGGGCAGCGCGACGACGCCGCCGAGGCCACCCTGCCGCCGCAAACTGTGGACGCAGACACTGCGGCCGGCGATCCCGGCGGCCCCAGCGATCAAAGCGTGGCGTCCGCGGAGCCCGCCGAGCCCTACCCGATCGCGTTGATCACCGGCACCATCGAGCAGATGTTCGGCGAGGAGGCGGCAGCCAAGGGCCTGGCCTTCGCCTGCACCGCTGCCGATGCGGTGGTGGATCGGCCGGTGCTGCCACTGCTGCGGCTGGTGGCCAACCTCACCTCCAACGCCATCAAGCACACCCCGGCGGGTGAGGTGCGGGTGACGGCGGGACCGGCCGATGCCATTGCCGATGCCGGCGCCGCCTTCATCGAGGTGGCGGATACCGGGCCGGGTCTGTCGGCCGCGGACCTGGCCCGCCTGCGCCGGCCGGGAATGAAGGGCGACGCATCGCAGGGCTCCGGCTGGGGCCTCGCCATCGTCGACGAGTTGGCTGGCACGCTGGATGCCCGCGTCGCGTTCCACACCGCCCCCGGCGCCGGCCTGCGCGTGCGCATCGTGATTTGAGAGGGCGCGCCGACACCGGCCGCTGCGCCGGACGCCCTCACCCCGCGGCACAGTCCGCCGGCACCATTGCCGGCTGCCAGTCGGCCAGCGGCACCGCCGGCTGTGTCACCGTGAAGGGCACACCGTTCACCAGGCCGGTGCCCGCTTCGAAGTCCGCCGAGCAGTCCCGTCCGGCATCCAGGTCCAGGGTGTCGTAGGAGTCGAAGGCATAGCCGACGACCAGGAATGTGCCGTCGCGATAGCCGATGGTGAGCACCTCGAACCAGCGGTTGCGGCCGAATGCCTCGTTCTGGGCCTGGACCTGGAGGTCGCCGCCGGAAATCTGCTCAAGGGACGGCTGGGTGCCCCAGAAGGCACCGCGCCACACCAGGTTGCGGTAGGCCACCGTCAGGCGCCGCTCCTGGTCGTTGCCGGTCGACAGATAGACGAAGAGATCGGCCTCCAGGGGCTCGCCTTCCGCCAGCACCGCGCGGTCGAGCCGGCCGTCGTGGTTCCAATCGTCGGTGACCACGGCGATCACCCGGTCGGGCGAGATGGTCGGGCTGTCCGCGTGGCCGGCCGTGGGTGCCAGCAAGGCGCACAGGCAGAGAAGGCCGAGGGCGGGCCAGCTCCGGCGCGGACGATTGGCCATATCGAGACAGACTTTCGCTGGGGCAAGGGCGCCGGCGACCGGCCGACGCACCATCGCCGGCAAATATGTCCATCGCCGGGTTGCGCGGCGTGTCCGCGCGACGGAAGGTGGTGGCCCAGATGAAGCGGCTTCACCGGTTGTGGTGCGATGCAACAGAATCTCTCACTTAAGGGCCTGCGCATCTTCGCCACCGCAATCCGCCTCGGCAGCTTTCAGAAGGCGGCGGAGGAGCTGCGGCTCACGCCGTCGGCCATCAGCCACCAGATCCGCGCGCTGGAGGAGGAACTGGGCCGCCCGCTGTTCAGCCGCGGCCCCCGCCGCATCGCACCGACGGCCGACGCCCTGTCCTTCCATGCGGAAATCCGCGAAGCCCTGCAGATCATCGACGAAGCCACCGCCCGGCTGGCCGAACGCACGCGTCGGGTGGTCCTGGTCGTGCACAGCACCCCCAGCTTCGCCTTCCAGACGCTGCTGCCGCACCTGCCGGATTTCGTGATCGCCCACCCGGAGATCGACCTGCGCTTTTCCGCCAGCCAGGCCCCCGCCGATCTGGTGCGCGAACAGGTGGACATCGAGATCCGCTACAGCCGCCACCCGCCGCGCAGCGAGGGCCTGGTGGACATCCTGGAGGAGACCATCTCGCCGCTGGTGTCCCCGGCCCTCAACAATCGCCTGGGGCCGATCCGCTCGGCGGCCGACCTGTTGCGCTTTCCGCGCGTCCAGTCGGCATTCTGCCTGGTGCAGTGGCTGGACTGGCAGGGGCCGGCAGGGGTGGTGTTCAGCGACGAGCCGGCGGCGCGCTTCGACCGCTCGTTCATGTCCATCGCCGCGGCGTGCGACGGCGTCGGCGTAGCGCTGGAAAGCGACCTGCTGGCAGCGGGGGAACTCGGCAGCGGCAGCCTGATCGCGCCGCTCAGCGGGAGCGGCATCCGCATCGCCGGTCACCGCATCGTGGCACGGCCGCCGCGCGCCGAGTCGCCGGAAGTCCGCTCGTTCCTGGCGTTCATCCGTTCCGTGCTGCCGGCCAACACCCTGGCGATCTGAACGGCCGTCAGGCGGCATCCGCAGTCACGGGCGGGCAGCACCTCAGGCGATGCGCGACAGCACCGGACGGCGGGCGAGGAACTGGGCGAGCTGGCGGTCCTCACCGCGGATGTGGCTGCCCACCCAGCCCTTCAGCCATTCGACCGTGGTATGGGTGAATTCGCCTTCACCGGATGCGATCTGGCGCGACAGGATGTGGAGATCGCGGGTCAGATCGTCATGGATCTTCTTGTGTCGGCGGAACTCCGGATACCCGGCCTGCCGCATCATCCGCTCTTCGTGGCAGAAGTGGCGGTCGGCCACCGTCATCAGGTCATCGAGCTGGCTGCGGATGACGTCCCAGCGGCGATTGGTGTCGACGGAATACTGAAGTTCGTTGACCAGCATGACCAACTGCTTGTGGTCATCGTCCATGGTCGGATTGCCCAGTTCGAGATCGGCACTCCAACTCGCCATGGCCATCTCCGTGGTTCTGCAAGGCCGCAGGGCGTCCCCTAGCGGACGACCTTGACCGGCCTGCCCTGTGAACACCCGTCCGCACCGGCCCTAGCTCCCGGCAGTGCGGCTGTCGTCGATTACGGCCGTCCCGGACAGCGGTCCGGGGATCTGCCCGCCGGGCGGTCGCCCTGCGCATTGACGGCGCCGGAGTGTGCCGCGACAAAACCATCGCGCGCATCCGGCCCTCTTGTGTACGAAATTTGCTGGCCACCGCCAATCGACGATTTCACCAACGTCCCATGCACCGACACAGCATGGTGTGGTGCGGGCATCAACGCCCCCATGGGTTTAGTTTATCCCTCGTTACTTAACAAATCACCAGCAGGCCCCATGCAAGAATGGGGATGCTGCACCGCAAAAAACCGTCGCCCCTGTGGGGTTTCTTCTGGGCCATCCTAACCCATGTCACCTTTGTTCCCCTCGGCAATGCCGGGGCGCAGCGAAAGGAAAAGGACATGCCTGCTGCACTGGCCCACCCCCACCGCAATCCCCACAGCATTACTGAGCTGGTTAAGGAACTGGTGGGTTCGTGGATGCATCGCCTGGCCGATCACCGCGAGTTTCGGCGGCGGATGGCTGTGCTCTACAGCCTCGACGATCGTGAGTTGTCGGACTTCGGCGTCAGCCGCTGCGACCGCGATGCGATCGCCCACGGCACCTTTCGGCGCTGAGTTTTCCTAGGGCCTGTGCTCCGCCCAGGAGCGCAGGCGTTACCCCAACGCGAAGCTTGAGGTTGGCTGGTGTCGCCCGACGCCGGCGGTCAAGTTGGCCGAGGTCGATCGTCCGCCGCCCACTCAGGCGTCGGACACCTCCATGTCCAGCACCGACGCGCCCAGGCACTTGCCGTGGGCGTCCAACGCCAGCGACCGGGTAACGCCTCCCCCCAGTGCCCCATCCAGCACGAAGTTGAGCGCCCCTAGGCGCGGCAGCTCGTAGCGTACGATCTCGCCGATGGTGAGGCCGGGGAAGCACGCGCGCACGCGCTCGGCCGTCACCTCGCGGGCAAGGCGCGGGAAATCCTCCACCCGGTAGGCGATCACCGAGATGTTGGAAACGTTGCCTTTGTCGCCCGTGCGGGCATGGGCGAGTTCGCGCAGGCGCACGGCTAAACCTCCGTCAGATGGATTTGCGGGGCCGCCAGCTCCGCGGGGATCAGCGTCGACACCATGGCGACGATGCGCCGGGCCGAGCGGGTGACACCGCCGCCGCCCGACGGTCCGCAAAGATAGAGGGCTTCGACCTCCGCACCGATGGCCTCCGCCTCCTCTGCCGTCGCCGTGCGGGCGGCAAAGCGCATGCGCACCTCCCGCGGGACCGGGGCTGCGGCGGCCGGCCCCAGGATGGCATCCACCCCGATCAGCTCGGCCCGCCGCTCCTCGCAGGCGATGCCCAGGAGATCGAGGCGCTCCTCCACGATGCGTGCCGCCAGGCGGCCGCGCTCCACCGCACCCGGCCCGGCATAGGAGATCTGGCCTTCGCCGATCCAGCCGTCGAGCAGGCCCAGGGACACCTTCAGCAGGCCCGTGCGGGGCCGGCCGTTGCCGCCGCCGATGCGCACCCGGTCCGGCCCCGCCTGGGCGATGCTGACCTGGGAAAAGTCCGCCACCACGTCGGGCTGCAGGTAGGCGGACGGATCGTGCACTTCGTAGAGGAGCTGTTCCTTGCAGGTGCGCTCCGACACCTCGCCGCCGGTGGCCGCCAGCTTGGTGATGGTGAGCCCGCCGTCGGAGTCGATCTCGCCGATGGGAAACCCGAGACGCGCCAGGTCCGGCGGGTCCTTGTAGCCGGGATCGGCAAAATAGCCGCCGGTGATCTGGGCGGAGCATTCCAGCAGGTGGCCGGCCAGCGTGCCGCAGCCCAGGCGCTGCCAGTCGTCCATGGCCCAGCCGAAGCTGTGGATGGCCGGCGCCAGGAAGAGGGCCGGGTCGGCCACCCGGCCGGTGATCACGATGTCCGCCCCCTGGTCGAGAGCCGCCACGATGGGCCCGGCCCCCAGATAGGCATTGGCGGAAATCAGCGCGTCGCCGAGGGCTGCCACCGGACGGCCCGTTTCCTCCACCCGCCAGCCGCCGCCGCGCACCGCCGCCACCACGTCATCGCCCGTCACCGCGGCGATGCGCAGGCCGGAGAGGCCCAGGCGGCGCGCCACACGGCCGGCAAGGTCAGCCGCGGCGAGCGGATTGGCCGCCCCCATATTGGTCACGATGCGCACGCCGCCGCGCCGGCAGGCCGGCAGCACAGCGGCCAAGCGGGTTTCCAGCAGCGGGTCGTAGCCCTTGGCGGGATCGTCGATGCGGGCGAGCTGCGCCAATGCGATGGTGCGTTCTGCCAGGCATTCGAAGATCAGGAAGTCGAGCTTGCCGCGCGCCGCCAGATCGGCCGCCGGCTCGATCCGGTCGCCCGAAAACCCGGCGCCGGCGCCGATGCGGATGGTCGTCATGGCGCGTGCTCCGGCACCGTGCGGGTCCCGTTGCGCGCGTCGGCGCGGCGGCGGGTGAAGCCCCAGGCCATGAGGCCGAGGGCGAACAGCGGCGTCGCCCAGTGGGGCGTCACCGCCAGCGCGATGGCCGCCAGGTAGACCGCGGTGTCCACCGCCCGGTTGCCGAACAGCGCCAGCCCGCCGAGCAAGCCCGGCACGGCCAGCACCAGGGCAGCGCCGGTGAGGGCTGCGTCCAGCACCTCCAGCCAGCCGCCGGTCCACGTCATGCCGGGATAGATCAGCAGCAGGAAGGGCACCAGGTAGACCACGGCGGCCAGGCGCACGGATTCGAACGCCGCCGGCAACCAGTTGGTCTGGGCGATGCCGGAGCCGATGAAGACGGCCACGCAGACCGGCGGCGTGATCACCGAGAGGGTGGCGAAGTAGAAGACGAACATGTGCGCCGCCAGCGGCTCGACCCCCACGGTGGTCATGGCCGGCGCCAGCACGGCCGCCACCAGCACATAGGCCGCCGTGGTGGGCAGGCCCATCCCCATCACCAGGCAGACGATGCCGACGAAGAGCGCCACCAGGAAAACGCTGTCGCCCGCCAGGCCGACGATCATGGAGGACAGCACCACGCCGATCCCGGTCATGTTGATCATCGACACCAGGATCTGCGCACCGGCCAGCAGCACGCCGATGATGACGAGGCCGCGGCCGGCATCGGCCAGGCCGTCGACCAGGCAGCGGATCATGCGGCCGGGCGGGGTGCGCCCAACATTGGTGACAAAGTAGGCGCCGAGCAGGCCCACCACGCCCCAGAAGGCGCCGGTGGCCACCGAACGGCCGATGAACACGGCCACCAGCAGCCCAGCGAAGGCGGCGACGATGGGCAGCGAGCGAGCCGGTGCCAGGATGTGCATCCAGGCCGGCAACTCGTCCTCTTCTGCTGCGCGCAGGCCGCGGTGCAGCGAAACGATGTGCACCGTCACCAGCACCGACAGGTAGAACAGCAGGGCCGGGATGATGGCGCCCACCATCACCCGCACGTAGGAAACACCCAGGATCTCCGCCATCACGAAGGCGGCCGCCCCCATGATGGGAGGGGCGATCTGGCCGCCGGTCGACGCCACGGCCTCCACCGCCGCGGCGAAGGCAGGCGGGTAGCCGAGCCGCTTCATCATGGGAATGGTGAAGTTGCCGGTGGTGGCGACGTTGGCCACGGCACTGCCGGAAATGGTGCCGAACAGGCCGGACGCGATGGTGGCCACCTTGGCGGCGCCGCCGGGGCTGCGGCCGCCCAGCCGCATGGCCAGGTCCATGAACGCCTGGCCGCCGCCGGTGTGCAGCAAGAGCGCGCCGAACAGCACGAAGGCGGCGATCACCGTGGCCGCCACCCCCGTCAGCATGCCCCAGACGCCGAGGTCGCCCAGATAGAGCGTCTCGGTGACGAAATAGATGTCGAAGGCGCGGTGGTTGAGCGGCGACGGCAACAGGTGGCCGAGCAGCGCATAGGCCAGGCCGAGGCTCACCAGCGCGGGAAAGATGATGCCCACGGCGCGGCGGCTGACCTCCAGGATGGTCAGCGTCAGCCCGGCGATCAGCGCCATGTCCAGCGGCGTCGCCCAGGGCAGCGAAGTCATGATCGCGTCGTGGTGAATGGCGATGTAGACGCACGCCACCACCGCCGCGCCCGCCATCGCCAGGTCGACCGCCGCCCCCAGCGGACGCCAGCGCTTGCCGGCGCCCAGCGGGTAGAGCGTCAAGCCCAGGCAGATCACCATGGCGACGAAGATCGCCCGCTGCATCAGGCTGGGAAAGGGGCCGGCGCCTGCGGTCCAGAGGACGAAAAGCCCTACCAGGACCGCAAGGACGCGCGACAGTCTGCCGAGCACGTGGGGGAACTCACTCGGCAGATTGTAGCCTATCGGGCAGCTCCAGGCCCTGCTCGGCAAACCAGCGGGCAGCACCCGGATGCAACGGAATGGTGCCGTAGGTGAGGGTCAGCTCCGCCAGGTCGGCCCCCGCGACGGAGGCCATGGCGGCCCCCTGCACCGTCTCGTCGGCCATGATGGCGCTGACGATCTGGTAGGCGGTTTCCTCGTCCAAGGCGGAGGTGGCCGCCACGCCGACGCCGAAGCTCCAGGTGGTGTAGGCGGGAATGTCGTAGTCGGGCATGCCCGGCACATCGACCACGGAGATGTCCGGCAGGTCGCTGCGCAGGGTGTCGGCCTGCTCCTCGGTCAGCGACAGCACGCGGACCGGCGTGAAGGTGGCGATATCGATGGTGGAGCTGTCGAGCGCGTTGCCGGCGCCGGACTTCACGTAGCCGGCGATGCGGTTGTCGCGGATCATGTCCACCACATCGGTGGTGGAGCCGCGCACGTAGTCCGGCGTGATGCCGAGGGCCGCAAACACGGCTTCGCTGGTGGCTTCGGTGGCCGAGCCGCGGATGCCGGGGTTGAACACCACGCCTTCCAGGTCGGCCAGGGTTTCAGCACCTGAGTCCTGGCGCACCACCACGTTCTGCGGTGCTGCGGTGTAGACCCACAGGAGCTGCAGGTCGGCCGCTCCGTCTTCGAACTCATGGGTGCCGGCGACGGCGTGCTGGGCGACGTTGGTGGTCACCAGGCCGAGATCGATCTGGTCGCGCTCCATGCGGCGGATGTTGTCGAGCGTCGCCCCGGTTTCCACCACCGAGGCGTCCACCCCGTCGACACTCTCGTTGATGATGTTGGCGACGGCCACGAAGTATCCGTAGTGGCTCGATGACGTGGAGGTCGACCCCACCAGCAGTTGCTGCTGCGCATGGGCGGATGTGGCAGCCAGGATGAGGCTGCCGGCAACAAGATAGCTGCGTGCATTCATGGCGTGTTCTCCCTTCCAGATGCGGGAGAGCGACGCGCCCTGCGTGCCGATCACGGGCCTGCACGACGTCTCCCTCGGGTCCGGGTTGTTCTTTGCGTGTCCCGGTTTCCGAAGAGTATGCATGGCGCCATCTGGTGCCCAAATTGCAAAGAAGTTATTTTTCAGTGCATGAAACGCATCAATCCGGACCTCAACAGCTTGCGCGCCTTCGTGATGCTGGCCAATGCCGGGGGGTTTCGCCCGGCCGCCGAAGCGCTGGGCCTCAGCGGGCCGGCGCTGAGCCGCCAGATCGCCCGGCTTGAAGAGCGCCTCGGCACGCGCCTGTTCGACCGCGACACCCGCAACCTCCACCTCACCCCGTCTGGCCAGGAGCTGCTCACCATCGCCGGACGGCTGCTGCACGAGGCCGGCAAGGCGGTGGAGGAGTTCGAGGCGTTTCTCGCCGCCCGCCGCGGCCGGGTTTCGGTGGCCGGGCTGCCGTCGATCACCGCGGGCCTGCTGCCGCCGCTGATCGCCCAGTTCGTGGCCGGCCGGCCCAACCTGGATGTGCGCGTGCTCGATGCCCTGTCGGACCGCGTGGCCGCGGCGGTGCTGGACGGCAGTGCCGATTTCGGGCTGACCGCCGGCGCCAGCGATGCGGCCGGCCGACTCGCCTTCCGGCGCCTCCTGGACGATCCCTTCTACGCCGTGGCGGCCCCCGGCGGTCCGCTCGACGACCTGGACGAGGTCGGCTGGCAAGACCTGGTATCGCTGCCCTTCATCGCCATGGCCCAGGGCACCAGCGTTCGCGCCCTCACCGATGCGGCACTGGTGCAGATCGGCGCAGCGTTCGAGCCACGGTTCGAAGTCTCCCACCTGGCCACCGCCGGGGCACTGGTGGCCGAAGGGCTGGGGGTGTCGGCCCTGCCGGGGCTGACGCTGCCGGTGATCGGCGGTGCCTCGCTGGTGGTGCGGCCCCTCAAGGCACCCGAGGTGACGCGGCGGATCGGGCTGGTCTTCCTGGCCGGCCGCACCTTGTCGCCCGCCGCCCAGGACCTGATCGACCTGGTGTTCCGCTTGGTGCGCGGGCCGTTGGGACGCGACGGCGCATAGCCGCAGAGCGATGCGCCCCAGATATCGCTTGGTGCCCCAGGCCGGACTCGAACCAGCACGCCCTCGCGGACAACAGATTTTGAGTCTGTCGCGTCTACCATTCCGCCACTGGGGCCCCTGCACCATCATAACCGGTGCCAAGCGGCGCACAACATGGGGTTAGGCGGCGTCATCGGCAAGCGCGGAAACGCGCCGGCACGCCTGTGCATTGCCGCCGGACCGCCGGGGTGCTAGCAGGCTGTGGCCGATCGTGCCGCGCCGCTGCCGGATCCGCGCGACCCGGCACCCCATCTCCACCCCATCTCCACCGCACCCCACCGCCATGCTCCGCCGCCTCTACGACTGGACCATGGGCCTTGCCGGCCGCCGCAACGCGCTGTGGGCGCTGGCGGCGATTTCGTTCGTGGAAAGCTCCGTCTTTCCCATCCCGCCGGACATCCTGCTGATCCCCATGGTCTTGGCGGCACGCCGCCGCGCCTTCCTGATCGCCGGGGTGTGCACCGTGGCCTCGGTGCTGGGCGGAGCCGCCGGCTACGCCATCGGCCACTTCCTGTTCGAGGCGGTGGGCCGGCCGATCCTCGACGTCTACGGCCAGGCGGACGGCTTCGCGGAGTTCGCCGAAGCCTTCAACGAGCAAGGCTGGTGGCTGGTGTTCGGGGCTGGGCTGACGCCCTTTCCCTATAAGGTGATCACCATCGCCAGCGGGGCGACGGGGCTCGATTTCGCCACCTTCATGATCGCCTCGGTGGTGGCCCGTGGCGGCCGCTTCTTCATCGTCGCCGGGCTGCTCTACCTCTTCGGCGAACCCATCCGCGCCTTCATCGAGCGCTGGCTGGGTCCGCTGTTCGTGCTGTTCGTGGTCGGACTGGTGGGCGGTTTCGTCGCCATCCGGTACCTGTGGTGACCCTGCTGCCCCTCGCCTTGCACCCTGCCCTGCGGCGCCGCGACAACTTGGCAGGCCGCCGCAGCGGCGCCATATCCGCCGCATCTACTTGTGTCACCCGACACCCATGGGGCCTTTCATGATCGCAGCGCGGCTGTTCCATCCCGCCGTCCTTGCCGCCCTGGCCATCGCCGCATTCGCGATTGCGTTCGGCTACCAGTATCTCGGCGGCTACCAGCCGTGCGAGCTGTGCATCTGGCAGCGCTGGGCGCTGCTGCCGGCCATTCCGCTGGCACTCGCCGCCTGGGCGATGGCGCCGGGCTCGGCCGGCCGCACTGCCCTGCTGGTGCTGACCGCCCTCACCTTCCTCGTCTGTGCCGCCGTTGCCGGCTATCATGTGGGGGTGGAGCAGCACTGGTGGACCGGTACCGACGACTGCACCGGCGCCGACCTCACCGCAGGCGGCATCGATGCGCTGCGCAGCCAGCTTCTGGCCACCCCGGTGGTGCGCTGCGACGAGGTCACCTGGTCGGTCCTCGGCATCTCCATGGCCGGCTACAACCTCGCCTTCTCGCTGGTCGCCGCCGGCCTCGCCCTGATCGCCGCCGGGCGCCCCGGCCGCACCGCCAGCCCCCGCACGGGACACCAGGATGGACGCATCTCCGCATCGGCCGCCCCTTAGCCGCTCCAAGCGCGCTCGGCTCCACCGCATGATCCGCGTGGACCATGCCGGGGAGTACGGCGCCAAGCGCATCTACGAAGGCCAACTCGCGGTGCTGGGCGACGGCGCCAAGGGCGACCTGTTGCGCCACATGGCCGACCAGGAGGCCGAGCACCTGTCGGCCTTCGAACGCCGCATGCGCGACCACGGCGTCCGGCCGAGCGTGCTGCAGCCGCTGTGGCACATCGCCGGGTTTGCGCTGGGGGCCGCCACCGCCCTGCTGGGCGAGCGCGCCGCCATGGCCTGCACGGTGGCGGTGGAGGAGGTGATCGACGGCCACTATGCCGCCCAGGAAGACGCCCTCGGCGACGACGAGCCCGACCTGAAGGCAGAGATCGAGCGCTTCCGCTTAGAAGAGCTGGAGCACCGCGACATCGGCCTTGCCAACGAAGCGGAGCTGACGCCGGGCTACCGCGTGCTGTCGACCCTCATCAAGGCCGGCTCACGCGCTGCCATCTGGACGGCCGAGCGGTTCTGATCCCCCGCCCGCGGCCTGCGGCTCCGCTTCGAAGGGCCGGGCAAACAGGCCGAGCAAGCCCCGCTCTTCGCGGCCTTCCACGCCGATGGGCATGGCCGGCCAGCGCGCGGTACGGCTGCGCGAGCCGAACAGCGGGTCCCAGATGCTGAGCACCGTGGCGTAGTTGCTGTCGGTATCCCGCCGCACCCGGTGGTGGTGCACCCAGTGGATCGACGGCGTCACCACCACGCGGGCGAGCGCGCGTTCCAGCCGCGGCGGCAGGCGCAGGTTGGAGTGGTGGAAGAGGGCGGAGACCAGCACCAGGGTCTCGAACACCAGGATCGATGCCCACGGGATGTCGAGCGCGACGATCACCGGCAGCCGCACCGCCGCCCCCAGCAGCACCTCGCCGAAATGGAAGCGCACGGCGCTGGTGGTGTCGAGGAAGCGGTCCAGGTGGTGCACCTCGTGGAAGCGCCAGAGGAAGGCGATCTCGTGGTTGGCCCGATGCCACCAGTAGATCCAGGCATCGAGGATCAGCACGTCGACGGCGATGGCCCAGCCGCCGCTCCACGCTTCGGGCCGCCAGGTGGTCAGTCCCGCCGCCCACACCGACACCGGCACCACCACCAGGGGCGACAGGGCGGTGTTGGCCAGCCACAGCCCGCCGTTGCGCGCCAGGCGGGAGAGGCCGGCGCGACCACGGTCGCCATCGGGCCGCAGCACCATCGGGCGCAGCCGCTCCAGCACGAACAGCAGGGCGAGCCATGCCGCGAGGGCAAGGCCCTTGATGAGCACCAAGGTGTCGACGCCTTCCATCATACCGGCCAATATGGGCCCTTCACGCGTCCGTCCAGCCTCAACTCACCGTGACGTCGCGGTGTGCGGCCGGTCGCGTGGGCGCTGACACATCCGGAGCCCGCCATCATGCACCTGCCCCTGGTCGGCATTTCCACGTCGGTAAAGAGCATCGACGACCGGGAAACCCATTTCGCCGACGACAAGTACGTCCATTGCATCAGCCACGGCGCCGGCTGCCTGCCGATGCTGCTGCCCGCCCTGGGCACCTGGTACGACATGGACGACCTGATGTCGCGGCTGGACGGGCTGCTGCTGACGGGCGGGCTCGCCAACATCGAACCCACCCGCTACGGCCTGGCCATGGACGAGCGCCACGGCCCCTTCGATCCCAAACGCGACGCCACCGTGCTGCCGCTGGTGCGTGCGGCGATCGCCAACGGCGTGCCGTTCTTGGGCATCTGCCGCGGCCTGCAGGAGCTCAACGTGGCGCTGGGCGGCACCTTGCGCCCGGCCATCCACGAAGTGCCCGGCCACCTGGACCACCGTGCACCCACCGGGGATGCCCCCACCCGCCATGCCCATCGCCACGCCGTTACGGTGATCGAGGGCGGGCGGCTGCACCGCATCACCGGCCGCACCGAATTCATGGTCAACAGCCTGCACCGCCAGGGCATCGACCGCCCGGCCAGCCGCCTGGCGGTGGAGGCGATGGCGCCCGACGGCCAGATCGAAGCGGCCCACGTGCTCGACAGCCCGGCCTTCACGCTGGCAGTACAGTGGCACCCGGAATGGCGGTTCTGGGAGGATGGACCCTCGGCCGCCCTGTTCACGGCCTTCGGCGATGCCTGCCGCGAGCGCGCCGCCCGGCGCAGTGCCAGCGCCGCGGCCTAGCGTCGTGAGAATTGCCACCTGGAACATCAACTCCGTACGGCTGCGCCAGGACCTGGTGATACGCGCCCTTGCCGAGCTGGCGCCGGACGTGCTGTGCCTGCAGGAAACCAAGTCGCCCGACGACGTCTTCCCCGCCCGGCTGTTTGCCGCGGCCGGGTACGGCCATGTCCTGCTGTCCGGCATGAAGGCCTACAACGGCGTCGCCATGGTCTCACGCCTGCCGCTGATCCCGGTGCCGACCCGCGACTGGTGCGCCCGGCGGGATTGCCGGCACATCGCCGCCGCACTCCCGAACGGCTGGGTGATCCACAACTTTTACGTGCCATCGGGCGGTGACATTCCCGACCCCGAGGCCAACCCCAAGTTCCGCCACAAGCTCGACTTCGTGGCCGAGATGGCGTCCTGGTGGCCCACCACCAACGCCGCCGACCATCCCACCGTGATGGTGGGCGACCTCAACATCGCCCCCCTGGAAACCGATGTGTGGTCGCACCGCCAGATGCTCGACGTGGTCAGCCACACACCGGTGGAGGTTGAGGCGCTCAACGCCATGCAAACCACCGTCGGCTGGGTGGATGCGGTGCGCCAGGTGATCCCCGCCGAACACAAGCTGTTCTCCTGGTGGAGCTACCGGGCGCGCGATTGGGACGTGTCCGATCGCGGACGCCGGCTCGACCACATCTGGGTCACCGCACCGCTCACGGGGCGCATCGGCGGTGCCGGTGTGCTGCGCCAAGCCCGCGGCTGGGAGCCCAAGCCGTCCGACCACGTGCCGGTTTGGGTCGACCTAACCGATTGATGGAACGGGCTACTACTTAGGCGCGCAAGAATCCGCTTGACTTGCCGCCGGTTCCCCCAAGACTGCCCGCGCATGCCCGGTCTTCCCGTCTGGGACTCGACAGAGGGGCGACGAGATGGCATGGGCATGCGCTGCCGTTTTGGCTCGACAATGACAGCCCAGTTTCAATGGGCTGCGGCCGATCCGGCAGAAAGTCCAATTGGCGTTAACGTTGCTAGGAGCGACAGGAGGCGTGCGCAGGCGAAAGACGTGGTCAACACGCTCGCCGGCACCAAAGACAAGGAAACCCGGAATGTCTGTGACGAGCTTGATTGCCGGCACGTTGATGCTGGCTACAAGTGCGGAAGCAACACTGATTAGTAACCCTGATATTTTTTGCCTCTCACACGCCATCTACTGGGAAACGCGCGGTGTCGAGGCTCAGGGTGCCAGCATGGTCGGCGAAGTCGTCCTAAACCGCGTTGAACATGAGGAGTTCCCGAATACCGTCTGCGATGTGGTGAACCAACCCTGGCAGTTTGCTGCGTCTTCGGCCATGGGAGCACCGATCATCGAACCCCAAGCCTTCGATAACTCCGTCAGGGTGGCAATCGACACCTATCTTTCGGGAAACCGCGACAACGACGCCCTCTTCTTCATCAATTCCAGCGTCGGCATGCCCAACTGGGCCCGCAATCTGCGGGTGGTCGGGCGGTACGGCGACCATGTGTTTCTGACCTTCCGCGACCAGTAAGTAGAGGCGGCCGGCAGCGGCCGGCCGTATCTGCCCTCCCGGGCCTGGGCGACTTCTGGATGGCTGGTTCGCCCAGCCATTGCCGCCGCGCGTTCTGGGGATCGGCAAAATCTACTGCACTTGGGTGGCCTTTGTGCCCCCAGGTGCGGCCGCAACCGAAATCTCGCAATTAAACCTTGGTTCACCATTCCTCCGTAGGATGACCGTGCCGAAGCTCGACGGATAAGCCCGGCGAAGTAGGTACGGAGCATGACGACATTCGAGCCACGTGCCAGCGCAACCGCGGCGACCGGATCTAGCAGCGAGGCCAAGTCGCGTCGGCGCGCCGCCTGTGTGTGGGCTGGGCTCGCCTGCGTCATCATCATCGCTACCATGGTGGTGCTGACCATCGGCTCCTACGAGCGCCACCGCGACAGCGCCCGCCGCGACCTCCTGGGCCGCACCAGTCTGTTGGCAAGCCACGCCGAACAGGTGCTGGGCCAGGTGGTGAACCGTCTCGATCGCGTGGCCGATACGGTGCGGTCCGGCGACGCGCCGGCGGGCCAGGTAGATGCCACCGCCGTGGCGCAGTCACTCGGCGAGCTGTCTCTGGAAATGCCCCATATCCGCGGCCTTGCCCTGCTCGACGGTGCCGGCGCCCTGCAGTCGGGCATCGGCGAAGCCATCGACCTGGATGCCGCACAGATCGACCTGATGGCCGATCTGATGCCCGAACCTTCGGTACCTGACCTGCTGGTCGGCACCGTACCGGCCGAACGGACCACCGCCGGCTGGTATGTGGCGGTCGGCCGCCTGCTCGATGCCGACGGCGACGGCGACGGCCTGCGCCTGGTCGCCCTCGTCGACCCCTCGGATCTGATCGTCCGCCAGCCCGGTGCCCTGCCCTTCGCCACCTCCAGCTACCTCGTGGCGCGGGATAGCGCCGTGGTGCTGGCGCTCGCCACCGTCGCCAACGACCCCCTGGGGGCGGAGATCGGCGAACCGCTGGCCTTGGCCGAAGCGCCCGGCCCGGCCGCCTCGCTCCACGACATCGACCAGCATGCGGCCGGCAGCGCCCGCGTGATCGGGGCCTACGCAACCCTGCCGGACATGCCGGTGGCCGCCGTGGTAGCCACCGACTTCGGCAGCGTGCTGACTCCCTGGCTGCCCACCGGCGTCCTGTTTCCGGTGTTCACCCTCCTGTTCATCGGCGCCACGGCGACGATCCTGCGCCAGGAACTGATGCGTACGCGTCGCCTGCGCGACCGGCTGCAGGAGATGTCCGCCATCGCCAGCACCGACAAGGTGACGGGGCTGGCCAATCGCGACACCTTCAGCCTGCGGCTCACCGAATCCATCGCCCACGCGCGGCGCACCCGCCAGCCCACCGGGGTCCTGGTGATGGATCTGGACCGCTTCAACGAGATCAACGACACCTTCGGGCACAGTGTCGGCGACCGGCTGCTGCGCCAGTTCGCCGAGCGCATCAAGCGCCGCGTCCGCCAGTCCGACACGGTGGCGCGCATCGGCGGCGACGAGTTCGCCATCATCGCCAATGCCATGACGGAGACCGAGGACGCCTCGGTGCTGGCCTCGTCCATCGTCGCCGACTTGTCCGTCCCCTTCGTCATCGACCACCGGCCAATCCACACCACCGTTTCGGTTGGCGTGGTGGTCTGCCCCGACGACGGCACCGATGCCGGGTTGCTGCTGCAACGCGTCGACTCCGCGCTGCACCGCGCCAAGGAGCAGGGTCCCGGCAACGTCCACCTGTTCGACGGCGAGCGCGACCGCATCGCGCGGGAACGCCGGCGCATGGAAACCAAGATGCGCGAAGGGCTGGAGCGCGGCGAGTTCAGCCTCTGCTACCAGCCCAAATTCTGCGGCCGCACGCGCCGGCTGGTGGGCCTGGAAGCGCTGTCGCGCTGGATCGACGGCGAGGGCACCATCGTCTCGCCCGGCGTGTTCATCCCCATCGCCGAAAGCTCCGGCTTCATCCACGAACTGGGTAGCTGGGCGCTGCACACGGCGTGCGCCCAACAGGTGGCGTGGCGCGATGCCGGGCTGCCGTCCCCCATGGTGGCCGTCAACATCTCGCCGCGCCAGTTCCGCCACGGCGACATCGCCGGCCTGGTGCGCCGGGTGATCAACGAGACCGGGATCGACCCCCACGACCTGGAGATCGAAATCACCGAAAGCATGCTGATGCAGGACGTGAACCGGGCGGAGTTGCAGCTCTACCGCCTGGCCGACCAGGGCATCAGCGTGGCGGTAGACGATTTCGGCACGGGCTATTCCAGCCTCGCCTACCTGAAGCGCTTCCCGGTGACCTCGCTGAAGATCGACCGCTCTTTCGTGAAGGACATCCTGCAGGACCCCGACGACCTGGCGATCGTCCAGGCCATCGTCACCATGGGCAAGAGCCTGGGCCTCACCATCGTTGCGGAAGGTGTCGAGACCGAGGAGCAGTTCCAGCTCCTCTCCGGCCTCGATTGCGATGTCATCCAGGGCTTCCTGCTCGGCCGGCCGAGCCCGCCGGACGCCATCGAAACCCTGCACCTCCGCCAAGCCGTAGCCGCCCCGGCACCTGCCGCACCCCCGCCGCTGGTCGGCAAACCGGCCGCGGTGGTGGAGCCGGTCCCCGCCATGGAGCTGCCGCCGCGCCGGGCCGCAGCGGATGGTGCGCCCATCCGCCGCCGCCAGCCGGCGGCGGCCATTCCCGCCCCCGCCCACGGCATCGCCGAGTAGGGCGGAGAGAAGGTCCGGCCCCCGCGCGGGGCCGTTCTGTTATTCCGCCGGAATGGCCCGCACCGGCTCGTCGGGACGGATCGGGTGGTCCAGCCGGCCCAGCATCTCCTTCGGCACCACCTGCCAGATATTCTTCTGCGCCCGCTCCCAGTCGTTCAGCAGCTCGCGGGCAAACCGGGAGTCGGTCTCGCGCACGTGCTCGGCCACCAGGTTGACGACCAGCCGGCGGTAGTGCTCCGTCAGCACCCGCTGCCAGATCACGCTGTCCTGGTTCACGCGCTTCTCGAAGGTGTCGTCCACGTCGTAGACGAAGGCCATGCCGCCCGTCATGCCGGCGGCGAAGTTATCGCCCACCGAGCCCAGGATCACGGCGGTGCCGCCGGTCATGTATTCGCAGCCGTTCGACCCGCAGCCTTCCACCACCACCACCGCACCGCTGTTGCGCACGGCGAAACGCTCGCCCGCCTGGCCAGCGGCGAACACCTTGCCGGCGGTGGCACCGTACAGCACGGTGTTGCCGATGATGGTGTTGTGGTTGGTGGCAAGCGGACTGACCGCACGTGGCCGCACCACAATGGTGCCGCCCGAAAGGCCCTTGCCGACATAGTCGTTGGCGTCGCCGAGCACCTCCAGCTTCAGGCCCTGCACCGCGAACGCGCCCAGCGACTGGCCGGCCGAGCCGCGCAGCCGCACGGTGACGTGGCCCGGCTGCAGCCCGGTCATGCCGAACTTGCGCACGATCTTCGACGACATGCGCGTGCCGATGGCGCGGTAGGTATTCCGCACGTTGTAGGCAAGCTGCATCTTCTCGCCGACCTGGAACAGCGGCTTGGCGTCGTCGATCATCTGGGCATCCAGCGTGTCCGGCACCTCGTTGCGCCCTTCCAGGGTGCAGTAGAGCGCGTTGCCGCCGGGATCGGCCTTGGCCAGGAGCGGGTTGAGGTCGAGGTCGTCGAGGTGCGGCGCGCCGCGGCTCACCTGGGCCAGCAGTTCGGTGCGCCCGATGATCTCGTTGAGCGAGCGCACCCCGAGATGGGCCAGGATCTCGCGCACCTCCTCGGCGATGAAGGTGAACAGGTTGACCACCTTCTCCGGCGTGCCGGTGAAGCGTTCGCGCAGTTTGGTGTCCTGGGTACACACGCCCACCGGGCAGGTGTTGGAATGGCACTGCCGCACCATGATGCAGCCCATGGCCACCAGCGAGGCGGTGCCGACACCGTATTCCTCGGCACCCAGGATGGCGGCGATCACCACGTCGCGCCCGGTCTTGATGCCGCCGTCGGTGCGCAGGCGGACGCGGTGGCGCAGCCGGTTCAAGGTCAGCACCTGGTGGACTTCCGACAGCCCCATCTCCCAGGGCACGCCGGCGAACTTGATGGAGGTCTGCGGGCTGGCGCCGGTGCCGCCGCTGTTGCCGGAGATGAGGATGTTGTCGGCACCCGCCTTGGCGACGCCCGACGCGATGGTGCCGATGCCGGTACGCGCCACCAGCTTCACCGTCACCTTGGCGTCCGGGTTGATCTGCTTCAGGTCGTAGATGAGCTGGGCCAGATCCTCGATGGAATAGATGTCGTGGTGGGGCGGCGGGCTGATCAGCATGACGCCCGGCGTGGAATGGCGCAGCCGAGCGATCTCCACGCTCACCTTGAAGCCGGGGAGCTGGCCGCCTTCGCCCGGCTTCGCACCCTGGGCCACCTTGATCTCGATCTCGCGGCACTGGTTGAGGTATTCGGCGGTGACGCCGAAGCGGCCGGACGCCACCTGCTTGATGGCGGAGTTCCAGTTGTCGCCGTTGACGTCCGGCTTGAAGCGCGCCGGATCCTCGCCGCCCTCGCCGCTATCGGACTTGGCACCGATGCGGTTCATGGCGACGTTCAGCGTGCCGTGCGCTTCCTTCGACAGCGCCCCCAGCGACATGCCGGGGGTGATGAAGCGGCGCCGGATGGTGGTGATCGACTCCACCTCGTCCATGGAGATGGGCTCGCGGGTCGAGCGGAAATCCAGGAGGTCGCGCAAGTTGATGGGGCCGAGGCCGTAGACCGCCTCGGCGTACTTCCGGTAGGTGGCGAAGCTGTCCTTGGTCACCGCCTCCTGCAGCAGGTGGATCAGCCCGCCCTGGTAGGCGTGGCGTTCGCCGCCGCGGCGATAGCGGTAGAAGCCGCCCACCGGCAGCGTCACCACATCCTCGTCGTAGGCGCGGCGGTGCATCTCCACCACCTTCTTCTGGATGCCCGACAGGCCGATACCGGAAATCCGGCTGGGCATGCCCGGGAAGAATTCCGCCACCATGGAGCGCGACAGGCCGAGTGCTTCGAAATTGCAGCCGCCGCGGTAGGAGCTGATGATGGAGATGCCCATCTTCGACATGATCTTCAGCAGCCCGTCGTCCACCGCCTTGCGGTAGCGCTCCAGGCACTCCTCCAGCGACATGTCGCCGAACAGGCCGCGGACATGGCGGTCGGTGATCGCCTCTTCCGCCAGGTAGGCATTCACGGTGGTGGCGCCGACGCCGATCAGCACCGCGAAATAGTGGGTGTCCAGGCACTCCATGGAGCGCACGTTCAGCGAGGTGAAGGTGCGCAGGTGCTGGCCGATCAGGTGGGTGTGCACCGCCCCGGTGGCGAGGATCATGGGGATCGGCGCGCGGTCGGGGGTGACCGCCTCGTCGGTGAGGATGATGTGGGTGGCACCGCCGCGCACGGCATCTTCCGCCTCGCGGCTCACCCGCCGGATGGCATCGCGCAGGCCGCTGGCGCTGTCGATCTCGAAAGTGCAGTCGATCACCTCCGCGGTGTCGCCGATGTAGCGGCGCAGGGCGCGGTGCTCGCTGTTGGTCAGCACCGGACTTTCAAGCTGCAGCAGATCGCACTGGTTTTCGTTCTCCGCCAGGATGTTCGACAGGTTGCCCAGGCGCGTACGCAGGCTCATCACCCGCCGCTCGCGAAGCGAGTCGATGGGCGGGTTGGTGACCTGGCTGAAGTTCTGCCGGAAGAAGTGGTGGAGGCCGCGGTAGCGGTCCGACAGCACGGCGATGGGCGTGTCGTCGCCCATGGAGCCGATGGCTTCCTTGGCGTCGGCGACCATGGGATGGAGGATCAGTTCCAGGTCCTCCATGGTGATGCCCATGGCGACCTGGCGGCGCCGCAGCACCGTCCGGTCGAACGTCTCCGGCATCACGCCGCCGCCGCGCAGCACGTCGTCGATGACGCGGATATGGCCGATCCAGTCGCCGAACGGCTGGCGGGAGGCCAGCATTTCCTTGACGTCGGCGTCGAGGTAGAGCTTGCCCTCCGCCAGGTCGACCGCGATCATCTGGCCCGGCCCCAGGCGGCCCTTGGCGATCACCGTCGCCTCGTCCACCCGCACCATGCCGCTTTCCGACCCGGCGATGATGATGCCGTGGCCGGTGAGCGTGTAGCGCATGGGGCGCAGGCCGTTGCGGTCCATGCCGCCGATCACCCAGCGGCCGTCGGTGGCGGCGATGGCCGCGGGGCCGTCCCACGGTTCCATCACCGAATTGCAGTAGCTGATCAGGGCGCGGTTCTCCTCGCCCATGGTCTTGTCGGCCGACAGCGCCTCGGGGATCAGCAGCGCCTTCGCCATGGGGGCGATGCGGCCGGCCCGGCACAGCACCTCGAACACATTGTCGAGGGCCGCACTGTCGGAGTTGCCGGGCTGGATGATCGGCTTCAGGTCGTCGACATGGTCTTCGAACAGCGGCGATTCCATGCGGGTTTCGTGCGCCCGCATCCAGTTGATGTTGCCCTTGAGCGTGTTGATCTCGCCGTTGTGGGCGAGCATGCGGAAGGGCTGGGCGCGCCGCCAGGTGGGAAACGTGTTGGTGGAATAGCGCTGGTGGTAGATGGCGTAGTTGGACGTGAAGCGGCTGTCCCGCAGGTCGGGATAGAAGTCGGTGAGCTGTTCGGCCAGGAACATGCCCTTGTAGACCACCGTGCGGCAGCTCATGGAGCAGATGTAGAAGTCGTTCACCGACTCATGCTCCACCGCCTTCTCGATGCGCCGGCGGATGACGAAGAGATCGCGCTCGAACTCCGCCTGGTCCTTGTCGGTGGTGTTGGCGAAGATGATCTGTTCGATTTCCGGCCGGGTGGCGTTGGCCTTTTCGCCGATGACGTCGACGTTCACCGGCACCTGGCGCCAGCCGTAGATGTAGTAGCCGAAGCGCAGGATCTCGCCTTCGACGATGCAGCGGCAGCGCTCCTGGGCCTCGTAGTCGGTGCGCGGCAGGAACACCATGCCCACGGCAATGCCGTCGTCCACCACGGTGTGGCCGGTCTTCTCCACCTGCTCGCGGAAGAAGTCGGCGGGGATCTGCACCTGAATGCCGGCCCCGTCGCCGGTCTTGCCGTCGGCATCGACGGCGCCGCGGTGCCACACCGCCTTCAGCGCGTTGATCGCCGCCTCCACCACCTCGCGGCGCGGCTTGCCGTCCAGTGCGGCGACGAAGCCGACGCCGCAGGCATCGTGCTCGTCGGCCGGGTCGTAGGCGCCGGCAGCCGTCAGGTGGTCGCGGTTCGCCGTGTAGCCCGCAACGAACTCGGCTCCGGTCTCAAGCTGCTGGTGGATCTTTGTCATCGCTCGGCACCCTCAAACGGGGATGGGAGAGGAAACGGCGGAAGGCGGAACGGCCGTCAGGCCGTCCCCTCCCAGCCGGCGTCGTGGTCCATGGGAACGAAGCCCGGCAGGCCGGCGAAGCGGTCGAGCCAGGCTCGCAGGTGGGGGAAGCCGGCCAGGTCCAGGCCGCCGTCCTCCGCCACCGCGGTGTAGGGATAAAGGGCGAGGTCGGCGAGCGACCGGCGGTTGCCCACCAGCCACTCGCGCCCCTGCAGGTGGCGGTCCATCAGCGCCAGGGCGGCGGTGCCGTCCTTGAGGAGCTGGGCCTTGCGGTCGGCCCCGAAGGGCCGGTCGTAGAGCACGACGGAGCGGATCACCGCCACCGAGGTTTCGTGGCTGTACTGCTCCCAGAACATCCAGCGGTAGACCTGGGCGCGCGCCCAGGCGTCGGCGGGCAGCCAGTCGGTACCCTCGGCGAAGTGCAGCAGGATGGCGCCGCTTTCCGGCAGCGTGCGGCCGTCGTCCCACACCAGCACCGGCACCTTGCCGGCCGGATTGAGCGCCAGGAATTCCGGCGTGTGGCTGCCGCCGCCGAACACGTCGACCTCGACGCGGCGGAACGGGATCCCCAGCCAGCGCAGCAGCAGGCGGACCTTGTGGCAGTTGCCCGACAGCAGCATGTCGTGGAGCGTCAGCACGGCTGCCTACTCGGCGGCGGCGCGGGCAGCCGAGCCATCGGCCGCCGCCATGGACTTCTGGCGCAGGTAGCCGTCGATCTGGGCGGCGGCGTCGCGGCCGTCGCGGATCGCCCACACCACCAGCGAAGCACCGCGCACGATGTCGCCGGCGGCGAACACGCCGTCCAGGCTGGTCATCATGCTCTTCATGTCGACCCGCACGGTGCCCCAGCGGCTGACCTTCAGTTCCGGTTCGCCGAACAGGGTGGGCAGGTCCTCCGGGTCGAAGCCGAGCGCCTTGATGGCCAGGTCGCAGTCGAGCACGAAGCTGGAGCCGGGGATCGGTTCCGGCGATTGCCGGCCGGTGGCGTCGGGCATGCCCAGGTGCATCTTCACCGCCCGTACGCCGGTGACCACGTCGTCGCCGTGGAAGGCTTCCGGGGCCGCCTGCCAGAGGAACTGCACGCCCTCCTCCTCGGCATTGGCCACCTCACGCTGGCTGCCCGGCATATTGGCCCGGTTGCGTCGGTAAAGGCAGGTGACCGCAGTCGCGCCCTGGCGCACCGCGGTCCGCACGCAGTCCATGGCGGTGTCGCCGCCGCCGATCACCACCACCTTCTTGCCGGCGGCGTTGAGCCCGCCTTCGCTGAAGGCGGCGACCTGGTCGCCCAGGCCCACCTTGTTGGCGGTGACGAGGAAATCCAGCGCCGGCACCACATTGCCCAGCCCGACGCCGGGCACCGCCATCTCGCGCGCCTTGTAGACGCCGGTGGCGATGAGCAACGCATCGTGCTGGCTGCGCAGCTCCGCCAAGGTGGCGTCGCGGCCCACTTCGAACTGGGTGCGGAAGACGATCCCGGCATCGGCCAGCAGGCGGTGGCGGCGCCCCACGATCTCCTTGTCGAGCTTGAAGTTGGGGATGCCGTAGATGAGCAGCCCGCCGACCCGGTCGTGGCGGTCGTACACCGTCACCTGATAGCCCTTGCGCCGCAGCATCTCCGCTGCCGCCATGCCGCCCGGTCCGGCGCCGATGATGCCCACGCTTTCCGTGCGCTCGCGCGCCGGCTTGGGCGGCCGCACCCAGCCGTTCTCCCACGCCGTATCGGTGATGTAGCGCTCGATGGAGCCGATGGTGACGGTGCCGTGGCCCGACTGCTCGATGACGCAGTTGCCCTCGCACAGCCGGTCCTGCGGGCAGATGCGGCCGCACACCTCGGGCATGGAATTGGTCGCCGACGACACTTCGTAGGCTTCTTCCAGGCGGCCTTCGGCGGTGAGCTTCAGCCAATCGGGGATGTTGTTGTGCAGCGGGCAGTGCACCTGGCAGAAGGGGATGCCGCATTGCGAGCAGCGCGAGGATTGCTCCTCCGCCTTGGCGCGGGCATAGTCGCCGTAGATCTCCTGCCAGTCGGCGCGCCGTTCCGTTGCGGCACGCTTGTCCGGCGTCTGCATCCGCGTATCGACGAACCGCAACATCTTCGTTGCCATCTGCCCCATCCCCCGTGGCCGCCCCGCCGACGCGCCGAGCGGCCCTGCCTCAGTCCGCGAGTCGCCGCCAACCCGTAGTGCGCACGACCCCGTGCCGCCCGGAAACGCGGGCAGCGCCGATGGTCCTAAGGCGTTTCGCCGACAATGTCGAAGTGAATCGGGGCCTTCATCCCGTATTGGGACGAGTTTCGTCGGGTTGCGACCGGAACGCCCCCGGATGCCGCCAGGATCTGCACAATTTTCAGTCAATATCGTCCCATTACGGGATGATCTGTCCCGCACCCGCCGCCGGACAGGCCGTCCGCCAAACCGGCTTGACGCCGCGGCCGCGCCATGGGAACCGCCGCAGCAGGTTCCCCTTCGTCCCCCCTCCAGGTGTCGGCTCGCGCCATGCCACTGCTCGAAATCGTCGTCCTCGCCCTGGTTCAGGGGCTGACCGAGTTCCTGCCCATCAGCTCCAGTGCCCACCTGGTGCTGGTGCCGGCCCTGCTGGGCTGGAGCGACCAGGGAGTGGCGTTCGACATCTCCGTCCATGTCGGCACCCTGGCGGCGGTGGTGATCTATTTCCGCCGCGACGTGGCTGCGCTGGTGGTGGGGGCGGTGGCGCTGCTGGGCGGCCGCGTGACGCCGGCCGGACGCCTGGCGGTGTGGCTGGTGCTCGCCACCATCCCCGTGGTGGCCGCCGGCATGGCGCTGCACGCCGCCGGACCGGACCTGTTGCGCAGCGTCGAGGTGCTGGCCTGGGCGACCCTGGTGTTCGGCCTCATGCTCTACGTGGCCGACCGCTATTGCCCAACCGGCAAGGACCTGGGCGCATTGGGCTGGAGCGGCGCGCTGTGGATCGGCCTGGCCCAGGTGCTGGCGCTGATCCCCGGCACCAGCCGCTCGGGCATCACCATGACGGCGGGCCGCGCACTGGGACTGAACCGCCAGGATGCCGCCCGTTTCTCCTTGCTGCTGTCGATCCCCACCATCCTTGGCGCCGGCGTGCTGGCGACGAAGGATCTGGTGGAGGCCGGCGACGCCTCCCTGGGACTCGATGCGGTGCTGGGGGCGGTGCTGTCGTTCGTCTTCGCGCTGATCGCCATCGCCGCCATGATGGCCTGGCTCAGGCGCGCCAGCTTCACGCCCTTCGTGGTCTACCGGGTGCTGCTGGGCCTCGGACTGCTGATCTGGATCTACGCCTGACCGCAGCCGCAGACCCCTAGGGTCCGGACTCAATTACCGCATGGCCACCCAATATCCTACAATGGCTTGGGTGGCCAGCCGGGGTGTGGGCCGCGACAGACCGCCCGCACCGTAAGACGCAAAACGGGGCCGACAAGCGGCCCCGTTTCCGAAACTCGACAGATGCCGGACGCGCCTACTTGGCGGCCTTGGCCATGCCCTTGATCTCTTCCAGGTTCTCGCTGACCCGGGCGGAGATGACTTCGGCGGCCTCGGTGTTCGACTTCGCGATCATCTCGGCCATCTCGCGCATGTTGGAGAGGGTCCGCTCGAACGCGGTCTTCAGCAGGTCGGCATGCTTGGCCATACGGTCTTCCGGCGTGCCGGCGGCCATCATGTCCTGCATCATCTTGGAGATCTCTTCCATGGTCTGACGGAGGATCTCGGTCTGGCGCTGTGCGACAGCCTGCAGCCCTTCCATGGCCAGCTTGTTGGCGGCCTGCACGGCTTCGATGTTCTTCCGCTGGGTGGCCATAAGGCCTTCGACGTCCAGACCGGGGAACTTGAAGTCGCCCATCATCTTGGTGATGTCCATGTCCCACAGCGGCTTAAACTGATCGACCATCTTCACGACCTCCTAAGGGGCTTCGGCGGACGGGCTTGGCCCGACAGGCGCCGTTCGGTTGATACGATGCCTACATAATGAGCATCTCGGTCGCTGACGTCAAGGATTTTTGTGCAGTGCAGCATTGCAGCAGCGGGCAGGAAATGCCTTATGAATCCGCGGGTTGATCTTCGTTTACCAGTTCATCTTTTGGTTTATTTTTGCGCCGCACGAATCCTTGGCCAACGCGGCTGAGCAGCGGCTCGGCGTTGGCGAGCACGCGATCCAGTTCCTTCATGGTCTGCGCCATGTCCGGACTCTCGTCGCGCAGCCACACCCAGGTCACGCGCGCCAGTGCCAGGGCGAGGATGCGCACCTGCAGCGCACCGCCCAGCCCGCCCACGGCAACCCCGGCCAGTTCCAGCGTCCAGGCGGCCGAGCGCTCCACCCCGGGTAGCCGCGCCAGCACCGTCAGCGGATCGCCGCGCAGGCCGCGCAGCACCGACTCGACGCCGGCCTTGTGGGCCGCCAGCGCATCGAAGCGCCGCATGATCACGTCGAACAGCCGGTCGCGCGGGCTCTCGTCGGTGTCCGCCGGACCGCCGGACAGCATGGCGGCGTCGACCATGCGGCCGAGTCCGTCCAGCACCGCGCCCTTGTCGGGGAACAGCCGTGCGGTCTCCGCCAACGGCACTTCCGCTGCGGCGGCGATCTCCGTCATCGTCACCGCACTCCAGCCGCGTGCGCCGGCCAGATCGAGTGCTGCGGCGACGATCGCGTCCTCGGTGGTCAGTTCGGCCATGTCTCCCAGTCCTCCGCTTTCGCTGCACCGCCGCACCTTAGAGCATTTCGGGCGAGTGCTGCATCGGCCCTGTCCTCCTCCAGGCCAGCCGGCGGGGTCAGGCGGACAGGTTTAGGCGAACGGCTTCAGGCGGATTTGGCGATGGTCGCCACCGTGCCGCCGGTCAGCGCCTGCAACTGGTCGGGTGCCAGGCGGACCACCGCGTTCGGCGTACCCGCCGCGGCCCAGATCTCCGGCAGCGCCAGCAGGTCCCGGTCGAGCACCACCAGCGGCGGCGTGGCGTGGCCCACCGGCGGTACCCCGCCGATGGCATAGCCGCTGCTGGCGCGCACGAAGTCGGCATCGGCGCGCTTGATGCGGGCGCCGCCCGTCTCATCCGCCAGCACGGCCGCCACGGCGCGTTCGTCCACCCGGTTGACGCCCGAGGCCACCACCAGCACCGGGCGATCTCCCGGATCGGTGCGGAACACCAGCGACTTGGCGATTTGCGCCACGGTGCAGCCGATGGCCGCGGCAGCGTCGGCGGCGGTGCGGGTGGTATCGGCAAACACCACCACGCGGGCAGGTACGCCGGCCGCTTCGATGGCCGCCTGCACCCGGCGGGCGGCTGCGGGAAGCGGGGCGTCCGCCATGTTCGTCATGTCCGTAACGTCCGCCGGTTCAGCCGGCCAGTTCGCGCGAGCGGGCGGCAGCGGCCGCGACGGCGCGGGTGAGCAACTGCACCAGGGCGTCGCCCTCCATCAGCTCGGCCAGGGCCGCCGCCGTGGTGCCGCCGGGGCTGGTGACGTTCTCGCGCAGCACCGAGGCCGGCTCACCCGATGCCTGCTCTGCCAGCGCCCCAGCGCCGATCACGGTGCCGCGGGCGAGCCGCATGGCGATGTCGGCGGGCAGGCCGGCCGCCTCGCCGGCCTTGGCCAGCGCTTCGATCAGCAGGAACACATAGGCCGGGCCGCCGCCCGAAACCGCCGTGACCACATCGATCAGCGCTTCGTCCTCCAGCCACTCCACCGCGCCGACGGCACTCAGCAGGCCGCTGCACAGCGCCTTTTGTTCCGGCGTCACGCCCGGCCCGGCGAACAGCACCGAGACACCCTTGGCGATGGCGGCCGGCGTGTTGGGCATGGCGCGCACCACCCGCGCGCCGGCACCCAGACGGTCGAGGAAATACTCCACCGGCTTGCCCGCCGCGATCGACAGGAACACGGTGGAGGACTTGGCGAAGCTGCGGTAGGGGAAGATCACCTCGTCCATCACCTGGGGCTTTACCGCCAGCACCACCACGCCCGGCCGCGTGTCCGGCGGCAAGGCATCGAAATCGGTGACGGGATAGACGCCGGACAGGCGCGGCACGTCGGTGTTGGGCTCGACCACGAGATAGCGGTCGGCAACGGCCGCCCGGCGCCAGCCGGACAGCATCGCTCCCCCCATCTTGCCGCAGCCGATCAGGAGAAGGTCACGCATGTGGATCATGGGCCAGGCCCTTTGGAACGGACGATGCCGCGGCTACGCTTCGGCCACGGTGTCGAGGATGGCGGCGGAAACCGCCTCGTGGGCCGACTTGCCGCCCCAGACGACGAACTGGAACACCGGGAAGAAACGGTCGCACTCGGTGATGGCGATGTCGATGAGGTCTTCAAGCTGCTCCACGCTCGCCCCCTGGGCGCCGCGCAACAGCGTGGTGTGGCGGAACATCGGCGAGCTGGCCTCGCCGTCGATGTCGAAATGACCGAGCCACAGGCGCTCGTTGATCACCGCCAACAGTTCCACCACCGCGGCCCGCCGGTTGGGCAGCACCCGCATGTCGAACTGGCAAGAGAACTGCATCGCGCTGACATCGTCCTGCCAGAAGAAGAACAGGCGGTAGTGGCACCAGCGGCCACTGATCTCCACCAGCATCTCTTCGGCGCTCAGCCGCTCGAACGACCAGTCGTTGGCGCCGACAATCTCCTCCAGAATCTCAAGCGGGTTCTGGGTGGCGGCGGTGGTTTCGGTGGACAGCATGGTCATGCCAGGCCCCTCCGCTGTGGGGGCACGCCGCCGGGCCGGCGGTGCTTGCTGATCTGCGTCTCGAATCCGAGATCTGCCATGGGCCCCGAGATATTGTAGCTGCCGATGAACAGACTACCAATTCGGCGACCGTTACACAGACTACCTCGACGTCGCAACACGAATTGCCCGGTCCATCGTGATGGTTTCGTGAAATCCGGCCGAAGACTCGACCGGCGTTAGTCTTCGTTCGACGCGTCGGCGGACGCGCCACGCTTGCGGGTTGTGGCGGACGACGCGGCTTTGGGGCTGCGCCGCGCCTTTGCTTTGGCCGGTGCGGCATCTCCACCCAGTTCGGCGAGTCTGGTTTCCAGGGCGGCAACGCGCTCGGCCAGTGCTTCCTGCTCCGCCCGCGCCGTGGCCGCCATCTCCTGCACCGCCTCGAAGTCCTCGCGGGTCACCATGTCGAGCCGCCGGAACACGCGCTCGATCTGCTGGCGCATCTGGGCTTCGGCCTCCTCGCGCATCCCGGCCATCGTGCCCATGGCGCCAGACATCAGCCGCGCCAGCTCCTCGAACATCGGATTGTTTGTCTGCATGCCGATCAGGTTCCCCATCGCTCGGGCCGCCGGAAGGTCCGGTGCCGTCGGGTGGCCGCATTGCCCGCGTCCCCTGGCCCGCCTATAACACAGTTGGTTTCCCGGTATCACGGGCCAAGGGGGCCCTTGCACTTTCCGACACGCCGACCGAGGCGGCGCAGCCACATGATCATTGTCACCGGCGGCGCCGGTTTCATCGGCGCCAATCTGCTCCACGGCCTGGAGCGCCGCAATCTCGGCGATCTCGTCGTCTGCGACACCCTGGGCCAGGACGACAAATGGCGCAACATCGCCAAGCGCGAGATTGCCGCCATCATCCCGCCCGACGAGCTGTTCGCCTACCTGCACCGCCATGCCGCGCACATCACCGCGGTGTTTCACCTGGGCGCCGTATCGGCCACCACGGAGCGCGACGCGGACCTGATCCGGGCCTCCAACATCGCGCTGACGCTGGATCTGGTGACCTGGTGCACCACCCACCGCATCCGCCTGATCTACGCCTCTTCGGCCGCCACCTACGGCGACGGGTCCGCCGGGTTCGACGACGACGCCAGCCCTGAAGCGCTCGCCCGGTTGCGCCCGCTCAACGCCTATGGCTGGTCCAAGCACGTGGTCGACCGGCGCCTGGCGCGCCTGACGCTGCGCGGTGAGCCGCTGCCGCCGCAACTGGTCGGGCTCAAGTTTTTCAACGTCTACGGACCGGGCGAGTTCCACAAGGGCGACATGCGCAGCGTGGTGGCGAAGCTGCACCCGCAGCTTGCCGCCGGCGAACCGGCGCGGCTGTTCCGCTCCTACCGGCCGGACTATCCCGACGGCGGGCAGAAGCGCGATTTCGTGTGGGTGGGCGACTGTGTCGACGTGATGCTGTGGCTTTACGACCACCCGGAGGTGAGCGGCCTGTTCAATGTCGGTTCCGGGCAGGCGCGCACCTGGGTCGATCTCGCCAATGCCGTGTTCGCCGCCCTCAATCGCCCGCCGCGGATCGAGTTCATGGAGATGCCGGAAACGCTGCGGGCCAAATACCAGTACTTCACCGAAGCGCGCATGGACCGGCTGCGCGCCGCCGGCTACGACCGGCCGTTCACCACCCTGGAAGACGGGGTGGCCACCTATGTCCGCAGCTATCTGAACGCGGACGACCCCTATGCCTGAACCGCCGGCGCCCGTGCCGGCGCCGGACGAGCCCGAGCTGGTGGCCTGCACGCCGGACGATCTGGACGAGGTGCAGGAGCTGGTTGCCGCCTACCATCGCCATGAGGGCATCGCGATGGCACCCGGCGACCGCCGCCGCACCATCGCCCGCCTCATCGCCGATCCCGATCTTGGCGGACTCTGGCTTGTTCGCCAACAGGGCCGCACGCTGGGCTACGTGGCGGTGTGCCTGGGCTATTCCATCGAGTTCGGCGGGCGGGACGCCTTCCTGGACGAGTTGTACCTGGTGGACAGCGCGCGCGGCCGCGGCATCGGCCGGCGGGTGATCGACCGCGTCGCCGATCTGCTGGCCGCCCAGAACGTGCGGGCCGTACACCTGGAAGTGGCCAGGGACAACGCGGCGGCCCTGCGCCTCTACGGCCGGGCCGCCTTCACCCTGCGCAACACCTTCCACCTGATGAGCCGCCGTTTGGGCTAAGGGGGGGCGTCCCCGACCCTCGGGCACCCTGTGTTGCACCGCTTGGGGCTTGCGGCGCGGCGCCGGTGTTGCCAGACATCCCGAGGTCGAAACAGCATGCCGGTCTGGGTCATGTTCGCCTCCATCCCCTACCCGCAGTTCGATCCGGTGGCGCTCACCATCCCGATCCCGTTCGAGCCATTCGGCTGGGAGGGCATCCCGGTGCGCTGGTACGGGCTCGCCTACCTGGCCGGGTTCCTGCTCGGCTGGTGGTACAGCGCCCGGCTGGCCCGCCGCTCTTCCCTGCCGCCGACCCCCCAGCAGGTGGGCGATTTCCTCACCTGGACCGTGATCGGCGTGGTGCTGGGCGGCCGGCTGGGCTTCGTACTGTTCTACGAGTTCGACCGCTTCATCGACGATCCCTCGGCCATCCTGCGCATCTGGGACGGCGGCATGGCCTTCCACGGCGGCCTTTTGGGCATGGTGGTCGCTATCCTGCTGTTCGCCTGGTCGCGCCGCATCGACCCGTTCCTCATCGGCGACCTGGTGGCCGCGGCGGTGCCGATCGGCCTGTTCTTCGGGCGTATCGCCAACTTCATAAACAACGAGCTGTGGGGCCGCCCGTCCGACCTGCCGTGGGCGGTGGACTTTCCGATCCCCGCGGAGCTGCAGGCCATCGTCCCGCAGGTGCCGCGCCACCCCAGCCAGCTCTACGAAGCCCTTCTGGAGGGCGTGGTGATCTTCCTCGTGCTGGCGGTGATGATCCGCAGGCCCACGATCCGCGCGCGGCCGGGCATGGTGGCCGGCACCTTCTTTATCCTCTACGGCTGCTTCCGCTTCCTGGTGGAGTTCGTGCGCCAGCCCGATCCCGGCATCCCGCTGGTGTTCGACCTCATCTCCCGCGGCCAGGTGCTGAGCCTGCCGATGATCCTGGTGGGCATCGCCATGCTGGAATGGGCACGCCGCCGCACCCCCAGGACCGCGCCCGCGTGACGGCCGGCGAGGCCGCGCCACTCACCGGCATCCTGCGCCGGCAGATCGCCCAGACCGGCCCGCTGACCGTCGCGGAGTACATGGCCGCAGCACTCGGCCACCCGCTGCACGGCTACTACACCAGCCGCGACCCCCTGGGCCGCACCGGTGACTTCATCACCTCGCCGGAGATCAGCCAGGTGTTCGGGGAGCTGCTGGGGCTGTGGTGTGCCGACCTGTGGCTGCGCGCCGGCCGGCCGGCGCCGCTGCGGCTGGTGGAGCTGGGGCCGGGGCGCGGCACCCTGTTGGCCGACCTGTGGCGCGCCATCGCCGTGGTGCCGGGCCTGCGCGAGGCGGTGCGGCTGCATCTGGTGGAAACCAGCCCGGTGCTGCGGGCGGCCCAGGCGGCGACGCTGGAACGGGCGGGCACGCCGCTGCCGGTGTGGCACGATCAGGTGGCCGCTGCGCTCGACGGTCCCGTGCCCGGACCCGCCATCGTGCTCGCCAACGAGTTCTTCGATGCCCTGCCGATCCACCAGTATGTGCGTAGCGCCGCCGGCTGGCGGGAACGCCGGGTGGCGTGGGACGACGCGCGTGGCGGCTTTGCCTTCGGCCTCGATCCGACGCCGAGCGCCGGTCTGATCCAGGTGCCCGAAAGCCTGCGCGGCGCACCGGTGGGCGCGCTGGTGGAGGTGTGCCCGCTCGGCCAGTCGCTGATGGCGGAGACGGCGCGCCACGTCGCCGCCCACGGACTGGCGGTGCTGGCGGTCGACTACGGCTACTCGGCAAGTGCGGCAGGCGAGACCCTGCAGGCGCTCAGGGGTCATGCGCCGGTCGATCCGCTCGACGATCCCGGCCGGGCGGACATCACCGCCCATGTGGACTTCGCGGCCCTCGCCCGGGCTGCAGCGGACGCCGGCAGCCAGGTGCACGGTCCCACCACCCAGGGCGCCTTCCTTGGCCGCCTCGGCCTGGCGGCGCGCACCCAGGCCCTCGCCGCGGCCCGGCCCGACCTGGCCGAACAAACCCGTGCCGCCTCCGCCCGGCTGGCCGACCCCGCTGCCACCGGCATGGGGGCGCTGTTCAAGGTGCTGGCCGTCACCGCGCCCGGCTTGGTGCCGGCCGGCTTCGCCGATGGGTAGAACATGATTGAGGTAGGGCTGCGCCGGCCCGCACCCGAATGCACAGCGGGCTCAGCGGGCTCAGCGGGTAAGCATTGACACCCGGTCCCACCTTGCCAGTGTGCATACCATGCTGACTGCCGACTCCCTCTCTTCCATCCCCGGCCTCGCCCACGGCTTCTTCACCCGTGCCGGCGGGGTGAGCGGCGGCCTCTACGCCTCGCGCAACTGCGGCTTCGGCTCCGGCGACGACCGCGGGGCCGTGGCGGAAAACCGCGCGCGCTGCATGGCGGAGTTGGGGGCCGGGCTGGGCGCCGGCGGGGCGACTCTGGTCACTCTCTTCCAGATCCACAGCGCCACGGTGGAGGTGGTGACGCAGCCCTGGCCGGCCGACCGCGCCCCCCAGGGCGATGCGCTGGTGACCGCCCGGCCGGGGATCGCCATCGGCGTGCTGACGGCCGACTGCGCACCGGTGCTGCTGGCCGACGCCGAAGCGGGCGTGATCGGGGCAGCCCATGCCGGCTGGAAGGGCGCCCTCGGCGGCGTGCTGGACGCCACGCTCGCCGCCATGGCGACCCTCGGTGCCAGGGCCGATCGCACGGCGGCCGCCATCGGCCCCGCCATCGGCCCCCGCTCCTACGAGGTGGGACCGGAGTTCCAGGCGGCCTTCGCCACCGCCGGAAGCGAAGCGGAGGTCGGGGCCGCCGGCGGCGATCTCTTCCGCCCGGTGCCCGGCAGCGACCGCCTGCTGTTCGACCTGCCGGCCTATGTGGCCCGCCGCCTCGCCGCCGCCGGGGTTGCCGTGGTGGAAGACCTGGCCTGCGACACGGTGGACGACCCCGCCCGCTTCTTCAGCTACCGGCGCGCCTGCAAGCAGGGCGAAAAGGACTACGGGCGGCTGCTTTCCGCCATCGTCAGGGCCGGCTGAGCCATGCCTTACCTGTTCATGCTGCTGGCGCTGTGCCTGCTGGGCGCGATGGCGTCCTGCATGCTGATGTAGAACGCAGCCCCCCGATTGCATTGCGACAGTTGCGTTGCACCGGCGGAGCGCGGTAGATGGTGCCGCCGCCGCCACTCTGCTCTCGCGCCCATGAAACTCCTGGCTTGCAACAGCAACCGGCCCTTGGCCGAGGCGATCTCCGCATATCTGAAAGTGCCGCTGACCCAGGCCAGCATCAAGCGCTTCGCGGATATGGAGGTGTTCGTCGAGATCCTGGAGAATGTCCGGGGGGAAGACGTGTTCGTCGTCCAGTCGACGAGCTATCCCGCCAACGACAATCTGATGGAGCTGCTGGTCTGCATCGATGCGCTCCGGCGCGGCAGCGCCAAGCGGATCACCGCCGTCATCCCCTATTACGGCTATGCCCGGCAGGACCGGAAGACGGGGCCGCGCACGCCCATTTCGGCCAAGCTGGTGGCCAACCTGATCACCCGTGCGGGTGCGGACCGGGTGCTGACGCTCGACCTGCATGCCGGGCAGATCCAGGGCTTCTTCGACATCCCGTTGGACAATCTGATCGCTGCCCCGGTGTTCGTGCACGACATCGAGACGCGCTACGACGGCGAGGACCTGGTGATCGTCTCGCCCGACGTCGGCGGCGTGGTGCGCGCCCGCATGATCGCCAAGCGGCTGGATGCCGACCTTGCCATCATCGACAAGCGGCGCGAGCGGGCCGGCGTATCGGAGGTGATGAACGTCATCGGCGATGTGTCGGGGCGTACCTGCCTCCTGGTGGACGACATCGTCGATTCCGGCGGCACCTTGTGCAACGCCGCCCAGGCGTTGCTGCAGCGCGGTGCCAAGCAGGTGGCCGCCTACGTGTCCCACGGCGTGCTGTCGGGCGGGGCGGTGGCGCGGGTTGCGGCCTCCAACCTGAAGGAGCTGGTGATCACCGACTCCATCCTGGCGACCGAAGCCGTGCGCATCTCACAGACCACGCGCCAACTCACCATCGCGCCGCTGATGGCCGAGGCGGTGATGCGCATCGCCGAAGAGAAGTCGGTCTCCAGCCTGTTCGTGTAGCCCCAGGTCGTATCGCCAGCGGATCGCCGCCCGCGCTCAAAACCGGTAGCCGGTGTTGGCCGAGATGCCGCTGCCTTCGGGGCTGCGGGTGTAGGTGATGCCGAAGGTGAGCGGCTGGTTGACGTAGGGCAGCGGCGGGTTGCGCCACTCGAACACCACCCCCGCCTCGTTGAACTGCTGCACATAGGCACCGTCGCCGAACACCCGGGTGTCGGTGCCGAACAGCGTCACCTCGAACTCCTGGGAGAACAGGTTGGTCGGGAAGCTGAGGCTGAGGCCGTTGCGGAACAGCACGTTCTGCAGGTCGTAGGCGCGGCCGTCCTCCTGCAACGCCGGCCAGTCGTCCACCCAGTAGATGCCGGTCAGGTTGGCGAGCTGCAGGTGCAGGTAGTCGACAAAGCCGAGACCGGTGAAGTCGTGCTCGAAGATCGAGCGCAGGCTGGTGCCGTAGCCCACCACACCGGCTTCCAGGTCGTTGGAATTGAGCATCCCGAAGCGGACCTGCGGCGTCAGCGTCAGCGAGTCGAAGATTTCCGGCAGCCGGAAGCCGATGCCCATGGAGCCGTACACGGCACGGTCGCCGTTGATGGTGACGAAGCTCAAGGGTGCGTCGACCTCCGCCACGATGTCGGTGTCAGGGATCCCGAAGCTGAAGCGGATGGGGGCGGTGTAGCTTTCCGCCTCCACCCCGTCGGTGCTGTAGCGGCCGAACTGGAAGCCGATCAGCGACAGGAAGCCGCCGGCCTGGCCGGCTGCCCCGGCGCCCGTGCCGGAACCGCTGGCTGCGGGCCCGGCGGACGGCATGCCGGTGAACGACAGCCCACCGGTGGCGAAGCTGAACAGCAAGCTGGCATTGTTGCCGCTCACCGGGTCGCCGGGAGTGCTTGCCGCCCGCGAGTCGCCGGATGGGCACGGCACTTCGTAGGGCATGTCGTAGATGTCGAACTCGTAGCACGCGGCCAGCGCCGGCCGGCTTTCTCCCGCCCAGGCCAATGCCGCCGCCAGCACCAGCGCCAGCGTGCCGGCGAGCAGGCGCCCGCAGACCGGGCGGTCCTGCGGGGCGGCTGAGCGTGCGGCGCTGCCGCCGCGGTCGCGACCGGTTTGCATCCCGCCCGTGTCCTCCTCAAGCAATCCGGAGGCCCGGCAATCGCCGAGGCCGTCCGGCCATGGTGACGAGCCTGCCGTGCCGGGGTGCCGCCGCCGAGGCGACAGCTTGGCGCACCCGGACGCGGCTACTCCGGGCAGCGCTATTCCGGGCAGCGCTACTCCGGGCAGCGCTACTCCGGGCAGCGCTACTCCGGGCAGCGCTACTACGGGCGGTCGCGGGGCACCACCGTGTCTTCCTCCGCCTGGCCGGTCTCCGGCAGGTCTTCGGCCGTGCCGAAGTCGTCCGGCAAGCCCTCGGCAAACCCCTCCGGCAGGCGCTCCTCGAAGGCTTCCGGCGGCGGGGCCGTCTTGCCCTGCACGGGGCCCACCGCGGGCGACGGGCGGGCGGGTGCTGCCGGCACCGTCTGGCGCCGGCTCACCGCTGCCAGGAACACCGCGCCCAGGCAGCCCGAGACCAGGGAGCCCAGCAGCACGCCCAGCTTCACCGGGTCCATCTGCTCAGGATCGCTGAAGGCCAGCGTGCCGATGAACAAGCTCATGGTGAAACCGATGCCGGCGGTACAGGCGAGGCCGTAGATCTCCCGCCAGGTCAGCCCGTCGGGCAGCCGCGTGATGCCCAGCCGCACGCCGCCATAGGCGAAGCCGAAGACGCCGAGCTGCTTGCCGACGATGAGGCCGACGGCGATGCCAAGCGGCAGCGGCGCCAGCAGGTCGCCGAGGCCGAGGCCCGCCAGGTCGATGCCGGCATTGGCGAAGGCGAAGATCGGCATCACCCCATAGGCCACCCAGGGGTGCAGCACATGCTCCAGGTGCTTCAGCGGCGAGGAGCCGTCGCGCCCCACCAGCGGGATGGCGAAAGCCACCATCACGCCGGCCAGGGTGGCGTGCACGCCGGACTTGAGGATGCACAGCCACACGAAGGCGCCGACGATGGCGTAGGGCGTGATGGAGGTGGTGCGCCGCAGGTTGAGCCCCACCAGCACCGCAAGGCCCACGGCGGCCAGGATCAAGGCCGTGGTGTTCAGCTCGGCGGTGTAGAAGAGCGCGATGATGGCGATGGCGCCGATGTCGTCGATGATGGCGATGGCCAGCAGCAGCACCTTCAAGGCCGGTGCCACACGGTTGCCGAGCAGCGCCATGACGCCGAGCGCAAAGGCGATGTCGGTGGCCGCCGGGATCGCCCAGCCGTTCAGGTTTTCCGGGCTGGCAATGTTGATGACCACGAACAGGATGGCCGGCGCGATCATGCCGCCCACCGCAGCGATCACCGGCAGGGCCGCCTGCTCCACGCTGGACAGCGCGCCGTCCAGGATCTCGCGCTTCACTTCCAGGCCGACGACGAAGAAGAACAGCACCATCAGCCCGTCGTTCACCCAGTGGTGCAGCGACTTGTCGAGGTCGAAAGCGCCGATGCGGAACTGCACGTGGGTTTCCCACAGCCCGTCGTAATACGCAGCAAGGCCGGTGTTGGCGACGACAATGGCCAGCACCGCCGCCGCGAACAGGAAAATGCCGCCCGCACTTTCGGTTTTGACAAAGTCCTCGAACATCAACTGGACGCGTTTGATCATCGGCCGGTCCTCGTTTCACTGGGGATCGTGGGCCAAAGATAGGGATAAAACTGCCGTTTGGAAGGCGCTTCAGGCAATTATAGGCCCGATTTCCAAATGTTGCCGCAAGCGCCTGGCGATTTGATCGCGGGCACCTTCATTCGATCCCCGCCAGCACCTCGCGGGTCATGGCGAACATCTGCTCCACATGGGCTTGCTCGGCGATCAGCGGCGGCGAGAACGCGATGATGTCCGCCGTCACCCGCAGCATCACGCCGCGCCGCCAGGCCGCCTGCATGGCCTCGAAGGCACGCGCGCCGGCCGCCCCCGGCCGCGGCTCCAGCTCGACTGCCGCCACTGCGCCGATGTTGCGGATGTCGATCACGTGGCGGGCATCCCGCAGGCTGTGCACGGCCTCTTCGATCCATTGGCCGAGCGTGTTGGCGCGGCCGAACAGCTCTTCCTCGCGGTAGGTTTCCAGCGTCGCCAGGCCGGCGGCGGCGGCCAGCGGGTGGCCGGAATAGGTGTAGCCGTGGAACAGCTCGATGGGCGCGTCGGCCGCCTCCATCAGCGTCTGGTAGATGCCCTTGCGCACCACCGCGGCCCCCATGGGCACGGTGCCGTTGGTCAGCCCCTTGGCACAGGTGATGATGTCCGGCGTGATGCCGAAGTGCTCCGCCGCCGTGGCCGTTCCCAGCCGGCCGAACCCGGTGATGACCTCATCGAAGATCAGCAGGATGTCGTGCTTGTCGCACAGCGCCCGCAGCCGCTCCAGATAGCCCTTGGGCGGCGGCAGCACCCCGGCCGAGCCGGCCACGGGCTCCACGATCACCGCGGCGATGGTGGACGCATCGTGCAGCGCCACCAGGCGTTCCAGATCGTCGGCCAACTCCGCCCCGTGCTCCGGCTGGCCCCGCGTGAACGCGTTGCGCGCCAGGTCGTAGGTGTGGCGGATGTGATCGACGCCGTTGAGCAGCGCGAAATACATGCGGTTCTTGGGCAGCCCGCCCACGGAAATGCCGCCGAAGCCGACCCCGTGATAGCCCTTCTCGCGGCCGATCAGGCGGGTCTTGGTGGCTTTGCCGCGGGCGCGCTGGTAGGCGAGTGCGATCTTCAGCGCGGTGTCCACCGCTTCCGATCCGGAATTGCCGAAGAACACGTGGTCGAGGTCGGCGGGGAACAGCTCGGCCAGGCGGTTGGCCAGCTCGAACGCCTTGGGATGGCCGAACTGGAAGCACGGCGCATAGTCCAGCTCCGCCACCTGGCGCTGCACCGCCTCCACGATCTTCGGGCGCGTATGGCCGGCATTGACGCACCACAGCCCCGCCGTGGTGTCGAGGATCTCGCGCCCGTCGTCGCTGCGGAAATGCATGCGCTCGGCCGACACGATCATCCGCGGGTCGTTCTTGAACGTCCGGTTGGCGGTGAACGGCATCCAGAAGGATTCGAGGTCGTTGGCGCGGTACATGGAGGGTCTCCGGTGGGGGCGCTGAAGGATCGTCGGCGGGTCAGTCTCGCGCCGCGATCAGCCCGGCGCCACCTGGAAGATCGCCTCCACCTCCACCATCACGCCCAAGGGCAGGGACGCACTGCCGACGGCCGAGCGGCTGTGCCGCCCCTTGTCGCCGAACACCTCGACCATCAGGTCCGACGCGCCGTTGACCACCTTGGGATGGTCGGTGAAGTCCGGCGTGCAATTGACGAAGCCGGTGAGCTTGACGACGCGCACGACGCGGTCGAGATCGCCGCCGCAGGCCGCCTTGGCCTGGGCGATCAGGTTGAGCCCGCACACCCGGGCTGCCGCCTGGCCAGCGGCCACCTCCGCATCGGCACCCAGCTTGCCGGTGATCAGCCCGGTCGCGTCCTTGGACACCTGACCGGACACGAACAGCAATCCGCCGGCAGCCACGAAGGGCACGTAGTTGGCGGCCGGAGCCGGGGCGTCCGGCAGGGCGATGCCAAGCTCCGCGAGGCGCGCGTCGATGGTTCCGCTGGTCATGGTGTGATGCCCTTCCGCCGCTGCAGGTCCGCCGACGATCCTGCCACGGCGCGGCGCCGGCCGCACCCCGCGGCGTCGGCATCCGTCGCCTGTGCCAGCCTCAATGCGAATGGCGCGGGTTGCCGTGGGCGGCGACGATGTCCTGGAAGCGAGTGGCGAACTCCAAACAGCCGCCGGTGGCGAGCGGCCCCACCATGCGGCGGTAGAGGTGCTGCCAGGGCGTCTGGTCCGTCAGGTCGGGCGGCGTCCAGGCAGCCTTGCGCGCCGCCCATTCGCCCTCCGGCACCAGGGCGTCGGCACGGCCGGCCGCCAGATCGATGCGCACGCGGTCGCCGGTCTTCAGCAGCGCCAGCCCGCCGCCCGCCGCCGCTTCCGGGGAGGCGTTGAGGATGGACGGGCTGGCGGAGGTGCCGCTCTGCCGCCCGTCGCCGATGCACGGCAACGCGGTGATGCCGCGTTTGATCAGGGCATCGGGCGGCTGCATGTTCACCACCTCCGCCGAGCCGGGATAGCCGACCGGCCCGCAGCCGCGGATGACGAGGATGCAGTCCTCGTCGATCTTGAGGGCGGGATCGTTGATGCGGGCGTGGTAGTCCTCCGGCCCCTCGAACACGATGGCGCGGCCCACGAACGCGTTCTCATCGCCGGGGGTAGAGAGGTACTGGCGGCGGAAGTCCGCGCCGATCACGCTGGTCTTCATGATGGCGCCGTCGAACAGGTTGCCCGACAGCACGGCGAACCCGGCCTGGCGCAGCAGCGGGTCGGCGAAGGGGCGGATGACGTCGCGGTTCCAGCAGGTCGCCGCGGCCGCTTCGGTGCCCATGGTGCGGCCGCTGACGGTGAGCGCACCGCTACGCAGCACGCCCGCTTCCAGCAGCTCCTTCATCACCGCCGGCAGGCCCCCGGCATTGTGCAGGGCTTCGCCCAGATAGGTCCCGGCGGGTTGGCAGTTGACCAGCAGCGGCAGGTCGAAGCCGATCTCCTGCCAGTCCTCCAACGCCAGCTCCACGCCGACATGGCGGGCGATGGCGTTCAAGTGGATCGGGCAGTTGGTGGAGCCGCCGATGGCGGTGCAGGCGGCAATGGCGTTTTCGAACGCGGCCCGCGTGAGGATGCGCGACGGCGTCAGGTCTTCGGCCACCATCTCCACGATGCGGCAACCGGTGCGGTAGGCCATCTGCCCGCGTTCACGGTAGGGGGCGGGGATGGTGGCGCAGCCGGGCAGCGACATGCCGAGCGCCTCGGCCATGCAGTTCATCGAGGTGGCCGTGCCCATGGTGTTGCAGTGGCCGATGGAGGGGGCGGACGCCGCCGCCAGCTCCATGAACTCGGCATCGGTGATCTCGCCCGCCGCCAGGCGCTGGCGCGCTTCCCAGATCGCCGAACCGCTGCCCACCAGGTCGCGACCCTCGTGGTGGCCGTCCAGCATCGGCCCGCCCGACAGCACGATGGCGGGGATGTTCACCGTGGCCGCCGCCATCAGCAGGGCCGGCGTGGTCTTGTCGCAGCCGGTGGTCAGCACCACGCCGTCGAAGGGGTAGCCGTACAGCACCTCCACCGCGGCCAAGTAGGTGAGGTTGCGGTCGAGTGCGGCGGTCGGCCGCTTGCCGGTTTCCTGGATGGGGTGGCAGGGGAACTCGATGGGGATGCCGCCTCTGTCGCGGATGCCGTCGCGCACCCGGCCCGCCAGATCCACCAGGTGGCGGTTGCACGGCGCCAGGTCGCTGCCGGTCTGGGCGATGGCGACGATGGGCCGGCCGGACTGCAGCTCCTCGCGGGTCAACCCGTAGTTCAGGTAGCGCTCCAGGTAGAGTGCTGTCATCGACGGGTTCTGGGGATTGTCGAACCACAACCGGCTGCGCAGCGGTTTGCGGTCGGCCGCGTCGCCGTCGCCTGTGCCCATGACCAACTCTCCAGTGGCGTGCGGGGGCCGGGGCCGCTGCCCCGCCCGGTCAGATGTCGTCGATCGGATCGAGACTGGCGTCCAGCAAGGCCGGTTCCACCAGATGCTGCAACGGCTCGAAGGTGCGGTCGTTGAAGTCGATCAGCGCGTCGGACGCGGCGATGGCCTCCTTCACCTGCCCCGCCGCGATCGCCTTCAGCAGGTCGATATGGACGTCGACATTCTCCGCGAAGTCGCCGATCTCGCCGATGCGGGTGAGGTAGACGTAGCCGGTGCGGCGTACCAGCGTGCGCAGTGGCCGCAGCGAATAGGCAATGAATGGCTCGGCCGCCGCCAGCAGCACGACCCGGTCGAGCAGCCGGTCGAGCCGGTTGAACTCCGGCACATTGCCGGTGGTGCGTTCGGCCGTCAGGCGCTGGGTCAGCCGCGCCATCTGGCTGCGGTGCAGCGTGGTGGCGCGTTCGGCCGCCAGTTCCACGACGAACCGCTCCATGTCGCGCCGGAGCCTCAGCAGCCGCCGCTCGCGCGCCAAGTCGATGGGCGCCACGTGCAGGCCGCGGCGCGGCAGGATGCGCATAAGGGTATCGTGGGCGAAGCGCCGGGTGGCTTCGAGCACCGGCGAGCGGCCGAGCCGCACCATCTCCTGCAAGTCGGAGATCTGCAGATAGGCCCCCGGCTTGATGGTCAGGTGGACGAGCAGTTCCTCGATGCGGTCGTAGGCCAGTTCGGCCAGGCTGGTCGTGCCCTTGCGGCCCGCCGACGCCTCCGTGCCGTCGCCGCGCACCCCGCCGGGACGCGCGGCCCTGTCCGGGCCCGCACCGTCGATCCCCATAGTCCTTTGCATGGCTTGGTCCACTGGACCGGTCCCCGTCGCTGCCGGCTCGCGGTCCGAATCTAGCTTGACGTTCAACAGATATCTTGATATTTCACGAAATATTCAACAGCGCAAGTGGAGATCGCTGCCACCCTGCTGATCGGACTGCCGGTCCCGGCGCCTGCCCCTGGCGGATGGGGCCCGGCTCGGCCTAGCCTCGGAAGCCGCCACGGCGATCATCGCCGTCGACCGCCTTCAACGAGAAGACTCAACAACGCCCCGAAATGAGGAGGATACCATGCGACAATTCGCAACCACGTGCTCCGGACGGCTCGCCGCCGGCATTGCCGCCACGGCCTTTCTGTTCGCCGCCGGAACCGCCGTCGCCCAGGAGTATAACTGGACCTTCCAGACCAGCGAGACGGCCGGCGAACCGACCTTCGAGATCAAGCAGGAATGGGCCCAGATGGTCGAGGAGATGACCGGTGGGCGTATCCATATCGAGATTCTGCCGGTGGGTGCTGTCGTCCCCCACTCCGAAACGCTGGACGCCGTGGGCGCCGGCATCCTCCAGGGCCACCTGACCGATCCCAGCTACTTCGCCGGCCGCGACCCGGCTTTCGCCATGCTCGGCAACCTGGTGGGCGCCTGGGGCGACCCGCTGGAGTTCCTGGAATACATGAACTACGGCGGCGGCGAGGAGCTCTACAACGAGCTGGTCGAGCCCTACAACGTACACCTGATCGGCGCCTCGGCCACCGGGCTGGAAGCCTTCGTCAGTGCCGTGCCGATCCGTTCCATCGAAGACATGCAGGGCCTGCGCATGCGCGCGCCGGAAGGCATGGTCTACGACGTGTTCACCCGCGCCGGCGCCTCGCCGGTGAACCTGCCCGGCTCTGAGGTCTACACCTCGCTGGAGCGCGGCGTGATCGACGCGGCCGACTACACGGTGTTCACCACCAACCACGCGCTCGGCCTGCACGAATTCGCCCGTTATCCCGGCTATCCCGGTTTCCATTCCCTGCCCATGGTGGCCGTCTCCATGAACCTGGACATCTGGAATGAGCTGCCGGCCGACCTGCAGCGCATCCTTGAGGTGTCCGTCGACCAGTTGGCCTACGACACGGTGTTCCGCCTGCGGGCACTGGACCTGGCCGCCGTCGCCGAAGCCGCGGCCGATCCGAACATCGAGATCATCGACCTGCCGGCCGAAGAGCGCCGCCGCTTCCGCGCCATCGCCCAGGAAGTGTGGGCGGAATGGGCGCCGCGGACCGAGTTGACCCAGCGCATCTACGACTCGGTCACCGCGTTCCTGCAGTCGCGCAACCTGCTGTAACTGTAAGGTCCCGCGCGGCCATAACCGTGTGAACGGCGGGGGCGGGCTGCGGCCCGTCCCCGTCCGCGCGGTCTTCCGACCCCCGGATCCGGGTCCCTTGTCCCGGGATCCGCGGCGTCCAGGCGGATCCCTCCCATGAGCGAAGCCCCCCAGCCTGCCCCCGCAGCGGCCACCGCCCCGGCCGGGGCCGTCGTGCCCGAACGCAACGAAGGCCATATCCGCACGCCGCTGGATGCGGCGATCTCCCAGTCCGGCTACGTGATCGGCTGGCTGATCTTCTTCGCCATGGTCTTCACCGTGTACGAGGTGATCCTCCGCTACATCTTCAACGACCCGACCTATTGGGTGCACGAGACGACCGTCTTCCTGGTCGCCACCATCTTCTCGCTGGGCGGACCGGTGGTGCTGGCCAGCGACCGCCATATCCGGGTGCGCCTGGTCTACGACCTGGTGTCGGACCGCACGCGCGACTGGCTGGACATCTTCAACACCATCATCACCTTCGTCTTCTGCGTCGGCCTTACCTTCGCCGCCTACATCATGTTCACCCGCTCGGCCATCAATCCCGCGGGCGAGTGGCAGCTTGAACGGTCCGGCACCTCGTGGAACCCGCCCTTCCCGTCACTCACCAAGGCGATGATCCTCCTGGCCGCCGGCATCATGACGGTGCAGTCCACCTGGCACATGGTGCAGGCGGTGGTGCGCATGCCGAGGCCGATCGGCGTGGTGCTGGCGCTCGCCGTCGCCATCGGCGGTTACTACGCCTATGCGTGGCTGGAGGCGGGCGGGCTCGACCTGCTGATGCGGCCGGGCGGGCTCGGCCTCAACCAGCTCGGCATCGATGTCGGCACCTACGTGCTGATCGGCTCCATCTTCCTCATGCTGCCGTCCGGCATGCCGCTGGCCTTCATCACCGGGCTGGTGGCCCTGGTGTTCACCTTCGGCTGGTTCGGCGCCAGCGCCCTGCCGCTGGTGACCGCACGCGTCTACGGCTTCGTCACCGAATACTCGCTGGTGGCGGTGCCCATGTTCGTGTTCATGGCCTCGCTGCTCGACCGCTCCGCCATCGCGCGCGACCTGTTTTCCGCCATGCGCATCTTCGCCGGCCGGCTGCCCGGCGGCGTCGGCGTGCAGACGCTGGTTGTCGCCTTCTTCATGGCCGCCATGTCGGGGATCATCGGCGGCGAAATCGTGCTGTTGGGCCTGTTGGCCCTGCCGCAGATGCTGCGCCTGGGCTACAGCCGCAACATCGCCATCGGCGTCGTCTGTGCCGGCGGTTCGCTGGGCACCATGGTGCCGCCGTCCATCGTGCTGATCATCTATGGCCTGATGGCCAGCGTTTCCATCGCCGACCTGTTCCTGGCGGCGGTGACACCGGCCGTGATCCTGATGCTGTCCTACATGGCCTATGTGCTGGTCCGCTGCTTCCGGAACCCGGAGCTGGGACCGCCGCTGACCGCCGAAGAGGCCAAGATCCCGCTGGAGGAGCGCCTCAAGGCCGCGTGGTCGATCCTCCAGCCGGCCACCATCGCCTTCATCGTGCTGGGCTCCATCTACGGCGGTGTCGCCTCGGTGACCGAGGCCGCCTCCATGGGCGTGCTGGCGACGCTGGCCATCATCCTCCTGCGCGGCGAGTTTTCGCCCAAGCTGATGCAGCAGGCGGTGACGCAGACGCTCAACACCTGCGGCATGATCATCTGGATCGGCGTGGGGGCCGCCATCCTGGTCGGCGTCTACAACCTGATGGGCGGCAACCGTTTCGTGTCGGCCGCCCTGCTGGGCATCGATGCGCACCCGATCTTCGTCATCATGCTGATGATGGGCATCCTGCTGGTGCTGGGGCTGTTTCTCGACTGGATCGGCATCGCACTGCTCACCTTGCCGATCTTCGTGCCCATCGTGGTGGCGCTGGACTACGACCCCATCTGGTTCGGCGTGCTGTTCGCGGTGAATATGCAGGTGTCGTTCCTGTCGCCGCCGTTCGGGCCGGCCGCCTTCTACCTCAAGGGCGTCGCCCCGAAGGAGATCTCGCTGACGGACATCTTCGGCGCGCTCCTGCCCTTCATCGCCATCCAGATCTGCGTGCTGGCGCTGATGCTCAGCTTCCCCGGCCTGTCCTTGTGGATCCTCGGTTAGCGCGGCGGAGGCCATGGCCATGAAGATCACCGCGTTGAAGACCTGGAAGGTGCCGCCGCGCTGGTGCTTCCTGAAGGTGGAAACCGACGAGGGCATTTCCGGCTGGGGCGAGCCCGTCATCGAAGGCCGCGCGGCCACGGTGGAAGCCTGCGTGCACGAGCTGGCCGAACTGGTCGTCGGCGCCGATGCCAGCCGCATCGAAGACCTGTGGCAGAAGCTCTACCGCGGCGGTTTCTACCGTGGCGGGCCCATCTTGATGAGCGCCATCGCCGGCATCGACCAGGCCCTGTGGGACATCAAGGGCAAGGCCCTGGGGGTGCCGGTGGCGGCACTGCTGGGCGGGGCGGTGCGCGATCGCATGCGCATGTACGGCTGGATCGGCGGCGACCGGCCGGGCGATGTGGCGGCTGAGGCGCGCCGGCTGGTCGACCGCGGCTTCACCGCTTTCAAGATGAACGCCACGGCCGACCTGGCCATGGTGGACAGCCACGCCCGCATCGACGAGGCGGTGGCCCGCATCGCCCAGGCGCGCGAGGCGGTGGGACCGGAGATCGGCATCGCGGTGGACTTCCACGGCCGCGTCCACCGCCCCATGGCGCGGGCGCTGTTGCGCGAGATCGCGCCCTTCCACCCGCTGTTCGCCGAAGAACCGCTGCTGCCCGAGCATCTGGGCGAGCTGCGCGCCATCGCCGGCGACCTGCCCTACCCCATCGCGACGGGCGAGCGGCTGTTCCACCGCACCCAGTTCAAGCCGGTGCTGGACAGCGGCTGTGTCGACATCGTGCAGCCCGACCTCAGCCACTGCGGCGGCATCACGGAGGGCCGCAAGATCGCCGTGCTGGCGGAAACCTACGACGTGGCACTCGCCCCCCATTGCCCGCTGGGGCCGATCACCCTGGCCGCCAGCCTGCAACTGGATGCGGTCAGCTACAACGCGGTGATCCAGGAACAGTCCATGGGCATCCACTACAACACCAATGCCGATGTGCTGGACTATCTGGTGGACCCGGCCCCGCTGACCATCGTCGACGGCTACCTGCCGGTGCTGACCCGCCCCGGCCTGGGCGTGGAGATCGACGAGGCCAAGGTGATCGCCCGGTCGGCCGAGTGGGTGGACTGGAAGAACCCCATCTGGCGCCACGCCGACGGCACCATCGCGGAGTGGTGACCCAAGCGTCTTTGGGCCCCGCGGCACCGGCCCGCACCTCCGCCCGGCCGCCCATGCCATTGTCGATTACTGTGGGCCGGACGGGGGGTGCGGGCTGGGAGCGAACTCCGCCGAAGGCGAAAATCCCTACTCCAGCGAACGCACCACCTGGGCGATGGCGCCGTCTCTCAACAGCGCCTGCAACTGCAGCATGGCACCGGCCGGGAGGGAGGTGAGCGGCGGGCGCGGATCGCCGACATCGACCCCCTGGGCCGCCAGCATTGCCTTCAGCACAGCCGGCTGGCTGCCCAGCGCCAGGGTCCGGTGCAGCACGTCCATGGCCGGCGCCAGCCGGTCCACCACCGGTCCGGCGCCGAGCGTCCAGGCATCCCACCAGGTGCGCACCAGCCGCCCGGTCGCCTGCTGGAAGATCGACGTGATGCCGGCCGTTCCCGCCGGCTGGGTGGTGAACGGGCCGACAGCATCGCAAGCGAACACCGCCAGCCGCCCGGCCCGGCGCCCGGCGATGGCCGCACGCCGCCGATGCCCCGGCGTGGCCACGCGAATCGCCTTGACCGTGGGCACCTCGGCCAACAGGCCGATGGCTTCGGCCCCCAGGTGGACGCCGGTGCGCCGCGGCGCATCGTCCACCATCAGCGGCAGCGGATGGCTGCGCGCCACCGTGGCGAACAGCCCGACGACGTCTCGCACACTGGGCAGCATCACCGGCGGCGGCAGGAGCACGCCGCCCTGGCAGCCGGCCTCCAGGGCCGCTTCGCAATGGGCGTGGATATCGCACAGCCGCAGGTCCGACACGCCGGCCAGCACGGCGACGCCGCGCGGCGCACACTCCGAGGTGGCGCGGGCGTAGAGGGCGCGCCGCTCCACCCGCGTCAGCATCGGCCCCTCGCCAGAAATGTCGGCGACGATCACGCCGTCGGCTCCGCCGGCCAGGCTGAGGTTCAGCACGGCCACGAACTGGTCGAAATCGGCGGCACCGGAACGGTCGAACGGCGTCACCAGCACGGCGAACACGCCCGACCATGGGTCGCCGAAGCGATCCGCCGATGCGGCGGGCGATGGGTTCAGCGAGTCCGCCATGTCGTTCCGCTATGCCGCTGCCGTGGCAATTCTATGGATTCCATCGGCGGCGCGAAGCAACAAATGCAAATTCAACGGCACTTTCGGCCTCGATATGCGGTCAGCCCAGCAGGTCCGTCAGCACCTCGTGGAGCGAGGCCACCTGGCAGTAGATCATGTTGAGGATCTCCAGCTCCTTCAGGTGCAGCTCGTGCGACCCGGCGGCACAGCAGTCCTCCACCACCACCACGTTGAAGCTTTCGTCGGCCAGGCTGCGCACGGTGGAGGAGACGCACTGGTCGGTGAAGATGCCGGCACAGATCACGTGCTTGATGCCCATGTTGGCCAGCAGCAGGCGCAGGTTGGTGCCGGTGAGGGCGCTGTCGGTGGTCTTCAGCACCACGATGTCGTCGGGTGCCGGCGTCAGGTCCGGCACGATCTGGCTGTCCGGACGGTCCTTGGGCAGCAGCAGATCGTTCCAGCCGGGCTTCTTCTGGCTCAGCGAGCGGTCGCGCCCATCGGGCTTCAGGCAGGCGATGCGCGCGAACACCACCTCCACGCCGCGGGCGCGGGCTTCGGCGATCAGCCGCGCGGTGTTGGGGATCACCGTGCCGTTCATGCGCTCCAGGAAGGGCGCCCAGCGGGCGCGCTGGTGGGCATCGGTGTGGGGGTCCAGATAGGTGTTCTGGATGTCGATGACGAGCAGTGCGGTTTCGGCCGGCGCCAGCACCATGTCGGCCGGCTCCGGGGCACCGTCGTAGTAGAACGAGCGAAAGTCGGTCTTCCAACCCATCGATGGTCCTTGGTTGCAGTCTGCGCCGGCCCGCTCTCCCGCCCGGCCGCCCAATCCAGGATACCTCCCGGGGGCGGCCGGGTAGGAAAGCGGGCTGCAGCCGACTCCGCCGAAGGCGGCCGGAACTCAAATCCCCGCGATGGCGTCCAGCGATTCCGGCAGGATCTGGCCGCCGTCGACCACCAGCGTCTGGCCGGTGATGTAGGCCGCCTCGTCCGACGCGAAGAACAGGGCCGCGTTGGCGATGTCCGCCACCGCCCCCAGCCGCTTCAGCGGGATCGAGGCGGCCATGCTGGTGAGGTAGTCCTCGCCCAGGTCGACCAGCCCCTCGGTCATGATGTTGCCGGGCATCACCGCGTTGATGGTGGTGTTGTAGCGCGCCAGCTCCATGGCCGCGGTCTTCAGGAAGCCGAGCTGGCCGGACTTGGACGCCCCGTAGTGCGCCCAGCCGGGATAGCCGGTGATGGGGCCGGTGATCGACGAGGTCACCACCACGCGGCCGCGGCCGGCCGTCTCGAAATAGGGAATGCACGCCTTCACGCAGAGAAAGGTGCTCTTCAGGTTGGTGGCCATCACGGCGTCCCAGTCGTCGGGCGACATGTCCACCATCTTCACCTGGGGGAAGATGCCGGCGTTGGCGCACAGGATGTCCACACCGCCGAAGGCCGCGGCGGTCGTCTCCACCATCCCCTGTACCTCCGACCAGTCCGACACGTCGCACAGGTGCAGCTCGGCGGTGCCGTCGGCGGCGCGGATCTCCGCCACCGTGTCCGCCGCGGCGGCGCGGCCGCGCGCCACCACCATCACCTTCGCCCCGTGGGCCGCGAACAGCTTGGCGATGCCCTTGCCGATGCCGCGGGACGCTCCGGTAACGATGACGCTGCGGTCGGTGATCGGGGTCAACATGGTCGGAGTCTCCTACGCTGCGGTGTCGGCTATTCGCAGGCGGCGGCCGGGGCCGGCGGTACGAAGCTGGCGTCGGCTGCGGGGGAGGCGGGGCCGGCAGTGGCCGGTCTGCCCGTCGTCACCTGTGCGGCAAGCTGGCGGTCGATCCGGGCGAGCTGGCGCGCCCGCAGCCAGCGCACCGCCAGGGTGATCAGGCCGGCCGCCATGATCAGCACCACCGATGCGGCGATGGAAAGTACGCCGACCGTGGGAACCAGGGGCGAGTACCCGGACACCATGCGGGCGTAGAGCCATTCCGGCAGCGTGGAATCGGCTCCTGTGGTGAACAGCGACAGCGGGAAGTTGCCCCAGCTCAACAGGAAGGCGAACAGCCCGGCGGAGACCACGCCCGGCATCAGGAGCGGGATGGTGACCTCCTTCAGGATGGTGAAGGTCGAGGCCCCCATGTCGCGGGCGGCTTCCTCCAGCGCCGGATCGAAGCTGTAGGCGCGGATGGCGATGATCAGCGTGGCGATGGGGGCCACCCAGACGACATGCGCCAGCACCGCGGTCCGCCAGTCCGGGATCACATCGAGCGCGTTGATCCACATGAGCAGGGCCAGGCCCAGCACCGTCTGGGGAAAGAAGATCGGCAGCAAGATCAGCTTCTGAAACAGGCTGCGGAAGCGCCACTGGTAACGCGCGAAGGCCAGCGCCCCCAAGAACCCAAGCACCACGGAAATCAGCGTGACCAGTGCTGCCACCTTCAGCGAGGTGGCGAGCAGGCCGGCGACGGTGTCGCTCTCCAGCGCCTCGCCGTACCACTCAAACGCATAGCGGCGGATCGGGAAGGTCAGGTAGCGGGCCTGGGAGATCGACGCCATGCCGACGGAGACCAGCGGCAGGTAGAGGAACGCCAGCGCCAGGATGCCGTAGAGATAGAGCGCAATGGTGGTGCGGGGCCCCGGCTTCATGAGCGCTTGCGCCCCATCAGCGCGTCCAGGTCGAGCCGGCTAACCGCGAACACGGCCAGCGAGCCGATGATGGCAATGAGCAGGATGGCGAGCGCTGAGCCCAGGGGCCAGTTCTGCCCGAAGGTGAACGCCGTCTCGATCTCGTCGCTGATCACGACCACCGCCTGGCCGCCCAGGAGCTTGGCTTCCGCCATGGCGCCGGCGGCGAGCACGAAGGTCAGCAGGCCGCCCACCATGATGCCGGGGGCGGCCAGCGGCAGCTCGATCTCCCACAGCACCCGCCAGCGCGAGGCTCCCAGGTCGACGGCCGCCTGGCGGGCGTCGTCCGGCACCATGGAGATGCCCTGGGCCAGCGGGAACAGCATGAACGGCAGGTAGACGTACACCAGGCCGAACACGATCGCCGGGATGTCGTAGAGCGGGCTTTCGAAGCTGAGCCCGGTCCAGGCCCGCAGATGGCCTTCGATCAGGCCGCCGCGCATCAGCGTCAGGATCCAGCCGAACAGGCGGATGTTCTCCGACACGAACAGCGTCATCACCACGCCGATGGTGACCACCAGCGTGAACCGCTTGAACACCTTGGCCATGGCGAAGGCGAGCGGCCAACAGATGACGAACAGAATGAGCGTGGCCACCAGCGCCATACCGAGCGACCACACCAGCGGCATGTAGATCCTCTGCTCGAAGATCACCCGGTAGGACGAGAAGTCCGGCATCTGGGTGAATTCGAACACCCGCTGGGGCATCACCGAGAAGGCGGCGATCACCACCATCGGCGCCAGGAAGAACGCCGTCAGCATGAGGGCGATCGGCCCCGCACTCCAGAAGCCCAGGCGCCCGTCGAGCCGTTCCATCGTGGATCAGGTCTCCGCGATCAGGTGGCAGTGGGCGAGGTCCCAGCCCACCGTCACCTCGGCACCCGGCGGCGGTGCGTGACCGGTCTGGCGCAACGCCTCCACCGCCACATGGCGGCCGTCCGCCAGCGCCACTTCGTACTGGTTGCGCGAGCCCAGCCGGTATTCGGAGTGCAGCCGCCCACTCACGGTGATGTCGGCCGCCTCGCCAACGCTAAGGAAGCGCACGGCTTCCGGCCGCACCATCAAGGTGCCGCGTGCCCCCGGTTGCATGTCGGCTCCGGCGCCGTGGCCGTTGGTCTTGATGGCGAGGCCCTGGCCTTCCAGCCCGTCCGCCGCCTTGACCACGGGGAACAGATTCACCTCGCCCATGAACTCCGCCACGAAGCGGCTGATGGGCTTGGCGTAGATCTCCTCCGCCGGGCCGATCTGCTCGAACCGCCCCTCGCGCATAATGGCGATGCGGTCGGACATCACCATCGCCTCCTCCAGCGAGTGGGTGATGTAGACGAAGGTCTTGCCGGTGCGGGCGTGCAGGTCCTTCAGCTCGCGCTCCAGGGTCTTGCGCAGGCGGTAGTCGAGTGCCGACAGCGGCTCGTCGAAGAACAGGATCTCCGGATCGAAGGCGAGCGCCCTGGCCAGCGCCACCCGCTGGCGCTCGCCGCCGGAACACTGGCCGATGCGCTTGTGGTAGTAGTGCTCCGACAGGCGCAGCAGGCTCAGCAGCTCCAGCGCCCGGGTCTTGCGGTCGCCCTGGTTGACGCCGCGGATCTTCAGGGGGAATTCGATGTTCTGGCCCACCGAGCGGTGGGGGAACAGGGCCAGCGACTGGAACACCATGCAGGTGGGCCGCTTGTTCGCCGGCACCTGGTCGATGCGGGCGCTGCGTAGCCAGATGGTGCCGTCGGTGGGTTCGTCCATGCCGACCATGAGGCGGATGAGGGTGGTCTTGCCGCTGCCGGACGGGCCGACGATGGTCAGGAACTCACCCTCATGGACGTCCAGGTCGACGCTGTGCAGCGCGGTAAAATCCCCGAACCGCTTGTAGACGCCGGCCAGCCTCATGATCGGATGGTGGTCGTGGGACATGGCGGGAAGTGCCCCGGGTGATGTGAGGGAATGGCTCAGCCGCGTTCGCGCTTGGCCGCGTTGTAGATTTCGATCAGTTCGGCGTAGGAGGCGACCACGTCGTACTCGACGGAGTTCTCCATCTCCTCGGGCAGGCTATCCCACTGGATGGCGTCCAGCTCGTCCTCGTCCCACAGCGCCAGCACGTCCGGATCGGCCATCTGGGCCACCGGGTTGTAGGTGCCTTCGGCGAAGCCCACCGCCTTGCAGATGTCCGGCGCCTGGACGTACTCCAGGAAGTCCGGCGCGAGCGTGGAGGCGTTGGGGTTGTTGACCACAGAGGTCAGCTCGGCCCACACCACGCCGCCCTTGCCGTTGATCGGACCGGAGCGGGGGGTGATGCCACGCACGTTGGAGAGGCCGTCCAGCCGCGCCGGGCTGGCGGTGTAGGTGCCGCCGGTGAAGTAGCAGTCGATCTCGCCGTTGATCAGCGCGGTGTTCATCGCCACCAGGTCGTCGGTCAGCAGGCGCGCGCCGGCAAAGATCTGGTCGGCGATCTGGCGGAAGGTCACGAACCCGGCTTCGTCCAGCGGCTCGAACGGGTTCAGCCCACCGGTGATGCACATGTGCATCACGTTCCAGTTGTCGTAGGTGAGGATGCCGTAGCGGCCGGCCAGCGCGGGATCGAGGAACAGGTTCCAGCCCTGGTCTTCGGCCATGTCGCGGCTGATCACGTCGGTGTTGACGACGAAGCTGAACGGACCGTAGCGCTGCGGCATGCCGATCAGCTCGCCGTCCGGCGCGATGGCCAGCGGGTACGGCCCGTTGTAGGGCGGCGTCATGCGCTCGAAATAGGGCATGAACCGCTCCTGATCGAGCGGCAGGATAAGCCCTTCGGGGTAGAGCTGGGCGCGCGCCCAGGGCTGGTTGACGTTGATCAGGTGCCAGACATTGCTTTCCCCGGCGCGTAGCCGGTTGATCATGTCGGGGTCCGACGTGCCGCTTTCCGCGCGCACCGTGGCGCCGGGATGGAGATCGCGGAACGGCCCCAGCACGTCGTCGGTGTTGTAGCCCTCCCAGCAGAGGATGTTCAGCTCGTCGCTGGTCTGGCCCAGCACGCGGGCCGACCGGCCCATGACACCCAAAGCGGCAAGGCTGCCTGCGCCTTGGGCAAATGACCGCCGTGAAATCCTCATCGCATTGGTCTCCCGTCGCTAGATCGCGCCTAATTCCTGAGCATTGGCCTCCATGGGGATCGCCTCTCCCGCGCTGCGGTGACCTTTGCCCTGCGGCACAGGGAAACCCCACACTGGGGTACCGGCCGCTGGCAGCCGGGCGGCTGTACGGTCACGCTCATTCTGGTTGGCTGCAGTCTGCGGTGAGATCGCGTTGCAGCGCAAGAGAGAATGTTGAGCATCCAAATTTTTGTGATAGTCTTCCAACATTCCTAGGCGCCCCGGCGGCGCCCGCAGCGGCTGCCGACCGGTGACTTCGAAGGATGCGACCATGGCCACCCTGTACAACGAGGCCTACCTCACCGAGACGCTGGGTGAACTGCAGGATCTGTGCCAGGCATGGGGCCTGTCGCCCCGCACCGAGGTAGCGCTCCTCAACATGTCGGAGAACGCGACCTTCCGGGCCGACGATCCGGACGCCGCGGATCCCGTGATCCTCAGGGTGCACCGGCCGTACTATCACAGCCTCCAGGAGATCGAATCCGAGCTCGCCTGGATCGAAGCCCTGCGCGCCGAAGGCGTGGTGGAAACGCCGCAACCGCTAAAGGTGAAGGGCGGCGGCCACATCGCCAACTTCACCCACCGCGGGGAGACGCGCCACGTGGTGGGCTTCGCCTTCATGGAAGGCAGGGAGCCCGATCTTTCCGCCGACCTGGTTGACGGTTTTGTGGAACTTGGCGCAATCAGTGCCCGACTTCACCAGCATGTGGAGCGTTGGCCGCGCCCCGCCGCCTTTCAACGCAAGGTGTGGACCTTCGCCACAACCCTCGGCCCCTCGCCCCATTGGGGACCCTGGCGTGCGGCGCTGGGCCTCACCGGCGACGGCCGGGCGCTGCTGGAGCGCACCTGCGCGCTGCTCGACCGCCAGCTTGCCGCCTACGGCACCGGGCGCGACCGCTTCGGGCTGATCCACGCCGATCTCAGGCTCGCCAACCTGCTGGTGCACGGCGACCGCATCGGCGTCATCGATTTCGACGACTGCGGCTTCGGCTGGTTCGGCTACGACTTCGCCGCCGCCGTGAGCTTCTACGAGACCGATCCGATCATCCCGGACCTGCAGGCGGCCTGGCTGCGCGGCTACCGCTCGGTGGCGCCGATGCCGGCGGAGGACGAGGCGATGCTGCCGACCTTCGTGCTGCTGCGGCGCATCCTGCTGACGGCCTGGATCGCGTCCCACGCCGAAACGCCGACCGCGGCCGATGCCGGCGGGGCCGCCTTCACCGATGGCACGCTGGCGCTCGCCGACCGCTACCTGGCCGACCACGGGTGAGCCCCGCCCGGCATCCTCCCCTTCCCGCCCCCGCTCAAGGCGACAGCGCATGACGGCAACGGTCAAACCGATCCTCGATCTGAATGCCTTCCGCGACGACGCGTCCGCCGCCCCCGCCGGCTCGCTGCTCGCCCGCCGCCGCGCCAACTTCGGTGCGGCTTCGGTGCTGTTCTATAGCGATCCCATCGAGGTGGTGCGCGGCCAAGGCGTGTGGATGGAAGCGGCCGACGGCCGGCGCTACCTCGATTTCTACAACAACGTCCCCTCGGTCGGGCATTGCCACCCCCGCGTGGTGGCGGCGATCGCCGAGCAGGCGGCCACCCTCAACATCAACACCCGCTACCTGAACCAGCGGGTGGAGAGCTATCTGGAGCGGCTGAAGGCGACCCTGCCGGACGAGGTGTCGAACGCCGTGCTGTGCTGTACCGGCAGCGAAGCCAACGATCTGGCGCTGCGGGTGGCGGCCAAGGCCAGCGGCGGAGCCGGCGTGGTGGTGACGGAGGCCGCCTACCACGGCAACACCGCGGCGGTGACGGACATTTCGCCGTCGGCCTGGAAGCTGGCCGGGCCGGTCCCAGCCCATGTGCGCATCGTGCCGCCGCCGTCCGCCGCTGCCTTCGGAGCAGACATCGCCCAGGGCTTCGCCGACGCGGTCGCCGCCGCCTTCGCCGACCTTCAGGCGAGCGGCATCCGCCCGTCGGCCTTCATCTGCGATTCCATCTTTTCCAGCGATGGCGTCTATGCCGACCCGCCGGGTTTCCTGGCGCCGGCGGTGGCGGCTGCCCGGGCGGCCGGGGCGCTTTATATCGGCGACGAGGTGCAGCCGGGCTTCGCGCGCACCGGCGATGCCATGTGGGGTTTTGCACGCCACGGGCTGGTGCCGGACATCGTCACCATGGGCAAGCCCATGGGCAACGGCTTCCCCATGGCGGCCCTGCTGACGCGGCCCGACCTGCTCGCCCTGTTCTGCGAGGATGTGGGCTACTTCAACACGTTCGGCGGCAATCCGGTGGCCGCCGCCGCCGGCCTGGCCGTGCTGGAGGTGATCGCCGAGGAGGGCTTGCAGGCCAATGCGCTGGCCATCGGCGGTCACCTTAAGGCCCGGCTGGCGGCCCTGGCACAGCGCTACCCCATGGTCGGGGCCGTGCGCGGTGCCGGCCTGTTCATCGGCATCGAGCTGGTCCAGCCGGGCGATCCCGCCACACCGGACCCGGCGGCGGCGACGGCGCTGATCGCCGGCCTGCACCGCCGCGGCGTGCTGATCGGTGCCGCCGGGCGCTACGGCAACACGCTCAAGGTGCGCCCGCCGCTCTGCCTGACGCGCGCGGAAGCCGACCTGTTCGCCGATGCGCTCGCCGAGTGCCTGGAGGAATTGCCCACGGCCTGAACGGCGCCTGGTTCGGTGTGCTCAGGCGATCACCACCCGCACCCCGGCATCGGCCAGGGCCTTGGCCAGCGGCCGGTCGGGCTGTGCGTCGGTGACCAGCGTGTCCACCTGCGACCACTGGGCGTAGCGGGCGGGAAAGCGGGCGAGAAACTTGGAATGGTCGGCCACCACCATCAGCCGGTCGGACCGCGCCACCATGCCCCGATAAACCTCCGCTTCCTCCACCAGGGCGTCGCTCGGGCCATCGAGCCCCAAGCCGGAAGCGCCGATCACCGCCCAGTCGGCGCGGAAATCCTCTAAGAAGCGCAGCGTCTGGGCGCCCTGGGTGGAGCCTTCCGCGGCGTGGTAGCGGCCGGGCGCGATGATCACCGTGATGGTGGGGTTGAGCGACAGCATGGTGGCGACGCCGAAGGAGTGGGCGATCACCGTCAGGTCGTTGACCGCGATAGCCAGCCGGCGCGCCACGTGCACCGTGGTGGCGCCGGAACCGAACATCACCGTTCTGGCACCCGCCAGCAGCCCCGGCACGGCCTTGGACATGCGCTCGCGCTCGGCCACCAGGAAGTGGTGGCGCTCGTTGACGCTGGGCTCGCTGCTGGAGCGGCGCACGGCCCCGCCATAGGTGCGGCTGACCTGGCCCAGGGCCGACAGCTCGTCGAAGTCGCGGCGCACCGTCTCGGTGGACACCGCCAGCATCTCCGCCAGCTCGGCGACGCGCAGCGCCGGCCGCTGTTCCAGCTCGGCCAGGATGCGCCGCTGCCGCGCCTGCTTCTTGCCCATACGCTTCCCCACCGCCGGCCCTGCCGGGCGTAACTGGGGCACCGGACGTCCGGTGCCGGATGGCTGCAAGCAACCCTAAGGAGGTGCGCTGCCGTGGCTGCTGCCCGGATAGGGCAGGTCGTTGGCCGCCGCGGCTTCGGCCCGCGCTTCCACCACCCGGTCGCCGCCGCCTTCGCGGGCGGCCACCACCGGGCGCTTGCGCTCGTCCGCCGACCGCCGGTCGGGCGGCGTCACGATGCCGCCGGACATCACCATCTTGATCCCCTCCTCCACCGACATGGTGAGGAAGACCAGGTCGCCGCGCGGCACGAACAGCAGGAACCCGGAGGTCGGGTTGGGCGTGGTCGGCAAGAACACGTTGATCACCCGGTCGCTCGTCAGGTTCTGCACCTCGCCTTCGGTTTCGCCCACCACGAAGGCCAGGCACCACAGCCCGCGCCGCGGATATTCCACCAGGACGACCTCGCGGAACGCTTTGGACTGGTTGGCCAGGACCGTTTCCAGCACCTGCTTCACCGCCCCGTAGATGGAGCGGATCACCGGCATACGGGCGAGCAGGCTGTCCTGCAGGCGCACCAGCATACGGCCGAGGAAACCCGCGGTCAGCCAGCCGATCAGCGCCAGGGCGGCGATGATGAGGATCAGCCCGATCCCCGGCACACTGAAGGGCAGGTAGGTTTCCGGATGGAAGCGCGGCGGCACGATGCCCCGCACCTCGTCGTCGATGAAGCTGATGAACAGCCAGGCCAGGTAGAAGGTGAGCGAGATTGGCGCCGTCACCAGGATGCCGGCGAAGAAATAGACGCGCAGCCGCTGGAACATCGTCATGCCTTCGCGGGTTGGTCTCTGCGGTCCCCGATCGGGCCCGTCGACGCTCATGCCGGGCGCGCCATGTGCGGCGATCCGGCAGCCGGTCCCCGGCGGTTGCCGGCTCCATCGCCTTGGAAAATTCCAAATGGTCTGCTTGACATCGCCGTCACCGGGTTTGCTGTTGGCTGGTGCCCGCTGCCAGCGTCGGCCGGGTCTCCGGATGCAAGTGTCGGCACAACGGCACCGCAGCACAAGACCGCAGTCCGCCCGTCGAAAGGTTCGACCATGACCGCTTCGCCGCCGCATCCCGGGCTCGATCGCATTCAGCTCTTCCAGGCCCTGCCGGACGATGCGCGTGCCTATGCCTACGCCCAATGCCGCATCCGCAAATACACGGCCGGCCAGGTGATCTTCGACACCGACGACGACAGCCGCGACGTCTACTTCGTGCTGCAGGGGCTGGTGCGGGTGGTGATCTTCTCCCCCGGCGGGCGCGAGGTGGCGTTCAACGTGGTGGGCGCCGGGGTGTGCTTCGGCGAGCTGTCGGCCCTGGACGGCGAGCCGCGCTCGGCCTCCTGCGTAGCGCGCACCAATGCCGAGCTGGCGGTGGTGTCCGCCAGCGCCTTCCAGCGCCTGTGCTGCGACTACCCCGACGCGGCGCTGACCATGATGCGCCACCTGAGCGCCATGGTACGCAAATCCACCGGGCGCATCCTCGATCTCTCGGTGGTGGCGGCCAACAACCGGGTGCAGGGCGAGATGCTGCGGCTGGCCCGCGAGGTGGCCGGCGAAAAGCCCAGCGCCACCCTGCGCCCGCCGCCGATCCATGCGGAGGTGGCGAGCCGCGTCAGCACCACGCGGGAGACCGTGGCACGGGTGATCAGCGACCTCACCAAACAGGGGCTGATCGAAAAGACCCGCGGCGGCATCATCGTCACCGACATCCCGCGCCTGGAGGAACTGGTGGAGCAGGGCAGAGGGTAGGACCTCTTTGCCGTTCGCAGCCTCGGGTCCGGCCCTCTGCCCGTCCCGGCCGCCCAATATTCCACAATGGCCTGGGTGGCCCGGAGGGGAAGAGGGCTGGCGCAGATCGATCGAACGGTCTGCCGTCGTGACGGCACGACGGCAAACGCTCAGCCGACCGGCTCTTCCTCTTCTGCCGGCGCGCGGCTGACCATGGGCACGCCGGAGCGCCGTGCCCGCACCTCGTCGGCGCGTTCCTGGCGCGGCGGCCGCCCGAAGGCGGCGCGGTAGCACTTGGCGAAGTGCGAGGCCGAGGCGAAGCCGCAGGCGACGGCGATCTCCAGGATCGACAGCGAGGTCTGCGACAGCAGGATCTTCGCCCGCTTCAGCCGCACATCCAGGTAGTAGCGCGACGGCGTGCAGTCGAGGTGCACGCGGAACAGCCGTTCGAGCTGGCGCGCGGAGATGCCGACGCGGTCGGCCAGGTCCGCCCGGCTCAGCGGTTCGGCAATGTTGGCTTCGATCTCCGCGATGGCGGCCAGCAGGCGCGAATGGCTGACGCCGACGCGCTGGCGCAGCTCCATGCGCTGCGGCGCATCGGACGGCCGCGCCATGGTGTGGAGGAACCATTCCGACACCGCGGCGCGCAGGTCGCCGCCGTGCTGTTCGCCGATCAGGTGGAGCAGCAGGTCGAGCGACGCGGTGCCGCCGGCGCAGGTGATGCGGTCGCGGTCGATCTCGAACAGGTTGGCGGTGACATGCAAGCGAGGAAAGATCTCCTGGAACCCCGCCATGTTTTCCCAGTGCACGGTGCAGCGGTAGCCGTCCAGCAGGCCGGCCTTGGCCATGGCGTAGGCGCCGGTGCCGATGCCGGCCAGCGGCACGCCGTGGCGCGCCTTCCGGCGCAGCCAGTTGATCAGCGGCGGCGTCAGCGTCTCCATCGGCTCCATGCCGGCGCAGATGAGGATGAGGTCGGGCCGCTCCACCTCGTCGAGTGCGCAGTCAGGCACCAGGGGGATGCCGTTGGAGGCAGTGACGGGCTGGCCGTCGATGCTCGCCAGGCGCCAGCGGTAGAAGTCGAGCCCGCTCACCGAATTGGCGGCGCGCAGCGGTTCGATGGCGCCGGTGAAGGCCAGCATGGAAAAGTGCCGCAGCAGGACGTAGCAGAACTCCTGGGGTGCTTCCGCTGTGCTGATGCCCGCCATCGTCGCTGTCGGCTGATTGCAGTCCTGCCATTACATGCAGGGACGGCGAGGGATGACAAGGCTGCCGGGTTACCCCCTGGCCGCTGCGAACCACCCCAGACCGGCCAGCGTGTCGCCCGCCGGCTGGTATTCGCAGCCCACCCAGCCGGCATAGCCCAGCTCGTCCATCACGCCGAACAGGTGGGGGTAGTCCACCTCGCCCCTGTCCGGTTCGTGGCGATCGGGCACGCCGGCGATCTGGATGTGGCGGATGGCAGCGACCTGACGGCGCAGGTGCATCTCCACATCCCCGTCCATGATCTGGCAGTGGTAGGCATCGAACTGCAGCCCCAGATGCGGCGAGCCCACCTCGGCGATCACCGCCATGGCCTGGGCCTGGCGCGTCAGGAAGTAGCCGGGGATGGTGCGGCTGCTGATCGGCTCGATCACCAGGGTACGGCCGCTCGCCCCCACCCGTTCGGCCGCCTGGGCCAGGTTGGCCACATAGGTGGCATGGAGGGCCGCCGGATCGGCATCGGCCGGCGGCACCCCGGCCATGGCGTGCAGCACCGGGCAGCCCAGCACCTCGGCATAGACCAGCGCCTGGTCGAGGCTGCGGTCGAAGGCATCCTCGCGGCCGGGGATGGCGGCAAAGCCGCGGTCGCCCGACTCCCAATCGCCCGGCGGCAGGTTGAACAGCGCCTGGGTGAGCCCGAAGTCGCCGAGGCGCAGCGACAGCTCGGACGGCGAATAGGCGTAGGGGAACAGGTACTCCACGGCATCGAACCCGGCGGCCTGCGCCGCGGCGAACCGATCGAGAAACTCCACCTCGCCGAACAGCATCGACAAGTTGGCGGCAAAGCGTGGCACGGCGGCGTCCTCCGGCAGGGGATCGTCAGGACACTAGGGCCTGTTGAGAGTCAGCACATCGATCTGGTTCGTGTCCGAAATCGCCGCTGACAAGGAGGAAAGCGCAAGGACGTGTGGGCACTTTCGAGCATTTCCGACGCCGTCGGCGGCGATTTCGGCCGAACCCCGGAGGGGCTGGGCACAAAACCCCTGCCACGTCGTTGGTCGTCGTCGAATAGGCCAAAGCATGTCCTTCCTCCTCCCGCCTAGTGGCAGCGGTCTTGTGCTGCCAGCCAGGTCGATGCGATGACTCTCAACAGGCCCTGGATCTACACGACGGTGGTTTCCACCGAGCCGACGCCGTCGATCCGGCCAACCAGCTTGTTGCCACGCTCAACCGCGCTGACGCCCGCCGGCGTTCCGGTATAGATCAGGTCGCCCGGTGCCAGCGTGACCATGTGCGACAGGTGGGAGAGCACCTCCGGCACCGACCAGATCATCTGGTCGAGCTGGCCGTCCTGGCGCAGATCGCCGTCGATCTCGAACCAGATGCGCCCGGAAGCCGGATGGCCGATCTGGTCGACCGGCGCCAGCGCCCCGATGGCTGCGGCATGGTCGAACGACTTGGACATCTCCCACGGGTGGCCCTTGGCCTTGGCCTGCGCCTGCATGTCCCGGCGGGTGAAGTCGATGCCCACGGCATAGCCGTAGACCAGCGCCAGCGCATCGGCGGGATCGACGTTTGCCGCCCCGGCCTTCAGCGCCACCACCAACTCCACCTCGTGGTGCACGTCCTTGCTGATGGTCGGGTAGGGAAAGACGCCGCCGTCGGTCACCAGGCACTGGGCCGCCTTGGTGAAGAAGAAGGGCGGCTCGCGGTCGGGGTCGTGGCCCATCTCGCGGGCATGGTCGGCGTAGTTGCGGCCGACGCAGTAGACCCGTCGCACCGGAAACCGTTCCAGCGTCCCGGCCACGGGCACCGACACCACGGGCGGCTGGGGGATCACGAAGTGGGACGATGCCTCGGGCATCATGGCGGGTGTCCTCCTCTGCGGTGCGCGGGTCTCGCGCGGCCCCCTCGTGCGGGGAAATGGGCCTGCCGTTACCCTAGCTCCGGTCGGGGTGCCAACGCCATGTCGCGTGCGGGACGGCGATCGACGGCCAACGCATTGCCCCCTTCCCGGCCACCGCCTATCGTCGCCGCCCGAAGATCCGGCGCAGCGATTGGGAGGACCCGGGATGGCACGATTGGCACGCATCATCGCCGTGGTACCGGCGCTGGCCGCCCTGGCCGGGGCGGCCCCGGCGCAGGAGGTCACCTTCACCATCCACCATTTCCTCGGCCCCACCAGCATCACCCATGCGCGCTTCATCGAGCCCTGGGCGGAGGCGGTGGCGGCGGACAGCGGCGGCCGCATCGCCTTCGAGATCTTTCCCTCCATGGCGCTGGGCGGCCGCCCGCCCGACCTCTACCAGCAGGTGCGCGACGGCGTGGCCGACATCGTGTGGACGCTGCCCGGCTATACTCCCGGCGTCTTTCCGCGCGTGGAGGTGTTCGAGCTGCCCAGCGTCCACCGCGGCAGTGCGGTCGCCACCAACCTGGCGATCCAGGACCTGTACGCGGACTGGATTGCGCCGGACTTCGCCGACGTTCACCCCATCCTGGTACACGTACACACGGGCAACGCCCTGCACGTGGCCGGCCGCCCGGTGGAGACCATGGCCGACCTTGCCGGCATGTCCATCCGCACGCCCACCCGAACCGGCGCCTGGATGATCGAGGAATGGGGGGCCGACCCGGTGGGCATGCCGGTGCCCGAACTGCCCCAGGCGCTCTCCCGCGGCGTGGTGCAGGCGGCCCTGATCCCCTACGAGGTGGCGCTACCCTTGCAGATCCCCACCCTCACCGAGTCCCACCTGGAGCGGCCGGACGGCGTACGCTTCGGCACGTCGACCTTCCTCTTCGCCATGAACCGGGAGCGCTACGAGGCCCTGCCCGACGACCTGCGCGCCATCATCGACGCCCATTCGGGACCGGCGATCGCCGAGCAGATCGGCCTAGTGTGGGATGAGTTCGAGCCGGAGGCCATGGCCATCGCCGCGGAAAGCGGCTGGGTCGGCCAATTGGCGCCGGACGCCGATCCGCCCTTCGCGGACGCGGCGGACCGGGTGGCCCGGCGCTGGATAGCGGAGATGGAGGCGGCGGGCATCGACGGGGCCGGGCTGGTGGCCGCCGCCCAGGCCGCGGTCGCCAGCCACAGCGGCGACTAGGGCCAACCGACAGTCATGGCCCGCGCCGTCGTCCTGCTCGACCGCGCCGCCGCCTTGTGGGCGCTCGCCGGCGGCGGGCTGCTGCTGGGCGTGGTGGCGATCACCATGGCCAATGTGGCGGCGGTGGCGGCGGATCGCGTGGCCGGGCTGTTCGGCGCCTCGGTCTCCGCCATCTCCGGCTACGAGGAGCTGGTGGGCCTGCTGGTCGGTGCCGGCGCCTTCATGCTGCTGCCCTATTGCCAGCTCCGCCGCGGCCATGTGGTGGTCGACCTGCTGCTGCGCCACGCCCGCCCGCGCATCCGCCACGCGGTGGACCGCACTTGTGCCGGCCTGTTCGCCGTGGCCGCCGCCCTGTTGGCCGTGATGCTGGCGCGCGGTGCCATGGAGGGGGCCGAGGACGGCATCGCCAGCCGCGTGCTCGCCCTGCCCGACTGGCCCTTCCAGGTCCCGGCCGTGCTCTCGCTCGCCCTGTGGGGCCTGGTGGCGGCCCGGCTCTGCCTCGGCCCTCCGCCGCCGGCCGACGCCTGAGGTCCCCCATGGGAGACTCGGCCGATGGATGAGCGGGGATGGGTGGGAGCGGCCGGCCTGGCAGTGCTGTTCGCCCTGATCGGGCTGCGCATACCGGTCGCACTGGCCATGCTGCTGGTCGGCGTGGGCGGGACCTTCGCGCTCAGTCTGGTGGCGCCGTTCATCCGCTTCCTGCCCTACCTGGAGCAGTTCAAGACGCTGTTCTGGAGCACGGTGGCCAACTACGAGCTGTCCGTCGTGCCGCTGTTCATCCTGATGGGGTTCCTCGCCGCCGAGGCGGGGCTGAGCCGCGACCTGTTCCGTGGGCTGCAGGCGTTGACGGGCCGCGTGCGCGGCGGCGTCGGCATGGCCGCCATCGGCGCGTGTGCCGGCTTCGGCGCAGTGTGCGGATCCTCCATCGCCACCGCGAGCACCATGGGCCGAGTGGCCTTGCCGGAGCTGCAACGGCTCGGCTACCGCGACACGCTGGCCACCGGCACGCTGGCGGCGGGCGGCACGCTCGGCATCCTCATCCCGCCGTCGGTGGCGCTGGTGATCTACGCCGTGGTGGTGGAAGCCTCCATCGTCACCATGTTCCAGGCGGCGATCCTGCCGGGACTGCTGGCCGTGGCCTTCTTCCTGGCCGTCATCGCCCTATGGGTGCGCCGCGACCGCGCGGTGGCGCCGCCGGCCGAGCCCCTGGAGGCTGCCGAGCGGCGGCGCGCGCTGGCCCGCCTGGCGCCGGTGGGCGGCATCTTCCTCGCCATGATCCTCGGCCTCGGCATGGGGCTGTTCACGCCCACGCCGGCAGCCAGCGTCGGCGTCTTCCTGGTGCTGGTCTACGGCCTGGCGGCGCGGCGCCGCGGCGGCGGGCTCGATCGTGCCGGCATCGCCCGGGCCGTGAAGGCCACCGCCGTCACCGCGGGCATGCTCTACGTCATCATCTTTGCAGCCGAGGTGCTGAAGGGCTTCTTCGCCCGTGCCGGCCTGCCGGCGGCACTCGCCGACTGGGCCGCCACCACCGTACTCGACCCCTGGCTGGTGCTGGCGGTGATGCTGCTGGCCCTGGTGGCGCTCGGCTGCTTCATGGAAAGCCTGTCGATGATCCTCGTGGTCGTGCCGTTCTTCTGGCCGGTGCTGGTGGAGCTGAACGGCGGCGACTGGGCCACCGCCGGTACCGCCGCCTTCGGGCTGTCGGCGCTCGATCTGAAGATCTGGTTCGGCATCCTGGCGCTGGTGGTGGTGGAACTGGGGTTGATCACGCCGCCCGTGGGGCTGAACGTGTTCGCCATCCATGCCGTGGCGCCGCGCGTCGGCATGGCTACGGTGTTCCGCGGCGTGTTGCCCTTCTTCGCGGCAGAGCTGGTGCGGGTGGCCCTGCTGCTGGCGATCCCCTGGCTGACCCTGGCCTTGCCGCGGCTGCTGGCCGGCTGAGTGTGCGTTGGAGACTGCCGTGGGCGCCTTGAAAACGAGCCTCTCGGCCCGCGCCGAACCTTTGGAGAGACTGTGATGAGCGACCCCGCCGCCCTCGATGCCGATGCCCTGCGCGCTGCCGCCGTGCCCATGGGCGATGCCCTTGCCGGTGCGCGCGTGCTGGTGACGGGGTCGAGCCGCGGCATCGGGCTCGCCGTCGCCGCCGGCTTCGCGCTGGCCGGCGCCAGGGTGGTGCTGCACGGCAGCCGGACGGGCGACATGCTCGATGGAGCCGCTGCCGCCATCGCCGCGTTGACCGGCGGGGCGGAGCCGGACCGCATCGCCGCCGACCTGACCGATGCCGGTGCCGCCGTGGCGGTGGTGCACCGGGCGGCCGAGTGCCTCGGCGGGCTCGACGTGCTGGTCAACAACGCCGGCACCATGATGGGCCGCAACCCGTCCGCCAGCGTCGACGACGCCACCCTTGCCCGCATCGTCGACCTGAACGCGCGCTCGGCCGTGATCGCCACGCGTACGGCCCTTGCCTACCTGAAGGCGCCGCTGGGATCGGTGATCTTCACCTCGTCGATTTCCGCGCGCACCGGCGGCAGTGCCGGCTCCGCCCTCTACAGTGCGGCCAAGGCGTTCGTGTCCACCTACGCCCGCGCGCTGGCGACGGAGTTCGGACCCGAGGGTGTGCGGGTGAACGTGGTCTCGCCGGGCACCATCGCGACCGATTTCCACCAGCGCTATTCCACCCCCGAGAAGCTGGCGGACACCGCCAAGCGCATCCCGCTGCGCCGCCTGGGCCGGGCGGAGGACTGCGTGGGGGCCTATCTGTTCCTCGCCTGCCCCGCCCTTTCCGGCTACGTCACCGGCCAGGTGCTGGAGGTCAACGGCGGCCAGTCCATGCCGTAGGGGCCGCTGCGGACCTCCTGGCTATGGCGGGCCCTCCTTCAGCACCCGCAGGTGGGCATAGGCATAGGCCACCGCGGCGCAGGCCCACAGGGTAAATATGATTCGGATCGCGAAGGACGTCAGGTGGAGCATCAGGAGGGTATTGGTGGGCACGTCCATCGGGTTGCGCAGGGCGCTCATCACCACCGGCAGAGATATCACCGCCAACACGACGCCGACTCCCAGTCCCACCGCCAGTTGCAGCAGCAAGAACAGAAAGATCGATACGCGGTGGCCACGCGTCAGGTCTGCGCTGCGGCCGAACGCGGCGATGGGGCCCACCCCTTCGACCAGGATGCAGGGGGTGACCAGCCACAGCACCAGGATCAGGATGATGCCGGGAACGACCAGCAGGACCAAGCCCACCATCACAGCCAGAATGGTCAGGATCGAGGCCGCGAGCAGCGGGAAGAACCGCCGCAGCACCAGGCTGGCCGTGTTCCCGTAGTCCGCCCGACGGTCCACCGCCGCCAGCACATAGGTACGAACGGCAAACCAGTAGGCGATGGAATAGGCCACGGAATTGGCGACGATATTGGCCAGCAGGGCGGTAATCTGGCGTGCGGTTGGCGGCGGCTGGCCGGGGCGCGCCGGCAAGGTGATGTCCACGTCCGCCATGTCGGCCAACCCGGTCGCGTACATCACGCCCATAGGCAGCAGGACCGCCGCAACGAACGCCAGGAAGAGCGACGGCCGCCGCGGGAACAGTCGCAAGCTACCGGTAAACAGCGCGATGGCACCGAACGGCCGCTGCAGTACGGGGTCCACCATCTCGGCTGCCTGCTGATAGTTGCGCCAGGCGCGTGATACTCAATTCAACGTCGCGAAGCAACCTGCCGCCGGTGCGCCGGCAATGCGCGGGGAGCCCGCGGGCCGATGGACAACAAGCACTACGGCGGGCCCTCCTTCAGCACCCGCAGGTGGCCGTAGGTGTAGGCGACGGCGGCACAGAGCCAGGCGGTGAAGCAGAGCTGCAGGACCACGGACACGATGTTGCCGACCAGCATCAGGCCGGAGGTGCCCGTGCCCGGATTGCCCATCTGGCCGGTCACGGCGGGGAAGAAGAGCACCGAGAGGACGATGGAGGCGACCAGCGAAACGATCCATTGCAGGATCATCACCAGCAGGATCGAGCCCCGGTTGCCCCGCGTCAGCTCCGCGCTGCGCCCCAGCGCGGTGATCGGCCCCACCCGCTCCACCAGCACGCAGGGCACCACCAGCCACAGCACCAGCATGGCGATCACGCCGGGCACGATGAGCAGCATGCCGCCCAGCAGGACCGCCAGCACGGAGAGGATCGACACCCCCACCAGCGAGGGCAGAACCCGCACCACGCCGCCCACCACCTTCGCATAGGAGGCGGCATAGCCCACGCCGTCCAGCGTATAGGCGTAGATCGCGATCCAGACGGACAGGGCATTGGCCAGCACCAGCACCCCGATGATGACCAGCATCGGGTGCCAGAATTCGGCCGACTGGAGGTACTCCGCCAAATCGCCCGGCACGACAGACGACGGGTTATCGGCGATGTCGGCCAACTGCTCCACGACCACGTCCAGGCCGAAGGCATAGACCAGCCCGGCGGGGATCAGGTTGGCGACGAGGAACACCGCCAGCACCGACGGGCGGCGCAGCACCAGACGCAAGCTGCGCTTGAACGCCGGGATCGGCTTGTACGGCTCGAACAGCCAGGGATCGACCACGCCCGGCACCTCGGGAAAATTGCACCGGGCGTGTCTCTAATCTATCGAGGAGCGCCTCGCAACCGCACGGCGCCCCCGACATCGGCCAACAGCAGCGGATCAGGCGGCCTTCACCTCATCCTGGATGTGGTATTCGATCACCCGGTCCACCTCGGCCGCGGAGCCGGCGATCACCGGCACGCGCTGGTGCAGGTTTTCCGGCACCAGTTCCATGATGCGGCCGCGCCCGGTGCTGGCCATGCCGCCCGCCTGCTCCATGATCATCGCCATGGGGTTGGCTTCGTACATCAGCCGCAGCTTGCCGCCGGTGCGCTTGTTGGCACTGTCCAGCGCGTAGATGAAGATGCCGCCGCGCAGCAGGATGCGGTGGATGTCCGCTACCATGGAGCCGGTCCAGCGCATGTTGAAGTTCATGCCGCGCGGGCCGTCCTTGCCGGCGATGCACTCGTCCACATAGCGGCGCACCGGGGCTTCCAGGTAGCGCAGGCGCGAGGCGTTGATGGCGAATTCGTCGGTGCGTTCCGGCACCCGCAGATTGGCCTGCGACAGCACGAAGGAGCCGATGGTCCAGTCCAGCGTGAAGGTGTGGACGCCCGAACCATAGGTCAGCGCCAGCACCGTCGACGGCCCGTAGATGGTGTAGCCGGCCGCCACCTGGCTGGTGCCGGGCTGCAGGAAGTCCTTCAGCGTCGGCCGCTCCACGCTTTCCGGCGCGCGCAGCACGGAGAAGATGGTGCCGACGGTGCCGTTGACGTCGATGTTCGACGAGCCGTCCAGCGGATCGAACAGCAGCAGGTACTTGCCGCGCTGGTAGCGGGTGGGGATGTGGAAGATCTCGTCCATCTCCTCCGATGCCATGCCGGCCAGGTGGCCGGAGGACTGCAGCGCGTGCAGCATGGCGGTGTTGGCGATGATATCGAGGTGCTTCTGCTGTTCGCCCTGCACGTTGTCGGAACCGGCGGAGCCGAGCCCGCCCACCAAGTTGCCGCGGTTGACCTCGCGGGAGATGATCTTGAAGGCGGTGGATAAATCGTTCAGGAGCGAAGTAAAGTCGCCCGAGCCTACGCCCAGCCGGCGTTGTTCTTCGATGGTGAAGTGGGCGAGCGTGATGATGTCGGTGACCATGACCGAGTTCCCTGAACGATAAGAACGACTGCTGGCGCCGACGGGCGGCGCCGTCGATTTATATTGCACCGCAGCATTACGTTAGGAAAGTGTGAAATATTGGAACGCCCGGAACTGCTCGCGGATCCAGGGGAAAACCTCCGCGGTGCCAAGGGCTTGCATCTGGCCATGCCACCAGGTGGTAGCTGCATAGGCAAAGTCGCGGATGCCGTACTCAACGGGCAGGTAGGTGGACCAGGTGCGCAGCTCGTCGGAGCCCACCAGCAGCCCCACCACGGTACCGGCCAGCACCGCCCGGATCGCCGCGCGCAGCGGTACGGAGTGCATGTGGCGGGCGAACTCCACCTCCGCCAGGTGGCGGTGATAGGCGCTTTCGCCGGGGTGGACCTTGCGGTCGCCGGCCGACTCAGGATCGGCCGCTGCGTTCGGGGTGTCGTGATCGGCCATCGCTTCCGCCCTCCCGCTCAGAACTGGAAGTAGATGAAGGGGGCCACACCGTCCGGCCCCATGGCATCGATGGCGACGATGCCGAGCCCGGCGAGCCCGCCCTGCACCGCCAGCGGCAGCCGGCGGAATCGGCGTTCCACCCGCTCAAGCCCGTCTTCCGGCAGGAAGTGCATGGCCAGCCCGCCGAACACCAGCGTCATCAGGAACGGCGTCCAGAACATCACCGGCAGGTCGAAATTGGCGAAGGACTCCAGGTAGAGGAAGGCGTAGCTGAGGTCTTCCGACCGGAAGAAGATGAACGACAGGCAATTGAAATTGAAGGCGTAGAACACCAGGATCGGGCCCAGCCACAGGGGCTTTCTGGCGAGTTGGCGACCATGGGTGAGCATGGTTTCGATCACCAGGGCCACGCCGTGCAGCCCGCCCCAGAACAGGAAGTGCCACGCCGCCCCGTGCCAGGCGCCGCCGAGGAACATGGTGAGGAAGAGGTTGCGGCGCGCCCTCCACGGGCCGCCGCGGTTGCCGCCGAGCGGGATATAGAGGTAGTCGCGCAGCCAGGTGCTGAGCGAGATGTGCCAGCGCCGCCACAGCTCGCGGATGCTTTCCGAGCGGAAGGGCTGGTTGAAGTTCTTCTGGAAGCGATAGCCCAGCATCGCCGCCACGCCGATGGCGATGTCCGAATAGGCGCTGAAGTCGCAATAGATCTGGATGGCGTAGCCCCAGATCGCCAGCAGCAGGTCGAAGGCGTGGTAGTAGCTGGGGTCCTCGAACACCTGGTCGACCATCTCCGACGCCAGGTAGTTGGCGATGACCATCTTCTTGAAGAGGCCCAGCAACACGAGCAGCAGCCCCATGCTCATGAGGATGCGCTGGGGATCGGGCTTGGCCTCGATCTGCGGGATCAGGGTCGACGCGCGGACGATCGGCCCTGCCACGAGCTGCGGGAAGAAGGAGATGTAGAGCAGGACGTCGAGCAGCGAGCGCGAGGCCGGAATGTCGCGCCGGTAGACGTCCATCACATAGGAGATGCCCTGGAAGGTAAAGAACGAGATGCCCACCGGCAGGATGATCTCGAACAGCGGGATCTCGCGCTCCAGGCCCAACCCCAGCATCATGTCGTTGAACGAGGTCAGGAAGAACTCGAAGTACTTGAAGAAGCCGAGCACGCCGATGTTGAAGACGATGGCGGCGCGCAGCACCCATTTGCGCGCGCGCCCGTCCGGCAGGTCCTGGATCAGCACGCCGGCCACGTGGTTGACCGCCGAACTGGCGGCCAGAAGGATGCAGAAGCGCCAGTCCCAGTAGCCGTAGAAGAAGTAGCTGGCGATCACCAGGAACCACTTGCGCCAGAAGTTGACGCCGCGCAGCGCCCAACTGACGAAGAAGACGATCAGGAAGAAGATGCCGAAATCGAGGGTGGGAAACAGCATGGCGGCGGAGTCCGGCGGCGGTTCTCTGGGCAGTTAGGGCCAGTCGACGCGATGACGACCGACTGGCCCTAACCGCCGTAGGCCGCCATCAGGGCGTTGAACAGCGCATCTGCACTGCGGGCGTAACCGGCTGGGCGCATGTGCACGACGTCGGAATGGGCGAGCGGCGGGGTGTCGGTCGCCCAGGCGTGGAGCCCGCAGGCCCCGCCCATCACCTGCGACCAGTCCCAGAAGTAATGGCCGCGGCTGAGCGCCACCTCGCGCTGGATGGAGCGGACCACGGCGAGGTTGGGCGGCGGATGCCAGCGGCAGGCGTCGCCCGAGGCGTCGGCGCCGAACAGGCGGGCGTAGTTGGCGGTCTCCTGCGCATCGAGCGGCCGGCAGGACAGCTCCAGCGGCTCGTCCAGGTCCTCGCGGCAGGCTTGCGGCAGCCGGTCGGCATCGGGCGGGCCGACCACCAGGATGGCCGCGTTGGGCGCTGCGGCTTCGATCTGCGCCAGCCGTGCGGTGAAGCTCTGGCGGTATTCCGGGGCTTCCAGATCGTCCTGGAAGCCTTCGTTGGTGCCGTAGGCGAGGATCACCAGGGCCGGATTGCGCGAGGCCAGCTCCCACTGCACCGTGCCGGCATCCCAATGGCCGATGATGTTGATGGAGGCGCCGACGATGCCGTGGCTGTCCAGCACGATGCCCGGGCGGTCGCGCTGGGTGAGCCAGGAAATCAAGGTCACCGGGCCGTCGCCCGCCGGGTGCACGCTGAGCCGCCGGCCCGGCCGGTCGAGCGGCAGGTCGAGGCGGGCGGCCTGCAGGGTCGGCCCGTCGGTGGCAAGCCGGTAGACCTCCTGGCCGTCCACGTCCACCACCAGGGTGCCGCCGCCGGGCCGCCGCACGGTTTCGATCTGCACGAAGTCGAAGCCCGCACTTTCGGTGGTGACCAGGGTCGCTACCGCGTCGGGCTCGTCGGCGGTGATGCGGTAGCCGGTCAGCGCGAACACCCCGGTGGGGTTGGACGTGAAGCTGCTCTCCAGCGTCCAGCCGTCGGTCTGGCTCACCTCCACCAGCGTCGGCTCGAAGAACGGGAAGGGCACGCCGGGGCCCATCATGCCGCGGCCGGCCCCGCCGAAGCGCTCCTGGAAGCGTGCGCGCAGGCGTCCGGAGAAGTAGTCGCCGGCGGTGTGGCTGTCGCCGATCTGCACGATGGCGACCGGCCCCTGGATGGTGCCGTTCTCCAGCGCGCGCAGCGAGCGGAAGAGCGGCTCCAGACCGCCCGGCCCGGCGCTGCCGTACAGCGTGCCGCTGCCGGAGCCCCAGGCGCCGATCTGTCCCGGTTCGGTGCCGCGGCCGGTGTTGGAGGGGCCGCAGGCGGCTGCGAGAACGGCGATGGCCAGGACCGCGAGCCGCGCCGCGGTGCCGGCCACCCGGCTATGCCGGGCCATCGGCGTCGGTCAACACGCCGAGCGCCTGCGCAATGGCGTCGACCAGCGCCTGGCCCAGCATCTCGTACCCAGGGCCGGTGAAGTGGATGCCGTCGTTGGCGCGCATCAGGCGCTGGCGGCCGTCCTCGTCGTTGAGATAGGCGGCATAGGCGCCGCTGGCATCGGCGGTGATCGCGCGGGTCTCCACGAAATAGACGCCCGTCTCGGCCGCCGCCTCGCGGTAGATGTCGTTCATGTGCTGCACCCGCTGGTCGAACTCCGCACTGCGCACGGTGGGCAGGCCCAGCCAGAAGGTCGGGATGCCGGCATCGGCGAGTTCGGTCATGAAGGCGACGACGCGCTCACGATAGATGCGGTCCCATTCCTCGGTGCCGAAATCGTGGTCCCAGCGGCCTTCGTAGAACACCGGCTGGCCGTCGTTGAGACCGATGGAGACGATGGCGATATCCATGTCCTCGTCGGCGATCACTTCGTCGATCTCGGCATTCCAGTCGTAGTAGTCGGGGCGCGACAGGCCGCTGGACACGCGCGTGTGGCGCTCCACCGTCACGTCGTCGAACCCGCGGGTACGGCGATAGACGCCGGCCCACAGCCCATCGGCCAGCGAGTCGCCGATCACCAGGATGTGGATGGGCCCATCGAAGGTGGGCGTGTGGTTGAGCGAGGCGGTGTCGTTGGCTTCATCGCCCGGCTCCACCGTGTCGCCGGCGTCGGCCGCGGCGTCTGCATCGACATCGTCGGCCGGCTCCGCCGCGGCTTCGGCGTCGGGCGCTTCAACAGTCTCGTCGGGCGCTTCAACAGTCTCGTCGGCCGCCACGGCATCGGTCGGCGCGTCGGTCGGCGCGCCGGTCAGCGCGTCGTCGGCGACGGTGGCGGCGGCGGCGGTGGCGGACTGGTCGGCCGGGGCCGCGTCGGCAGCCGCCGCGTCCTCTTCCGTCACCACCGGCTCGTCGGCCAGGACAGGAGCCGTCGCCAGCTCCGTTACCCAGAGCACCCCGGCGAGCAGCAGGGCCGCGCACCAGACCTTGGGCCACCCCCGCCGTGCCGATTTTCCACGACCCGCCATGGCAACCGGTCCTCACCCTCAATCTCAGAAACGGCGGTGACTTGACCCGAACCGGCTGGTCAGGTCAAGCAGCCTCCCGCGGGCGGCGGCGGCAGTCGCTCTCGCCTGGACAGGCCGGTCCCGCCATGGTCAGAGTTGCCCTGGTTCAGCAAGACTCGAACATGGCAAAGCCCGACTACACAGCCCTCGGCTTGATGAGCGGCACGTCGATGGACGGCGTCGACGTGGCCGTCGTCACCACCGATGGCCACCGCCGCGTGAAGCCCGGCGCCTGGATGACGGTGCCCTACCGCGACGATCTGCGCGGCCGCCTGGCGCGCCTGGTGGCGGCACCGGACACCGCCGATCCGCACACGCTGATCGAGATGTCCGCGGCGATCACCGATGCCCATGCCGAAGCGGTGCAGGGCTTCCTCTCCCGCCATTTCCTCGATGCCCGCAAGATCGACGTGGTCGGCTTCCATGGCCATACCATCAGCCACCGCCCCGATCTCGGCATCACCCGGCAGATCGGCGACGGGGCGCGCCTGGCCGCCGCACTGGGCATCGACGTGGTGGACGATTTCCGCAGTGCCGACGTGGCGGCGGGCGGCCAGGGGGCACCGCTGGCACCGCTCTACCACGCCGCCCTGGCGGTCTCCCTGCCGCAGCCACTCGCGGTGCTCAATATCGGCGGCGTGGCCAATGTTACCCTGATCGACGGCGAGACGCTGCTGGCCTTCGATACCGGCCCCGGCAACGGCCTGGTGGACGACTGGGTGGCCCGCCACACCGGCCTGCCCTACGACGCAGAGGGCCGCTTGGCGGCGTCGGGCCAGGTGGCCGAAGCGGCCCTGGAGCGCCTGCTGGACGATCCCTATTTTGCGCTGGCGCCGCCCAAGTCGCTCGACCGCCACAGCTTCTCCCCGGCGGCGGCAGACGGGCTGTCGCCGGCCGACGGAGCAGCGACGCTGACGGTGTTCACCGCGGAAACCATCGTCCGCGCGCTCGACCATTTGCCGGTGCGGCCGCGGCGTTGGCTGGTTACCGGCGGCGGGCGGCACAACCGCTTCCTGATGGCGCTGCTGCGCGCCCGCCTCGGCGTCCCGGTGGAAGCGGTGGAGGCGGTGGGCTGGCAGGGCGACGCGCTGGAAGCCCAGGCTTTCGGCTATCTCGCCGTGCGCTCGCTGCGCGGCCTGCCGCTCAGCCTGCCGGGCACCACCGGCACGCCCCTGCCCACCCGCGGCGGCGTGCTGCACAAGAAGCCCAACCGGCCGGCACCCGCCGCGGCCCGCCAGGTGCAAGGATGAGGGCGCTCCCGCTGGACGCCGCGGTGGCGCATGCGTTCCGGCCGGTCGCCGATGCCGTGGCGGCCCGCCGGTTGCCCGGCGCCGTGCTGGGCGCGGTGAGTGCGGACGGCGCGCGCGCAGTTGCGGTCGCCGGCCATGCCGCCTGGCTGCCGGAAGACCGGCCGCTCGCCCGCGACACCTGGTTCGACCTCGCCAGCCTGACCAAGGTTCTCGTCACCGGGCGCGAAGTGCTGCGCCTGGTGGAGGACGGCCTCGCCGACCTGGGCGACCCCATCTCCGCCCTGCTGCCGGACATCGCCCAGGTGCCCGGCACCTCGCCGGTGCGCGGCCTGACGCTCTCGGCGCTGGCCACCCACACCGCGGGCCTGCCCGCCTGGGCGCCGATCTATGCCAACGCCGCCGATCCTGCCGGGGCCGCGGCGGCGGTGCTGCAAACCGAGTGGCCGCTGGGCGAGCCCTGCTATTCGGACATCGGCTACATGATGCTCGGCCTGGCGGTGGAGCGGGCCCGCGCCACCCGGCTGGCCGATCTGGCCGCCCGGCCGGGGCTGGCCGCCGCGCCGCCGGCCGGCGCCGCTGTCGCCGCCACCGAGGACTGCCAGTGGCGCGGCCGCGTGCTGGTGGGCGAGGTGCACGACGAGAACGCCGCCGGCCTCGGCGGCTTCGCCGGGCATGCCGGGCTGTTCGGCACCGTCGACGGGGTGCTGGAGGCCGCTCTGGCGGTCCTCACCGGCACCTGGCTTGGCCCTGCGGCCCTGGCGGTCATGACCGCCCGCCACACTCCCACCCGCGCCTTCGGCTGGCAGATCCGCCACGCCCTCCCGGCGGGGGCCGAGCCGCCCTGGACCGGCGGCAGCCTGTGTTCGCCCCGCACCATCGGGCATACCGGCTTCACCGGCACCGGCCTGTGGATCGATCTGGAGCGCGGCTATGCCTGGGCGCTGCTCACCAACCGCGTGCACCCGTCCCGCCATGTGGACACCGGCGTCCAGGACCTGCGCCGTGCGGTGGGCAACCGCCTCGCGGCGGCGATGACCGGGTAGCTGCGCGACGGCGACGGTCGAACCTCCAATCCCCCAAAAACGCCATGGAATCGACACGGCCACAGGCATAGTGCCCAGTGCCGCAGAGCTGGGCGGACCCGTCACGACGCCGCAGCGGTTCGACATCCGGCGGGCGAAACCCACGTCTGAAGGACTGGCGGCGCGCCGGCGACCGGAATTGCGGGCACGCGCGTGCAAGACCAGCAGGCAGGCGCAGCAGCAGGCGGTTTGCGCGCATGGTCGGGAGCGAGAAGATGATTTGGTTGCGGCGCGCCCTGGCGGTTCTGGTGCCGGTCGCTGTGCTGATGGTGGGAGCGGGCAGCTTCGTGCTGCTGGCCCACACGCGTCCCGAATTTGCCCCCAGCGCACCGGCGGAACGCATCTGGCCGGTGAGCGCCCACACCGTGACGGTGGGTGACTTCCGGCCGCGCCTGTCGGTCTACGGCGCGGTGGTGGCCGAACGGCCGGCCGAACTGCGCGCCAGCGTCGGCGGCGACATCGTCGACCTGGGCGACGGCTTTGCCGACGGTGCTTTCGTGGCGGCGGGCGACCTGCTGGTGGCCATCGACCCCTTCGACTACGAGCAGGCGGTGGTCGAGCAGCAGGCCTCGCTGGACGAAGCGCGCGCCGGGCTCGACCAGCTCACCGCCACCCTGGCGATGAACGACGACACCCTGGCGCGCAATCGGGAACTGCTGGAAATCGCCGAACGCGACCTCGCCCGCCAGGAAACCCTGGCCGCCCGCGGCACCGTGTCCGCCAGCGCGCTGGACGAAGCGCGCCGCACCCGTGTCGCCGCGCAGCAGACGGTGGAGGCGAGCCAGAACACCTTGCGGGTCGACGAAGCCCGCGTTGCCCAGCAGGAAGCCACGGTGGCGCGGCTGGAGGCGGGCGCGCGGATGGCCGAACGCAACCTGGTGCGCACCCGGCTGGTCGCCCCCTTCGACGGCTTCGTGCTCGACCCCGCCGGCGACCTGGGCCAGCGCCTCAGCGCCAACGAGCGGGTGGCCACGCTGATCGACCCGAGCCGCTTCGAAGCCCATTTCCAGCTTTCCGAAACCCAGTACGGCCGCTTGCTGGTGGACGGCGACGACCTGGTGGGGCGCAGCGCCACGGTGGTGTGGTCGCTGGGCGACGCAAGGCTGGAGTTCGCCGCCACCGTCACGCGGGTGACGGGCGCGTTGGATGCCACCACCGGCGGCGTCGGCGTCTATGCCCGGCTCGATCCGCTCGATGCCGACACGCCGCTGCGCCCCGGCGCCTTCGTGGAGGTGATCCTGGACGATCGCACCTACGCCGACGTGGCGGTGCTGCCGGCCACCGCCCTGCACGGCGACCAGGTCTACGTGATCACCGCGGAAGACCGGCTGGAGCCGCGCCAGGTGCAGGTGGCCGACTGGGTCGACCAGTCCGTGCTCATCGCCGGCGGCATCAACCCCGGCGAACGCGTCGTCACCACCCGTTTGTCGGAAGTGCGGGCCGGCGCGCGCGTCGAGATCCGCTGACCAGGCGCCGCGAGCAAGGCCATGGGCTTCAACGGCATCGTCCGCTTCTTCGTACGCCACCACAACGCGTCGAACCTGCTGATGGTCATGGCGATCATCTTCGGGCTGATGGCCGTGCTGCGGCTCAACACCCAGTTCTTCCCCACCATCGGCTTCGACAGCATCACCATCTCGGTCGCCTGGCCGGGCGCCTCGGCGGAGGATGTGGACGACGGCATCGTTGCGGTGATCGAGCCGGAGGTGCGCTTCCTCGACGGCGTGCAGGAGATCACCTCCACCGCACGCGAGGGCGGCGGCAGCGTCACCCTGGAATACACGGACGGCACCGACATGCAGGCCGCATTGTCGGAGGTGGAACAGGCGGTCGGCCGCCTCACCACCTTGCCGGAAGACGCCGAGGAGCCGGTGATCAGCCGCACCGCGCGGTACGATCCCATCACCCGCCTGGCGGTCACCGGTGCGGCGTCTGAAGCCGAACTGCGCGAGGCCGCGGAAACCATCCGCGACGAGTTGCTGGACCGCGGCATCGACCGGGTGGTGCTGTTCGGTGCGCGCGACCAGGAGATCCGCGTGGAGGTGGACGATGCCACCTTGCGCCGGCTCGACATGACCTTGCAGGAGATCGCCGCCCGCATCGGCGCCACCTCCCGCGACACCCCGCTCGGCCAGCTCGACGGCGCCTTGGAGCTGCAGCTCCGCTCGCTGGGCCTGCTGCAGACGGCGGAGGACTTCCGCACCATCGAGATCCGCTCCTACGAGAGCGGGGCGAAGATCTATCTCGGCGACATCGCCCGGGTGACCGACGATTTCGAGCGCGGCGAGGCGCTCGGCCTGATCGACGGCGAGCCGGCCATCGAGATCACGGTGCAGCGGGCGGAAACCGCCGACACCCTGGAAGCCGCCGCCATCGTCGATGCCTATCTGCAGGAACGCGCCGGCGACTGGCCGCAGGGCGTGGAGGTGACCGAGTTCGATCCCGTCGCCGACCTGCTGGTCGACCGCATCATGCTGCTGGTGGTGAACGGCGCCACCGGCCTGGTGCTGGTGCTGCTGGTGCTGTTCGCCTTCCTCAACGCGCGGGTGGCGTTCTGGATCGCCGCCGGCATCCCCATTTCCATGCTGGCAACCGCCATCGTCATGCTGATGATGGGCCAGACCATCAACATGATCAGCCTGTTCGGGGCGATCATGGCGCTCGGCATCATCGTCGACGACGCCATCGTGGTGGGCGAACACGCCGCCTTCCGGCGCGAACAGGGCTTGCCGCCGCAGCGGGCCGCGGAGATGGGGGCGCTGCGCATGCTGGCGCCGGTGTCCGCGGCCACGCTCACCACCATCGCCGCCTTCCTGCCGATCCTTCTGATCAGCGGGGTGATGGGCCAGATGGTCTCGGCCATCCCGGAGGTGGTGATCGCCATCCTGGTGGCGAGCCTGGTGGAGTGCTTCGTCATCCTGCCGGCCCACCTGCGCGACTCCCTCGCCGTCGACCTCACCCGCCAGTCGCGCTTCCGGCTGTGGTTCGACCGCGGCTTCGCGCGCTTCCGCGACGGCCCGTTCCGCCGCCTGGTGGCGGCCAGCGTGCGCGCCCGCTACATCACCGTGGCCGCCACCATCGCCGTGCTGATGCTGAGTGCAGGACTGGTGGCCGGCGGGCGGGTGGGCTTCCAGTTCTTCTCCTCGCCGGAAAGCGAGACGGTGTTTGCCGATTTCAGCTTCGCCCCCGGCACGCCCATCGAAACCACGCGGGACATGCTGGCGGAACTGCAGCGCGCCCTGCACGCGGCGGAGGACGAGCTGACCGACGGTGAAGGCGGGCTGGTGGTGATCGCCTTCGGGCGCATCGGTGCGGGCACCGGCAACACCGCCAGCGGCGACCATGCCGGTTCGCTGCACGTGCAGCTTCCGCCGTCCGACAGCCGCACCGTGCGCAATGGCGAGATCCTGGCGGCCTGGCGCGCCCACACCCAGTCCATGCCGGGGCTGGAGCGCATGGAGATTCGCGCGCGCATGGGCGGGCCGCCCGGCCGCGACATCGACATCCGCCTGACGGGCGAATCCGCCGGCGAGCTGAAGGCCGCGTCCTTGGAGGTGCAGGACCTGCTGCGCACCTATACCGGCGTCAGCGCCATCACCGATTCCCTGCCCTACGGCCGCCCTGAGCTGATCTTGGAGCTGACGCCGCGCGGCCGCGCGCTCGGCCTCACCACCGAAGACCTGGCCGGCCAGGTGCGCGCCGCCTTCGAAGGCACCATCGCCGACCGCTTCGCCCGCGATGCCGAAGAGGTGGCGGTGCGCGTGGTGCTGACGGACGCCGACCGCACGCTGGGCGACCTGCGCGACCTGCCGTTGGCGGTGTCCGGCGGCGGCCAGGTCACCTTGTCGGATGTGGCGACCATCCGGGAGGATGTCGGCTTCTCCTTCATCCAGCGCGAGGATGGCGCGCGCCAGGTGGCCATCACCGCGGAGGTGAACTCCGATCTCGCCAACAACATGGAGATCCTGCGCAACCTGCCGGCCGACGGGCTCGACCGCATCGCCGAGGACCACGGGGTCGCCTACCGCTTCGCCGGCCGCGCGGAAGAACAGCAGGACACCTTCGGCGACCTGAAGCTGGGGGCGGTGATCGGGCTGGCCAGCATCTACCTGGTGCTGGCCTGGGTGTTCGCCTCCTACGCCCGGCCGATCATCGTCATGTCGATCATCCCGTTCGGGCTGATCGGTGCGGTGTGGGGGCATTTCCTGCTCGGCTACACCCTATCGGTGATGAGCCTGATCGCCTTGCTCGGCCTGTCCGGCATCCTGGTGAACGACTCCATCATCATGGTCTCCACCATTTCCGAGCACCTGAAGTCCGGCACCAAGGCGGTGCGCGAGGCCATTGTGGACGGCACCTGCGAACGCCTGCGCGCCGTCATCCTCACCTCGCTCACCACCATCGGCGGGCTGCTGCCGCTGCTGTTCGAAACCAGCCTGCAGGCGCAGTTCCTGATCCCCATGGCGATCACCATGGTGTTCGGCCTGGCGATCACAACTTTGTTGGTGCTGCTCGTGGTGCCGGCTTTGATGCTGGTCCAGATCGACGTGGCGCATATCCTCTCTGCCGGCTGGAGGATGCTGGTCCGGATCGACGTGGGGCGCATCCTCTCGGCCGCCTGGGGCCGGCTGCGCGGCCGGCGCTCGGGCTGGACCGCCGACCCTGCGGCCGGAAGCCGCCGGGGCTGACCTGCCGCCGAGCGGTCTGGCGCCGGCACGGCCAGAGCAGCCGTGACGCCGCACAGACCGCCACCGAGAGAGGATACCCGATGACTGACCTGATCGACCGCACCGTGCTGGACAGGGCCGGGCGCGACCTTCTGTTCTACAACGCCCGCACCCACAATGGCTGGCAGGACGTCGAAGTGGCCGACAGCCTGCTGATGCAGGTGTACGACATGGCCAAGTGGGGTCCCACCAGCATGAATTGCAGCCCGCTCAGGGTGGTCTTCGTGCGCAGCAAGGAGGCCAAGGAGAAGCTGCGGCCCTGCCTGTCGCCCGGCAACGTGGACAAGACCATGGCCGCGCCGGCCTGCGCCATCCTCGCCTACGACATGCGCTTCTACGACCACATGCCGCGCATGTTCCCGGTGTCCGACGTCAAGGGCATGTTCGAAAAAAGCCCCGAGATGACGTTTGACACGGCGTTCCGCAACGGCACATTGCAGGCGGCGTACTTCATTGTCGCGGCACGGGCGCTGGGGCTGGACTGCGGGCCCATGTCCGGGTTCGACAAAGCCAAGCTCGACGCCGCCTTCTTCCCCGACTCCCCGTTCCGCTCCAACTTCCTGTGCAGTCTCGGCTATGGCAATCCCGACAAGCTCTACCCGCGCGGGCCGCGATTCCAGCCGGAGGAGGCCTGCACCATCGCCTGAGGCGAACGGTCGGCGCCGGATCCGGCGCGTCCTCTGCGTTCTGAGCCTGATCCTGCTGGCCGGGTGGTCCGGCGCGGCCGCGGCCCAGGATGCGGCACCCGGTGCCGAGCCGCCGCGCCTGAGGCTGCTGGTGTTCGGCGACTCCCTCGCCCAGGGCTTCGCTTACGGGGTGCGCCAGGCGGTGCTGCAACGCGGCGACCACCTGGCCGATGCCCGAGTGTCGGAGGACGTGCGTATCGGCATCGGCCTGATCCCGCGCCGCGGGCTCGATCCGGCGGTGGAAATCGCCGGCGTGCTCGCCGCCGCGCAGCCGCCCTACGACGCGGTGATCGTCTCGCTCGGCGTCAACGATGTGGGGATGCCGCTGGGGCCGGTGGCCTTCTACGGTACGGCCTGGCAGGACGCCTACAGGGCGCGGCTGACGGCCTTCGCCGATGCCGTCGCAGCGCGCGGGACACCGCTGGCCTGGATCCAGGTGCCGGCGGTGCGCCCGCCCGCCTTCGCCGGTCCGCTGGATGCCACCATCCGCGGCCTGCAGGACGCGGTGATGGCGGCCCACCCCAACGTGGTACTGGTGGACACCGCGAGCCTGACCGGCACCGGCAGCACCTTTCAGACCGACATGGTGGCGAGCGACGGCGCCAGTGTGCGGCTGCGCACCGGCGACGGTATTCATTTCACCGCCGCCGGCTATGTGGAGGTGGCGCGGCGTGCGCTCGATGCGCTGGCGCCGCGCATTGCACCGCCGCTGGCCGAACCACAGCCAGCCGCCGTTGCGGTCGAGATCGCGCCGCCGCCGGTCGTGCTGCCACCGGTCGTGCTACCGCCGGCCGTGCCGCTGCCGGCCGTGCCGCTGCCGGTCCCCGTGCAACCGGCGGTGGCTCCTCAGCCCGTGGTGACCGAACGGCCGATCGGCGTCGAGCGGCCGGTCGCGGTGACCCCGGGCGCGCCCCTGCCGCTTGTTCCCGTTCAGGTTAATCCGGTCGGAACCGGCGGCCTCAGAACGCCGCTTGTCGATCACCAGTAATCCAAAAGCCCGGCGGATACTCCCGCCGTCGGCGAGCCTAAAGATCGATTGCTATCTTGATTGTTCGCCCGGCTTGTCTTGGATATCTTGGTTAATCCGATGATCGCGACCGCCGCGACATCGTCTCTTTCGTCCCCGTTCCAGCAGTGCCCCGGCAAAGCCAAGCGGCTGTAACATCCCTGCAATCGAACAGGGACAACTTCATAGAGATTTTCTATGACATTGCGATTGAAATTCACTATTGTCGGTGTGCTACGTACCAGTAGCCGTCTTTGACGGTACCGCATGGGGCCAGACTGGGCATGTTCGACACGTCTGGTTATGCAGCTCAATAGCCGAAGGGCGCCGCACTGCCGGGCCAAGATGCGTGGACCAGGCGATGGATGAACTGCACGCCGAACCGGATACGGGCCTTGTCATTCCAGCCGAAGAGCTGGATGTGGGCGTGTTGCGCATCGTTCAAGACCACGAACACTGGGTCGTCACCTGGCACAACACCGTCGCGCGCAATGCCGTCGGCCCTGGTGTAACGCGCCTGGTGGGGCGCGAGTTCCGCGACCTCTTGCCCGACGACGTGGTGGAGCCCATCGAGCGGGCCTGCCGCGATGCCCAGGCCAACCCCGGCCGCTCCGTCGGCACCACCTACCGCCATCGTGACCGGCGCTGGCGCTTCAGTGCGCGCGCCCGCCCGCAGCCCGACCTGGCCAACAGCGGTACGGTCTCCTCGCTCACCGTCACCTTGTGCGACCTGGGGCCGGAAAGTGCCGATTCCGACCTGCCGAGCATCACCCACAATGCGGTGTTCGAAAGCGTCGACCTGGGCTTTGCCATCGCCGGTCAGGACCGCCGGCTGCTGTGGGTCAACCAGGGCTTCTCCCGGCTCTTTGGCTGGTCGTACGACGCGGTGGTCAACCAGTCGCTGCCGCGCCTCCTGGCGCCGTGGGACCGCCGCCGCATCATGGAGCATTTCGATGCCGCGCTGGAGGACGGCGGCTACCGCCAGCCCTTCACCGGCCATGTGTCCACCGCGTCGGGCGAGCCGCGCGAGGTGCTGATGACCGCCAGCCGCCTGCAGCTCAACGACGGGCGGGTGTTCGTGGTCTCCACCTTCACCGACGTGGCCGACCGCAAGCGGCTGGAAAACGACCTGATGCGCGCCCGCCAGGACGCCGAAGCGGCCAACCTGGCGAAGAGCCATTTCCTGGAAACCGTCAGCCACGAGCTGCGCACGCCGCTGAACGCCATCCTCGGGTTTTCCGAGATCATGGACCAGCAGATGTTCGGGCCGATCGGCGACAGCCACTACATGGCCTATGTGCGCGACATCCAGCGCAGCGGCAGCTACCTCTTGGACCTGATCAACGACATCCTCGACCTGTCGCGGGTGGAATCCGGCCACGTCAACCTGTCGATCGCGCCGCTCGACCTGAAGGAAATCATCGGCGAAACCATCAGCTTGTTCGCCCCCACCGCCGGCAAGAAGTCGATCGACATCAGCGTCGACATCGCCCAGGCCCTGCCGACGCTCTATGCCGACGAGCGGGCGGTCTGCCAGATGCTCTACAACCTGTTGTCCAACGCCATCAAATTCACCCATGACGGCGGGACGGTGCGCATCGAATGCTCCGAGGACGTCTCGTCCATCCGTATCGCGGTGGTGGACAGCGGCATCGGCATCCCCGCCGACGAGCTGGCCAACGTCATGAAGCCGTTCGAGCGCGGGCGCAACCACGAGGTGCGGACGATCCAGGGCACCGGCCTCGGCCTGCCGCTGGTGGCCAACCTGGCCAAGGCCCATGGCGGCCGGCTGGAGCTGGCCAGCACCGAAGGCGTCGGCACCACCGCCACGCTTCACCTGCCCAGCCGCCAGCCCTTCGCCAATCCCTCGGCGGACCTGATCCCCGGCCCGGCCAACCCGCCCGCCGAATAGGCGCTCCCGGCAGGGCAGGCTGCTTGCCGACCGTCTGCCAGACCGCCATCTGAACGCACCTGGGGACGATCCCCGACCGACCATCCCCGACCGACGATCCCCGACCGACGATCCCCGACCGACCATCCCCGACCGACGATCCGCGCGTGCGTCCCGCGGGCAGCCGCCGCCACCGTGTCGGCGTGGCAATGGCGGGATCGGCGCAGCAGCGGCGGGGCCAGACCCCATGCAGGGTGACAACCGATGCCGGACCTCGACACCGAAGCCCGAGCCCTCCGGCGCATCTGCACGGCGGCGGCCGACCGGGCCGATACGCTCGATCTCTGCCATCTCGGGCTGACCGCGCTGCCCGAGGAGCTGTTCGCCCTGCCCCATCTGCGGCGGCTGCATCTCGGCTATGGGCTTAAGGAGGTCGATGGCCGGTGGGTGCGCGCCCCCGGGGCCAACCAGCCCAACCGGGTGGCGGCCCAACTCGCCCGGCTGGCCGAATTGCCGGCACTGGAGGCGCTGTCCCTGTCCGGCACTGACTGCGCGGACATGGCACCCCTCGCAGCACTCAAGCGGCTTTCCTGGTTGGAGCTGGACGGAACGGCAGTGTCCGATCTCCGGCCACTGGCGGGCCTCGCGGACCTGCGCATCCTGTCGCTCGGCGCCACCCAGGTGGCAGACCTGACGCCGCTGGCCGGTCTGGCCCAGTTGCAGGTCCTGGACCTCAGGTCGACGCCAGTGGTCGACATCCTCTCCCTCGCCGGTCTTGGCGATCTGCGCGAGCTGTCCCTCGGCCAGTTCATCGCCGGGGATCTGGCGCCGCTCGGCGGGCTGGCGCGGCTGCGGTCCCTCCATCTCAGCGCCCGATCGATCCGCGACATCGCCGTACTGGCGAACCTGAAAGCGCTGGAGCGCCTTTACCTCTATGGCCCCTGGGTCCGCGACCTCTCCCCACTCGCGGAGTTGCCCGAGCTGCAGGAGATCTACATCGACGATTGCCCGGTCGACGACATCTCCCCGCTCGGCAGGCTGGAACGGCTGCGATCTCTCGGCCTGTCACGGCTGCCCCTGCCGAAATCGGGTTTCGCGGTGATTGACAAGCTGTCCAGCCTGACCGACCTGGCCATCCAGGATTGCCGCATCTGCGACCTTGCGCCGGTCGCCGACCTTTCCCGGCTGCGCACGCTGACCCTGTCGGGCTGCCGCATCGACCGGTGGCCTGCCCAGCTCTGGGTCAGCCCGGCATTGCAGGAGGTGCGGATGTCCCGCACCCGCATCCGCGGGCTGCCGGCAGAGATCCTGTCCGGCCCACCCGGGGCGAACCTTCTGCCGGGACTGCGCGCCCACCTCGCTTCCCGCGCCGATGGGTAGCCCGGAACGGCAAGGCGGAGCGGCCTGCGCGGTCCGATCAGAAGCGCAGCGCGCGCACCCGCACAACGTCCGGCAGCACGCAGATCTGGTCCATCAGCGCATCGGGCACCGCCTGGTCGATGGCGACCAGTGCTATGGCGTCGGCCCCCTCTCCCTTGCGGCCCAGATGGAAGCTGGCGATGTTGATGCCGGCATCGCCCAGCATGGTCCCCAAGCGGCCGATCAGGCCCGGCTTGTCGTTGTTGCGCACGAACAGCATGTGCGGACTGACTTCGGCCTCCAGCGGGATGTCCTCGATCTCCACGATGCGCGGCTTGGCGCCGCCGAACAGCGTGCCGGTGACCGAGCGGCGGCGCTGCTCGGTGGTCACGGTCAGGCGCACCAGGGTCTGGTAGTCGGGCGCCCTGTCGCGGCGCGTCTCGCGCACGTCGATATCGCGTTCGCGCGCGATCAGCGGTGCGGAGACCATGTTGACCGACGTCAGCAGCGGCCGCAGCAGGCCCATCAGCATGCAGGCGGTGAGCGGCCGCGTGTTCAGCTCCGCCGCTTCGCCTTCGTAGTCCACCGACACGGCCTGCAACCCGGTTTCGGTGATCTGGCCGGCGAAGCTGCCGAGCTGCTCGGCCAGCTTCAGGTAGGGCGCCAGGCGCGGCGCCTCGTCGGCGGTCACCGAGGCCATGTTGAGCGCATTGGAGACCGCGCCGTGGACGAGATAGTCCGACATCTGCTCGGCCACCTGCAGTGCCACGTTCTCCTGCGCCTCGCTGGTGGAGGCGCCGAGATGCGGCGTGCACACCACGTTTGGCTGGCCGAACAGCACGTTCTCCTTGGCCGGCTCCTTGCTGAACACGTCCAGCGCCGCCCCCGCCACCTGGCCGGACTCCAGTGCGGCTTTCAAGTCGGCTTCCACGATCAGCCCGCCGCGGGCGCAGTTGATGAGGCGCACGCCGGGCTTCATCGTCGCCATGGCCTTGGCGTCGATCATGTTGCGGGTCTGCTCGGTGGCCGGCACGTGCAGCGTGATGACGTCGGCGCGGCGGTAGAGCGCGTCCAGCGGCACCTTCTCCACGCCCAGGTCCACCGCCCGTTCCTGCGACAGGTAGGGATCGTAGGCGATCACCTTCATCTTCAGCCCGCGCGCCCGGTCGGCGACGATGGAGCCGATGTTGCCGCAGCCGATCACGCCCAGCGTCTTGCCGAACAGCTCGACGCCGACGAAGCGCGACTTCTCCCACTTGCCGGCCTGGGTGGAGGCGTCGGCTTCGGGGATCTGACGGGCCAGCGCCATCATCATGGCGATGGCGTGCTCGGCGGTGGTGATGGAGTTGCCGAAGGGCGTGTTCATCACGACGATGCCCTTGGCGGTGGCCGCCGGCACATCGACGTTGTCGACACCGATGCCGGCGCGGCCGATCACCTTTAGCTGACCGGCGGCCGCGATCACCTCGGCCGTCACCTTGGTAGCCGAGCGGATGGCCAACCCGTCATAGTCGCCGATGATGGCGATCAGTTCGTCGGGTTTGAGGCCGACGCGGACGTCCACCTCGATCCCGTTTTCGGCGAAGATCTCCGCCGCGCGGGGGCTCAAGTCGTCGGAAATCAGAACCTTGGCCATGGCAGGTCAGCCTTCGCGGTGCGCCCGGGTGGGCGGCTATGGGGACAGGAGCGGGCGGGTCGCAATCGCCTAGGCGGCTTGGGCCATTTCGGCCTGGGCGGCGTGATACGCCCATTCGATCCACGGCAGAAGCGCTTCGATGTCGCCCGTTTCCACCGTCGCCCCGCCCCAGATGCGCAGGCCCGGAGGTGCGTCGCGGTAGCCGCCGAGGTCGTAGGCGACGCCGCGGGCTTCCAGCAGGGCGGTGATGCGCTTGGGCAGGTCGGCTTGGGCCTGCGGGCTCAACCCCGCCACCCACGCGCCGGCGAAGACGAGGCAGATGGAGGTGGCCGACCGGATCTCCGGTGTCGCCGCCAGGAAATCGATCCAGTCGGTGCGGGCCACCCAGTCGGTGATCGCCGCCAGGTTGGCTTCGCTGCGGGCCCTCAGCGCCGGCTGGCCGCCGATCCGTTCGGCCCAGGCGAGCGCGTCCAGCGCGTCTTCCACGCACAGCATCGAGGGCGTGTTGATGGTTTCGCCCTTGAAGATGCCGCCGATCAGCTTGCCGCCCTTGGTGAGGCGGAAGATCTTGGGCAGCGGCCGCGGGGCGGGCGTGCCTTCCAGCCGGGCGACGGCGCGCGGGGAGAGCGCCATCATGCCGTGGGCCGCCTCGCCGCCCAGCACCTTCTGCCAGGACCAGGTGACCACATCCAGCTTCGCCCAGGGCAGGTCCATGGCGAAGGCGGCGGAGGTGGCATCGCAGATGGTCAGCCCGGTGCGGTCATCGGCGATCCAGTCGCCGTTCGGCACGCGCACGCCGGAGGTGGTTCCGTTCCACGTGAAAACCACGTCGCGGTCGGGGGCGACCTGGGAGAGGTCGGGAAGCTGCCCGTAAGGGGCCTCCAGCACCCGCACATCGGCGAGCTTGAGCTGCTTGGTGACGTCGGACACCCAGCCGGCACCGAAGCTCTCCCAACTCAACATGTCGACACCGCGGCTGCCGAGCAGGCTCCACAGGGCCATTTCCACCGCCCCGGTGTCCGACGCCGGCACGACGCCCAGCAGGTAGTCGTCCGGCATGCCCAAGAGGGCGCGGCTCTTGTCGATCACCTGGGCCAGCTTGCCCTTGCCCAGCTTGGAGCGGTGCGAGCGGCCGACCGTGGCACCGGCCAGCACGTCCACCGACCAGCCCGGCCGTTTCGCGCACGGGCCGGAGGAGAAATTCGGGTTGGCGGGACGGCGGACGGGTTCGGTCATGGGGGCAGCTCCACGCAATGGCGAGGCGGGGCAACGATTCGGGGGTGGTTCATAAGGCGATCAGGCCCTGAACTCATAGGCTCGATTGCGGATCCGTCAACTGTGCCCCCCGCCTAGTTGACCCGCAGGCAGGCCATGGCTACATCCCAGAGAGCCGGTTGCACTGCAGCATCGACCAGCCGGGACGTTGATGCAATGGTTGCCTGTCGTTCACGGACATCCCCGGCAAGGAGCACCACCCCATGGCGTTGTCGCCGCCGCAAGAGCGGGAGCCGATCCACACTCGCACGATCACCTGCCAGGGCTATCGCCGCACCGATAGATTGTGGGACGTCGAGGGCCACCTGACGGACGTGAAGTCCTATTCCTTCAAGAACAACGACCGCGGCGAGATCACGCCGGGCACACCGATCCACGAAATGTGGCTGAGGATCACGGTGGACGACCACTTCACCATCATCGACGCCGAGGCGTCGACGGTGCACGGTCCCTTCAATGTGTGTGGCGCCATCAACCCGGCCTATAAGCAACTGATCGGCCTGCGCATCACCTCGGGGTTCACCCGCCAGGTGAAGGAGCGCCTGGGCGGGGTGCACGGCTGCACCCACTTGACCGAGCTGGTCGGCTCCGTCGCCACCGCGGCATTCCAGACGATCTTTCCGATCCTTGCCCGCCTGGGCGAAGACGAGCCGCCCCCCCAACCCAAGACGAAACGCCCGCCGCCGCTGCTCAACACCTGCCATGCGCTGGCCAGCGACGGTGCCATCGCCGAAGAGCACTGGCCGGATTACTACACCGGCTCGCGCTGACGCTCTCGCCTCCTGGGCGCTCGGGCGTGCGGCTCTTCTTCTAAAGCGCTTTCGCGCCTTGTTATTTCGGTTGCGGCAGTTGGGCCGGGGGCTTCCCGGCCCAACCCCGCCACCCGGCCACCCAATATCTTACAATGACTTGGGTGGCCAAGCGGGGGTGTGGGCCGGCGCAGAATGGACGGAAAATGCCCTAGGCGGACGCAGCCACCGCCAGCACCGGCGCGCGCGGCGCCAGCTTCAGGGGGCGCCCCTCCGACGCGTCGCGGTAATAGGTGAGAAGGGCGACGCGCACCGCCGCAGTGAGCGACGACGCGCAACGCCGCTGATCAACCAGCGAGCAGAAGTCGTGGATGGACAGGGCTTCGCGACGGCAAATCTCGTCGAGCGCCTCCCACATCTCCGGTTCCAGACGGATGCTCGTCCGGTGCCCGTCGACGGTGATGTTTCTGCTGAGCAGGGTGCTCGTCATCGCTCCGGCCACTCCAATTGCTTGAACTCCGGCGCGCCCGACCGCCCCCTTGAGGCGTTGCGCGCCATGAGAACCAAAATCTAATCGAATATCTCCGTATTGCAATACGGATAATTATATTGCAAGAGCGCCTGCCCTGGATTCCTACCAAAACTCATGCATACGTCAATATGGCATTGCAGTGAAGCCGGCGGGCCGGCGGCCGGCGATGCAGCATCGGTGCGAATGCAATACCGCTGCCGGGCTGGCCAGCCCGGCGGCAGCGCGAAGGCTCGGCCATGCGGACCGGCGTGCGCGGGCTATCCCCCGTAGACCAGGCGGACGATCTGGCTGCGGGTGAGGATCCCGGTGGCCTCCTCGCCGAGGGACTCCTGATAGGCCCGGATCGCCGCGGCGGTGGCGGGGCCGAACACCGCGTCGACAGGGCCGCCATAGAGGCTGAGCCGTTGCAGCGCCGACTGGATCTCCAGGCGTTCGTAGTCGCTCAGCACGTCGTGGGAGGGCGGCGGCACCGCACGGCTGTACTGCACGATCTCGGCGATGCCTTCACCGTAGCGGATGCCCGTCAGGTCGTCTTCATCGGTGAGGAAATAGAGGGTGCCGCCGTGGGTTTCGGCAAAGCAGTAGGACCACAGGGTGGCAACCGGGCCGTGCCCCTCCGGCCACTCGGCGAGGATGCGGTCGGCCATCGGCGCCCCGCCATGGTCGGTCAGCCCGCCCTCGCTGGCCGGCCTGTCGAGCGCCAGAAACTCCACGAACTCGGCGCGGGTGCGGCTGGAGAACTCGTGCTCGAAGAGGTTGGGGCAGGTCGTGGGGTCCATCTCCCAGCGGTCGCCGCCGTCGATGAAGGTCACGGTGTCCGGGCCGATGTCGATGGACTGCCAATCGTTCTCGTGCCAGACGCCGGCAAACCCTTCGTACCCTGCTGGCTGGGCTGCCGCCTGGGTGGCGGCCAGGGTGGCGGCCAGGGCCGCAAGGGCCGCGCCGAAGATCGCGGCGATCCTGTTTCCGGTCGTCTGCATGGCCAGGCCCCCTCTGCAAGATTGCCGGCATCCCCAATCCCCAGGGCATCGACCCGGTGCCCCGGAGGAGGTGGCGCTGCGGCACCGCCCCCTCACTGCACCCGCGTCATGGCGGAAATGGGTGCCCAAGCATGGCCCTGGGGTGGCGCGGCACGCCAAAACCTACCGGGAGGCCGCCGCTTCTTGCGGCGTCAGCGTCACCAGCGCCAGGGCATGCACCCGACCGGCCATTTCCTCGGCCAGCACGCCATAGACCAGGCGTTGGCGCTCCACGCGCGACTTGCCGGCGAACGCGTCGGACACCACGGTGACGTTGAAATGGCTCTCGCCGCGCCCGTCATGCCCGGCATGGCCGGCGTGGCGGTGGCTGTCGTCGACGATGTCCACGCGCTGGGGGGACAGGGCAGCCTTTAGTTTTCGGTCGATGCTCTGGGCCACGGGGCCGGTCATACTGGGTATCCCCTTTTCGTCGGCGGGCTGGCGATTCCGGGTGCGGCCGGCCACGGTCGAGGCTGTGCCTGTCCGACACCATATGGCATCGCCGGGCGGGTCTCGCCACACCCCGATCCGCCGAGATGCGCACCCGCCCCACCGTCAGCCAGCGCCGTTGCCATGCCGCCACCCGCTTCCAGGCCCCTTTCGCCCCGCGCCGCGGTGATCATGCTGGCGCTGGTGGTGGTGGTCTGGGGCGTCAACTGGCCGGTGATGAAGACGGGGCTGCAGCATATCGGCCCCATGACCTTCGCTGCGGCGCGTATCGGGCTCGGCGGGCTGACCATGTTCATCGGGCTCGCCGCCGCCGGCCGGCTGGTCTGGCCCACCCGCCACGACCTGCCGCTGATCCTTTCGGTGTCGCTGCTCCACATGGTGGGGTTCCTGGTGCTGGTAAACACCGGCCTCCTGTTCGTCGATGCCGGGCGCTCGGCGATCCTCGCCTACACCACGCCGCTCTGGGTGGTGCCGGGGGCGGTGTGGCTGCTGGGCGAGCGGCTGTCGCGGCTCAAGGTCGCCGGGCTCGCCACCGGACTGGCCGGCGTGGCGGTGCTGTTCAATCCGCTGGGGTTCGACTGGACGCATCCCGACACGCTGATCGGCAACGGCTGCCTGATGCTGGCGGCCCTGCTGTGGGCGCTCGCCATCCTGCACATCCGCGCCCACCGCTGGGTGACCGGGCCGATCGAGCTGTCGCCCTGGCAGTTCCTCGTGGGCTCGCTGGTGCTGGTGCCATTGGCCTACGTGCTGGAGGGCAGCCGCCCCATCGACTTCACGCCCGAGCTGATCGCCATCCTCGCCTTCAACGGGCCCATCGCGTCCGCCTTCGGCTTCATCGCCCAGATCCTGGTGGCACGCTCGCTGCCGGCCGTCACCACCTCGCTCGGCCTGCTGGCGGTGCCCATGGCTGGGCTGTTGTTTTCCGCATGGCTGCTGGGCGAGACCATCGATGTCACCCGCGGCCTCGGCCTCGTCCTGATCATCGGCGGATTGGCCCTGGTTGCCTGGGCCGACCGGCCGCGCAGCAGCGCCCAGCGGGCCTGACGGAGGGCCGGCGGACCGGCGCCGCGGCTTGTCTCACCACCCCCCTTGGGACCATACTCGACCTCATGATGAACAAGACGTCGAGGCAGGCTGCGTTCAGGCTGGATCCGCTGTTTGCGGACGACGGGCCGCAGGTACGCCGCTGCGATGCGCCGGGCTGTACCGCGGCGGGCGAATACCGCGCGCCCAAGTCGCCCGACCGGCTCAACGACTACCACTGGTACTGCCTGGAACACGTACGCGCGTACAACGAGGCGTGGAACTACTGCGCCAGCCTCGACGACGACGCGGTGGAACGGATGGTCCGCGCGGACACCTGCTGGCAGCGGCCCTCCTGGCCGTTCGGCTCCTGGCAGGCGGCGGAGAACCGGATGCGCGACCGCATCCGGCGGTCCTACGGCGCCGGCGACGAATTCCCGGGGGGACACGGCCGGTCCGGCCACCACACGGGCGAGGGGGCACACTCCGCCCGCAGCGAGGAGGACCGGGCGCTCGGTGTGCTCGATCTCACGCCGCCGGTGGACTTCGCCACCATCAAGGCCCGCTACAAGGCGCTCGCCAAACGCTACCATCCGGACATCAACGGCGGCAGCCGCGAGGCGGAGGAGAGGTTGAAATCGATCAACTGGGCCTATACTACCCTTCGCAGCGCCTACGCGGCCTGAGATAAGCGCGTTCCGGCGCCGGTGCCGGAACGGCCACCCGAAGACACCCATGGTCACGTTCCCATGACAAACGCGCAGTGGAGTGAGTCCACGCCCGATATCCAGGTTTCCGTCCGTCAGACCTTCGGGTTCGACATGGACATGCAGGTTCCGGCCTTCAGCGAACCCAATGCCTACGTCCCGGATATCGACGAAACCTACCGGTTCGACCGGGCGACCACGCTCGCCATCCTGGCCGGTTTCGCCCACAACCGGCGGGTCATGATCCAGGGCTACCACGGCACCGGCAAGTCCACCCATATCGAACAGGTGGCGGCGCGGCTGAACTGGCCGTGCGTGCGCATCAACCTGGACAGCCATATCAGCCGCATCGACCTGATCGGCCGCGACGCCATCGTGCTGCGCGACGGCCAGCAGGTGACCGAATACCGCGAGGGCCTGCTACCCTGGGCGTTGCAGCACCCCTGCGCCCTGGTGTTCGACGAGTACGATGCCGGCCGGCCCGACGTGATGTTCGTGATCCAGCGGGTGCTGGAGGTGGACGGCCGCCTCACCCTGCTCGACCAGAACAAGGTGATCCGGCCGCACCCGGCCTTCCGCCTGTTCTCCACCGCCAACACGGTGGGCCTGGGCGACACCACCGGGCTCTACCACGGCACCCAGCAGATCAATCAGGGCCAGATGGACCGCTGGAACATCGTGGCGACCCTCAACTACTTGCCCCACGACGCCGAGGTGGACATCGTGCTGGCCAAGCTGCCGGCGCTCAACACCGAGGAGGGGCGGCGCATGGTGGGCGCCATGGTGCGGCTGGCCGACCTGACGCGCGACGGCTTCGTGGGCGGCGACATCTCCACCGTGATGAGCCCGCGCACCGTGCTGACCTGGGCGGAGAACACCCAGATCTTCGACGACGTCGCCTATGCCTTCCGCGTTACCTTCCTCAACAAGTGCGACGAGGTGGAACGGTCGACGGTGGCGGAATACTACCAGCGCTGCTTCGGGGTCGAGCTGCCGGAAACCAACATCCCGGCCATCGGCAAGGCCTGAGCCGGCGCGAGCAGGCAGCGGGCCGGCATGACCCAGGACAACGATCCCGTCGAGATCTTCAAGGCCGCCACCGCGGCGACGCTGCGGGCCCTGTCCGGCCGGCACGACGTGTCGGTCAGCTTCGGCGCCGACACCACCGGCATCGCCAGCGACCGGGTGCGCCTGCCGCAGCCGCCCCGCGTGCTCAACGCCGCCGATGCCGCCCGCCTGCGCGGGGCCGCCGACGGCGCCGCCCTGCGCCTGCGCCATCACGACAAGGCGGTGCATGCCCGCCAGATGCCGACCACGGAATCCGGCCGCGCCACCTACGACGCGCTGGAACAGATCCGCTGCGAGGCCATCGGCGCCCGGGAGATGAGCGGCGTCGCCGCCAACCTCGCGTCGGCCATGGAGGATCGCTGCCGCCGCCAGGGCTTCGACCGCATCACCGAGCGCGAGCAGGTGCCGATCCACGAGGCCATGCGGCTGCTCGCCTGGGAACAGATGACCGGCGGGCTCCGCTCGGCGGCCGGGCGCTCGGCGGTCGACCTGTGGCGCGACCACATCGAGACCAAGCTGGGCGGCGACATGGCCCACCTCGCCCACATGGTCGACGACCAGGAAGCCTATAGCCGCATGGTGCGCCGGCTGCTCGCCAAGCTGGAAATCGACGTCGCCCTGGAGGAGGAGCCGGACGCCGGCGACGAGCAGAACGAGGACGAGGACGAAACCGGCGACGCCACCGAACCCAGCACCACGCCGGAACGCCAGGGCGAGGAGGTTTCGGCCACCAGCGAGTCGCTGCAGAGCCGGCCGTCGGATGGCGACGCCATGGAGGAGGACCCGTCGTCCCACGCGGACGGCGACGACATGGACATGCAACAGGGCGGCGACGATGCCGACGCCCCCGGCCAGCAGCGCCGCCCCCACGGCGACCTTGCCAACACGCCGGGCGAACCGCCCTACCGCGCCTATGTCACCGACTTCGACGAGGTGGTCGACGCCCCCAACCTGTGCGATGCCGACGAACTGGCCCGCCTGCGCCTGATGCTGGACCAGCAGCTCCAGCACCTCCAGGGTGTCATCTCCAAGCTGGCCAACCGCCTGCAACGCCGGCTGATGGCCCAGCAGACCCGGTCGTGGCAGTTCGACCTGGACGAAGGGCTGCTGGATGCCGCCAGGCTCGCCCGCGTCGTCATCAACCCGCTGACGCCGCTGTCCTTCAAGAAGGAGAAGGAAACCGACTTCCGCGACACCGTGGTGACGCTGCTGATCGACAATTCCGGCTCCATGCGCGGCCGGCCCATCACCATCGCCGCCATGAGTGCCGACATCCTGGCGCGCACGCTGGAGCGCTGCGGGGTGAAGGTGGAGATCCTCGGCTTCACCACGCGGGCGTGGAAGGGCGGCCAGGCGCGCGACCGCTGGATCCAGGACGGCAAGAAGCCCAACCCCGGCCGCCTCAACGACCTTCGCCACATCGTCTACAAGTCCGCCGATGCGCCGTGGCGCCGCGCCCGCCGCAATCTCGGGCTGATGCTGCGCGAGGGCGTGCTGAAGGAGAACATCGACGGCGAGGCGCTGCTGTGGGCGCACAACCGGCTGGCCGGACGGACCGAACAGCGGCGCATCCTCATGGTGATTTCCGACGGCGCCCCGGTGGACGACAGCACGCTTTCGGTCAACGCCGGCAACTACCTGGAAAAGCACCTGAAGCAGGTGATCGACTGGATCCAGCGCTATTCGCCGGTGGAACTGGTGGCCATCGGCATCGGCCACGACGTCACCCGCTACTACGCGCGTGCGGTGACCATCGTCGATGCCGAGCAGCTCGGCGGCACCATGATCGACAAGCTGGCCGAGCTGTTCGACGAGATGCCCATCGGCCGCCGCGCCGCCCACCCCGGCGGGTCCGGCGTCCGGCGTTCCGCCTGACCTGCGACGCGCACGGTGGCCGCTGACCCGAAGGGGGCGCCGCGCGCCCACCACCCCGCCGCCGGTCTGCAAGACCTGTGGGCGCTGATCGGCCTTGCGGCCCTGTGGGCGGCGCTCTTCCTGCCCGCCGCCGCCAGCCGCGCCTTGCACTACGAGGAAGGCCGGCGCGCTTTCGCCGCGCTGGACATCCTGCAGCATGGCCACTGGCTCGCCCCCCAGGTGCTGGGGGCCGATTACCTGGCAAAGCCGCCGCTGCTGCCCTGGGCGATCGCCCTGATGGGGTGGATTTCCGGCGACATCGGCGTGTGGGCCGTCCGCGCCCTGCCGCTCGCCGCCACGCTGGCCATGGCACTGGCCGCCTACGGGGTTGCCCGCCGCTACGCCGGGCCCTGGGTCGCCCTACTGGCGGGCGCGGCCACCCTCACCATGCCGACCATCCTGGAAAAGGGGGCGGTGGGGGAGACGGACACCACCGTCACCGCGTGCGTGTTCCTGGCCTTTGCGGTGTGGCTCGCCGCCAGCGGGAGCGGACGGGTGCACTTGGGTGCCATGCTCGCCGCCGCCCTGCTGCTGGCCATCGCCGGCCTCACCAAGGGGCCGATCCCGTTGGGGTTCTTTGCCCTGGGTGCTGGCTTGCTGGCGGTGTGGCAGCGGCGCTGGGGCGACCTGCCGCGCCTGGTGGTGGTGCTGGCGCTCGGCCTGGTGCCGCTCGCCGCGTGGGCCTTGGCGGTGTTCGATCCCCAAACCACCGGCTTGTGGCGCTCGGAAATGCGCCTCGCGGCCACGCCCCACGGGGTGCTGGACTATGTGGCCGGGCGCGGGGAGTATTTCGGCGAGCTGATTGCGGTCTACATGCCCTGGGGCCTCGCCGCCTGCCTGGCCCTGTGGCAGGCCCGCCGGTGGGGCAGCCCACGCCGCCGCCTGGTGCTGGCGCTGCTGCTCTACGCCCTGCCATTCGGCCTCATCGTCGCCCTCTCGCCCGCCGCCGCCCCGCGCTACGCCATGCCGGCAGTCCCTGCGGTGGCGGTGCTGGCCGCACTCGGCATTGCCGGGCTATGGGGCTACCGCCCGATGCGCATCGCCGCCGTCGCCGCCGTGGCGGTCCTCACGGCCTTGCAGCTCAGCGCCACCACCGGGCTCATCCCCTTCCGCACAGAGCTGTTCACCTACGGCCCGCGCGCCGGCGAGGCCGTGGCCGCCCGCATCGGCGACGACCCCGCCCCCGTGGTGGTGCTGGGCGATACGCTGGACTTCAACGTGCTCTACCATGTGGGCCGGCCGATCACCCGCGTGGTGGCGGCCGATGTGGACAGCCTGCCCGCCCCGTCCTGGGTGCTGACCACACCGCAAGTGACCGCTACCCTGCCCCCGGTTGCGACCGACCGGCTCGGTCCCCCGGAGCTGACGGTGCAGGGGCGGCGGGGTGCGACGATTCTCCTCTACCGGCTCGCAGGGACGGGCGGTTGACACCTCGCAGGCACACCGCCATACGTGGATCCGCCAAAGAATGAAAATGAGACTTATTATCAGGAGAGAGTCCATGCCGTGCGCGCCGATCTGCCGCCTCGCCTGTGCCGCCGTCCTCGCTCTGGCGGGTCTCGCCGGACCCGCGCTCGCCCAGGGCGTGGTCAATGTCTACTCCTCGCGGCACTACGACACCGACCTCGCGCTCTACGACAATTTCACCGAGCAGACCGGGATCACCGTCAACATCATCGAAGGCAGCGGTGACGAGTTGATCGAGCGCATCCTGGCGGAGGGGGCGAACAGCCCGGCGGACATCCTGATGACGGTGGATGCCGGGCGCCTGTGGCGGGCGGAGGAAGCCGGCCTCTTCCAGCCGGTGGAAAGTGCCATCCTGGCCGAGCGGGTGCCGGAGCACCTGCGCCACCCGGACGGGCTGTGGTTCGGCCTGTCGAAGCGTGCGCGGGTGATCTACTACAACGTCGCCGACGGCGCGCCGGAAGGTCTCGACACCTACGAGGACCTGGCCGACCCCGCCTTCGCCGACATGGTGTGCATCCGCAGCTCGTCCAACATCTATAACCAGTCCCTGCTCGCCTCCATCATCGCCGCGGACGGCGAGGCGGCGGCCGAAGCCTGGGCGGCCGGCGTGGTGGCGAACTTCGCGCGCCCGCCGGAAGGCACGGACACCTCGCAGATCCGCGCCGTGGCCGCCGGCGAATGCCAGCTCGCCGTGGCCAACACCTACTATCTCGGCCGCCTGCTGGCATCCGACGACGAGGCCGACCGCGCCGTGGGCGAGCAGATCGGCGTGATCTTCCCCAACCAGGACGGCCGCGGCACCCATGTGAACATCAGCGGCGCCGGCGTGGTGGTGTCGGCCCCCCACCGCGACAACGCCATCGCCTTCCTGGAGTACCTGACGAGCGAAAGCGCCCAGCGCCTGTTCGCCGAGGGCAACAACGAATACCCGGTGGTGGCGGACATGCCGATCAGCGGCCCCATTGCCCGCTTCGGCACCTTCGTGGAAGACACGGTGAACGCTTCGGTGCTGGGGGCCAACAACCCGTTGGCGGTGCAGATCTTCGATCGGGTGGGCTGGCAGTAGCCGCCCAGCTCCGGCTCAGCCCCGGCCCGGTGCGGCGGTGGCCTCCACCGCTGCCTGCACCGCCCTCTCCACCGCCCTCTCCACCGGGCGCGGCCGCGGCACCGGCGAGGCAGGATCGTCGCGCAGGATCGCGTAGGAGACGTGGTCGCGCCAGGCGCCGTTGATCTTCAGGATGCCGCGCACGCGGCCCTCTTCGGTGAAGCCCAGGCGCTCCAGCAAGCGGCGGCTCGGCCGGTTGTCGGGGATGCAGACGGCGTCCACCCGGTGGAGCTTCAGCCCGTTGAAGGCAAATCCGACGACCGCGCACACGGCTTCGGTCATGTAGCCCCGGCAGGCATAGTCGGCGCCGATCCAGTAGCCGACCGTACCCGCCTGGGTGACGCCGCGGCGGACATTGCTGAGGCTGACGCCGCCGAGCAGCCGGTTGTCCGCCAGGTCGAAGATGAAGAACGGGTAGCCGCGGTCTTCCTCGATTTCCAGGTACTGCCGGCGCAGCCGCCGCCGGAAGGCGTTGCGGTCCAGCGCGTCGGCCGGCCAGGTGGGCTCCCACGGGGTGAGGAAGGTACGGCTGGCCTCGCGCAGGTCCGCCCAGGCCCGCCAGTCGCTCAGCAGCGGGTAGCGCAGATAGACCCGGTCGGCGACCAGGCGCGGGCGGGGATGGGAGCGGAAACCGAACACGGTGCGGCGGCGCCTCCGGGCTGCCGGCTGCCCGTCAGGCCGCCAGCGGCGCCAGCGGCGCCAGCGCATCCAGCCCGCTGCCGGGGCCGATGGCCGTTACGGCGGCCTTCTCGGCCGTGATGGTGCGGGCGATGCGCGCCACGTCGTCGGCCGTCACCGCTTCGATGCGCTCCACCAGGTGGGTGTGGGCCACCGGCTCGCCGAACATCAAGGTGGTGGCCGCCAGGTGCTCCGCGCGTGCCGACATGGACTCCAGCCCGAACAGCATCTGGGCGCGGAGTTGCGCCTTGGCGCGCGCCACCTCCAGGGGCTCGATGGTGTCGCCCAAACGGCCGATCTCGTCCACCAGCACCCGCGCCAGCTCGCCCGCCATCTCCGCGCCGGTGCCGACGTAGAGGCCGAGGATGCCGGTATCGGTGAACACGTTGGCGAAGGTGTAGATGGAATAGGCCAGGCCGCGCTGCTCGCGCACCTCCTGGAACAGGCGGGAGGACATGCCGCCGCCGAACAGAGTGGACAGGACCGACACCGCGTAGTGGTCCGGGTGGTGGTAGGACACCGCCGGGAAGGCCAGCGCCAGGTGCACCTGCTCCAGCTCGCGCGGCCGCGGCTCCAGCCCGCCGGCAAAGCAGCCGGGGTCGGGCCCGCGGTCGGCCGTGGCCCCGGTGTGGCCGAGCCAGTGGTCCACCAGGTCCACCAGGGCGTCGTGTTCCAGGTTGCCGGCCGCCCCCACCACCATGGAGCGCCCGCCGTAGTGGCTGGCGCGGTAGGCCAGCAGGTCGTCGCGGCTCATCTCCTGCACCGTCGTCTCGGTGCCGAGGATGGGCCGGCCGATGGGCTGGTCGGGAAACGCCAGGCCCTGCAGCATGTCGAAGATCAGGTCGTCCGGCGTATCGGTGGCCTGGCCGATCTCCTGGATCACCACCTGGCGCTCGCGCGCCAGCTCCGCCGCGTCGAGCACCGAACCGGTGACCAGGTCCGACAGAAGGTCGAGCGCCAGGGCCAGGTCGTCCTTCAGCACCTTGGCGTAGAACGCCGTGTGCTCGCGCCCGGTATAGGCATTCATCTGGCCGCCCACCGTTTCGATCTCGCGCGCGATGTCGAGCGCCGAACGACGGGCGGTGCCCTTGAACACCATGTGCTCCAGCAGGTGGGCGATGCCGTTCTGCGGCGCGGCTTCGTGGCGCGCCCCGGCATTGACCCAGATGCCGACCGATACGCTTTCCACCGTCGGCACCGTGTCGCTGACGACGCGCACGCCGTTGTCGAGGGTTGTGATGCGAATGCTCATGGCTAGGCCACCGACCGTGTGAGGGCCGCATGGGCCAGGATGAAGCTGCGCACCGCCGCGACGTCGCCCGGCAGTGGCGTGGCGCGTTCCGGCCGCTCGTGCAGGTCGGCCAGCCAGGGCGGCAGTTTGGGGTGCACGCCGGTGGCCTTTGCCACCGCATCGGGGAACTTGGCGGGATGGGCGGTGGCCAGCGCCACCACCGGGCCATCGGCCGGCCCGTCTGCCGAATTGCCCAGCGCGCGCCCCGCCGCCACCGCGACTGCCGTGTGGGGATCGATCAGCCGCCCGGTTTCGGCGTGCACGCGGGCGATTTCCGCCAGCGTGCCGGCATCGTCCAGCCGGTGGGACGCGAACAGGGCGGTCGCCCGGTCGTGCTGGTCGGCCGTCACGGCGAAAGCGCCGGTCGCCCGGAAATCGGCCATCACCCGGGTCAGGGCCTGCCCGTCGCGGCCCAGCAGGTCGAACAGCAGGCGTTCGAAATTGCTGGAGATCTGGATGTCCATGGATGGCGACAGGGTGGGCACCACCGCGCGCGTCTCCATGGCCCCGGACTTGAAGAACCGGTCGAGGATGTCGTTGGCGTTGGAACCGACGATCAGGCGGCCCACCGGCAGCCCCATGGCGCGCGCCACATAGGCGGCGAACACGTTGCCGAAATTGCCCGTGGGCACGGCGAAGGTGACCGGCCGCCCGTCGCTGCCGCCAAGCGCCGTTGCCGCCGCCGCGTAGTAGGCGATCTGGCCGGCGATGCGCGCGAAGTTGATGGAGTTGACGGCCGACAGATGCACGCGGTCGCGGAACGCCAGATCGCCGAACAGCGCCTTCACGATGTCCTGGCAGTCGTCGAAGGTGCCGTCGATGGCGATGTTGAACACGTTGGCCGCGTCCACCGTGGTCATCTGGCGGCGCTGCACGTCCGACACGCGGCCGTGGGGGTGCAGCATGAAGATGTCGATGTTGTCGCGCCCACGCACCGCTTCGATGGCCGCCGACCCGGTGTCGCCCGATGTGGCGCCGACGATGGTCAGCCGCTCGCCGCGCTTGGCCAGCACATGGTCGAACAGGCCGCCCAGGAGCTGCAGCGCGTAGTCCTTGAACGCCAGCGTCGGCCCGTGGAACAGCTCCAGCAGCCACAGGTTGCGGTCGATCTGGCCGAGCGGCGCCACCGCCGCGTGGTGGAAGGGTGCATAGGCCGCACGCGTGAGATCGCCCAGCACCGCCGGGCCAAGTGTGGGGCCGGCGAAGGGCTCCAGCACCCGGGCGGTGAGATCGGCATAGCCGAGCCCGGCCAGGCCCGCCTTCACGTCACCGGGCAGCACCGGCCAGGCCTCCGCCACGTAGAGCCCGCCGTCGCGCGCCAAGCCGGCCAGCAGCACGTCTTCGAATCCCAGTCGCGGTGCCGCACCTCGCGTGCTGATGTAGCTCACCGGCGCACTCCAAATCCCCATTGCCGAACCTTATGCTGGGTTCAACGTAAGTTCACCCCCACCGCCAAGGCAAGCGAGGTTGCCGATGCCGAGCCCCACGCCCATCTGGGATGCCCATAGCTGCCTGCCACTCCGCCCCGATATGCCGCTGGCGGTGCTGGAGCGCCACCGCGCTGCCGGAGCCGTTTTCGTGTCGGTGAATGTCGGGATGGACATGACCCCGATCACCGACATCCTCAAGGTGTTGGCGGCTTGGCGACGCCAGATCGAGCAGGCGTCCGACCGCTTCGTGCTCGCCCATACTCTGGCCGATGTGGAAACGGCGGCGTCCAGCGGCCGGCTGGCCGTGGCCTTCGACCTGGAAGGCGGGCTGCCGCTGGCCGACCAGCCGGAGATGATCGGGCTCTACCACCGCCTCGGCGTGCGCCAGATGCACCTGGCCTACAACCGCTCCAACACCATCTGCGGCGGCTGCCACGACGAGGATATGGGGCTGACCGAGCTGGGTCAGCGGGTGGTGGCGGAAATCAACCGGGTGGGCATCCTGATGGACTGCTCGCACACCGGCGAGCTTTCCAGCCTGCAGATCATGGCCGTGTCCGCCCGGCCGGTGATCTTCAGCCACGCCAATCCACGCGCCCTGGTGGACCATCCGCGCAACGTCAGCGATGCCCAGATCGACGCCTGTGCCGCCACCGGCGGGGTGATCGGCATCAACGGCGTCGGGCTGTTTCTCGGACTGCCGGAAAGCGCGGTGGCGCGGCCCGCCGACATGGCCGAGCACATCGCCTATGTGGTGGACCGGGTGGGGCCGCGCCATGTCGGCATCGGGCTCGACTATGCCTACGACACCGAGACCGCGGAGGACATGGCGGGGATGGAGGTGGACACGGCCTATTGGTGGCCGCCCGGCAATGGCTACGACTTCGGCGTGCTGACCTTTGCCCCGCCGGAGGTGCTGGCCGGCCTGGCCGAGGAACTGGCCCGCCGCGGCTACGGCGACGACGATATCGCCGGCGTGCTGGGCGGCAACTTCCGGCGCGTCGCGGCGGAGGTATGGCGGTAGCGCGCCGGGACGGACGGGCCGCGGACCGCCTAAGGGCTTTGGATGGTCACGGTGCCGCTGGGACTGACCACCGCAATGTGCAAGGTGGCCCAGACCGGCAGCCGCTGGCCGAGCCCCGGAACTGAAAATGTCTTGGAGTCCGACGCTCCGATGATGCCGCCGCCATGGCCAAGCATGGCGCGCCCCGCTGCGATCAGGAACGCCTGCCCGGTAGGCCCTTCGGCGACGTTGCAGCCGTAGAGAAGGACCCTGCCCGGGCGGGCCAAGTACTGCGAGCACACCGGCTGCAACTGGCTGACGTTGGAGATCGTGATGCCGCCGTTGGGCAGGTGGATGTACCCGATGTTGCCGTGGCTGTGGATGTGCAGCTCGTCGATGGTCTGCTCGCGCTGACCGATGATGCGGATCCATGAGATGACGTCGGTCAGCGACGCGACGGCAGCATGCAGGATCCCCGGCCGATCCTGCAGGCAGCGGCCCTGAACCACACTGTAGTCCTCGCAGTAAACGTCCGCGTAGCCCCAGCGGCGGAGCGCATTGTCCGTCCAGTCATAGAGATGAAGTTCTGTCATGGCTCGCTGCCCCACCCCTCATATCGGCCGCATCGCCGCAGCCGGCGTCACCCTCCCGGCATGTCGGGCGAGGAAGCCGGCCAATTTGTGGTGGGGGATCTAATTCAATATGTGCATGTGCGGGTCGACCTCAGGTCGCCAAATATCGCGCCTTCAGGTGGCGGATGTAGGCCGCGGTGCCGAGCGGTGATCCGGTGGCCGCTTCCAGGGTCTCGTCGGTGGACAGGCGCGAGCCCTGCTCGTGCACATTCGTACGCAGCCAGGCCATCAGCGGCGCGAAGTCGCCGCGGGCGAGCGCCGGCTCGATCTCCGCGTCCTGGTCGCGGGCGGCGCGGAAAAGCTGGGCCGCCGCCATGGCACCGAGCGTGTAGGTGGGGAAATAGCCCCACGAACCGCCGGGCCAGTGGATGTCCTGCAAACAGCCCAACCGGTCGTCGGGCGGCACCACCCCCACCAGCTCCGCCATGCCCTCGTTCCAGGCGCCCGGCAGGTCGGCCAGTTCCATCTCGCCGGACAAGAGCGCGCGCTCCAGCCGGTAGCGCAGGATCACGTGGGCGGGGTACGTCACCTCGTCGGCATCCACCCGGATGAACCCGCGCGACACCCGCGTGGACAGCCGGTAGAGGTTGTCGGCCGCCCAGGCGGCCCCGTCGCCCCCGAACGCCTCGGCCATCAGCGGTGCTGCGAAGCCGAGGAAGGGCCGGTCGCGGCACACCTGCATCTCCACCAGCAGCGACTGGCTTTCGTGCAGCACCATGCCGCGGGCATCGCCCACCGGCTGGCCGCGCCAGACACGCGGGCGCCCCTGCTCGTACATGGCGTGCCCGGTCTCGTGCAGCACGCCCATCAGCGCGCGCAGGAAGTCGGCCTCGTCGTAGCGGGTGGTGATGCGCACATCGTCGTCCGCCCCGCCGCAGAACGGATGCAGGCTGACGTCGAGCCGGCCGCGGGTGAAATCGAAGCCCACCGCTTCCATCAGCCGCTGGCCGAGCGCCTGCTGGGCCGCCGCGGGGAACGGCCCCGTGGGCACGACCGGTGCGGGCTGTGCCGCCTGGCGTTCCAGCACCGCCGCGGTGAACTCCGGCAGGAAGCCGGCCAGCTCGTCGAACATCTGGTCGATGCGCGCCGAACGGCCGCCGGGCTCGTAGTCGTCCAGCAACGCATCGTAGAGCGACAGCCCGGTGGCGGCGGCCTTGGCGGCGCCAGCCTCGCGCTCCAGGCGCAGCACCTCCGACAGGCTGGGGAGCAGCTTGGCGAAGTCGGCCTCCGCGCGGGCAGTGCGCCAGACCATTTCGCAGGCCGATACCGCACGGGCGCGCGCCGCCACCAGCTCGCCCGGCAGCACCTCGGCATTGCGCCAGGCCCGCCGCATTTCCCGCAGGTTGGCCTGCTGCCAGCCGTCCAGCCCGTCGGCCGCTTCCGCCTCGCCCAGCAGGTCGGGCACCGCGGCATCGGTCAGCATCTCGTGGGACAGCACCTCCAGGGCCGCCATCGCCTCGCCGCGGCCAGCGGCCGCTCCGTCCGGCATGGTGGTCTGCATATCCCAATGGAGGATGCCCAGCGCGTCGCCGATGCGCGAGATGCGGGCGAAGCGGTCTTCGAGCGCACGGTAGGCGGCGGCGGCCGGCACGGCGGCAGTATCGATCTGGGTCATGGTCTCAGTGTCCGTTTGAGAATGCCGTGGCCAGCCCGCTAACGGTCTCTCAGGCGGCGGTGGAAGACGACGGTGAGTGCGGCCAGCACGGTGGCGAGGCCGAACCAGGTCAGCGCATACTGAAGATGGTTGTCCGTCAGTTCCAGGCCAGGGGGCTCGGGAAAGGGCGGCCCGTCGGCCGCCAGCACCGGCGTTGTGGCCACCAGGATCACCGGGGCCGCATCGTCGAGCCCCATGGCCGCCGCCATGGCCGCGGTGTCGACGAAGTACCACTGGCCGGCCGTGGGCACGTTGTCCGGCGTGAACAGCCCCGGCGGATCGGGAAGCTGGGCGATGCCGGCGACGCTGACCGCCATGCCCTCTGCCGCCCCGGCTGTGGCACCTTCCGGGATTTGCCAGTCCTGCGGCACCCAGCCCAGCACCACCAGCACGTCGCTGCCCCCTTCGCGCACCAGCGGGGCGACGACATGCGCGCCCACCGCCCCTGCCCGGACCCGCGGGATCACACGTACGGCGTTGGCCAGCACAAGTACACCCTCCGCCAGGGCCGGCCGGTGGTCCCAGGCGTCGGCATCGTCGATGTGGGGCGGCAGGGCGGCCGGCGCCGCCGTCATGCGCTCCTCGATGCGGGCGATCAGCGCATGCTTCCAGGCGCGCCGTTCGAGCTGCCAGACGCCGAGGCCGGCGGTCCCGGCGATCACCAGGGCCATGAAGATGAGGAAGCCGGCGCGGGCGGAAGCTGTGCGGGCCATCGGACGGGATCCCGTCGGCAGCGGGGCGGACGGGCGGCCTCAGGCCGGCGGCGGAGCGGCGCCGCCGCCGTTATCACTGCCGCTGCCGGTTCCACTGCCGGTGCCGGTGCCACTGCCGCTGCCGCTGCGATGGCGGTAGTTGAGGGCGATGATATAGGCCTTGGACGGCCGCAGCAGCGCGAAGGTGAGCCCCAGTGCCGCCGCGCCCGCCACCACCGCCGGCACCCAGAACGCCACCTCGAAGGCGGCGTTGATCCACAGTGCCAGCGGCACGCACAGCGCCCCCAGGATGAAGATCAGGAACACCGCCGGGCCATCGCCGGTATCGTGGTCGGAGAAGTCGAGCCCGCAATGGTCGCAGCGCGCACGTACGGTCACGAACCCCTCGAACAGCCGGCCCTCGCCGCAGCGGGGACAGCGGCAGGCGAGCGCCGTGCTGAGCGGTGACGGCATATGGCGTTCCCCGTTGCCTCGGACGGCCGGAAGCTAGTGGCCCGACTCCGACATTTGCAGCCCTTGCCGATCCGTCGGGAGCCAATGTCGGAGCTGCACGGGCCACTACCAACTTATTGTTTCTCGTGGATCTCTTGAATTCGACGTTGGCAGCGAACGACGCGGCTAACGGGATGCAAACGCCAAATTCGATCCACTAGTGGGCGATGGTGCCCGAGCCCCACCAGTAGATGGAGACGAACAGGAACAGCCACACCACGTCGACGAAGTGCCAGTACCAGGCCGCCGCCTCGAAGCCGAAATGGCTGCGCGGCGTGAAGTGCCCCTTCACCGTGCGGAAGTAGCACACGGCCAGGAAGATCGTGCCGATGATCACGTGGAAGCCGTGGAAGCCAGTGGCCACGAAGAAGGTCGACGGGTAGACGCCACCGTTCAGCGCGAAGGCGGCGTGGCTGTATTCGTAGGTCTGCAGCGTGGTGAAGAGGAGGCCCAGCAGAACCGTGATGCCCAGCGCCTGCGCCGCTTCGGCGCGGTGTCCTTCGCGCAGCGCGTGGTGTGCCCAGGTGACCGTGCAGCCCGACAGCAGCAGGATGAAGGTCATCATCAGGGGCAGATGGAAGGGATCGAAGGTATGGATGCTCTCCGGTGGCCACACGCCGCCGGTGTAGTCGATGCGCGCCGGCTGGTTCGCCTCGCCCGGAAACAGCGCCGGGTCGAAATAGGCCCAGAAGAAGGCAACGAAGAACATCACCTCGGAGCTGATGAACAGCAGCATGCCGTAGCGCAGGCCGATCTTGGTCACCGCACTGTGGGCCTTCTGGACCACCGACTCCTTGATGACGTCGCGCCACCACAAGAACATGGTGGAGAGCACGCCGACGATGCCGGCCACGCACATGTACCAGACGCCGAAATGCATCCACCACACGGCGCCGAACAGCATTAGGCCGCCCGAGGCGGCGCCGACCAGCGGCCATGGGCTGGGATTCACCAGGTGGTAGGGGTGCGGCCGCCCTTCGGCCTTGTCGGTCAAGACCTGCATATCGCCGGTTGCTTCGCTCATCGCCTGCCTCTTTGTCGTTCGCCGCTTTGCTAGCCGCTTGGTTGGCCGCCGGTGGGCGGAGGGTCGGCCGGAGGAACCGCGGCGCCGGCCGCCTCGACCGATCGATAGTAGTCCTCGACCGCCTCGTCCAGGTTTTCGGACTGGGTCGGGTAGAAGGTGTAGGAGAGCGTGATCGTGGTCACGTCGTCGAGGTTGGGGTCGTCGACGATGGACGGGTCGACGAAGAAGTAGACCGGCATGTCCACCGCCTGGCCCGGCGCCAGGATCTGTTCGGTGAAGCAGAAGCACTGGGTCTTCACGAAATAGATGCCGGCCTTGTCCGGCGTCACGTTGTAGACGGCGGTGCCCGCCACCGGCAGATCGCTGTGGTTTTCCGCGCGGTAGCTGATCAGCGCCGGCTGGCCCACATGGACCGAGATTTCCCGCTGCTCGGGCTCGAAGTCCCAATCCAGGTTGGGGTCGACATTGGCGAGGAAGCGGATGCGGAAGGTGCGCTCGCCCACCGCCACGGGCGCGGCGTCGGCCTGCTGGGTGGTGCCGCCGTAGCCGGTGACGCGGCAGAACAGGTTGTAGAGCGGCACCGAAGCGAAGCTGAGGCCCACCATGCCGGCCACCAGGGCCAGGGCCACCAGCAGCACGCGGGTGTTCTTGGTGCGCAGCTCGGCCATTACGCCACCCGCGAGCCCGATGCCATGGGCAGGCTGCCGTGCTGGTCGGGCGCATCGGCCGGATCGGTGCCTTGCTCCTGCTGCTGGTCCTGCTGGCGCTCGAGGTCGGCTTCGATGCCGGCGCCGATGCGCACCACGGAGATCCAGTAGACGAGGCCCACGAGCACCATCAGCGCCACCAGAATGGCGATGTTGCGGCCGCGCCGGCGGCGCAGCATTTCCTCTGTCATGGCCGGCCGGCCGGCGCTGGCATCCTCGCTCATGGCACCAGGCTCCCGGCCGACAGGAGATCGGCATAGAGCCGGTCGGCGATCAGCAGCGCGAACACCGCGAACAGGTAGAAGATGGAGAAGCCGAACATCATCTTGGCGCCGCGATGGCCGGTCGCCTCGCCGTCCTCGCCGAGCACGCGTACGGCACAGACGATGAAGAGCGCGCCCAGCACCGCAGCACCCACCCCGTAGAGTGCGCCGGCCACGCCCAGGGGCCACGGCGCCACCGCCACCGGCGCCAGGGCCACGGTGTAGGCCAGCATCTGCCGCTTGGTCGCGCGCGCGCCGGCCACCACCGGCAGCATGGGGATGCCGACCGAGCGGTAGTCGTCGGACCGGTAGAGCGCCAGCGCCCAGAAGTGCGGCGGCGTCCACAAGAAGATGATGGCGAACAGCAGCACCGCGCCGAGGCTGACATCGCCCGAAACGGCGGCCCAGCCGATCATCGGCGGGAAGGCGCCGGCCGCACCGCCGATGACGATGTTCTGCGGCGTCCGGCGCTTCAACACCATGGTGTAGAGGAGGGCATAGAAGACGGTGGCGAAGGCGAGGATGCCGGCCGCCGTCCAGTTGACCGCCAGGCCCATCAGAGCGACGGCGGACACGGCGAGGATGAGGCCGAAGGCCAGTGCGTCGTCCGGCGCCACCTTGCCCGCCGGGATGGGCCGCGAACGGGTGCGCCGCATCACCGCGTCGATGTCGCGGTCATACCACATGTTGATGGCACCGGCCGCCCCGGCACCGACGGCGATGCACAGGATGGCGGTGAGCGCCAGGGCCGGGTGCAGCCCGCCCGGTGCCGCCACCATTCCGGCCACCGCGGTGAACACCACCAGGCTCATCACCCGCGGTTTGAGCAGCGCATAGAAGTCCCGCCAATGGGCCTCGGCGAGGGCGAGATGGCCGTTGGGTCGGGCTTCCAGGCTCAGATCGGTCATGGTCTCACAAAGGTCCGGTCAGTCGGTCGAACGGTGGCGTGCGGGGGTCGGCAGCACCGCCCCCGCACATCACCGTCATGGCATGGCCTCGCTCAGTGGCTCGACCGGGGAAGCGCCGGCATCCGGTCGAACTGGTGGAACGGCGGCGGCGAGCTCAGCGTCCATTCCAGCGTGGTCGCCCCTTCGCCCCAGTAGTTGGCGGTGACCTTGCGGCCGGCCACCAGGGTGTAGATGGCGATGCAGATGAACAGCAGAGAGGACGCGATGGCGATGTAGGCGCCGATCGACGACACGAAGTTCCACCCCGCATACACGTCCGGATAGTCGGGGTAGCGGCGCGGCATGCCCGACAGGCCGAGGAAGTGCTGGGGGAAGAAGATCAGGTTGACGCCCACGAAGGTCGTCCAGAAGTGCACCTTGCCCCAGAATTCCGGGTACTGGCGGCCGCTCATCTTGCCGATCCAGTAGTAGAACCCGCCGAAGATGGCGAACACGGCCCCCAGGCTGAGCACGTAGTGGAAATGGGCCACCACGTAGTAGGTGTCGTGCAGCAGGATCGTCATGCCGCCATTGGCCAGCACCACGCCGGTAACACCGCCCACGGTGAACAGGAAGATGAAGCCGATGGCCCACAGCATCGGCGTCTTGAACTCCAGCGAGCCGCCCCACATGGTGGCGATCCAGCTAAAGATCTTGATGCCGGTGGGCACCGCGATGATCAGCGTGGCGGCGGTAAAATAGGCCCGCGTGTCGACGCTCAGCCCCACCGTGTACATGTGGTGCGCCCACACGAGGAAGCCGACGAAGCCGATGGCCACCATGGCGTAGGCCATGCCGAGGTAGCCGAACACCGGCTTGCGCGAGAAGGTCGACACGATGTGGCTGATCACGCCGAAGGCCGGCAGGATCATGATGTAGACCTCGGGGTGGCCGAAGAACCAGAACAGGTGCTGGAACAGCAGCGGATCGCCGCCGCCGGCCGGGTTGAAGAAGGCGGTGCCGAAATTGCGGTCGGCCAGCAGCATGGTGATGCCGCCGCCCAGCACCGGCACGGCCAGCAGCAGCAGGAAGGCGGTGACCAGCATCGACCACACGAACAGCGGCATCTTGTGCAGCGTCATCCCCGGCGTGCGCATGTTGAGGATGGTGGTGATGAAGTTGGCCGCACCGAGGATCGACGAGGCGCCGGCCAAGTGCAGCGCGAAGATCGCCATGTCCACCGATGGTCCGCCGTGGCCGAGGGTGGAGGAGAGCGGCGGGTAGATGGTCCAGCCGGTCCCCGCACCGGGGCCGACGAAGGCGGAGCCCACCAGCAGGCACAGGGCGGGCACCAGCAGCCAGAAGGAGATGTTGTTGAGCCGCGGGAAGGCCATGTCGGGCGCGCCGATCATCAGCGGCACGAACCAGTTGCCGAAGCCGCCGATCAGCGCCGGCATCACCATGAAGAAGATCATGAGGAGGCCGTGGGCGGTGATGTAGACGTTCCATTCCTGGCCGTCGGCGACGAACTGCAGGCCGGGATCCTGCAACTCCAGGCGCATGATCAGGGAGAACAGACCACCGATCACGCCCGCCACCACCGCGAAGATCAGGTAGAGGGTCCCGATGTCCTTGTGGTTGGTGGAGAACAACCAGCGCCTGACGAAGCCTGGCTTGTGATCGTGGTGGTCGGCGTGCGCGTCGGCGTGCTGTGCCATGCCCGTTTTCCCTGTCCTTCCGTCCCGTGGTTCCGTTCCGTTACCGGGCGGCCCCGCGTGGGGTCTGCCCCCTGTGTCAGTTGCTGGCGAGACGCTGGCCCGCTGCGGCGGTGCCGGCGTCGCCGGTGTTGGTGGGGTCTTCCTGCGGTGCGTCCTCGGCCGGCGCCTCGTCGGCCGGCGCGTCCTCCGCCGGGGCCACGCCCTCGGTCTCGCCGCCTTCCGCCGGTGCCGCCCCTTCCGGTGCCGGCGCCTCGCGGGTCAGCAGCACCGGGGGCGTTTCCAGCGTCAGCCCGGCGGTCTGTTCCTCCACCCAGTCGTCGAACGCCTCGCGGCTCACCGCATGGATTTCGATGGGCATGAAGGCGTGGCCGGCGCCGCAGATTTCCGAGCACTGGCCGTAATAGGTGCCTTCCCGCTCGATGCGCACCCAGGTTTCGTTGGTCCGCCCCGGCACCGCGTCGGTCTTGATGCCGAAGGCCGGCATCGCCCAGCTATGGAGCACGTCCATGGCGGTGATGACGATCTGGATGTCGGTATCCACCGGCAGCACCACCACGCCGTCCGTCCGCCCGGTCAGGTCGTAGGTGCTGAGCAGCCGAACCTGGCCGTCGCCGATCTCTTCGTCCGGCACCATGTTGGCCTGGAATTCCTCGATCTGCTGATCGGGATATTCGTAGCTCCAGTACCACTGGTAGCCGCGCACCACGAGGGTCAGTTCGGGGTCCTCGTCATGGTCGAGCGCGTAGAGCAGGTTGAAGGACGGCACCGCGATGACGATCAGGATGATGATCGGCACCACTGTCCACACCACCTCGATCAAGGTGTTGTGGGTGGTCTTCGATGGCGTGGGGTTCCGCTTGGCGTTGAACCGCCACATCACATAGACCAGCAGGCCCAGCACGAAGACAACGATGATCGTGATGATCACCAACAAGAGCGTATGGAAGTCATGAGCCTGCTCAGCGTAGGGAGACGCCGGCTCCTGTAACCCCATCTGCCACTCGTGCACACCTTCCGCATGTGCCGCCCCTGCGGCGACAAGCGCGCCGAGACACCCGACAACAAGGCGCATCAGTCCCATCAAACCACGTCCCCCATCGGCTTTCGCGTCTTCGGCATAGTTCTCAATCCGGGCCCCAGTTCGCACGAATTCTTTGCTACTGAAGCGTTTTTTCACGATTCCCAGGAGGAGATACTACAGGCCCGGCGCGGTGGAAAGCGATCAGTGGCCCCCCGAGCCGCCCTCACCCGAATCCCCCTAGCATCGTGTGTGGCTTCTTGGGTCGTAACATTGCGCCCGGCTGTTCGCAATTGCCGAGCGCATCGCCGCGGCCGCCCATCCGCCGATGCCGCACCCTTGTCCCGGCGGGGCGGCCATCCCACTATGAAAGTCGCATGCAGAAGATCGAAAGTCCGGAGACGCCATGACCGCGCTGGCCACCACCGAAAGTCTGTTCTTCGACCGTACGGGGCTCGACCGGGTGCGCACCGAAGCCCTGGTGGCCGATGCGCTCAAGGGGGCCGACGACGGCGAGCTGTACTTCGAGTACGCCCAGTCCGAAGCCGTGGTGTGGGACGACGGCCGCCTGCGCTCGGCCAGCTACGACACCTCCCAGGGCTTCGGGCTGCGTTCGGTGGCGGGCGAGACCAGCGGCTATGCCCATTCCTCCGCCCTCACCGAAGATGCGCTCAGCCGTGCCGCGGCCACGGTGAAGGCGGTCCACGCCGGCTACGGCGGCACCTGGGCGGCAGCGCCCCAGGGCACCAACGCCCGCCTCTACGGCGACGAGAACCCGCTGGGCACGCCCAGCTTCGAAGAAAAGGTCGCCATCCTGGCCGCCATCGACAGCTATGCCCGCGGCCGCGACCCGCGGGTGGCCCAGGTGTCGGCCTCCATCGTCGGGTCCTGGCAGGCGGTGCGCATCGTCCGCGCCGATGGCCAGCACGCCGCCGACATCCGGCCCATCGTGCGCGTCAACGTCTCCGTCGTCTGCAAGCAGGGCGACCGCATGGAAAGCGGCAGCCACGGCATGGGCGGCCGCCAGGGCTTCGCCGTCTTCCTGTCGCCCGACGCCTGGCAGGGCGCTGTCGACGAGGCGCTGCGCCAAGCGCTGGTCAATCTGGAGGCCGTCGACGCCCCTGCCGGCGAGATGACGGTGGTGCTGGGCAGCGGCTGGCCCGGCATCCTCCTGCACGAAGCGGTGGGCCACGGGCTGGAGGGCGACTTCAACCGCAAGAAGACCTCGGCCTTTTCCGGGCTGATGGGCCAGCGCGTCGCCTCGCCCGGCGTGACGGTGCTGGACGACGGCACCCTGCCGGACCGCCGCGGCTCGCTCACCATCGACGACGAGGGCACGCCCAGCCAGTCCACCGTGCTGATCGAGGACGGCATCCTGGTCGGCTACATGCAGGATCGCCAGAACGCCCGCCTGATGGGCATGAAGCCCACCGGCAACGGGCGGCGCCAGAGCTATGCCCACCACCCCATGCCGCGCATGACCAACACCATCATGCTCAGCGGCAGCACGCCGAAGGACGAGATCATCGCCTCGGTGAACAAGGGGCTCTACGCCGTCTCCTTCGGCGGCGGCCAGGTGGATATCACCAGCGGCAAGTTCGTGTTCTCCGCCACCGAAGCCTACCTGATCGAAGGCGGCAAGCTGGGCGCACCGGTGAAGGGGGCAACGCTGATCGGCAACGGGCCGGATGCGCTGACCCGCGTCGGCATGATCGGCGACGACATGGAACTCGACCCCGGCATCGGCACCTGCGGCAAGGAAGGTCAGGGCGTGCCGGTGGGCGTGGGCCAGCCGACCATGCGCATCGACGGGCTGACGGTGGGCGGCACGGCGGCTTAACCTGGCCCCCGCGAATCAGTCGGCGTCCAGCGGCACCCGCTCCAGCCGGTAGCCCTGGGCGGCGAGCTGCTCCAGGATGCCGCGTTCGCCCGGCAGGTGCATGGCGCCCACCGCGATCACCGCATCGCCTTCGGCCAGCAGCGGCTGCATGCGCTCCACCATGTGGTCGTTGCGGGCGTTGAGCAGGTCCTCCACGAACACCTCGCGCAGCTCCTCGTGCTCGCCTGCCGTCTGCTCCTCCAGCCACAGGAGGAAGCCGGCCAGGTCCTCGGTCAGGTAAAGCCGGGTCAGCGACTCGTAGGCTTCGTCCAGCTCCGCCCGGTCTTCCAGGGCGACGCGGAGCTGCTCGATCTGCAGGTCCACATCCATGCCGTCGAGCACGGCGATCTGCTCGCTTGCGGTTTCCAGGCTCACCACCTCTGCCCCATGCGCCTCCGCCTCGGCCTGCAGGAGCTGGTCCAGCGGCACCACCCCGGCATTGATGCGCTCCACCTCCAGCGGCGGCAGCGACACCAGCAGGCTCACCGCCCAGGGCTTCAGGCGCGTCAGCATGAAGGCGGGAACGCCCACCTCCCCCGCGGCGACTTCGAGCGCGGCCAGGGTGTCGGCATCCAGCAGCTCGTCGATAGTGGGCCCGTCGGTGTGCAGCGTGCCCATGGCCAGTTGCGTCTGCACCTCCGGCGTCATCTCCACCTCCATGGCGAAGGTGGCGGCGGACGCGACGAGGGGGCCGACCAGTTCGGCCAGCTCCGTCACCCGGGGGTCGGTCACGTGCATGGTGCCGAAGAGGTGGCTGGGCGTGCCGCCGCCAGGCGGGGTGATGCGCCACAGCAGCCCTTCGGCGAAGCGGCCCGCCACAGCGGAGGTCTGCGCCTCTGCGGACAGGGACGCAGTCGGCAGCAGGCCCAGCAGCAGCGTGCAGGCGACCAGCCGGGCGGTGAGGCGACAGGGCATGGCGGATCCTTCGGGTCGGCGGCAAAGGAGACGACGGCGGGCGAAGACGGCGGGCGAAGACGGTGGACGCAAATTGTGTCCTAAGGCAGCCGCCTACGCCACGGCGGACGCCGTTGGTCTCGGCGTGCCGATGGCCGCACCGGCCGCCCGGTAGGCGGCAATCGCCTGGGCCTGTCGATCCTCGGCCGGCAACAGGGCTTCGGCCTGCTCCGCGTTCAGGTCGCGGCGGGCTTCGTCTCGCGTGGCGCGGGCTTGTTCCGCCACCCGATGGTCCTGGGGCGACGGCTCCTCCGGCGCCAGAGCAGCGCGGATCACCACGTCCATCTTGCGGATCGTGGCCGCCGGATCGTCGGGCACCGGGGCGACGTCGATGTCCACCTCGCCGCCCACGGCGTAGCGGTTGCCGTCGGGACCTGTCTGGTACTCGTAGGTGGGCTGTCCGGCATAGGCCCCGCCGGCGGCGGCATGGGCCTGCTCGTGGCGGCGCACTTCGGCGTCGCGCTCCTTCAGCGCCGCGACCTCGGCCTGTTGCTCCTCTGTCAAGCCGCTGGCATCGGCGTCTGCGGACCCCTGTGCCGTAGTCAATTCGGTCTTGGAGCCGGACGCCTGCCCGGCCTGGCCGACAGTCTGCTGACCGGGTTTCTCGCCCGCTTCCTGGGCCGCCACGGCGGTGGCCGGCGCCAGCTTCGGTGCTCCCGACACGGTGGCGGCCGGGCGCGCGCCCGCCTTTTCGCCACCCGGCGCCGCCGACGCGGCCGGCTGGACAGCCTCGGGCTCGGCGCGCAGCGATGCCGCCGCCAGCGCCAGTGGCGGCCCGCACCTCGCACAGCTTGTCGTCTCCGGCGTGATCGCTATGCTCACGGCCTCGCGCCCGATGAACAGGGAACCCCAGACGACAGGTATCGTTGGAGCCTTAATGAACCCTGAATCGGGAAGGTCTGCCCCCCGCTCCGCGGCACCGGAGGAGCCTCCGCCGCGGGCCTGGCAACGCATGCTGAGCGGCCGCCGCCTCGACCTCCTGGACCCCTCGCCCCTGGACATCGAGATCGAGGACATCGCCCATGGGCTCGCCCGCGTGACGCGCTGGAACGGCCAGACCACGGGCGAATACGGGCTGTCCGTCGCCCAGCACAGCGTCATCGTGGAAGCCCTGGTGGCGCGCAACCGGCCGGTGCCGCCGCTGCGCTGGCGCCTCGCCGCGCTGCTGCACGACGCTCCGGAATATGTGATCGGCGACATGATCACGCCGTTCAAGACCGCACTGGGCGGCGGCTACCGCGGCATCGAGGACCGGCTGATGCGCGCCGTGCACATCCGCTTCGGCCTGCCGCCGGTGCTGCCCGACGAGGTGGCCAAGATGATCAAGCGGGCCGACAAGACCGCGGCGTTCTCCGAGGCGGTGTCGCTGGCCGGGTTCTCCGAGCCCGACGCGCGGCGCATCCTCGGTTATCGCCGCCGTGCCTTCATCGCGGTGGCGCCGGAGCCGCCGGAAGTGGCCAAGCGCCTGTTCCTGGAGCGCTTCGCCCGCCTTTTTCCCAAGGGGAGTCCGCCGTGACGACGCGCTACGCCATCTACTATTGCCCGCCCGCCGACCAGCCCCTGGGCCGCCTCGGCCATGGCTGGCTGGGGCGCGACCCCGCGGGCGACCTGCCGCCGCCGCGCCCGGACGGCCTGCCGGCCCCCCTGCCCGACATCGTCTCCGGCCCCGCCCACTACGGCTTCCACGCCACCTTGAAGGCGCCGTTCGAGCCGGCCGACGGTGCCACCGAAGACGACCTGCTGGAGTTCGCCCGCTCCGTCGCCACGCACATGCAGCCGGTGACCCTGGCCGACGGGCTTATGGTGGCGGAGCTCGGCCGCTTCCTCGCCCTGGTGCCGGCGGGCGACACGGCCGCCCTGGACCAGTTGGCCGGCCATGTGGTGCGCACCTTCGAGCCCTATCGCGCGCCCGTCAGTGCCGGCGACCTGGCACGCCGGCGCCTGGTGGACCTGAGCGAGCGCCAGGAGCAGAACCTGGTGGACTGGGGCTATCCCTATGTGTTCGAGGACTTCCGCTTCCACATGACGCTGACGGCGGAACTGGATGAGGAGGCCCGCGCCACCTGGCTTGGGATCCTCGGTGACGGGTTCGCCGAAGTGACCGGCCAGCCCTTCACGCTCGACCGCATCTGCGTATTTCACCAGCCGGCACGGGCCACGCCGTTCCGGCAAATCGCACAGTTTCTTTTGGGAGACGCTTAGCGTTACCCTTCCAGGCGCTTGCGCGCGAAGGCCACGGCCAACGCATGCAGGGCGTCGCGATGGCGCTGGCTGGCCGGTGGCCGCCGCTCCGGGGTCAGGATCTGGGCGGCCCGGCTCGGCACCGTACCGACCCCGATGGAGCGCGAAAGCTGGCCCACCACGGCATCGAAGCCGAGGTCGCTGAGGGCCGCCGGGCGGGGCACCCCGGGGCGTGCGCCGGGCATTGTCGGCGTCGCGGCATCGACAGCGGCGTCCGGCCCACCCATCTTAGACAGGGTGTGCCGCAGAATGCCGGGAAGGTAGGGAGCGACAATCGCCCGGAGCAGCCGATCGTCCTCGGCACAGGCGCTGGTGAGACGGCGCATCGCCTCCGACGGGTTGCCGCGGGCTTCGACGAGGGCACGGTTCACTTGTTCGGTGACGTAGCGAGAAGTCATGATACCGCCATCCCCGGGGACTCCCAACCGCCACCATAGGGACGGCAGAGTTAACGAATGGTTGCCCGGGCGACGCGGCACGTGGCCCGAGGGCACTGGTGAGGAACGCATGGTGAAAGGGGCCGCGGCCACCATCGAGGTCTATCACGACCTCATCTGCCCCTGGTGCTTCATCGGCAAGCGGCGGTTCGAAACCGCGCTGCGCCACCATCGTGCCGCGCCCGTGGCGGTGCGCTGGCAGCCGTTCCTGTTGAACCCCAACATGCCGTCCACGGGCATGGACCAGCGCAACTACCTGGCACTGAAGTTCGGCGGACCGCGGCGCGCCCAGCAGGCCCACGAGATGATCGCGCGCACCGCCCGCATGGACGACCTGCTGCTCCAGCTCGATGCCATCGAGCGCACGCCGCCGACGCTCGACGCCCACCGCTTCGTGGCGTTCGTCTCCTCCCAGGGGGTCGATGCCGCCACCGCCATCGATGCCGTGTTCGCCGCCTTCTTCCAGGACGGGCGCAACATCGGTGAGGCGGCGGTGCTGGAATCCCTCGGCCGCGGGCTCGGAGTCGCCCCCGGCCTGGTCACCGCCTTCCTCGCCGGCGACGACCTGGTGGACACCGTGCGCGCCAGCGACTGGTCGGCCCGCCAGATGGGCATCCAGGCGGTGCCATGTTTCGTGTTCCAGGGGCGCTACGCGCTCTCCGGAGCCCAGGACCCCGATGCCTTCCAGCCGCTCTTGGACCTGCTGACGGCCGCCGCCTGACACGCCCCCGCGACCGCTGTCCGATTGCCGGCCACAACCATTGAATTCGGGTGCGGATTGGCGCCAAAGTTACAGGCAAATGACCGTCCAGGGGCGAGCGACGTCGGTTCGCGGCCAAGCGAGAGGGCGGCGAGAGCTGGGAGAGACTTGGCCATGACCCACCGCACCATCCGCGACATTCTGCAGACGCGGACCCTCGTGAAGGTCCGCCCCGAGACTCGCGTGGGAGAGGTCGCCCGGCGGATGCGCGACAGCTACGTCGGCGCCGCCCTGGTGATGGAAGGCGAGCACCTCATCGGCATCTTCACCGAACGCGACGTTCTCGACCGCGTGGTGGCCGAAGGCCGCGATCCGGATACCACGGAAATCCAGCAGGTGATGACCGCAGGGCCGATCCGCGTGGGCCTCGACATGACCACGGTGGATGCCGCGCGCACCATGAAGGAGCGCCGCTTGCGCCATTTGCCGGTGGAGGACGACGGCAACATCGTCGGCGTCGTGTCGGTGCGCGACTTCCTCAACGATGAGGTGTCGGTCTATCTGATGTAGCCGCGCGGTCGGTCGCCGCCGCCGCCACAGCCCGGCTCAAGCTGCCGGTGTGCGCTGCGCCATACCCCCCGCGATGGGGGTTGCCAAGTTGCGGAGATGTCGGTGATGACCCAGACTCGCCACATTGTCCGCAAATTGCCAAGCGATCGCGACAAAAGTACCTCATATTCCTAAATCATGTTGCGGGCTTATCTGCCGCTCGATACAAGACGGCGATGGCTTAACCGTTCCTTAGTGTTTCCAGAGTCAAGCTATCGATGTCGAGTTCGCCAGACGTCCAACACCCAATGGAGTCACGTCCCATGTTGACCAAGATCCGCCGCTTCTTCGAATCCGACGATGGCGCCACCGCTATCGAGTATGGCCTGATCGCCGCTCTCATCTCGGTTGCCATCATCGCCGCTGTCACCCTGATCGGCGACCAGCTCAACACGACCTTCACGACCATCGGCAGCAGCCTGTCGAACGCCAACAGCTAATCGCGTTCGGCCAATCTGCCACGAAATGCCGGAGGGGGGCGTCGGCGCCACCCTCCGCTTTCGTTTCTGCCTCCGGCCCCTTCGCGGCCGGAGTTGCAGTTCGGCCCACTGCTTTTCTTAAGCCGGCCGGTCTTGCACTCTCCCCTCTCCACGTGACATTGCCGGACTGGCCTTCGTTTGCCGATGGCCATCCCCTATTCTTGCCGGGCAGCGGTTCGTCTGGAACAATTGCCGCATCCCGCCTGCCCCGCACCGGCGCATAGCGCGGCCCCATCTGGATCGGCGCAGCCCTTGGCTTCCGCGACCAAGACCGCTTTCGGCAGACTGTCTGCCTGGCTCGCCAACCCGAGCTTTCGCCGGGTCGCCGGCACCGCCTTCTGGCTGCAGGTCGACAAGGTCGCCCAGATGGCCGTCGGGTTCGTCGTCGGCGTCTGGCTCGCCCGCTATCTCGGTCCCGACCGCTTCGGCGTGTGGAGCTACGCGCTATCCCTTGCGGCCATCGTCGCCACCTTGGGGCGCCTCGGCCTGGATGCCCTTTTGACGCGCACCGTCAGCCTGCAAGCGGCGCCGCGGGGCGGTATCGTCGGGGCGGCCGTGTCGCTGCGCTTTCTGGGGACCCTCGGGCTGGCGGGGATGGTCGCGGCCCTGTTCGGTATCCTCGACGGCGACCGCACCATCCTGGTTCTGCTGGCCTTCCTGCTGCCCGCAGCCGTGGTTCGCGCGCCGGAGAGCATCGAAGTCCTGCACATCGTGGACGGCCGCGGGGGCCGCATCCTCTTGGCCCGCGGCGGCCCCCTGCTGCTGGGGGCGGCGATCAAGATCGGCCTGATCCTGGCCGGCGCTCCGCTTGCCTATTTTGCCGCCGCCACCCTCGTGGAAGCGGCCGTGCTGGCCGTATGCTTCTCCGTTTCCCTGCGGGGCGCGCAGGCCCGCCCGACGCTGCCTCCCTGGCCGGCCATCCGCCAATTGCTGAAGGACGCGCTGCCGCTGGCGCTGAGTGCCGCAGCGGTGATCATCTACATGCGCATCGACATGGTGATGCTGGGCGCCATGGCCCCGGCCGAGGAGGTGGGTATCTACGCCGTCGCCGTGCGGGTGGCCGAAGCGTCCTATTTCGTGCCGCTGGCGATCATCCAGGCGGTCACGCCGTCGCTGGTGCGCGCCAAGGCACAAGGGAGCGATCACTATCACCTGCGACTGCGCCAGTTGCTGCAGGCATTGGTGCTGTATTCCTATGCCGTCGGCGCCGTCACCCTGGCGATCGCCGGCCCGCTGGTGACACTGTTGTTCGGCGATGCCTACGCTGCCGCCGGTTTGGTGCTGACGCTCTACATCTGGTCGACGGTGTTCGTGGTGCTGGGCAGCGCGTCGAGTGCCCATTTGCTGAACGAAGGGCTGACGTGGGTGCTCCCCACTCGCACCGCCATTGGCGCACTCGTCAATGTCGGTCTTAACTTCGTGCTCATTCCCCACTATGGCGCGGTGGGAGCGACCATCGCCACGCTGGTTGCCTACGCGATTGCAGCCGTGCTCGTTCACGCTGCCATCAACGCCGCGACCCGCGACCTGCTGGTCCGCCAAGTTCGCGCCCTGCTGTTGCTGGACGTGCGCCGCATGGGCCGGCGGCCCGCTGCCACAACGGGTCCCCGCGGCCCGAGTTGACGAGGTCTCGATGGCAAACTGGTATCGGCACCTGGGCCTTCGGCGGCGCGCAAGACGCTGGTTGTCGGCCTACGCATCGCTGAACGATCTGGACCGCCTCATCGAACGCGACCATCCGCACGTCCTCCGCCGTGGCATGTACTACGTGGAGGCAGGAGCCAACGACGGCCTCACCCAGTCCAACACCTACTTCCTGGAACGAAAATTCGCCGGCCACGGTGTCCTGGTGGAGCCGGCTCCCCAGAGATTTGCCGAACTGGTCAGGAACAGGTCGAAGAAGAACCGCTTCTTCCGCTGCGCCCTGGTGCCGTTTGGCTACCCGGACAAGGAGGTTCCGATGCTCTATGCCGACCTCATGTCGGTGGCTTTCATCAATTCGGAAACGGACCTGAACAAGGATAGGGACGCGATCATCAGCTCCGCCACGCCGCATTTGCGGGGACGCGATACGCCATTTGACTTCACAGCCCCGGCTCGGACCTTGAACGACGTGCTGGCGGAGGCGGGGGCCCCGAAGATCGTCGACCTCCTGTCGCTCGATGTGGAAGGCAACGAGTTGAATGTGCTGTCCGGTGTCGACCATGCCCACTACCGGTTCCGCCACATTCTGGTCGAGGCGCGCGACGAGCCGCGAATGAGCCAATTCCTGGCAGCCCACGGCTACCGGCTGGTGGCGCGGCTCTCGCACCACGACTACCTCTATGGATGCGATGTGGTCGACTGAAGGTCTCGATCGCCTGCGTGGCGGCTGCGCGATCTCGGCCGGCATGCCCAGGTTTCAGCGGCGCCACCGGGCGGCGAACGCACCAAGCGACATGACGGCGAGGCGCTTGGCGATCAAATAGCTGTGGGCGTAGCGCCGCTCCCGCAGGGTCGCGGACACAAACGCGGTGCGGAAATCCACATCCGCCGTTTCCGCCAAGGCGATTGCGCCACCGTCAACGGCGTAGATGGCGTTGGCCTCGCGGGGGACCATGGTCAGTCCATAGCCGCAGACGGATCGTCTCACCCGGCGCACGGTCAGGACATGGGGCGTTGCCACCGCGGCGCGCGGCCGAGTGCCGTAGAGATCGACGGTGAAGTCGAAGTCTGCCAAGCCATTGCAGGCCGCGCGCAGCCATTCGCTTTCCGCCTCGCACCAAGCATCGTAAATGCAGGGGCCGCGCTGGCTAAAGATCGGAAATCGAAACGCCGGCTCAACAGCGTCACTGCGGATCGGCACCTGCCAGTAATTCACCGATCTCTTGTAATTGGCGCCAGAATCTCCAAAATTAGTTGTTAACGAAACCGTCGGATAGACGAAGTATTTTCCTGCCTCGATCATGTAGGCAAGGAACAGTTTCTTCCACGATCGATCAGACCACGCTTTCACATTGGTCGGAATGGCTGGCCCACGCAGATCTGGGTGGGGATGGCGCGCGTACCAGTCGCGAAATCCCTGCCAGTGGCGACGCGACCATGCTTGGCCGTAGGAGCACGGCAGTGCCTGGAAATAGGCGTCGTCTCCCGTGGCCAGCGGCCGGAAGGGCTGCAAGGCGGTTTCATTGAATTCCGGACTGAAAAGTGCCACCCCCGCCAGTCTATCTTCGTCGACGTAGTGGTTGAGAGCGGCCACCGCATAGCAATAGAAATGCGGTGATACAAAAAGATCGTCTTCCAGGACGATGGCGGCACCGAACTCACTGGCGAGATCGCCGCATGCGAGAATGTGGTTCCTCAGTCCCAGGTTCTGTTCAAAGCAACGCAGGCGCTTGCGGCCATGCCGCCAATCGAATGCCTCGGCGACGGTGCGCGTTTCGGCTGGGCCGCCGCCGTCGATGCTGATCGTGAGATCGATTTCCGACGCCCCGTCGTACCGGGCCGCGGCGAGGCTGCCCAGCAGGCGGTGGAGCGACGCCGGCCGATTGAACGCCGCGACGACGATGGCCGGCCGTATCATGCCCCGCCCCCGCCCGCACCCGCGCCCGCGCCCGCACGGATCCGCTGCGCGGTCACGCCCGGCCACCACACAGGTGCCATCATGCTCCTCGCCGCCCTCAGCATCGCAATTGGGCCGCCGCCATGCTCAAGCTCTCCGTCGTAACCGCCTGCTTCAATGCCGCCGAGACGATCGAGGCGACCTTAGCGTCGGTCGGCCGGCAAACCTATCCCGCCGTCGAGCACATCGTCATCGACGGTGCGTCCACCGATGGCACGTTGGCCATCATCGAGCGCTACCGCCGCGACGGCCTGGTGGTGGTGAGCGAGCCTGACAGCGGCATCTCCGAGGCGATGAACAAGGGCTGGGCGCTGGCCACCGGCGATTTCGTGCTGGTCCTCCACGCCGACGACGTGCTCGTCGACGACCGTGCCCTGGAGATGGCGGCACACCACCTCGCCGATGGTGCGGACATCGTCGGCTTCGCCGTGCTGAAGACCATCGGCGGCCGCCAACGGCGCCTCCCGCAGGCCTACCACAGCCCCGCAATGCGCTACCGCTGCGGCACCCGCCACCAGGGCATTTTCTGCCGGCACGGACTGATCGAAAGGCTGGGTCCGTTCGATCCGACCTTGAGGATCGCCATGGACTACGACTTCTTCCTGCGCGCGCTGGACCGGGGGATCGCCTTTAGCGCCGTCGGCGAGGTGTTGTCGGTGATGGGCGAGGCCGGCATCAGTTCGCGCAGCGACTGGCCGAGCCTCAAGATCCGTTTCGCGGAGGAGCGGCTGGTGCAGCGGCGCTACGCCCGCACCCTTGCTCAGAAGGCGCTGAACCGGCTGTTCTGGGCGCTCTATGAGCCCTACCGCTCCGCCAGACACCGGCTCTGAGGCCACACTGCCCGGCTTGGCCGCGGACCTGGAGGCCGTCGCGCCGCGCGCCGGCGCTGGGCCCGGTGATCAGGGGCCGGGCCGCCTCAGGAACAGGCGGTTCAGCGAGAGGCCCTCGTCCGCCTCCGCAAACCCCAGCTCCGCCAGCAGGGCTGAGCAGTCCGCCAGGCGCACATTGTTCTCGATGAAGACCAGGCGGGTGGCGGCCCCCGCAAGCGTCCGGGTCATCCCTTGCAAGACCGCAAGCTCCGCCCCTTCCACATCGATCTTCACGGCCGCCGGAGCCAGGTCCAACTCGTCCAGCCGGCGGATCTGGATGGAGGACTCCACCACGGTCGGCCGCTCCCCCAGCTCGCGCAACAGCCGGTCGGCGTGCTCTTCCACCGCCGCCCGGTCGATGCCGGCCCGCGTGGTCACCGGCAGCCGGCCGAAATGGGGGATGAAGAACGGCACCTCGGCGGCTTCGTCCCCCAGCCCGAAGCGCTCGTAGCTGTGGCGCCGGCCGATCAGGCGGCCGACGAAGTCCAGCTCGCGCCACAGGGCCGGGTTGGGCTCGAACGACAGGATGCGGCAACCGGGGCACAGTGCCGCCAGGGCCACGGCAGCCTGGCCACCGTTGGCGCCGATGTCGAGGATCAGGTCGCCATCGCCGAGGCCGGCCTTGGCGAAGACCCGGAACTCCGGATCGTCCGGGGTCTTGGTGACATACTGCCAGACGAGCAGGCAGCGGCGCGCCAGGTTGTAGAGGCGTTCGCTGCGAAGCCGCCGCCTGAGGGTGCGCTGCACCAGCGATTTCATGGCCGTTGCCCTTCCGTTGGCTCGCCCGCCGCCAAGGTGTCGCGCGCCACCCGGTCCCAGGCGTAGCGCTCGCGAAGGACGGCGCGGCTCGCGGCGACGAAGGCCGCGCGGCGCTCCGCCGGCCAGTCGAGCAGGTCTTGGAGGCGGCGTGCCCAGGCGCCGGGGTCGCCGGGATCCTCCAGAAAGCCGGTCTCGCCGTCCGCCACGGCGTCGATCAGCCCTTCCAACCGCGACGCCACGACGATGCCGGCGGCCGCAGCCTCCAGGGCGGCGAGCCCGAAGCCCTCGATATCGGCAGCACCTCCCGGCTGGTTGGGCAGCACCACCGCCACGGCGGACCGGCGCAATGCCGCCACCTCGGCATCCGGCAGCCGCCCCAGATGCCGGCACCGCGGGGCGGCCGCCAGCCCCGCCGCCTCCCCGGCATCCCAGGCGGCCCCCACCACAACAAAGGTCACCTCTTCGGACAACAGCGGCAGCACGCTGCTCGCAAACCACGCCGCCCCCTTGCGCGGCACCAGGCGGCCGACGAACAGCACGAACGGGGGATCGGCCATCGCCAGGTCCGCCGGCTGCGGATCGTCGCCGGCGAGCGCGATCGCCAGCGGCACCGCGCGGACGCGGCGGAACCCCGCCGCCTCCGCCACCTGCCGCGTCGAGCTGGAGTTGGCGACGAAAGCATCGGCACTGCCCTGCAGCGCGCGCGTCATCGCCAGATAGCCGCGATAGAGCCGGGGCAACGCGCCCCGGCGCCGGCCATAGAGCAGGTCGAGCCCATGCACGGTGACGATCCGCCGCGTGCCCGGCGCCCATAGCCGCGCCCACACGCACAGGGGGAAGAGCACGAGGTCGCCGAAATGGATCAGGCGGTAGCGCCGGCCCCGCCACGCCAGGGCTGCCGCCGTCGTCACCATGAAGCCGAGCAGGCGCAGAAGGTGCGGCGGCCGCCCGTCCGCCCGCCCCGGCAGGGCCAGCACCCCGGTTGGCCCGAGGTGGCGGTAGGCATCCGCCAGTTCGCGCGAATAGAGCTCCATGCCGCCGACGGCCGGCGGCCATTTGCGGGTGACGAAGAGGATGGGCCGGCTATCGCCCGGCGGGCCGGCCATGACCGTCCTGGACGCCTGCCGCGCGCCCCTCCAGTTCCGCACGGAGCTGGTTGGTGCGGATCTCCGCCAGCAGCGTGCGGTTGGCCGCCACCAGATCGGACAGGAGGCCGGCGGCAAAGATGATGACCGCGCTGATCAGCAGCACCGCCACCAGGATCAGCGACTGCACGTTCCCGGCCCCGCCGCCGGTCAGGTAGAAATAGAGGAAGCGCAGGCCCAGCAGCACGCCCGGCACCGCCACCACCAGGCCGCACAGGGCGAAGAAGCGCACCGGCTTGTAGAGCACGAAGATACGCAGGATCGTCAGCACCGAACGCCACACGTAGGACCGCATGGAGCGCATCAGCCGCGACGGCCGCAGCGCCGGGTTGGTGCGCACCGGCACCGACGTCACCGTCATGCCCTGGCGGCCGGCCTGGATGATGGTCTCCAGCGTGTAGGTGTAGGCGTTGAAGACGTAAAGGCGCATGGCCACGTCGCGGCTGAAGGCGCGGAAGCCGCTGGGGGCATCGGGCACGTCGGTGCCGCTGGCCACCCGCACGGCCCAGCTTCCCGCCGCCTGCAGCCGTTTCTTCAGCCAGGAGAACTCCGCGGTGTCGGCGATCGGCCGCGCCCCCACCACCATTTCCGCCCGGCCCTGCACGATGGGCGCCACCAGGTCGGGGATGCAGGCCGGGTCGTACTGGTTGTCGGCATCGGTGTTGACGATCACATCGGCGCCGGCGCGCAGAGCGGCGATGATGCCGGTCATGAAGGCGGCGGCGAGGCCGCGGTTGCGCGGCAGCCGGTTGACGTGGTCGACGCCGTTGGCGCGGGCGACCGCCGCGGTGTCGTCGGTGGAGCCGTCATCGGTGATCATCCACTCCACCGCGTCGAAGCCGGGCACCTGGCGCGGCAGCTCCTTCAGCGCCGTCGGCAGGGTGGCGGCTTCGTTGAAGCAGGGGATGTGGATGATCAGCTTGGCCAAGGGCTAGCCGCCTCCATCGTGCGGCGGCTCCACCACCCGGTAGGCACGCAGGCCGGCCCCCACCTCGGGCGGCACATCCATAGGCTCCAGCCAGTCGGGCGGGTCGCCGTCGATAAGGCGCTGGCGCAGGGTCGGCGGCCCGTCGTCCGGCACGAGGAAGCTGTGGCCGCTGTTGCACACCACCAGGATGTCGGCATCGGCGGCCTCCATGACGCGCCGCGCCTCCCCAGGATCCCGGGCGGTCATCACCTCGTAGGTCAAGGTGTAGCCCGGCTGCCACCGGTGGTTGGGGATCGAGTACACGGCATGGGCGGTCCGGTAGAGGATGTGCGGGCCGAAATCGGCATGGGCCATGATGCCAAGCATCGGCCGGGGCGGCAAATCCCGGTCGATGGCATCGGCCAGGGCATCGATGTCGCACGTGTCCAGCATGGTCACGTTGGCCATCTGGTCGCCGCTGACCGCCTGCACCAGCACCGGCCCGGCGATCAGGGCGGCCAATACCGTGGTGCGCGCGAACACGCGCGGGATCAAGGCGAAGCCCCCGAGTCGCGCGAACAGCCAACCGATGAGGACGCCGTAGCCGATGGCCGCGAACGCAGCGATCGACTGCACCCAGGCGGGTTTGAGCGGCCAGGTGAACTCCACGTGGATCGCCACCAGCGCCGTCAAGGCGATCCACAGCCAGCGGCCGTCACGCCGCACCACCGCCATCGCCGCCAGCACCGCCGCACCGATCACCCAGTAGAGCACCCATACGGCTTCCCGCACGATCGCCTCGGCCAGAGCGGCCAGGGACGCAAAGTCCGCGGCGGTGAGGACGGGGGTGTATTCGATGATGTAGATGCTGCGCGTACGCGCGTAGAGCGCGTCGATATGGACGCCCTGATTGCTGGCGAGAAACTCCGGGAAAGCCGCCAGCAGCGCCGCAGCGCCCGCGGCCGCGAGGGGGGCGCCGACGAGGACGCGCCCCGCGGTACCCGCGGTCCAGCCGGGACGTACGGCTTGCACGGCCGCGACCGCCGCCCACACCGACAGGAGCGCCGCGAAGGCGGCCAAGTGGGCGACGGAGATGCGGTCGAATTCCACCACCGTCAGCGGATCGGGCCAGGGCCGCTCCAGCAGGAGGGCCAGGGCCATGGCACCCGCCGCCGCCGCCGCGACGCTCAGGTTCGCGCGCGTCCAGGTGCCGCCGGACACCAGCCAGCGGACGCCCAGCACCACCGGCACCGTGACGGCCAGCAGCATCGCCGACATGTTGGCCCACACCGCGAAGGCAAGGCAGCCGCCCAGCAGCCAGGCCCAGCGCAGCCGCTGCGGCCCGCGGGTGAAGAGCTGCGCCAGGCAGACGATCGTCACCGCAATGGTGAAGATGAACACCGAGTTGTGGTCCGGCCGGCCGGGATAGAAGTTGTGATAGATCGGCGGGATGAAGACGAAGGCGGCGGCGGCGAAGAACAGTTCGCTCGGCCGCAGCACGCCGCGCAGGCCCGCCACGAGAACCACCACCGTGGCCACATGCAGCACCGGCCCGATGAACCAGCCGCCCAGGTGCAGCGCTTCGGCGGCCGGGCGCGCTAGCATGATGGGCAGCGACAGCAGGATGATCAGGGCATCGAGCGGGCGGGTCCAATGGGAGGTCAGCCCATCCGGCCAGATGCGGTCGATATGACTGTCGTACCAACTTCCGCTGGTCCACAACTGGACCACCCGCACCATCCGGCTATAGGTATCGTTGCCGATGTAGTCTGGTGGCCACGTCGGGCTGATGAAAAAGAAATAGGCCGCCATGCCGACAATTATGGCAGCCAGGAATACAACTATGATCCACGCCGAACGGGGCTCTGAACTCATCGCGCGGTGCATCCGGCAGCCATGGCAGGGACCATACGGCACTCGGTGCGGTGGCGGAAGGGCGCGCAGGCAAGGGTGGCAGCGGGTTTCGCGCCGGTTTGGCCGGTCCACGGGCGGGGGGACGCCATGACGCTGGATGACGCCTTCTGGCTCGGCCTGCTCGGCCTCAGCATCGCCGCAGCGGTCGGCGATATCCGCCGGTTCCGCATTCCCAACGCGCTACCGGCGGCGGTGGTGGGACTGTTTGCGGTCCGCGTCGCCGTACTGGGGCTGTGGCACGAAGCGCTGTGGTCGGTCCTGGTGGCGGCGATCGTACTGGCGGTCGGCTTCGGGCTGTTCGTCATGCGCTGGTTGGGCGGCGGCGACGTCAAGCTGATCGCCGCGATATCTTTATGGGCCGGACCTGAACAGATCTTCCTTTTTGTTTACACTATTGCCTTAACGGGTGGCGTTATGGCTTTGGGACTCCTTGTTTCCTTGACCTTAGCGGTGGTTTCGGCGAAGCTGCGGGGCAAGGAGGGGCAACGCAGACCCTTGCGTGGCCAGCGTCTTCCCTACGGCGTCGCGATTGCTGTTGGCGCGCTTTACCTGTCGCTCGGCCATCTTGGAGTGCTTTAGGCACTGGGGAGTTGGATTATGCTCATCAGGGTGCTCGTACTTCTCCTCTTGGCCGCAGGCGTGGGATACGGGACGTTCCATTTGGTGCAGCGCTGGCTGGAGCAGGAGCGGGTGGCCGCCGAGGCACGCCTGCGCGAGCTGGAGCCGCGCACGGTCGAGCAAGCACAGCCGGAATTCGCGCAAGTGCTCGTGACCACCGAAAGCCTGCCGGTGGGGCGCCTGATTCGCCCCGAGGACCTGCGCTGGCAGGCTTGGCCGGACGACAACCTGTCGCCGAGCTACGTGGTGCGCGACCGCACCGGCGATCCCGAGAGCTTCTACGGTGCCGTGGTGCGCGAGCCGATCGCCCAGGGCCAGCCGATCACCAACTTCCAGGTGGCGCGGCCGGGTGAACGCGGCTTCCTGGCCGCCGTGCTCGGCCCCGGCATGCGGGCCGCCACCATTCCCATCAACCCGCGCACCGCAGCGGCCGGCTTCATCTATCCCGGCGACCGCGTGGACGTGATCCTCACCCACCAGGTGCAGCCGGTCGACGTCGAGGGTCTGCCCAATCTGGCCGATCTGACCGACGAGGAGAACATCACCTTCTCGGTGAGCGAGACGGTGTTGCTGGACATGCGCGTGCTGGCCATCGACCAGAGCCTGGGTGCGCCGCAGGAAGGCGGTGCCCAGGTGGGCGGACTGGCGACGCTGGAGGTGACGCCGCACCAGGCGGAGATGATCACCGTGCTGCAGACGTCCGGCTCCCTCAGCCTGAGCCTGCGCAGCTTGACCGATCCGGCCCAGCCCGAAGCCATCGCCCTGGCGCGCGAACTGGAGCGGCCGTTGCCGCCGGGCGCGGAGGCGGAGTTCTTCGGGGCGACCTCGTCCTTGTCGCCGGTGACCGGGCAGACCCTGACCTATGCCGGCGAAGTCAGCCAGACGCTGCTCAGTCCCTACGAGATGCTGACCGGGTCGGGCGTCGCCGGGGGCGAGCCGGGGAGCGAGGCGCAAGTTATTCAGAGCCCGCCGGCAAGTTTCATTAATGAGGACTTCAATCCGGGTGCTACCTTGACCGGTGGAACCGTAAATTCGCAGGCGCGTAACATGCCCTGAGCCGCAGCGCGGGCGCCGGGCGGGCGGCGGAGCGGGGGATGCCAAGCAGAAGGGCCGGGACATGAGAGCGTTTCACCGTCTTGACGATCTGCGGTTGGCGGGCGTCCAGGCCGTCCTGGTGGCGGCCTTGGCGGCCGTCTGGCTGGCGAGCTTCGTCGCTCCGGCCGCAGCGCAGAACGTGGAGGTGCTGGCGGGCGAAGAAACCACGCTGGTGCTGTCGGCCGGCGAAGGCCGCCTGTTGCGCCTGGAGCGGCCGATCCTGCGGGTGCTGCTGGCCGACGACACCATCGCCAATGCCCAGGTGAACAACATCTCGCCGTCCGAACGCCTGCTCTGGGTGTCCGGCCTGGCGGTGGGCGAAACCAACGCCCTTATCCTCGACTACGACGAAAACCTGATGGCCAGCCTGCGCATCATCGTGCGCCAGAACCTCGCCCCGGTGGCCGACGCCATCCGCCAGATCGACAGTGCGTCGGACGTGCAGTTGACGGCACTGGGCAACGACACCCTGATCCTCACCGGCGAAGTCGAATCCCCCGACGTGGTCGACGACATCGTGCGCGTGGCCTCGCAGTTCGTGGAAAACAGCGATGCGCTGATCAACCGCACCCGGGTCACCGGTCCCACCCAGATCAACCTGCGCATCCGCGTCGCCGAGGTCTCGCGCACCTATTCGCGCGACCTGGGCCTGGATGTGGAATCGGCATTCGATGTCGGCGAGTTCTCGTTCTTCATCGCGCCGGGCCTGCCGCAGTTGGCCGACGCGGCCTTCGGTGCCGGCAACAACGCCCTGGCCGGGTTCCAAAGCGGCAATGTGGACGCGCTGCTGCAGGCTCTGGAATCGGAAAACCTCGCCGTGGTGCTGGCCGAACCCAACCTGACGACGATTTCCGGGCAGCCGGCTTCGTTCTTCGCCGGGTCTGAAATCCCCATCATCCAGGTCACCGCCGAGGGCGAGATCGGTGTCGAACTGGAAGAGGTCGGCGTCTCCGTCGGCTTCACGCCGGTGATCGTGTCGGGCAACCGCATCAACATGCAGGTGGCGGTCAGCGTGCGCAGCCCGCTCGGCACCGAGGCGCTGGGCGGCGGGCTCACCTCGCCCTCGTTCACCAGCCGCCAGGCGGAAACCAATGTGGAGCTGGGCAGCGGCCAGAGCTTCGCCATCGCCGGCCTGTTCCAGGTGCTGGAGAACGACATGTCGCTCGACCGTATCCCGGGCCTCGCCGACATACCCATCCTCGGCCAGCTCTTCCAGTCCGAGGAGTTCGAGAACAGCGAGACGGAACTGGTGATCGTGGTGACGCCGTATCTGGTGCGGCCGGTCAATCCGCAGGATGTCGTGCTGCCCACCCAGCGGTTGACCACGCCGGTGGACCAGGACACCGGGGATGTGCTGATGGGCACCTATCCCGAACCGGCCGTGCTCTCCGGTCCCGACGTCAATGGCGCGTTCAGCGGTGGCCGGCGCGGGCCTTTCGCCGGGTTCATCCTGAATTGACGGAGTGCGCCGAGGCCCACAGTCCGGTCGGGATGGCCCCCGTCCGCATGCCGCTGCCGCAGGGTCCAGGACACGCGGACCGCCGGGGAAAACGAGGTCTGACGATGACATCTCGCCTTCTGAGCGTTTCCTTCAGCCGGGGCCTTGCGGCCCTCCTGCTGTGCGTCACCGCGGCCTGCGTGCCCTACGACCGCGGGCGCACCACGCTGCCCACCAACGAATTCCTGGCCGATCCCGTGCGCGTCTCCCACGACGTGGTGTTCGCGTCGGGTGCCACCACCGTCAGCCCCGCCCAGAGCAGCCAGATCCGCAGCTTCCTGGAGCAGGTGGGCGTGCAGCCGGGCGATGAGCTGGTGGTGGCCGGGCACGGCCCGCTCGGCTTCCTGCGGGCCGACGGGGTACAGGCCGAACTGGCCGAACTCGGCGTCACCTCGCGCCGCGTCGACATGAGCACCAGCCCGCGCGACGTGGTCACCTTGTCGCTCACCCGCACCGTCTATCTGCCGACTTCCTGCATCCAGGGAAATAGGACATTGTATGATCGCTCCGGCGGTGTTTCTCTGCTTCCCTTGCCGCGGTGCTCCAACGACTTGAACCTGGCGCGGATGATTGCCGATCCTGAAGACCTGTCGACGGGTCGTGAATTGGGGCCGGCTGAAGGTGTCTATACATTGCCGGCGATTGAAGGTTACCGCCGCGGCACGGCGACAGAGGACGCGGAACTGCTCGAAACATTCTGATCCCGCACACTGGTCAGGGGACCGACTACATGAACACCGTGGCTCGCACCGGGCAGCGCGCACCGACCATTGGGTCCTCGGAGCCGATCCTGGCGTTTGTCTGCGACGAGGAGACGCTGGAGACCGTGGTGCGCGTGGTGCCCGGCGGGCGGCGCGGTGTCGAGGTGCGCGAGGGCGGCGTCCAGGTGGCCTTGAGCGCCCTGCAGCAAGGCGCCAGCCCCGAGCTGCTGATCGTCGACCTGTCGGAGAGCAGCTCGCCCATTCCGGACATTTCCAACCTGGCCGCCGTGGCGGGTCCGGAGACCACGATCGTGGCCATCGGCCAGGAAAACGACGTGTCGCTCTACCGTGCCCTGCTCAACACCGGGGTAACCGACTACCTGGTGAAGCCGATCACCGGCCAGGAGCTGCGCCGCACCATCCTGGCGGCCGGCCGCACCGAGGAGCAGGAAACCGTCTCGGCCAACGGCCGCACGGTCTTCGTCATGGGGGCCCGCGGCGGGGTGGGCGCAACCAGCGTGGCCATCGGCGTCGCCAGCCTGCTGGCCGACGAGTTCCACAAGCAGGTCGGCCTGGTCGATCTCGACCTGCATTTCGGCACGATCGCGCTGTCCTTGGACCTGGAAGCCTCCAACGGCCTGCGCAACGCGTTGGAGAACGCCGACCGTATCGACTCCCTGTTCGTCGCGTCCGCCCTGGTCAACAAGACCGAGAACCTGTTCGTGCTCGGCGGCGAAGAGCCGCTGGACACCGCCTTCGATCTGCAGCAGGACGCGCTGGAGCTGCTGCTCTCCGAACTGCGCCGCATTTTCGACGTGGTCGTCGTCGACATTCCCCGCTACCTGGTGCCGGAGGTCATCGGCACGGTTTCGGCTGCCGACCGGGTGCTGATCGTCAGCGACCTTTCGATCGCCGGGCTGCGCGACATGGTGCGCCTGCGCTCGGGCCTGCAGAACCTGTCCCCGGACATCGCCATCACCACGGTGGTTAACCGCGCCGGGCTGGAGAAGGCGGCCGAAATTAGTCAGCAAGATTTTGAAAAGGGTTTTGACGCTAAGCTGGATTTTGTGATCCCGGAAGATCCGCGCGGTGCCAAGGCCAGCGTCGAGGGGCGGCCTTTGATCCAGGCTTTGAAAGGGAGTAGTTTCGAAACCTTTCGGGGCCTCGCACGCGCCGTGGCAGGACTCGAAGGGGATCGACGCAAGCGAGGCTGGTTCTCGAGGAGCTAAGGTTACATGCTGAATCGGCTCGGAAACGCAGGTGGACCGTTGGTGGGCACGTCCCCCGGGCAGTCCGCACCGGCCGGTGATGCGATGGATCTGGACTCGATCCAGTCGCCGCGCCTGACCCAGCTTTTTGACCAGATCCGTCCGTTCCTGCTGGAACGTATTAATATCGCCGAAGCGCAACGCCTGTCGCGCAAGGAGTTGGCGGGCCAGGTGAGCGACATCGTCATCGATGCGCTGGACCAGACGCCATCGGCCTCGCCCAGCCTTTCCGAACAGCGCCGGCTCGTCTCCTTGTCGGTGGAGTACATCCTCAACCAGGAGCCCGAAGCGGCGCCGGCCTTGCCCGTCGCCTCTCCCGGAGCACCGCCGCGGGCCCCGGCACGGCCCTCCCATGGCGTGTCGAGCAAGGCGTCGCTGGAAGAAGCCAAGCGCAAGGTGAAGCCGCTGGTGCTGGAGCGCATCGACGTCGGTGCCGCCTCCAGCCTCGACTACGGTGCCCTGGTCCGCGAACTGAGCGGCGTCGTCGCGGAAATCCGCGAAGAGCTGCGCGTCCACCTCAACCACAACGAACACAACGAGCTGGTTACCGCCCTGGTCGACGACATGGTCGGCCTGGGTCCGCTGGAAGCCCTGCTGTCCGATCCCTCGGTCAACGACATCATGGTGAACGGGCCGAACCAGGTCTATGTCGAGCGCAACGGCAAGCTCGACCTGACCGACATCCGGTTCCAGGACAACAACCACGTGATGTCGATCGCCACGCGCATCGTCACCCGCATCGGCCGGCGCATCGACGAATCCAACCCCATCTGCGACGCGCGCCTGGCCGATGGCAGCCGCGTCAACGTGATCGCCCCGCCGCTGGCGATCGACGGCACGTCGATCTCCATCCGCAAGTTCTCCACCAAGAACTTGTCGCTGGACAGCTTGGCCAAATACGGCTCGATGTCCCAGAAGATGTGCATGCTGCTGAAGATCGCGGCACGCTCGCGCCTCAACGTGTTGATCTCCGGCGGTACCGGCTCCGGCAAGACGACGCTGCTTAACGCGCTATCGCAGATGATCGATCCCGGCGAGCGCATCGTTACCATCGAGGATGCCGCCGAGCTGCAATTGCAGCAGCCCCATGTGGTGCGCCTGGAAACCCGCCCGCCCAACCTGGAAGGCAAGGGCGAGGTGAACATGCGCGCCCTGGTGAAGAACAGCCTGCGCATGCGGCCCGACCGCATCATCGTCGGCGAGGTCCGCGGCTCCGAAGCGGTGGACATGCTGCAGGCCATGAACACCGGTCACGAAGGCTCCATGTGCACCGTGCACGCCAACAAGCCGCGCGACGCCCTGGTGCGCCTGGAAAACATGGTGGGCATGGCCGGCATCAACCTGCCCTCCAAGGCCGTGCGTACCCAGATCGCCAGTGCCGTCGACCTAATCGTGCAGACCAGCCGCATGCGCGACGGCAAGCGCCGGGTGGCCACCATCACCGAGATCGTCGGCATGGAAGGCGACGTGATCGTCACCCAGGACCTGTTCAACTTCGAATTCACCGGCGAGGACGAGCGCGGCATCCTGCGCGGCAACTTCCGGTCGGCCGGCGTGCGCCCGAACTTCCTGCCCAAGGCGGAATACGCCGGCCTCGGCCAGACGCTGATGGAAATCATGTAATGGAGATCCTGCAGCTCCAGGTCTCCGGCGTGCCCATGTGGGCAGTGCTGCTGATCGGGACGTTCACCCTGGTCTTCGTCGCCCTCAGCTACGTGCTCGTGTCCGCCACCACCACGCGGCGCGCGCTCGACCGGCGGATCACCCGCGCGGCCGGGTCCAGGTCGAAGGCAGACCAGAAGGCGGCAGCGTTGTCGCTGCGCAAGACCGACAACCAGACCGCACTGGAAAAGTTCGCCTCCGGGCTGGTGCCCAACCAGGCGGTGATGCGCGCCCGGCTGCAGCGCACCGGCCACAACATCTCCGTCTTCGTCTACCTCGCCTTCAGTCTGCTGATCGCCATGGCCGTGGCGGTGGCGCTCTACCTCTTCGCCGGGCTGTCGCTCATCCTCTCCCTGCTCCTGGGGATCACGCTGGGCGCGGGGCTGCCGCACATGGTCGTCGGGACCATGGTGCGCAACCGGCGCCAGCGGTTCCTCAGCAACTTCCCCGAAGCCATCGACCTGATCGTGCGCGGCATCAAGTCCGGCATGCCGGTCGCCGAATCGATCAAGACGGTGGCCGCGGAAATCCCCGATCCGGTGGGTACGGAGTTCAAGGCCATCATCGAGCAGATGAGCGTCGGCGAAGGCATGGAACGCGCCATGTGGACCACCGCGGAACGGCTGGACATCCCGGAGTTCCGCTTCTTCGTGGTCAGCCTTTCGGTGCAGGCGGAAACCGGCGGCAACCTGGCCGAAACCCTGTCCAACCTGGCCGACATCCTGCGCAAGCGCCGGGCCGCCAAGCTGAAGGTCCGCGCGCTGTCCTCCGAAGCGCGGATGAGCGCCTACCTGCTGGGCGGCCTGCCCTTCTTCATGTTCGGGCTGCTCTACGTCATCAACTCCGACTACATCAGCCTGCTGATCACCGACATTCGCGGCAACATCATGCTGGGGGCGGCGGTGCTGTGGATGTTCATCGGCTTTGCGGTGATGAAGCGGATGATCACCTTCGAGATCTAGTGTGGTGGATCAGACGTTCGTTCGTGCGGGGGGCCAAACTGGAAACGAACGTCCGATCAGAAAACCACGCTAGCGTCATAGACGAGCTAGTGTTCCACTGAGTCCGAAGTTCGCTCGGGACCTGGTGTCAAGATCCGCGAACTTCGGACTCGGGAGACTAGCAGGGGCCGGTGGGCCCTCGGCGCGGGAGCCAGATCCGTGGACTTCGAGATCACCATCCCCGGCATCGGCACCCTCGGCGCCGAGGAACTGATCCTCATCCTGGCGGTGAGCGCCGCGATGCTGTTCGTGCTGGCGGTGTGGGCGGCCACCCTGCCGCGCCGCGAATCGACCCGGCGCGCGCGCGAGCTGATGGACCGGCGGGCGGCGCTGAAGCGCCAGTCCATGGAGGCGGCGGCGGCCAAGCGCCAGCGCCGCAACGTCCAGGGCATCGGCTTCATGCGCAATGTGGTGAGCCGCTTCAAGCTGTTCAGCCGCATGAAGGCATCGGAGCGCCAGATGGTGTTGGCCCGCGCGGGCTACCGCTCCAACGATGCCGTGATCGTTTTCCTGTTCGCCAAGCTGGTCTGCCCCATCGCCATGGCGGCCCTCGGCATCTTTCTGTTCTTCGGCGTCCGCGTCTACGATGCCTCGCAGCCCGTGCTGATCCTCTGCGTCGCCGGCTGCGTCGTGCTCGGCTTCTTCCTGCCGGACATCTACATCACCAACCAGACCCAGAAGCGCAAGGAGCTGCTGCATAAGGCGCTGCCGGACGGCATCGACCTAGCGGTGATCTGTGCGGAAGCCGGGCTCAGCCTCGATGCCTCGCTCAACCGCGTGGCTGCCGAGCTGGAACGGAGCTGGCCGGAACTGGGCGAGGAATTCTCGCTGGCGGCCGTCGAGCTGGGGTTCGTGCAGGACCGCCGCGAGGCGCTCGACAACCTGGCCAACCGCACCGGCCTGCCCGGCATGCGCGCCCTCGTCAACACGCTGATCCAGACCGAACGCTACGGCACGCCGCTCGCCGATTCCTTGCGCGTGCTGGCCGCCGAACTCAGGCACGAGCGGCTGATGAAGGCCGAAGAGAAGGCGGCGCGGCTGCCGGCCACGCTGATGGTGCCGCTCATCCTGTTCATCCTGCCGCCGCTGTTCGTGGTGCTGATCGGGCCGGCCGTGCTGGGCCTGATCGAGGTGTTCTCCACGGTCAACTGACGGCGTGGCAGCGGCCGTTCCGCCTGTCCCTGTGTTCGTCCCCTGCCCGTCCCCTGCCCGTCCCCTGCCCGTCCCCCTTCTCGCCCTCAGCCCTGCGGCGCCACCGTCGGCGGATCGTCGGCCATGGTGAGGTGGAGCTGCGTGCCCGTATAGGGATGGGCGCGCGCGACAGCCTCGTTCAGCGTTACCCCCAGCCCCGGCGTGTCAGGCACCAGCAGGTGGCCGTCCTCGTGGGCGAAGGCGCTGTCCACCAGGCGGGCCTGGAAGCCACCCCAGCCTTCGATGGTCTCGATGATCAGGAAGTTCGGCGAGCACACCGCCAACTGCGCATTGGCCGCCATCACCACCGGCCCGCAATAGCAGTGGGGCGCGATCTGGGCGTGGAAGGCTTCCGCCAGACTGGCGATCTTCTTGCCCTCCAAGAGCCCGCCCGACCGCCCCAGGTCGGGCTGGAGGATGGCGGCGGCCCCCGCCCGCAGCACCGCGGCGAATTCGTACTTGGTGGTCAGCCGCTCGCCGGTGGCGATGGGAATGGTGGTGGCCGCAGCCACCTTGGCCATCTCCTCCGGTACCTCCGGCGGTGTCGGTTCCTCCAACCACAGGGGGTCGTAGGCTTCCAGCCGCCGCGCCAGGCGGATGGCACCGGCGGGGGTGAACTGGCCGTGGGTGCCCACCAGCATGTCCGCACGCGTGCCCACGGCCTCGCGCACGGCGCGGCAAAACGCCTCGGTGCGCTCCAGATCGGCCAGGCTCGGCTGATGGGGATCGAAAGCGGTATAGGGACCGGCGGGATCGAACTTCACCGCCGTGAACCCGGCCGCCACCGCCGCCACCGCTGCTTCGGCCGCCATATCCGGATCGCTGTAGACGCTGCGCGCCGGCAGGTCGGCCGGCTGCACGCTGTCCCCCGGCGGGTAGAGATAGGTGTAGCTGCGCAGCCGCGCGTGCACCCGGCCGCCCAGCAGGGCGTGCACCGGCCGGTCCAGCGCCTTGCCGAGGATGTCCCACAGCGCCAGCTCCAGCCCGCTCATCACCGCCTGCAGCGTTGGGTCGGGGCGCTGGGTGTAGCCCGAGCTGTAGGCCCGCCGCCAGAAGGTTTCGATGCGCGTGGGATCGCTGCCGGCAACCCAGCGGCCGAACACGTCGTGGATCAGCTTGTCGATCGCCTCGGCTGAGAAGGTAGCGGCATAGACCTCGCCCAGCCCCTCGATGCCGCAGGCGGTCTTCAGCCGCACCAGGTGGAAGTAGCGGCCGCCCTTGTGGGGTGGCGGGTTGCCGACGATGAAGGTGTCGCAGCTCTCGATGCGCATGGCCGGGCCTCCTGGGGTCTCGCCATGCATCGCCGATCGGCCGGCCACACGCAATCGCCCTGCGCTTTTTTGGCCGATCCCCTTGCCATGGTGTTGACGAGATTCCAGTTGAGAATCACGATATTGGCGTTGTTGCTTAACCCACTGGATCAAATTGAGGTGGATGCCATGACCTGGCTTTCGAAAGTGGCGGCGCTAGCCCTGGCCGGCAGCCTAGCGGTTGCCTGCGGCACCACGCCGGGCGACCGTGCCATCACCGGCGGCGGCCTCGGGGCCGCGGCGGGCGTGGCCGGTGCGGCCATCGTCGGCGGATCGCTGGGGGTGGGGGCCTTGATCGGCGGTGCCGCCGGTGTGGCCACCGGTGCCCTGACCGGTCCGGAAGACATCTATCTCGGCCAGCCCGTCTGGGAATAAGCGGTCCCGGCCGGTCACGCCGGACGCGGCGCGCCCGCCCCGCCCGCCGGCGCGGTGTTTGTCGCGGTGAGGAGGTCAAGGAAGGCTTGCGGTGCCCGGTCCGCCGGGCCGCCCGCCGCCTCGCCGCCAGGCACGTAGGCGACCACCAGTTCCCAGCAGATTTCCGGCCCGGCCAGGTGGGCGATGCCGCGGGGCTCGCGCTTCGATTCGGCGATGGCTTGCGGCAGCAGCGCGACGCCGAGGCCGCGGTCCACCAGGTTCAGCAGCGTTTCCAGGTCGTTCACTTCGAACGCGATGCGGCGCTCCACGCCGGCTTCGGCGAAGCTGCGGTCGACCAGCCGGCGCGTCCCCCAGTCCGGCTCGAAATCCACGAACACCTCGCGCTGCAGCGCGTCCAGCGGCACGTCGCGGCGGCCGGCCAGCGGGTGGCCGGCGGCACACACCAGCACCAGCGCCTCGCACGCGATCAGCGTGGCGGCCAGCCCCTCCGGCGGCTCGCACAGGGGCAGGAAGGCAAGGTCCAGCCGGCCGCTCCTCACCTTCTCCAAGAGATGCTGGGAGCTACCCTGGCAGAGGCGGATTTCCATGCCGGGATGGCGCTGGTGGAACGCTGAAATCAGCGCCGGCAGGTCGAGGAACGCCGGCAGGCTCTGCACCGTGCCGATGCTCAGCGTGCCGGCTTCCAGCCCGTTGAACTGGGCGACCGACAGGCGCGCGTCGCGCACCGCCTCCAGCACCGCCCGGGCCTTTCCCAGAAACACGCTGCCCGCCGTGGTCAGCCGCACCTGGCGCGTGTTGCGCACGAACAGCCGCGTGCCCAGCTCCTCTTCCAGCGCGCGGACCGAGGTGGACAGGGCCGACTGCACGATGTTCACCCGCCGGGCCGCGCGGGTGAAGTTCAGCTCCTCCGCCACCGCGACGAAGTGCTGGAGATGGCGGACTTCCATGGGGGAGCGACCTGATCATATCTATATTGCAGATGAATAACATCTACGATTTCCATTGGGTAGATCAATTGCCCGCACTATCTTTGTCCCCGACTGCTGGTCAGGGCATCTTCGGTTCAGACTGCGCCGGCCCGCCCCCTACCCGGCCGCCCAAGCCATTGTAAATTATTGGGTGGCCGGGTAGGGGCGCGGGCTGGAACCGACTCAAGCGCGAACGCGCTCTAGGGTCCGTACTCAATTAGGGATTCCGATTGTGCGGCGGATGTGATTCAAGCTTCCAAACGGTTGGAGGCTTGTATGGGCAGGACGCTGTTCTGGTTGAAGGACGAGGAATGGGCGCGGATCGAGCCGTATCTGCCGCGAGGCCGGCGCGGTGCGCACCGGGTGGATGATCGGCGGGTGATCTCCGGCATCGTCCATGTGCTGAAGATCGGGGCGCGGTGGCGCGATTGCCCGGCGGAGTACGGCCCCTGCACGACGATCTACAACCGCTTCAATCGGTGGAGCAAACAGGGGGTGTGGGAGGACATCTTCTACGCCCTGACCGGCACCAGCCTGGCGGTCAGCACCACGGCGGTGGACTCCACCCATATCAAGGCGCACCGCTCGGCGGCGGGGGCAAAAGGGGGGACCTCGCCCACGCCATCGGCCGAACGCGCGGCGGACGGACGACCAAAGTTCATGCCGTAGCCGACGCCGTTGGCCGGCCCATCGCTTTCGTCGTCACCCCAGGACAGATCCACGATCTGGTTGGTGTGGCCGCCCTGCTGGACCGCATCCCCACGCCCGGCCAACTGATCGCCGACCGAGCCTATGATGCCCGGCGGTTCAGAGACTGGCTGGCTGAGCGTGGCTGCGAGGTCGTCATTCCCCCGAACCCGACCCGCAAGCATCCCCACAGCTACGATCGCATCGCCTACAGGCGGCGCAACACCATCGAACGCCTGTTCTGCCGGCTCAAGGATTTCAGAAGGATCGCAACGCGCTACGACAAACGCGCCGACACCTTCCTGTCCGCCGTATTCCTCGCAGCTACCTGCCTCTGGTGGCTCAATTGAGTCCCGACCCTAGGAGACAAACCATGCCATCCGCACAGACGACGCCGCTGCCGACCCGCCGCCTCGGCCGCACCGATATGGCGATCACCCGCGTCGGCTTCGGCGCTTGGGCCATCGGCGGCCCCGACTGGATTGCCGGCTGGGGCACCCAGGATAACGCCCAGTCCGTCGCCGCCATCCGCCACGCCGTCGACCGCGGCATCAACTGGATCGACACCGCTGCGGTCTACGGTCTCGGCCATTCCGAGGAGATCGTGCGCCAGGCCCTGGCGGAGATCCCGGCCGGCGAGCGCCCCTATGTGTTCACCAAGTGCGGCATGGTGTGGGACGAGGCCAACCGCATGGCTCCGCCGCGCCGCGTCGGGGCGGCCGCCAGCCTGCGCCGCGAGGTGGAGGCGTCGCTCACCCGCCTCGGCGTGGAGGTGATCGACCTCTACCAGATGCACTGGCCGGCCGAAGACCTGCCGGTCGAAGACTATTGGCAAACGCTGCTCGACCTGAAGGCGGAGGGCAAGGTGCGGGCCGTCGGCCTCTCCAACCACGATGTGGTGCAGCTTGAAGCCGCCGAGGCACTGGGCCATGTGGACACCCTGCAGCCGCCGTTTTCCGCCATCCGCCGCGACGTGGCGCTGGCCGAGCTGCCCTGGTGCCAGAACCACGGCACCGGCGTGATCGTCTACAGCCCCATGCAGTCGGGCCTGCTCACCGGCCGCTTCACCGAAGAGCGGGCCAAGGCGCTGCCGGACAACGATTGGCGCTCGCGCAATCCCAACTATCAGGGCGAGGCCCTGGTGCGGAACCTGAAGCTGGCGGACGCGCTGAAGCCCATCGCCGAGACGCACGCCACCAGCGTCGCCGCGGTGGCCGTCGCCTGGACGCTGGCCTTCCCGGCGGTCACCGGCGCCATCGTCGGGGCGCGCAGCCCGGCCCAGGTGGACGGCTGGGCCGATGCCGCCAGCTTGGAGCTGACCCAGGGCGACATCGCCGCCATCGCCGCGGCCATCCTTGCCACCGGTGCCGGCAGCGGCCCGGCCTCCCCCACGGCGACCTGACGGCCCTTCGCGCTCCCCCTGACCATCCCCTCCCCGATGCGGCCCCGGCCCCCTGGTCCGGGTGCCGGCCGCGGGCGGCGTTTGCCGATGCCGCCCGCACCCCCGATCCGCCGACCAGAAGGATTTGCCTCGATGACGGACACATCCCAACCCGTGAGCTTGCTCGGCCTGCCGGGCAGCCTGCGGCGCGACTCCTACGCCAAGGCGGTGCTGGCCGGCCTGCAGGCGGACCTGGCCCCCGACATCCGGCTGGAGATCGGCAGCATCGACCTGCCGCTCTACAACCAGGACCTCGACGGCCATGCTGCGCTGCCGGCCGTGGATGCCTTCCGCCAGGCGATTGCCGCGGCCGCCGGCGTGGTGATCGTCAGCCCGGAATACAACTACGGCATACCGGGACCGCTGAAGAACGCGCTGGACTGGGCCTCGCGCCCCTACGGCAAGGCCGCCCTCATCGGCAAGCCGGCGCTGGTGATCACCACCTCGCCGGCCTTCACCGGCGGCGTGCGCGCCCAGGACCAGATCCACGGCACCCTGCTGGCCATCGGCGCGCGGCTGGCCGGCGGCCCGCAGATCGTCATCGGCAGTGTGGCCGACAAGATCGCCGACGGCCGGCTCGTCGACCGCGCCAGCCTGGACTTCGCCACCGCCGCGATTCGCCGGATGACGGCCGAGATTGGCGCGCGTTGAGGGTCATCGCATCGATCTGACCGTCGGCACAGAACCGCTGCCACGCGGCGGGAGGAGGACGGACTGGCCTGCGCATAGTCGACGGCGACCAACGACGTGGCGGTGGTTTTCTGTCCAAATTGGAAAGGATCCCATGGACCGGAGCGTCGCAGCGGTGCTGCTCCGGCATCCTCACTCGGAACCGTCCCCCGGACGGCTTTGCCGGCGCACCGCCGCACACTGCGGATGATGGCTGCGCTCAAGCAGCGCGAAGCGCGGTAGCGAAGATGAAAATGGTGGAGGTGAGACCTGAAAGTTCGAACCGGAACCGGCGCGGTGGGTTGGCGGGCGGCACCGCGCGAATGAAAATGGTGGAGCCAAGCGGGATCGAACCGCTGACCTCTACAATGCCATTGTAGCGCTCTCCCAGCTGAGCTATGGCCCCACGCGCTGTTCTGCGGCCCCTGGGATGTGGACCGCAGCGATCAGGAGATGCGCGGTATAGGCCCAACGGCCCCCGCCGTTCAAGCCCAAATCGCCGCACCTAAAGGGCAAACGACCCTGCGATGCATGCCGCGGGACGGCCCTTTGCCGTCCCCCCGCCATGCCGTCACCGGCGCTCCGCCGCACCCCTCCTGCGCAGCACGGCGCTACTCCGGTTCCGGCCCGATCGCCCGGCCGAAAGCCGCTACACCGGCACCTCAGCGGTTGTCGTCTTCGTCGCTGTCGACGTCGATATCCACCCCGTCGTCGTCGCCCAACTCGGCGGCGTCTTCCAGCAGCACATCGTCGCCGTCGTCGTCGTCCTCGAACACCTCGGCGTCGTCGGCATCGTCGCCGTCGGCCTCCTCGGCCTCGAACTCCACGGCATCCTCATCCGCCATCTCTTCGGGCGCATCGTCCAGCTCAGCGGCCACGGCGGGCGTGGCGGCCACCACCGCGGCATCGCCGGCGGCGGTCTTGCGGGCGACCCGCTGGGCGGCATCGGACACCGCAGCGCTCCGCGACCGGCGCGACTTCAAAAGCTGTTCGGGATCGTAGGGCGTGGCGCATTTCGGGCACAGGATCGGCGTGCGGTGCAGGTCGTAGAACCGCGCTCCGCAGTGGTGGCAGATCCGCTTGACGCCCCATTCGGGCTTCACCACGGCGTCGTCTCCATACTCTCTATGAAAGGGGCCGCAACCAGTGCGCGGCCCGCGCAAGTGCCATGTTGTCGAGGGTATGTCAAAGGCTACGTGCGCGCAGGGGATCCTTTCGGCGGCGGCCGCTGTGCCCCATGGGCATACCGCTGCCCGGCGAAATGCGCTAAACCGCCCGTCGCCGGCGCCGCCGGCTATGCCCGTTCCCTGTCACACGGTTTCGACCGCCGCCCATGACCGTGCCCTTGTCCCTTGGCCTCGTCGCCCGCCGCAGCGGCCCCTTGCGCGGCACCGTCCGTGTGCCCGGCGACAAGTCGGTGTCGCACCGCGCGGTCATGCTGGGCGGGCTCGCCATCGGCGAAACGGTGGTGCACGGGCTGCTGGAGGGTGAGGACGTACTGGCCACCGCCGCGGCCATGGCGGCCCTGGGGGCCAATGTGCAGCCACCCGATGCGCCCGGCGGCCCCTGGCGGCTCTTTGGCGTCGGCGTCGGCGGGCTGGCCGAGCCGGCCCGTGTGCTCGACCTCGGCAACAGCGGTACCAGCGCCCGCCTGCTGGCGGGGCTGCTGGCGACCTCCCCCATCTTCGCCGTGATGACCGGCGATGCCTCGCTGACCCGCCGGCCCATGCGCCGGGTGACCGAGCCGCTGTCGCGCTTCGGCGCGGAGTTCCTCACCCGCTCCGGCGGCCGGCTGCCCATGGCGATCAAGGGCTCTACCCTGCCGGTGCCCATCGAGTATGTGCTGCCGGTCGCGTCGGCCCAGGTGAAGTCTGCGGTGCTGCTGGCGGGCCTCAATGCGCCAGGCGAGACCACGGTGATCGAGCGCACGCCCACCCGCGACCATTCCGAACGCATGCTGCGGCAGTTTGGGGCGGAGATCCGCTGCGTGCCGGCAGAGGATGGCGGCGAGGCCATCACCCTCATCGGCCACCCGGACCTGGCCGGGCGCACGGTGCACGTTCCGGGCGACATCAGTTCCGCCGCCTTTCCGCTGGTGGCCGCGGCCATCGTGCCGGGCTCCGACGTCGTGCTGGAGGGTGTCGGCCTCAACCCGCGGCGCACCGGCCTGATCGACTGCCTGCACGAGATGGGCGCTGACCTTACCCTCACGCCCGATGCGACGGCCGAAGACGAGCCCCTGGGCACGCTGAGGGTGCGCGGCGGCCCGCTCAAGGCCATCGACGTGCCGCCTGAGCGCGCGCCCAGCATGATCGACGAATACCCGGTGCTGATGGTGGCCGCGGCCTTCGCCGCCGGCACCACGCGCATGGCCGGGATCGGCGAGCTGAGGGTGAAGGAGAGCGACCGCATCGCCACCATGGCCGCCGGGCTTGCCGCCTGCGGCGTGACGGTGGAGGTGGAGGCCGACGCCATGGTGATTCACGGCATCGGCCGGCCGCCGTCGGGCGGTGCCACCGTGGCAACCGCACTCGACCACCGCATCGCCATGAGCTTCCTGGTGCTGGGCCTGGCCGCCGAGGCACCGGTGGCGGTGGACGATGCCGGGCCCATCGCCACCAGCTTCCCCGGCTTCACGGAGCTGATGGCCGGCCTCGGTGCCGATCTCTCCGCCCGGCCCGCCGAACCCGGAGCCGCTTCATGATCGTCGCGGTCGATGGTCCCGCCGCGTCCGGCAAGGGCACGCTCGGCAAGCGCCTGGCCGCGGTGCTGGGCCTGCGCTTCCTCGACACCGGCCTGCTCTACCGCGCGGTGGGGCTGAAGGTGGCGCGCGAGGGCGGCGACCTGGACGATCCGGACATCGCCGCCGCAGCCGCCCGCAGCCTCGATCCCGCCAGCCTGGACGACCCCGATCTGCGCGGCGACGAGGCCGCCGAAGCCGCCTCCCGCGTGTCGGCCGTACCGGCGGTGCGCGCCGCCCTGCTGGACTACCAGCGCCGCTTCGCCGCCACTCCGCCGGGAGCCGTGCTGGACGGGCGGGACATCGGCACCGTCATCTGCCCCGACGCCGACCACAAGCTGTTCGTGACGGCCGATGTCGAAACCCGGGCACAACGGCGGTACAAGGAGTTGCGGGGCCGGGGCGCTGACGTTATATACGCCCAAATCCTTCGGGATTTGAGAACACGGGATGAACGCGACAGTCGGCGAGCGGTGGCCCCGCTCGTTCCGGCTGATAATGCGTTTATTCTGGACACCAGCACCTTGACCGCCGATGAGGCGTTCGAGCGTGCATTTGCGCATATCGTGGGTGGGGAGCCTAGGCCCCGCACCCGAGGTGAAACCAACTAGAGAGAGCTGCCCCGCCGGCACGCCTACCAAGGACCGGCGGGCACACATGGGGACCATATGGCATCTGCCACCGAGGCCGCCTCGCCCAGAAGCGAATCCTTCGCTGACCTGCTTGAAGAATCCCTTGGGGAAACCTCCACCTTCGAAGGAACCGTCGTGAAGGGCCGCGTCATCGCGGTCGATAGCGACATGGTGACCGTCGATGTCGGCCTGAAGGCCGAAGGGCGGGTCGCCTTGCGGGAATTCGCCAACGGCGCCACCCCGGCCAATCTGGTCGTGGGCGACACCGTGGAGGTCTATGTCGAACGGGTCGAGGACAAGAACGGCGAGGCCGTGCTGTCGCGCGAAAAGGCCAAGCGCGAAGAAGCCTGGACCATGCTGGAGAACGCCTTCAACGGCCAGGAACGCGTCACCGGCACCATCTTCGGCAAGGTCAAGGGCGGCTTCACCGTCGACCTGTCCGGCGCGGTGGCCTTCCTGCCGGGCAGCCAGGTGGACATCCGGCCGGTCCGGGACATCTCGCCGCTGATGGGCACGCCGCAGCCCTTCCAGATCCTCAAGATGGACCGCTCGCGCGGCAACATCGTGGTGTCGCGCCGGGCCGTGCTGGAGGAAAGCCGGGCCGAGGCGCGCTCGGAGCTGGTGGCCAACCTGAAGGAAGGCCAGGTGCTCGACGGCGTGGTGAAGAACATCACCGACTACGGCGCCTTCGTCGACCTGGGCGGCGTGGACGGACTGCTGCACGTCACCGACATCGCCTGGCGGCGCATCAACCATCCGTCCGAAGCGCTGCAGATCGGCCAGAGCGTGCGCGTGCAGGTGATCCGCTTCAACGCCGAAACCCAGCGCATCAGCCTGGGCATGAAGCAGCTTGAGGCCGATCCGTGGGAAGGTGTCGCCGCCAAGTACCCGGTCGGCGCCAAGTTCACCGGCCGCGTCACCAACATCACCGACTACGGCGCCTTCGTGGAGCTGGAACCGGGCATCGAGGGCCTGGTGCACGTGTCGGAGATGAGCTGGACCAAGAAGAACGTCCATCCCGGCAAGATCGTCTCCACCTCCCAGGAGGTCGAGGTGATGGTGCTGGATGTGGACAGCAACAAGCGCCGCATCTCGCTGGGCCTGAAGCAGTGCCTGGAAAACCCATGGGGCGGCTTTGCCGAAAAGCATCCGCCGGGCACGCGCCTGGAGGGCGAGGTCAAGAACATCACCGAGTTCGGACTGTTCGTCGGCCTGCCGGGGGATATCGACGGCATGGTCCACATGTCCGACATCTCCTGGGACAAGTCCGGCGAGCAGGCGATCGCCGACTTCAAGAAGGGCGACCACGTCGCGGTCAAGGTGCTGGACGTCGACGTGGACAAGGAACGCATCTCGCTGGGCATCAAGCAGCTCGCCGAAGACCCGTTCGAGAAGGGCTTGGGCGAACTGCGGCGCAACCAGGTGGTGACCTGCACCGTCACCCAGGTGACCGACGGCGGCATCGAGGTGGAGATCTCCGACGGGCTGACCGGCTTCATCCGCCGGGCGGAACTGGCGCGCGATCGCCAGGACCAGCGGCCGGACCGCTTTGCCGTGGGTGAGAAGGTGGACGCCAAGGTCACCCAGATCGACCGCCAGACCCGCCGCGTCACGCTGTCGATCAAGGCGCGCGAGATGGAAGAAGAAAAGCAGGCGATGGCCGAATACGGCTCGTCGGACAGCGGCGCGTCCTTGGGCGACATCCTCGGGGCGGCCCTGAAGAAGGCCCGCGACGAGGCGTCGAACCGGAAGTAGCCGGCAAGAGCATCGCCAAGAGAGACGACGGGCGGCACCTGCGGGCGCCGCCCGTTTTCGTTTCAGCACTGCCCCCCAACGACGTCTCGCTCGCTCGGAAGGCGCAACGGCAGCAATACAAGCGTCATGCCCGCGCAGGCGGGCATCTCAATGATGTTAGAGAGACCCCCGCCCCCGCGGGGGGGGGCGACGATGGGGAAAGAGGAGGGGACGGGCGGCCGTCTACGCCGCCGCGGAGTCCGCCGTCTCGGTGCTGGAGGCGGTCGCGGTGATCCAGCCGCCGCCGAGCACGCGGTCGCCGGCATAGCACACCGCCGCCTGGCCCGGCGCCACGCCGAGCAGGGGGCTGGCCAGCCGCACCTCGCCCGCGCCATCGGCCCCGAGCGTGAAGACGGCCGGCACCGCCGGCTGGGCCGACCGGAGCTTGACGGTCACCGCCACGCCGGCGCGCGCCTCCTCCTCCGGCCCCAGCCAGTTGACCTCGCGCACGGCCACAATGTCGCGCGCCAGGGCTTCCGCCGGCCCCACCACCACCTGGCGGCGGGCGGCATCCAGCCGCACCACGTAGAGCGCCTCGCCGCCACCGATACCGATGCCGCGGCGCTGGCCCACGGTGTAGCGGATCACGCCCTCGTGGCGGCCGAGCACGCGGCCATCCACATGCACGATGTCGCCCGGCTCCACCGCTCCGGGGCGCAGGCGCTCCACCACCGCGGCATAGCCGCCGGTGGGCACGAAGCAGATGTCCTGGCTTTCCGGCTTGTCGGCCACCGGCAGGGCGTAATGCTCGGCCAGCGCGCGGGTCTCAGGCTTGGTCAGCCCGCCTAAGGGAAAGCGCAGGAAGGCGAGCTGGTCCGGCGTTGTGGCGAACAGGAAGTAGGACTGGTCTTTGTCCCCATCGGCAGCACGGTGCAGTTCCGGGCCCGCCGGCCCGTCGACCCGGCGCACATAGTGGCCGGTGGCGAGTGCTGCCGCCCCCAGGTCACGGGCGGTGGCCAGCAGGTCGCGGAACTTGACCCGCTGGTTGCAGCGCACGCAGGGGATCGGCGTCTCGCCGCGCAGGTAGCTGTCGGCGAAATCGTCCATCACCGCATCGGAAAAGCGGCTTTCGTAGTCCAGCACGTAGTGCGGGATGCCGAGGCGGTCGGCCACGTTGCGGGCATCGTAGATGTCCTGGCCGGCGCAGCACGCCCCCTTGCGGCCCACCGCCGCCCCGTGGTCGTAGAGCTGCAGCGTGATGCCGACCACGTCAAAGCCCTGCTCGGCCAGCAGGGCCGCGGTCACGGAACTGTCGACGCCGCCGGACATGGCGACGACCACGCGGTCGCCGGGGCTGAGGAATTGCGGACAATACATACAGATATACGTAGTCAGTTTGACGACGTAAGGAAACACCAGTGCGACGCACAATGCCCGAAAGAACCTTTACGGCACGCCACCCAAGCACCCGCTCACACAGCAAATAATTCACATATGTATGCCGCCCAATGACCAGACTCTCTAGATAATCTCCATATAGAATAGCCAATGCCACAAAACGCCAAAGCAAACAAAAAGATGAATAGCAGCCCACATGTTTGACGGAATCTGTAGAAGTATCTGTTCAGTATATTTCTCGATTTAGATTTGTCCCCTCGACTTCCATGAACAGCGCCGAACAAGCAGATCCGCCGATCGTCAAGATCTGTTGCAAGTTTTTCTTCGGCCCACATTAGGAATGTTTCGCCGAATCCGGCCATGTCAGACCCCCTGACATCAAATCTCCAATATAGGAAGATATCAATTACAAAAACGACGGCTAGTCCCAACGAAATTTCATTTTGATTGTGAATTACTGCAGTAACATATCCCGTACATATGATAGCTATACTTACAATGCATATCCTAAATATCGCTATTCGTTGATTAGCGTGGTATGCATACCACTTCCAGGCATAGTCCAGCGCTTGTTCGAAAGCTATGTCTCTGTCATCACGATCCTGGGAAATCATTGCTCACTGCCAACCAAAATACCGGGCAACCCGGAGAGGCATTCGTTTAAATTTTAATATACAGAATTATGATAATTTTTCGAGCGCAGATTTGCCCTCGCCTCCCATAGAAAGCGCTGGATAGACAGCCGTCCAGTCTTGCGCAGCCCTGCGGCAAACCGGCGGCGGCGACGCTATCGCCGTGCTGCTGCCGCCCCCGTCGGTCCCGGCCTGTCTGCGGCCGGCGGCGGTGCGTCTGCCCAGCGCCGGGCAATGGCGACGGAGCGGCCGCGCGCCAGCCGGTCGTAGAACCCCAAGAGCTCGTTGAGCGCCTGGGGCGGCAGCGGATCGCGCTTGCGGGCCTGCTTGCGCAGCATCAGGAAGACCGACGCGAAGTCGTTGCGCGTCAGCTCGATCACCTTGCACAGCACCGCCAGCGGTTCGCCGCCGGGGTCCTGGCAGGCGCGCTGGGCGAGCGACAGCGGCAGGTCGGCGGTGCGCGCGATCCCCGCGATCAGGGGCGGCACGCGGCCGGAGCGGGCGAAATCCAAAAGCGCCTGGGTGGTGAGCTGGCCGGTCTGCTGCAAGGTGGCGACCAGCGTCGTGTCGGCCTCCTGCACCGCCGGGCTCACCGGCCCCGGATCGGGCGGCGGCGGCCCGATCTCCACCACATCGGGGTCCGGCACCTCGGCGTCGATCTCCACCGTCTCCAGGATGTGGCGCCGCAGCGGTGCCGCCACCCACCAGAACAGGGTCAGCGGCACATCGGGCGGCAGCTTGCGGTGGAGCAGCAGCGGCCGCTGATAGGCTTCGATGCGGCGCGCGTCGGCCGCCACCCGGCGGTAACTCTGCTGCGACAGGCTGGCGCCGGTGTTGGAGAGCACCGCCACCACCACATTGGGCTCGCCGCAGCCGATCAAGGCGTCCGTCACGGCTTCCGACAGGGCGGCGCGCAGGGCAATGGCGGCGGCGTGGTCGCGGCCCAGTGCCTTGACGATGTCCACCAGGTCCTCGTCGGACAGCTTGGTGCTGGCGCGCAGCAGCGGGCCGGCCACTTCGATAACGTCGCGGCTGAGGATCTGGTGCAGCTCCGCCGGACCGCCGCGCTGGGCCAGCAGCTTGCGCACCAGGGTCTGGCGGATATCGACGTCGACCATACCGGTCAGCATGTCGACGATGCCGCTGATCAGCCCGCGCTCGCGGCCGTTGAGCCGGCCGTCCTCACCGATGAACAGATCCGACAACGTCTGGAACAGGCGGGCGCGGCCTTCGCGAGAGCGGTCGCGGGCCAGCGTCAGCAGTTCCTGGGCGTTGATAAGGCCGCTGTCGACCATGCCCGCATCCTGTCAATGGACCGCCGCCAGGGGCCGTCAGGGGCCGCCGGGCAGCGCCCCGCGGGGGATCCGTCGGCACCAATAGGCCACGCTTTGGTTAAGCCTCCGTCAATGCTGCGATCCGGCCGGCTGTGCTTGCGCCGGCGCGGGCATCCGCCTAACAGGCTGTTGCGGGCCGCAACACCGTGTTGCGATGATCTCAACAGCCCTTCGAAGATCCCTGAGACCTCGCCACGCGAGCTGCGAGCGGCCTCTCGGCCGAACCGTAGAACACAAGGTAGCGCCATGGCCGACGCCCCCATCCTGAAGCCCCAGCCCATCGGCGGCTTCCCCGAATGGCAGCCCGGCGAGAAACTGGTGGAAGACCGGTTTCTGGAGGTGATCCGCCGCCAGTTCCGCCGCTTCGGCTTCACCCCCATCGAGACGCCGGCGGTGGAACGCACCGAGGTCATGACCGCCAAGGGCGTGGTGGACAAGGAGATCTACGGGCTCTCCCGCCTGGCCGCGGCGGACGATGCCGAGGCGGGCGGCGATCTGGCCCTGCATTTCGACCTGACGGTGCCGACCGCGCGCTACGTCGCCCAGCACATGAACCGCCTGGTATTCCCCTTCCGACGCTACCAGATCCAGAAGGTGTGGCGGGGCGAGCGGCCGCAGGCCGGCCGGTTCCGCGAGTTCTACCAGTGCGACATCGACATCGTCGGCAACGGCAGCCTGAGCCCCTTGGCCGATGCCGAAATCCCGGTGGTGATCCACACCATCTTCCGCGATCTCGACATCGGCGGTGCCGTGGTCCGCCTCAACAACCGCAAACTGCTGCAGGGCCTGGTGGAAAGCCACGGCGTGGCGGCGGAGCGCTTTGCCGCGGCACTGCGTGCCATCGATGCCCTGGAGAAGATCGGCCGCGACGGCGTCGCCGCCGCCCTCGTCGCCGAGGCGGGCATGGACGCCGCTGCAGCCGACCGCCTGCTCGCCACGCTGGCCGCCCCCGTGGCCAGCCCGCAGGACCTGGCGGGTGCGGGGTCCGGCCCGCTGTTCGCCGCCGGGCTCGACGAGCTGACCCAGGTGGTGGACGGCATGCGGGCGCTCGGCATGCCCGACGACGGCTACCGCCTCGACCTCTCCATCGCCCGCGGGCTCGACTACTACACCGGCACCGTCTACGAGACCGTGCTTACCGCTTTGCCGAAGATCGGCAGCGTCTGCTCCGGCGGCCGTTACGACGATCTCGCCAGCGCCTACACCCGCCAGAAGCTGCCGGGCGTGGGCATTTCCATCGGGCTTACCCGCCTGCTCGCCCGCCTGTTCGAAGCGAAGATCGTAACCCCGGCGGGCCAGACCCCGGCCACCACCCTGGTGACCACCATGGACCGCGCCCGGCTGGCCGATTATCTCGCCATCGCCGCGGCCCTGCGCACCGCCGGCATCGACACCGAAGTGTTCACCGAACCGAAGAAGCTGGGCGACCAGCTCAAATACGCCGACCGCAAGGGGTTCCGCTTCGCCGTGATCGCCGGGGAAGACGAATTCGCCGCCGGCACGGTGCAGGTGAAGGACCTGGCAGCTCAAACGCAGGAGAGTGTCGCAGCGGCAAAACTCGCGACATACTTGAATCGAGAAGATAAATAAACTTACGGTTTAGTTCGTTTGGGTGCATCGTAGGCTTGGCGCTCTACCAATCAACTTGGTAAGGTCCCTCGGATCCCCAACCATGGGTGGTCAGCAACCAATGAATGAGGGAGGCATCCAAATGATGCGTTTCACGACCGCCACTGCGGCGATCGCTGCTCTTGTGCTTTCGGGTTCGGCTTTCGCCCAGACCGCCCTGGAGGATCTGGACCGCTCCGATTGGCCCGATGCCATCACCGTCGGCACGGCCAGCCAGGGCGGCACCTATTTCACCTACGGGTCGGGCTGGGCGAACCTGGTACAGGAAATGCTCGGCATCAGCGCGTCGGGCGAAGTGACCGGCGGCCCGGTGCAGAACGCCACCCTGGTGCAGACCGGCGAACTGGGCTTCGGCATGGTCACCATGGGCCCGGCCTACGAGGCCTGGGTGGGTGAAAGCGAACTGGCTCCGGGCATGGAGCACACCGACCTGCGCGCCATGTTCCCCATGTACATGACGCCGTTCCAGTGCATCGCACTGGAAGGCACCGGGATCACCAGCGTCAGCGACATGGAAGGCAAGGTGGTCGGCGTCGGCCCTGCCGGCGGCACCCCGGGCACCTATTGGCCCCGCTTCCTGGAAACCCTCGGCGTGACCGTCGATGCACGCTACGGCGGTGCGGGCGACCTCGCCGGCCAGCTCCAGGACGGCCTGCTGGATGCCTTCTGCTTCGCCGCCGGCCTGCCGATCTCGGCCTTCTCGCAGGTGGATGCGCAGGTGCCGGTGACCTACTTCGCCTTCACCGAGGAAGAGCAGGCGCAGATCGTGGAGGCCTTCCCGTCGGTGTCCGCCTTCACCATCCCGGCCGACACCTACGAGGGCCTGTCGGAAGACCAGCTCACGGTGGCCATGTGGAACTTCGCCATCACCAACGCCTCGATGCCCGACAGCCTGGTCTACGGCATCATGGAAGTCGTCCTCGGCAACCATGAGATGATGATGCAGATCCACCGGGCGGCCGAAGAGACGGTGCCGGAGAACTACGTGAACGACAGCTTCCTGCCGTTCCACCCCGGCGCGGTGCAGTGGTACCAGGAGCACGGCTTCGAGATCCCCGAAGACCTGCAGGGCTGATCGCCTGACGGTCCTGAGGGACAGAAAGGAAAAGCCCCGGCCTCGGTCGGGGCTTTTTCGTTGGGGAGGCGGCATGCGCGGCAAACCGCTTGCGCCCGCCCCGCCGCCGAGAGCACGGTCCGCTCAGGCGCGATCGCGTCTGGCCGGACGTCGTGCTCTTGGTGTTTGAGGAGACTCTTGGCGCATGGACCCCGAACGCAGGACGCTCGTACTGACTGGCGCCAGCCGGGGCATCGGGCATGCCACGGTCAAGCGCTTCATGAGTGCGGGCTGGCGCATCATCACGCTGTCGCGCATGGCGTTTTCCGAACACTGTCCCTGGGCGGACGGGGAGGAGAACCACGTCCAGGCCGATCTATCGACGGTGGACGGCATCGACGGCGCGGTGGACGAGCTGGTCCGCAAGATCGGCCCCGACGGGCTGCACGCCCTGGTCAACAACGCCGGCATCTCGCCCAAGGGGCCGGACGGCGCGCGGCTCAACACGCTCACCACCACACACGACACCTGGAACCAGGTGTTCAGCGTCAACCTGTTCGCGCCGGTGTTCCTCGCCCGCGGGCTGATCGAGCCGCTGCGCCAGGTGCGTGGCGCCATCGTCAACGTCACGTCCATTGCCGGCAGCCGCGTGCATCCCTTCGCCGGCACCGCGTATGCCACCTCCAAGGCCGCCCTGGCGGCGCTGACGCGCGAGATGGCAGCCGATTTCGGCCCCTACGGCATCCGTGTCAACGCCATCGCACCGGGCGAGATCGAAACCGCGATCCTGTCGCCCGGCACGGCCGATCTGGCAAAGTCGCTGCCGCTGCGCCGCCTCGGCCAGCCCGAAGAGGTGGCCGCCGTGATCCATTTCCTGTGCAGCCCGCAGGCGAGCTACATCAACGGCGCCGAGGTGCAGATCAACGGCGGCCAGCACGTGTAGAGGCCGGCGTTGCATCGATTTGATGGTTGAGAGGGCTATTCGCCCCCCTCGCCGCCCGCGCCCACCGGCATGTAAAGGTCGCCGCCGGCGCGGTAGCGCTCCGCCATCTTCTCCATGCCTTCCTTCTGCGCGTCGGCCCGGATCTCCTGGCTGATCCGCATGGAGCAGAATTTCGGCCCGCACATGGAACAGAAATGCGCCAGTTTGTGCGCTTCCTTCGGCAGGGTCTGGTCGTGGAAGGACCGCGCGGTCTCCGGGTCGAGCGACAGGTTGAACTGGTCTTCCCAGCGGAACTCGAACCGCGCGCGGGACAGCGCGTCGTCCCACGCCTGGGCGGCCGGATGGCCCTTGGCCAGATCGGCGGCGTGAGCGGCGATCTTGTAGGTGATCACGCCGGTCTTCACGTCGTCGCGGTCGGGCAGGCCCAGATGTTCCTTCGGCGTCACGTAACAGAGCATGGCGGTGCCGAACCAGCCGATCATCGCGGCCCCGATGCCGGACGTGATGTGATCGTAGCCCGGCGCGATGTCGGTGGTCAGCGGGCCCAGCGTATAGAACGGCGCTTCCCCGCACACCGCCAATTGCTTGTCCATATTGTGCTTGATCTTGTGCATCGGCACATGACCGGGGCCTTCGATCATCACTTGGCAGTCCTTGGCCCGGGCGATTTGGGTCAGCTCGCCCAGTGTCTCCAGTTCGGCAAACTGGGCGGCGTCGTTGGCATCGGCGATGGAGCCGGGGCGCAAGCCGTCGCCCAGCGAGAACGCCACGTCGTAGGCCCGGCAGATGTCGCAGATCTCCGCGAAATGCTCGTAGAGGAAGCTTTCGCGGTGATGGAAGAGGCACCACTTGGCCATGATCGACCCACCGCGGCTGACGATGCCGGTCACCCGGTCCACCGTCAGCGGAATGTGGGCGAGCCGCACGCCGGCATGGATGGTGAAGTAGTCCACCCCCTGCTCCGCCTGTTCGATCAGGGTGTCGCGGAACACCTCCCAGCTCAGGTCCTCGGCCACCCCGCCCACCTTCTCCAAAGCCTGGTAGATGGGCACGGTGCCGATGGGCACCGGCGCGTTGCGTAAGATCCAGCCGCGGATGTTGTGGATGTTGCGGCCGGTGGACAGGTCCATCACTGTGTCGGCCCCCCAGCGGATGGCCCACACCATCTTATCGACCTCTTCGGCCATGGAGGAGGTGACGGCCGAATTGCCGATATTGGCGTTGATCTTCACCAGGAAGTTCCGGCCGATGATCATCGGTTCGCTTTCCGGGTGGTTGACGTTGGCGGGGATGATGGCGCGGCCGCGCGCCACCTCGTCGCGCACGAACTCCGGCGTCACGAAATCGGGGATGCCCGCACCGAAGCTCTCGCCATCCCGGTCCAGAGCCATCTTGGCTTGCGCCCGGCCGAGGTTCTCGCGGATGGCGACGAACTCCATTTCCGGGGTGACGATGCCGGCGCGGGCATAGGCGAGCTGGGTGACCGCGCGGCCATCCTTGGCGCGCAACGGCCGGTGGCTGGTGGGAAATTCCGGGGTCAGCCGGTCGCCGGACACAAAGCCATTGTCTGCGGGCGCCACCGGCCTTCCGTCATAGGCTTCCACGTCGCCGCGCTCGGTGATCCAGCTTGCGCGCAACCGGGGCAGGCCCTGGGTGATGGCGATCTCCGCCGCCGGGTCGGTATAAGGACCGGAGGAATCGTAGACCGTCAGCGGTGATTCCCCGGCGCTGGGGTGCACGGCGATCTGGCGCATCGGCACGCGGATGTCGGGGTGCCGCGTGCCGGCCTGATAGACCTTGCGGGACGCCGGCAGCGGGCCGGTGGTGACGGTAGGGGTGATGGCATCCATCAGCGAGCCTCCTCGAAAAGCGAGTGAGACCCAGTTCCGAACGATGAGGCGGGAAGGGCTTCGGGGAGATCTAACGTTCGGCTCAAGAGCCTATGACCCGCGAAGCACGCACCGTCCCTACGCCAGTATGAACTGGATCAGGTTCGTCGGGTCACTGCGCTGCGCGGTCCCGTCGCCAGGTGCGCCATCAGTATCTCAGCCCCTTGTCGGGACCCCCCGGGTGATGGGGAATGATCTGCCGGGCCGCGGCGGATTGTCAATCGCCACCCGCAGAGGGGCGGCGACGGCGCGGACGGGCGGGACCGGTAGGGTCCCGCCGTCCACATGGCCATGCGGTCTACATCCTAGAGCGGTATGCACCGCTATTCAGTCGGTTCCGGCCCACGTCTAGGATCTAGCGACCGTCACCACCAGCACGGCCCGCCGCCGAGACCTTGGCCGCTGCCGGCGCCCTGGCCTCCGCCCGGTCCCTGACCGCCACCGAGACCCTGACCGCCGCCCAGGCCCTGGCCGGCCCCGAAGCCGCCGCCACGGCCACGCCCGCCGCCGGGTCCGATGGCCCACATGGGCCGCAGGATGTCGTCGCGCAGCACGAAGCTGTCACCGCCGACGATGACCTCCTGGGCGACATAGGCGCCGGCCGGCAGGGCATCGGTGCGAAAGGCGTTGACCGTCACCGGCGTACCCACGGCCAGCCGCTCGACCAGGTCATCGAGCACGGCTGCCGGACCCAGGTGCAGGTTGAGCACGCCGTCGCCGGTCGCCAGCATGACATGGGCGCCGATGGCGGCCCGCCCGGTGGTCCGGTGGCATGGCCCGATCACCACCTCCTCCACGGTGCCGGCAAGCGGCACCAGCGGCGGCTGGATGCCCTGGCGCACGATCCCTTCGCTGTCGCCGGTGCCGCGCTGGGCGACCGCCGGCACCGCCAGCACCATGGCCAGCAGGGCAAGCGCCATCAGATTGAGCAAACGGCACATGGGAACCTCCCATCTCTGCGCCCCTCACACAAAGAGGTCGGCCTTACCCACACGCCGAACAAGGTTATGGCCCGTGCCGCGGCCAGGGCTCTGCCATGCGAACTTCGGGTGCTGCGGCGCACCAGCCCGCACGGGCCGGCCATGGTCGCCGGCACCGTGCCCGTCCTCCATCGCCCGCCCGCTCAGTGGGGGGCCGGCCCTGCGGCGTGCAGGCGGCCGCGCCGCCGCCGCCCGGTGGCCAGGTTGAGGCCCTCCACGAAGGCGGAGAACGCCATGGCCGCGTAGATGTAGCCCTTGGGCACGTGCACGCCGAAGCCCTCGGCGATCAGCACCATGCCGATCATCAGCAGGAAGGCGAGCGCCAGCATCACCACGGTGGGGTTGTTGTGGACGAAGCGGGAGACCGGGCCGGACGCCCAGTACATCACGCCTACGGCGATCACCACCGCCGTCATCATGATCGGCACCTCGGTGGTCATGCCCACGGCCGTCAGGATGCTGTCGATGGAAAACACCACGTCGAGCAGGATGATCTGCACGATCACCGCCATGAAGGCGCTTTGCGAAACCGGTTCGGCCTCCTCCGCCTGCTCGCCGGAGCGCGCGGCTTCCACCTTGTCGTGGATCTCGCTGGTCGCCTTCCAGACGAGGAAGGCGCCGCCGACCATGAGGATGAGGTCGCGCCAGGAAAACGCCGTCTCGAAGGCCGGCCCGCCATGCTCGCCGATGTCCGGGCCGACGATGCCGAGGTCGAACACCGGCTCGGTGAGCCCGATGATCCAGGCGATCACGGTGAGCAGCGCCAGCCGCAGCAGCAGCGCCAGACCGATGCCGATACGTCGCGCCGCCGGCCGCTGGGCATCCGGCAATTTGTTGGTGACGATGGAGATGAAGATCAGATTGTCGATACCGAGCACGATCTCCATGGTCACGAGGGCCAGCAGCGCGATCCACGCTTCCGGCGACGTCAGCAGTTCAAGCATGGCGGACCCTGGTGTTGCGGCGAGGGGACGGCGGGGCGATCACGGCGGCGAACCGTTGCGGCGCGCAGTGTAGCGCCCCGGCCGGGATCGGGCGATCCGGCATATCCGCCACCCGTTCCGGCACGCGCAATTCCCATCATTGATCTAGGACAATTCCGACCGCCGGCGGAGCGGCAATGGTGGCCGGATGGCCGCGTCTCCGAGCGGGACCGTGCGATGCGCAGATTGGGCAGGCGCCAGACCTGACGCGCGTGGCGGAATGTGCTAACGAGGCAGGGCCCGGGGAGGGGCGCGGACACCAGGGTCGGACCGTCGAGCGGGACTCGCCGGCGGCTTCGGCCACATTGGCAGAGGCGACATGAACTACGACCAGATCTTCAAGGATGCCCTGACCGCCATCCGGCAGGAAAACCGATACCGCGTGTTCGCCGATATCGAGCGCCGGGTCGGCCGCTTCCCCCGGGTACTGCTGCACGGCGACGGGCCGACCCGCGAGATCGTGGTGTGGTGCTCCAACGACTATCTCGGCATGGGCCACCATCCCCAGGTGATCGCCGCCATGCAGCGCGCCGCGGGCGCCCACGGCACCGGGGCCGGCGGCACCCGCAACATCTCCGGCACCAGCCACGCCATCTGCGAGCTGGAGCGCGAGCTGGCGCGGCTGCACGACAAGGAAGCGGCCCTGGTGTTCACCTCGGGCTTCGTGTCCAACGAGGCCACCTTGTCCACGCTCGCCCGCCTGCTGCCCAACCCGCTCATCCTGTCCGACGAGATGAACCACGCCTCGATGATCGCGGGCATCCGCAATTCCGGGTGCGACAAGCGCATCTTCCGGCACAACGACCTGGGCCAGTTGGAACAGATGCTGCGCGATGCCGGGCCGACGCGCGCCAAGGTGATCGCGTTCGAGAGCGTCTATTCCATGGACGGCGACGTGTCGCCCATCGGCGGGATCTGCGATCTGGCCGAAAAGTACGGCGCCATGACCTATCTGGACGAGGTCCACGCGGTGGGCATGTACGGGCCGACCGGCGCCGGCATCGCCGAGCGCGACGGCGTGCAGGACCGGGTGGACATCGTGGAAGGCACCATGGGCAAGGCGTTCGGCGTGATGGGCGGCTACATCGCCTCGCGCTCCGCCGTGGTCGACGCCATCCGCTCCTACGCCCCCGGCTTCATCTTCACCACCGCCTTGCCGCCCGGCCTGGCGGAAGCGGCCCGCACTTCCATTCACCACCTGCGCCACTCCCAGGCCGAGCGTGCGGCCCTGCACGAGCGCGCGGTGCGGCTGAAGGCGCAGTTGCGCGAGGCGGGGCTGCCGGTGATGCCGTCCGTTACCCACATCGTGCCGGTGCTGGTGGGCGACGCCCAGCAGTGCAAGCAGGCATCCGACCTGCTGCTGCGCGAGCACAACATCTACATCCAGCCGATCAACTACCCCACCGTGCCCAAGGGCACGGAGCGGCTGCGCATCACCGCCACGCCGCACCATTCCGATGCCATGATGGATGCGCTGACGGCCTCCCTGGTGTCGGTGTGGGAGAGCCTCGGCCTGCGCCGCGACCCGGCGATCCCGGCCCAGACCCAGTTCCAGACGGCCGCTGCCGGGGGGTGAGCGCCGGCTCCTTGGCCCGCGCCCCGCGCGGCCGGCGTGGCCGGCTACAGGGCTGAAAGCTGGTGGGCGATCGCGGCCTTGTCGATGATCGACCAGATCTCCCGGATCCGTCTGCCTGAGAATTCGTAGAACGCGTTCTCCGCAAACCGAACGCGGTTGCCGTTGACGGGGAACCCGAACAGCATGCCGTGCGGCGTACAATCGAATTGCAGGCGGCTGGCGATGTAGGGCGGGTCGCAGATCAGCAGGTCGACGGTGAAGCTGAGGTCGGGGATCGCCCTGTAGTCGTCCTGCAACATGGTGCGATAGCCCGGCAGCCCGACGAGGATGCCGTTGTAGCGGACCGCATCGTGCACCCAGTCGATCAAGCTGCCCCAGTCCTGCCTGTTCAGGCAGTCGATGTAACCGCGGTAGATCTCGGCCAGCTCATCGCGGGTCATGGGACGCCTCCATGCGACCGGCTTAACGTATCGAAACGCCCGATCCTGCGCGCGTCCGGCGCCGATTGATCGAAAGCCGGGGTCCCGTGCAGGATGGCACCACCCATTATGGCGGAGCCGTGCCATGTCCGACACAGACCTTGAGATCGAAGACGACGATGGTCCCCGCCGCGAATTCGTGACCGTCGCCGACGGCGTGGTGCTCAACGTGCTCATCGGCGGCGACGGCCCGCCCCTGGTGCTGCTGCACGGCTTTCCCGAAAGCCACATCATGTGGCGCCATGTCGCTCCGGCGCTGGCCGAAGAGTTCACCGTCATCTGCCCCGACCTGCGCGGCTACGGCGACAGCTCCAAGCCGCCCGGCGGCGGCGACCACGCCACCTATTCCAAGCGCGCCATGGCGGCCGACATCCTGGCGCTGATGGATGCGCTGGGCCACGACACCTTCATGCTGGCCGGCCACGACCGCGGCGGCCGGGTGTCGCACCGCCTGGCGCTGGATGCGCCCGAGCGGCTGGAAAAGCTGGCGGTGCTGGACATCGTGCCCACCGCCACGGTGTTCGCCGAAACCACCGCCAAGCTTGCCACCGCCTACTACCACTGGTTCTTCCTGATCCAGCCGAACGGCTTGCCGGAACGGCTGATCGGCTCCGATCCCGGTTTCTACCTGCGCCAGAAGCTGGGGCGCTGGGGCAGCGACCTGGAGACCTTCCCCGAAGAGGTGCTGGAAGAATACATCCGCTGTTTCAGCGATCCCGCGGCGATCCACGCCATGTGCGAAGACTACCGGGCGGCCGCCAGCATCGACCTGGAGCACGACCGTGCCGACGCCGAAGCGCGCATCCAGTGCCCGCTCCTGGTGCTGTGGGGCAAGAACGGCGTGGTGGAGGCCAACCACGACGTGCTCGCCTGCTGGCGCGCCAAGGCGGTGGACGTGCGCGGCTTCGCGCTTCCCTGCGGGCACTTCCTGCCGGAAGAACAGCCGGATGCCACCGCAGCCGCCCTGCTGGACTTTTTCACCTCCTAACACCATCTGCCCCCTGAGGTCACCGCGGCGCGCGGCACGCCCTCGCCAGCAAACCCTCGGCGAAGCCGGCACCGGCCGCTCCCTCGCGATGGCGTGTGCGACGCGATGTCGAACGCGCCCTCAAAGGGGCTTTCGTCCGGGCGGGGCGATCTCATATCATTAGGGTCGACCACCGACCCTTCGTGGACAGTATTCGGCAGGCAAGTCCAAATCGGCGCATGAGCGACCTCGACAAGCAAGGCGACGGCACCACCACCACCGGCGTGTACGTGGAGACCAAGCCGCGCACGAAGAAGCCGGCGCTATACAAAGTTTTGATGCTAAACGACGACTACACGCCGATGGAATTCGTCGTCCATGTACTGGAACGCTTCTTCGGCAAGAACCGCGAAGAAGCCACACAGATCATGATGCATGTGCACCGCCGGGGCGTCGGCGTGTGCGGCGTGTACACCTACGAAGTGGCCGAAACCAAGGTCAACCAGGTGATGGATTTTGCGCGGCGGCACCAACACCCGCTGCAGTGCACCCTGGAGAAGGAATAATCAGGGCACAATGAACCGGGGACTCGCACCATACGAAGAGGCGACGGCATGAAAGCATGCGGTCCCGTCGCCTCGCCCTCGCTTCCGGCCGCCGCTGGCGGTCGGCCCCCGCTTTCGCGACCAAGGATCGGCTGATGCTGTCACGCAATCTTGAGGAAACCCTGCATCGGGCCCTGGCACTGGCCAACGAGCGCCGGCACGAATACGCCACACTGGAACACCTGCTGCTGTCGCTTACCGAAGACCAGGACGCCGTGGCGGTGCTGCGCGCCTGCAATGTGGACAACGACCGCCTGCGCCGCGAGCTGACCAACTATCTCGACAACGAGTTGTCCAACCTGGCCACCTCGCGCCTGGAAGACTCCAAGCCCACCGCCGGGTTCCAGCGGGTGCTGCAACGCGCCGCCATCCACGTGCAGTCCTCCGGCCGCGACGAGGTGACCGGGGCCAACGTGCTGGTGGCCCTGTTCTCCGAACGTGAAAGCCACGCCGTCTATTTCCTGCAGGAGCAGGAGATGACGCGGTTCGACGCCGTCAACTACATCTCCCATGGCATCGCCAAGTCCGGCCAGCGGGCGGCCGAACCGCGGCGCATCAGCGGGGCGGACGAAGACGCCCAGGCGGAAAAGGTGGTCAAAAAGGGAACCGAGGCACTCCAGGCCTATTGCGTCAACCTCAACGAGAAGGCCGCCAAGGGGAAGATCGACCCCCTGATCGGCCGCGATCTGGAAATCGAGCGCACCATCCAGATCCTCTGCCGCCGCTCGAAGAACAATCCGCTCTATGTGGGCGATCCCGGCGTCGGCAAGACGGCCATCGCCGAGGGCCTGGCCAAGAAGGTGGTGGAAAACACCGTGCCGGAGGTGCTGGCCAACGCCACCATCTTCTCGCTGGACATGGGGGCGCTGCTGGCCGGCACCCGTTACCGGGGCGACTTCGAAGAGCGCCTGAAGGCCGTGATCGGCGAGCTGGAGAACCTGGAGGGTGCCGTCCTCTTCATCGACGAGATCCACACGGTGATCGGCGCCGGTGCCACCTCCGGCGGGGCGATGGATGCCTCGAACCTGTTGAAGCCGGCGCTGGCGTCCGGCTCGCTGCGCTGCATCGGGTCGACCACCTACAAGGAATACCGCAACTACTTCGAAAAGGACCGGGCGCTGGTGCGCCGCTTCCAGAAGATCGACGTCAACGAGCCGTCGGTGGAGGATGCTGTGAAGATCCTCCAGGGCCTCAAGCCCTACTACGAAAAGCACCACAAGGTCCGCTACACCAACGAAGCCATCCGGACGGCAGTCGAGCTGTCCTCGCGCTACATCGGCGACCGCAAGCTGCCCGACAAGGCGATCGACGTGATCGACGAGGTGGGTGCCGCCCAGATGCTGGTGGCCCCCTCCAAGCGCAAGAAGACCGTGACGGTGAAGGACGTGGAATCGATCGTCGCCAAGATCGCCCGCATCCCTCCCAAGACGGTAAACCGCGACGACACCGAAACCCTGAAGGCGCTCGACCGCAACCTGAAGACGCTGGTGTTCGGCCAGGACCAGGCCATCGAGACGCTGGCCAGCGCCATCAAGCTGGCCCGGGCCGGCCTGCGCGAGCCCGACAAGCCCATCGGCAACTACCTGTTTTCCGGCCCCACCGGCGTGGGCAAGACCGAGGTGGCGCGCCAGCTCGCCCATCTCATGGGCATCGAGCTGATCCGCTTCGACATGTCGGAATACATGGAGCGCCACTCCATCAGCCGGCTGATCGGGGCCCCGCCGGGCTATGTCGGCTTCGACCAGGGCGGGCTGATGACCGACGCGGTCGACCAGCATCCCCATTGCGTGCTGCTGCTGGATGAGATCGAGAAGGCGCACACCGACATCTTCAACGTGCTCCTTCAGGTGATGGACTACGGCAAGCTGACCGACCACAACGGCAAGACGGTCGACTTCCGCAACGTCATCTTGATCATGACCACCAATGCCGGGGCGGCCGACCTGGAGAAGGGTTCGATCGGCTTCGGGCGCGAGGCGTCGAGCGACGGCGAGGACAACGAAGCCATCTCCAAGACCTTCACGCCGGAATTCCGCAACCGGCTCGATGCCGTGGTGCCCTTCGGCCACCTCACCATCGAGATCGTCACCCAGGTTGTGGACAAGTTCATCATCCAGTTGGAGCAGCAGCTTTCCGACCGGCGGGTGACCATCCATTTGACCGACGAGGCGCGGACCTGGCTCGCCCACAAGGGCTACGACCGCAGCTATGGTGCGCGGCCGCTGAGCCGTGTGATCCAGGAGCACGTGAAGAAGCCGCTGGCCAACGAACTGCTGTTCGGCCGTCTCACCAAGGGCGGCAGCGTGCGGGTGACGGTGGATGCCGGCAAGCTGGTGCTGATTTTCCCCGACGCCGAACCCGGCGAGCCGGTGGACGATATCGCCGAGCTGGTGGAGTAGACAGCCTCCCAACTGCGGGCGGGCGGTGGCTCCGGGCCCCGCCCGCCTTCGCATGTCCGGCCGACCGAAATCCCCGTTTCCTCCCGTATTCGCGACGCGCCGTCCGCCGCGCCGCACCATTTGCACCACCCGGCGCCCCGCCATAGCCGCGTATAGCGCGGATTGTGGCGAGCACATCTGCCCACCCGCCAAGAAGATCGCGGAAGCTCTGCCACAATTGTGGCAATGGAGCATGCCGGCTGCCTCTTTGCTGGTGCAGCAATTCCTCACTCTTCCTGCGTGAAAAGGGCTGCACCGCCCTATGACTTGACGATTGCGTCAGCCGCGGCGGTTAGACTTGGCGGCTGCGCAACCCTTGAGCTATGCTTGGACGGTCTTCTACCGGGAGGGGATGAGAGACAATGAGCAATCCTGAAGATCCGAAGCAAAAGCCGACGCTCAGCGACGGCGATATCGTTACCCGGCCCATGGGCCGGCGGCACATGATGGGCCTGTCGGTCGGCGTCGGTGTCGGCACCGCCGGTTTGGTCCTGGGCACTTCCAACGAGGCGCTCGCCACCACCGACAGCGACAACGGCAACGTCACCGATCCCGGTGGCCGGGGTCGCGGCTATTGCCGTGCCTTCGGCTCCGGCGTCACCGACGCGGACCGTGGCAACATCTCCGATCCGGGCGGCAACGGCCGCGGCGGTCCGGGCCAGCGCCGGCCCGGTATCACCGACGTGGACAACGGCCCCTGGACGGATCCGGGCGGACAGGGTCGCGGCAACAGCCGTGCCTTTGCCAGCGGCATCACCGATTCGGACACCGGTGGCGTGTGCCGCGATCCCGTGGGCAACGGCCGCAACGTGTAACGCGTTTCGGACAAGACGCGACACGGGCGGGGCGTCGGCGGCAAGCCGGCGCCCCGTTTGCGTTTGTCCGCCAGACACCCCAGGCGTGGGCCGCGCCGGTCACCGGCCGAGCGATCCGGGCTCGCCGGTCGTACCACCTCCCCAGGTTGTCGGACGCCAAATGATGGCCGCCGACCCCCGCAGAGCTCCCCGTTGTCAGTCAAGGCGCCCGGCGCGGGCCGCCCACGGCGTTGTGCAGTGCCGCATTTTGTTGCTGAATTGTCGCTTGCAACCGAAACCATTTCGACAGACTGTAGGCGGCAATCTGAACTGGACCGCATGTCGAGTTGGGTTTTCGCCTGCCACTGCGTCCAAGTGCCCAGACCGAAGCATCGCCCGAGAGTCGGGTGGTACCACAAGCTAACGACGGAGGACGCAGTTGCCTATCGGCACGGTCAAGTGGTTCAACACCACCAAGGGTTACGGGTTTATTACGCCTGATGAGGGCGGCCCCGACGTTTTCGTCCACATCACCGCGGTGCAGCGTTCCAACCTGGAGACGCTGGTTGAAGGCCAGCGCATCAGCTACGAACTGACCCGGGATCCGCGGCGCAACAAGACGTCCGCCACCAATCTGCGGGCGGCTTAGCCGCCCCTGAAAGGTAAGCCGCCGGGGCGCCAGCCCGATCGGCGGTGTCGTGGAAAAGCGTGCCGAGACCGCAGGCAATCGGGTCTGCGCCCAATTGCCTTGACCTCCTGTTCCGGCTACTTCGGTCCTCGAATACACAACGGCCCGTCCGCACCCGCGGCGGGCCGTTGTGTTTCTGGCTTCTCCATGGTGTAGCCCCGGACCGACTCCATCGGTGGCCGGGGCAGGCACCCCGGCAGGCACCCCGGCCGGCATTGCGGCCGGCCAGGGCGCCCCAAGGCTGGTCCGGCAGCTACTCGGCGTCGGCCGCCGAAGCGCTGGCGGCACTGCCGCCGTTGAGCACGTAGCGCCATTCGTGCTGAAGCCCGAGATAGAGGGCCACGCACATGGCCAGCAGCACCAGCGTGAACGGCAGGCCCACCGTCACCGCTGCCGCCTGCAGGGCCGACAGGGCCGCTTCGCCGCCGACGAACAGCAGCACGCCGGCCACCACGCCTTCGATCACCGCCCAGAAGATGCGCTGGGGCACCGGGGCGTCGACCTTGCCGCCGGCCGTGATGCTGTCGATCACCAGCGAGCCGGAGTCCGACGAGGTGATGAAGAACACCAGCACCAGGCAGATGGCGATCACCGAGGTGATGGTGGCGAGCGGCAGCTCCGCCAGCATCTGGAACATGGTCAGCGTGTAGTCGCCGATGCCCTCGGCCAATGCGCCGGTGCCGGCGATCGCCTGCTCCAGGCCCGACCCGCCGAAGGTCGACATCCACACCAAAGTGACCATCGTCGGCACCAGCAGCACCGCGATGATGAACTGGCGCACCGTGCGGCCCTTGGACACGCGGGCGATGAACATGCCGACGAACGGCGACCAGGAAATCCACCAGGCCCAGTAGAACACCGTCCAGTCATGCATGAACGAGCCGTCGTCGCGGCCGAACCACAGGCTGAGCGGCACGATGTTCTCGATGTAGGCGGCGGCGGTGGTGCCCACCCAGGAGAAGATCGCCAAAGTCGGACCGGCCAATATGACGAAGGCCAGCAAGGCTGCGGCGATCGCCATATTGATGTTGCTAAGCAGCTTGACGCCGCCATCCAGTCCGCGGACCACCGAAAACACCGCGATGGTGGTCACGGCGATGATGATCGCCACCTCCGTGGTCATCGCGCCGGCATCGTCGCCGCCGATGCCGAACAGGTAGTTCAGACCGCCCGCCGCCTGCTGCGCGCCGAACCCGAGCGAGGTGGCCAGGCCGAACAGGGTCGCCAGCACCGCCACCACGTCGACGAGATTGCCGAACGCACCCCAGGAGCGGTCCTGGATCAGCGGGTAGAAGGCCGACCGGATGGTGAGCGGCAGGCCCTTGTTGTAGGTGAAGAAGGCCAGCGACAGCCCGACCACAGCGTAGATCGCCCAGGGGTGCAGGCCCCAGTGGAACATGGTGGCGCCCATGGCGGTGCTGGCCGCTTCCGGCGTGTTGGGCTCCACCCCCAAGGGCGTGCCGTACCAGTCTGTGTAGTAGCCCAGCGGCTCGGCCACGCTCCAGAACATCAGGCCGATGCCCATACCGGCGGCGAACAGCATGGCGAACCAGGAGATCGTGGAAAACTCCGGCTTGGCGTCCTGGCCGCCGATACGGATTTTGCCCAGCGGCAACACAATGAGCACCAGGCAAAAGATTACGAAGATATTGCCGGCCCCGAGGAACAACCAATCGAAGTTGCTGATCGACCAGCCGCGCGCGCTCTGAAACACCGATTGCGCCCAGTCCGGTACAAGCAGCGTACCTACCACGAACAAAAGCACAAGTGCCGCAGAGATCAGGAAGACGGGATTGTGAACATCCATTCCGAACTTCTGGATGTTATCCTGTCCGATCTCGTAGTCAGTTTCGTATAAGTCTTCCGAAGCCATGAGCCCTCACCTATTGTTTGGGTTTTCAGGTCGGTACGCGCCGGCACCGGCGTTGCAGTGCAGCACGCTGGCCGGGTGACTTTGCCCCCCAACGGCCAACCGGACTTTCAAGCCTAGAGGTATTTCGCCGGGGTGCTGACCCTGTTGCGCCGTGATGCGTCGGAAACGAAACAAAGCTGCCGCGAATCCGCAACACAGGGCCCGGTCGTTTCCCTGGTGCGCGGGCCACGGGCCCTGCGCTGCGGCCTAAGTCGCCGCCTGAGTCGCGGCCAAAGCCGCAAATGTCGGCATGCGCGGCGGTGATGCGGACACCCCGCGGTGATGGCGCGGTCGCCTCCTCCGCACCGGCACAACTTTTCCGGCGCATGGACCCAAAATTAACAATATTGCGGTGCACAAGTCGAACCACTGGCGGGTCCGCCGATGCTGGAACTGCCGGGAATTTACTAAGAGCTCGATGGACCGGCCGCTCGCCGGGGCCACGGTGCGATTGCCAGGAGGAGGAGCAGGTTATGTCGGTCGATCCGGCATTCGTCGCGATGATCCAGAAACAGGCGTTCCGCGGCTACGCCATGGGCGACGGCCACGCGTACACCTTCGGAACCGTCACCCCGGCCAACTCGGTCACCGAGCCGCTGCTCGGCACTGCGGTGAAGCTGGCGCCCAATTCGGCCGCCGGCGGTTACTGGCTCGGCACCGCGATGACCGAGGTCTACACCCATCCATCCACCCACGCGGCCGCCGCCCACGGCCGGGTGTTCACCGTCGCCATCGGCCCGCAGGGCCAATTCGCCGCCAGCGTGGGCGCTGCGTTCGGGTGCGGCGTCTACTTCTCCACGCTGCCGGAGATCGGCCTCTACGGCAGCACCGCCATCGTCACCGGCCTGACCTTGGGGGTGGCCGGCACCATCACCTTGAGCCTCGTCTTCGGCGGCCCCTCGGTGCTCGGCGGCACGTGCTATGCGGTGGCCCTCAACGCCTCGATCGCCCCCTTCACCGGCGGCATCGCCGCCCTGTTCAACAACAACGGCCAGCTCATCGGCTTCACCGGCGAGGTCGGCGTGGCCTGGGGGCCGCTGCCGATCGAGATCACCGGCCAGGTGTCCAACACCACCATCGCCCCGATCTGGTCGCCCACGACACCCTGAGGTGAGATGCTTCGGGCTGGACGTCCCGACCGGCGGCGGATAAAGCAACGCCATGGGACGCCTGCGCCGACACGCCATCATCCTGCGTGACCTGACCCTGCTGGGCTTCGCCGCGCAGGTGCTGGTGCTGGTTCTCCACGGGGCACCGCTGGGCGCCACGGGGCAGGTGCTGATCTGCACCTCCCAGGGCCTGGTGGCGGCCGATGCCGACACCGGCGCCCCGCTGCCACCGCCCGAAGACCGCCTGGATTGCCTCGCCAGCTCCCTCGGCATGGTCGCCCTCGGCGTGGCCGGCATCCTCCTCGCCGCCCTGACGATGCCGCTTACCATCGGCCGCTGCCCGCCGGTGCCTGCCGGCACGCGGCCGCGCTGGTCGGTCGGGCAGACCGCCTACCTGCGGCGCGGACCGCCGGTCCTCTCCTGACGTCACGGCAAGACACCATTCGGCGCCCTGCGGCGTTGATGGCGTGTGTGTGAGCGGCACCGCGAGAGGTGCCCGCCCCGGCGGCATGGCCGCGGGGCCTATTCGGGAGACCGACCGATGACCAAGAAAACCCTAGCCTTGGCCTGCCTGCTGGCGGGCCTGGCGGCCGGGCCAACGCTGGCCCATGAGTTCCATGTCGAAGGCCTGACCATCGACCACCCGTTCGCCCGCGAGAACCCGCGCGTCGGCGGGGCCGGCGGCGCCTTCATGACCATCACCAACAGCGGCGACACCGACGACATCCTGGTGGGCGCCAGTTCGCCGGTGTCCGCCGACGTGGAGCTGCACACCCACATCATGGAGGATGGGGTCATGCGCATGCGCGAGGTGGAAGGCGGCATCCCGGTGCCGGCCGGCACCGTCGTGGAGCTGCAGCCCGGCGGCTATCACGTGATGTTCATGGAGATCAACGAGCCGCTGGTGGAGGGCGACGAGTTCCCCCTCACCCTCATCTTCGAGCGTGCCGGCTCCATCGACGTGATGGTGTCGGTGGAGGACATCTCCGCCGGTGCCCATGGCGGCATGGAGCACATGGGCGAGACGAGCGAGATGGACGGTGCCGGGCACATGGAGGGCATGGCGGAGTCACACGGCGACACCATGCCGGCAGACACCATGGCAGACGACACGGCCGATGACATGGCAGACGACACTGCCGCCGACACTGCCGCCGACAGTGCCACCGAGCCGATGCACGGCCACACGACCGAGTGACCCAGCGGGCCGCTCCCACACGCTGATCTGACAGAGGTTACCATGACCGTTCGTTTCCGGCGGGCGCTGCTGCCCGTCGTCCTCATCCTCATCGCCGTCACCGCGGCACCCTTCCAGGCGTCCGCCCAGGACCGGCTCACCGGCTTGTTCATCAACCTGACCACAGACGACACCTGGCCGGCCGGCATGGCCATTTCCTTCGCCCATCGCCGGGCCTTGGCAAACGGCATCGAGCCGGTCGTCATCTGGCTGAATTCCCGCGGCGTCTACCTGGCCGTGGCCGACCAACAGGGCGACGTGCCCAGCGCGTTGCACGGCCAGGGCCGCTCGATCCAGGAGATGCTGGCGGACTTCATCGCCGACGGCGGCATCGTGATTGCCTGCCCCACCTGCTCTGCGGCGGCCGGGTTGTCCGCCGAGGACTACATCCCCGGCATCCAGATGGGGAGCTGGGACACCATGCAGACCTACCTGTTCGATCCGTCGATCCGGACTCTGACCTGGTAGGACCCTTCGGGGAACCTCTCGGGCCGGCCCGTGTGGTCCCGTGGGCTGGCCGCCGTAAACTCCACGTGATGTCCGCCGCCGGTCGGTTGATCGGCGGCGGTGCTGCGCCAACCTCTTGTGTAATCTATATTTTTACACAGGAGATCGTGTAATGCCTCGCCCCGTTGCCTTGATGCCGCGCCAGCCGGTTCCCGCCCTCAGCGTGCCGACGCTCGACGGCACCACCTGGACCTTGGCCGAACGGACACCCGCCAACTTCACCATGGTGGTGTTCTTCCGCGGCCTGCACTGCCCGATCTGCGGCAAGTACCTGGCCGACCTGGACAAGAAGCTGGATGCCTTTGCCGAGCGCGGCGTCGAGGTGATCGCGATTTCCAGCGACACCGCGGAGCGCGCGGCGGAAGCCAAGGAACTGTGGAAGATCGAGCGGCTGCCGCTGGGCTACGGGCTCGACCTGGACAGCGCGCGCGCCTGGGGCCTCTACATTTCGTCGAGCCGCGGCAAGAGCTCCACCGGGCACGTGGAGCCGGACCTGTTTTCCGAGCCCGGCCTGTTCCTGGTGCGCCCGGACGGCACGCTCTATTTCGGCTCGGTGCAGACCATGCCGTTTGCCCGGCCCAACTTCGCCGAGGTGCTGGGGGCGCTGGATTTCGTGCTCAAGGTCGACTATCCGGCGCGCGGCGAGGTGGTCGACCACAAGGCGGCCTGACGGGGCCGTCGCAGGGATGCCGAGGTGCTCAGGCGGCGGCCGCCGCCGCTGTCCCCTCTTCCAGCCCCAGGGCCTCGTCGCGCCCAAGCATCAGGTTGAGGCTCTGCACCGCGGCCCCGGAGGCCCCCTTGCCCAGGTTGTCCAGCAGCGCCACCAGCACGGCGTGGCCGTCGTCCTCGTTGCCGAAAACGTGGAGGCGCACCCGGTTGGTGCCGTTCAGCCCCTCCGGCGCCAGGCTGGCGAGGGCTGCCGTCTCCGCCGCATCGGCCACCTCCACGAAGCGCTCGCCGCGGTAGCGTTCGGTGAGTGCCGCCCTGAGGTCGGCGATACCGGGCTTCGACGGTAGGGCCCGCAGGGCGAGCGGCACCGACACCAGCATGCCCTGGGCAAAGCGCCCGACGCTGGGCACGAACAGCGGCGGGTGCGCCAGGCCGCCATGGAGATGGATTTCCGGCACGTGCTTGTGGGCGAGGCCGAGGCCGTAGAGCCGGAAGGGATGGCCCGCCGGGGCTGTGCCGTCCACGCCCTCGAACTCCTCGATCATCTTGCGGCCGCCGCCGGTGTAGCCGGATACGGCGTTGATGGTGATCGGGTGGGCGGCCGGCAGCATCCCGGCATCGACCAGCGGGCGCAGCAGCAGCACCGCCCCGGTGGGGTAGCAGCCGGGGTTGGAGACCCGGAGGGCCGACGCCACCGCTGCCCGCTGCACCGGCGACAGCTCCGGCAACCCGTAGACCCAGGAGCCTGAGGTGCGGTGGGCCGTGCTGGCATCGATCACCCGCACCTGGGGGGTCGTGATCAACGCCACCGCCTCGCGCGCCGCGTCGTCGGGCAGGCACAAGATCACCACATCGGCGGCGTTCAGCATCTCCGCCCGCGCTTCGGCGTCCTTGCGGCGGGCGGGATCGATGCGCAGCAGCTCGATGTCGGCGCGCGGTTCCAGGCGGGCGCGGATCTGCAACCCGGTGGTTCCGGCATCGCCATCGATGAAAATCCGCGCCTTGGCCTCGGCCATTGCTCCGCCCGCCCCAGAAAAAGTGGTCAATTATGACGACTGAACCGGCGCGTTCTGTCAACGCCCGGTCGCACCCGTCACGGGCTGTGGGGCAATAGGCCCACGCGATCAGTCGGCCGGGGGTGCCTCTGCCGTCGGCAGGTCGTCGGGCAGCAGCTCACAGGCGCGGGCGATCGCCTCCAGCAGCACGTCGGGCGATTGGGCGCCGGAGACGCCGATGCGCCCGTTGAAGATGAAGAACGGCACGCCGGTGATGCCCATCTGGTAGGCCACCGACTCCATCTCGCGCACGGCCCCCTCGCCCTCGTCGCTGTCAAGGAAGCGGGAGATCTCCTCGCCCTCCATCCCCGCGGCGACGGCCAGCTCCGCCAGCACCGCACGGTCGCCGATGTCGCGGCCGTCGAGGAAATAGGCGCGGAACAGCCCGTCCTTCATGATGTCGCCCAGCCCCATGCGGCTTGCCAGCCACAGCAGGCGGTGGGCATCGAAGGTGCTCGGCGTCCGCTCCAGGCGGGAAAAGTCGAACTGGATGCCCTCGCTGCGGCCGGCTTCGGCGATGTGGGCATAGATCTCCCGCGCCCGCTCCGTGCCGCCGAACTTGGCTTCGGCATAGGCGCGCCGGTCCATGCCCTCGCGCGGCATCTCGGGGTTCAGCTCGAACGGCAACCAGCGGATCGCCACCGGCAGCTCGGGGTCGAGCTGCTCCAGCGCCTGGCGCAGCCGTTCCCGGCCGATCAGGCACCACGGGCAGATGACGTCGGAAAAAATATCGATGCGCAGCGGCTCGGCCATCGCCGCCCTCCCATGCTCGTCAAGGTCACCAGGCAATCCCTAACACCTGGGGACGAGGACGGCGACGACAACCCGTAGATGCCGAAGCTGTGAGGGACGGCCGGTCGGGTCAGCCGAGTGCCGCCGCGCCCGCCAGGGCCACCTGCTCGTCCTTGTCGGGCGTCAGCCCGCTGACGCCGACGGAGCCGACCACCGCGCCGCCAACGCTGATGGGCACGCCGCCGCGCAGGGGCGTGCCGCCGGCGGTGCCGACAAAGGCCGTGCGGCCGCCGTTGATCATGTCCTCCAGCGCGCCGGAGGGCTTGCCGAAGCGGATGGCGGTGGCCGCCTTGCCGATGGCGATGTCCACGCTGGCCGGCCAAGCGCCGTCTGACCGGCGCACCAGCAGCGGCACGCCCGCCCCGTCCGACACGCACACGGTGGCGGCCCAGCCCTGCTCTGCGGCAAAGGCCATGGCGGCCGCCATCACCTGGTCGGCGCCTTCGAGGGTCAGCGTGGAACGGTCGGCGGTGGCGGCCATCGGGACATCCTCACGAGTTGGTTTTGTCGGCCTCGTCCATAAGGCGCCCCGCCGGCTGCCGCAACCCTGCCATAAGGGCAATTTAATACACTGATCTCATGTATTGAAATTCCTATCACATCTATTAAATGACTGTTTTCCGAAACTCCCGCAGGAATGCGCGCAATGCCGAAGATCCACGTTCTGCACGAAAACGGCGCCTGGCTCGGCCCCCTGCGCGAGGCGTTCGCCGATATGGGCCTGCCCTACGAGGAGTGGTTCCTCGACCGCGGCACCGTGGACCTGACGGCAGCGCCGCCGGAGGGCGTGTTCTACAACCGCATGAGCGCCTCCTCCCACACCCGCAACCACCGCTACGCCGCGGAGCTGACGGCGGTCGTGCTCGCCTGGCTCGCCGCCCATGGCCGCCGGGTGGTCAACAGCGCCCGCGCGCTCGACCTGGAGGTCTCCAAGGCCCGGCAATACGCGCTGCTGGCCGCCCACGGCATCCGCACGCCGGCCACGGTGGCCGCGGTCGGCCGCGAACAGGTGCTGGCGGCGGCGCGCGCCCATTTCGCCGGCCGGCCCTTCCTGGTGAAGCCCAATCGCGGCGGCACCGGCTTCGGCGTCAAGCTGTTCGACGGCGTCGACGCGCTGGCCGACGAGCTGGACCGGGCCGACCACGCCGCTCCCATCGACGGTGTCTATCTGGTGCAGCAGTACGTCCAGGCCCCGGAACCGGTGATCACCCGGGCGGAGTTCATCGGCGGGACCTTCCACTACGCGGTGCGGGTGAACACGTCGGGCGGGTTCGACCTGTGCCCGGCCGATGCCTGCGCCCTGCCCGATGCCGCGCCCAAGTTCACGGTGGTCGACCGCATCCCCGACGAGCTGCGCCGCCGCTACGAAGGTTTTCTGGCGGCCGCCGGCATCGAGGTGGCGGGGATCGAGTTCGTCACCGACGCCGATGGCATGGCCCACACCTACGATGTGAACACCAACACCAACTACAACGGCGAAGCCGAGCAGCGCGCCGGCATTGCCGGAACCGACCGGGCCGGCATGCGCGCACTCGCCCGTTTCCTCGGCGAAGAGCTGAAGGGTGTGCTGGCGGTGAAGGCGGCCGCCTGACCTGCGCGCTTTCGTTCCGTCATTCCGGTGAGGCGTCCTATACTCCCCAGGCAGGCTGCGTCCGGCCTGCCGCTCAAGGAGACCTGGGAGCCATGGGGACCGACATCGTCGTCATCGGGGCGGGACCGGCCGGCCTGAGCTTTGCCCGCGCGCTCAACGGCAGCGGGCTCGCCATCACGTTGATCGACCGGCAGGACGAAGCGGCCCTCGCCGACCCGCCCTATGACGGCCGCGAGATCGCGCTCACCCACCATTCGCGGCGGCTGATGGCGCGCCACGGGCTGTGGCAGCGCGTCCCCGAAGCGCACATCTCCCTCATCCGCCACGCCCGCGTGCTCAACGGCAAGTCGGGCTACTCGCTGCATTTCGACCACCGCGAAGCCGGCCGGGAGACGCTGGGCTTCATGATCTCCAACCACCGCATCCGCAAGGCGGCCTATGAGGCGGTGAAGGACATGGAGGGCGTAACCCTGCTGACCGGCGCCTCGGTGGTGGATGTGCGCACCGATGCCGCCGAAGGCATGGTGACCCTGGGCGACGGCACGGTGCTGCGGGCCCCCCTGATCGTCGCCGCCGACAGCCGCTTTTCCGCCAGCCGGCGGATGATGGGCATTCCCGCCAACATGCTGGATTTCGGGCGTACCTGCATCGTCTGCCGCATGAGTGCGGAAAAACCCCACGGCGATACCGCCCTGGAGTGCTTCCACTACGGCCGCACGCTGGCGGTGCTGCCGCTGCCGGACAACGAGGTCTCGGCCGTGATCACCGTGGGCAGCGACCAGGACAAGTCGGTGCTCGACCAGCCGGAGGCGGAGTTCAACGCCGACATCATGCGCCGCACCGGCCACCGCTTCGGCGAGATGCGGCTGGTGAGCGAGCGCTTCGCCTATCCGCTGGTGGCGGTGCACGCCAACCGCTTCCACGCCCGCCGCTATGCCCTGGTGGGCGATGCTGCGGTGGGCATGCACCCGGTGACGGCGCACGGCTTCAACCTGGGCCTGCGCGGCGCCGACATCCTGGCGGAGGAGTTGACCGCCACCCTGCGCACCGGCGGCGACATCGGTGCCGCAGCACCGCTGGCGCGCTACAGCAGCCGCCACAGCCAGCGCACGCTGCCGCTCTACCACGGCACCAACGCCATCGTGCGGCTCTACACCCAGGAGACGGTGCCGGCCAAGCTGGCCCGTGCCGTGCTGCTGCGCCTGGGCAGCCGGGTGAAGCCGGCCAAGCGGCTGATCATGAACCAGTTGACGGAAACGGCGGCGTAGACCCGTCAGCCCATGAGGCGCGCCATCACCTCCTCGGAGATGTCGAAGTTGGCGTGAACCTTCTGGACGTCGTCGTTGTCGTCCAGCGCGTCCAGCAGCTTCAGCAGCGTGCCCGCCGGCTCCTCGTCCACCGCCACGGTGGTCTGCGGGCGCCACACCAGGCCGGCTTCCTCCGGCGGCCCGAGGGTTTCTTCCAGAGCGTCGCGCACCGCGGCGAAGTCCTCCACCGCGGTGGTGATCACATGGCCGTCGTCGCCCGACTGCACGTCGTCCGCACCGGCTTCGATGGCCGCTTCCAGCACCGCGTCGTGGTCGGCCACCTCGGCGGGATAGCTCACCTCGCCCACCCGGTCGAACATGAAGCTGACGGAGTTGGTCTCGCCCAACGAGCCGCCGTGCTTGGAAAACAGCGAGCGCACTTCAGAGGCGGTGCGGTTGCGGTTGTCGGTCAGCGCCTCGACGATGATGGCCACCCCGGCCGGGCCATAGCCCTCGTAGCGGATTTCCGTGTAGTCGGTGTCGTCGCCACCGCCGGTGGCCTTGGAGATCGCCTTGTCGATGCGGTCCTTCGGCATGTTGGCGGCACGGGCCGCGGCGATGGCGCTGCGCAGCCGCGGGTTCATGGTTGCGTCCGGCATGCCCTGCTTGGCCGCCACCACGATTTCCTTGGTCAGCTTGGTGAAGACCTTGGCGCGCTTGGCGTCCTGCGCACCCTTGCGGTGCATGATATTCTTGAACTGAGAATGGCCCGCCATGTCGCCGTCCGTCGTACGATTCTGGGCGCCCGCCCGTCGCGGCCGCCCGTCTGATGATGCGCCCTTCTAGTCCTTGAAACGGGCCGGCTCAATCACCCGCTGTGGGATGGCTCATCCGCCGCGCTCGGCCCCGCCAGGCCGATGGCGTGGCGGGCCAGCATGGCGTGCATCGACCGGTGCGTCTCCGCCGCCGCTTCGGTGAGCCAGGCGGTGAAGCGGGCGACCGCCCAGCGCTCCGCCGGTGCCGTGACCAGCAGATCGTAGCTGCCCATCGCCGCGGCGTCTCCGGCCGGGCGGATCAGCCCCTGGTCGAATGCCTCCAACGCCATGGGTACTGAGATCAGGGCCGCGCCCAGCCCGGCAATGGTGGCGCCGAGCGCGGCATCGTCGATGTCCAGGCGATGGCCCACCGTCAGCCGGCCCATGTCGAAGCCGACGATGCGGCACCAGGCGGACCAGTCCCACCCGTCCAGCGTGGCGCCCAGCACCGGGTGCTCCCACCACGCCGCGCCGCCGTGGCTGGCCGCGACGGCCGGCAGGGAGATGTCGGCGAACAGCGGCACCGCCCCCGCTGGCAGGGTTCCGGTATCCGCACGGCGGTAGCGGATGGTCACGTCGGCATCGCTGCCCGCAGCGTCCGCCGTCTCGTGGGTGGCCAGGCGCAGGCGCAGGCCCGGATGCGCGGCACGGAAGCGGCCCAGCCGCGGGATCAGCCAGCGGGTGGAAAAGGTGATGGGTGCGGACACCACGACCTCCGTGGCCTCCCGCCGCAGCCGCGCCACCGCCACCGCCAACCCATCCAGCGCCGGCGTCGCTGCGTCCAGCAGCAGGCGGCCGGCCGGGGTGAGGCGGATGGCGTTGTGGCTGCGCCGGAACAGCCCGGTGCCGAGATAGCCCTCCAGACCCTGGATGTGCCGGCTCACCGCCGCCGGCGTGACGCCGAGTGCCGAGGCCGCGCCGCGAATGCTGCCCAGCCGCGCCGCCGCCTCAAAGGCGCGGATCGCCGCCAGCGGCAGGGTCGAAACCGTGCTCTGCATGATTCTAGATCATTCTACTGCCAAGCAAGCCTGGCTCGCCAGCCAACCACTATTCAGCGCACATGGTGCTTCAAACTGTCGGCCAGCCGCTGCCCCGGTGCAAGATCCATGACGTCAGAACATGCCCGCTCGCAACTCGCCGCGGTTCTCTGGGTGACGCTCAGCACCGGCCTGTTCAGCCTCACCTTCGCGTCCGGCCGCCTGGCACCGGCGGAGGTGACGGCGTTGCACATCCTGTTCCTGCGCTATGTCGGCGGCTTCGCGGTGGTGGGCACCATCGTGGCGGCGCGCCGCCAGCCGGTGGGGCGGACGCGGCCGGCGCGCGTGGCCACCCATGCGCTGCGGACGGTGTGCGGGGCGTCCGGCGGCATGTGTGCCATCCAGGCCGCCGTCACCATGCCCATCGCCGACGCCACCGCCATCGGCATGCTGGACGGCCTGTTGATCGTGGCGCTGGGGATCGTGCTGCTGGGCGAGGTGGTGAGCGGCCGCCACTGGTTCGCCATCGCCGTTTCGGTGCTGGGCGGCGGCGTGGTGGTGGCCGGGCGCGGCGCCTTTGCCGAGCTCGATGCCGCCTACGCCCTGCCCGCGGCCCTGGCCTTCGCCGGGGCAGTGCTGATCGCGCTGGAGAGCATCCTGATCCGCGTGCTGGCGGTGTCCGAGCCGCTGCTCAACGTGCTGTTCTTCGTCAACCTGTTCGGGATGCTGCTGCTGGGCGGCCCGGCGCTCGCCACCTGGCCGGATATCGGGGCCACCGGCCCGTTGGGTGCGGACCCGGCGATCCTGGGATTCCTGATCCTGGGACCGATTTCCATCAGCGGCCAGTACTGCACGCTGCGCGGCTATCGCCTGGCGCCCGTCTCCGTGGTCGGCCCGGTGGGCTATAGCTGGATCGTGTTCGCAGCGTTGATCGGCCTGATCGGCTTTGCCGAAGTGCCGACGCTTGCCACCGTCGCCGGCTCGGTGCTCATCGTCGCCGGCGGGGCGATGCTGGCGCGCCTGCCCAGCCCACCTGGCAAGGCCGCGGCTGCGGCGGCGCCGCCCCCGGTGCGGCCAGCGCTCTCCGACGCCTCGCCGGCAGACGCGGACGCCTGAGGCCCCCGTCAGCGTCCGGCCAAGCGGTCGCGGATTTCCTGCAGCAGGTCCGTCTGCCGCTCAAGCGCTGAAAGAATGGCCTCGCGCGTCGCCTGGGCCCGGGTGAATTGATCTGTCTGCTGCGCCAGGATATCGGCCTGTTGGCGCCGTACGAACTCCTGCTGCCGGCGGAGCTGCCAGCGGCTCGCCCAAGCGACGAACAGTACCAGGATAACCAGCACGATCACCGCCAGCCCCAACAGCACCGTGGCGTTCGACAGGGCGGCGGCAATCCCGGTCACGGCGCTATCCGGCCGGCTGGCTTCCCAGCGCCTAGCTGCAGATCAGGTAGGAGTCGCGATAGCGCTCCACGGCGAGATCGAGGATGCGCTCCAGCTCTTCCGGCGTCGCTTCGGCCAAGCGATAGAAGCGCTCGCGCTGGGCCTGGCAGTAGCGCGACGCGCTCACCGCCGTCACCAGCAACGCTTCGGCATTGGCCAACTGGGTCTGGTAGGTGTCGAACAGCCGGCTGGAATTGCCCGGCTGGTAGCGCGCCAGGTAGGTGCCGATCAGGGTCTGGGTCTCGCGCAGGCGCTGGGCGTTATCGACGGTGAACTGCTGGTAGGTGCCGAACACGTCCTCGCCGGTATTGTAGGCGGTGCGGCAGGTGAGCCCGGTCACCATCATGGCGGTGCGGAAGGCAATGAACTGCTCCGCGGTGATCTCCCGCTCCGTCACGCAGCCCCCACCTTCGGTGATGTGCGGTTCGAACTCCGCCAGCTCCGGGAAGAGGGAATCGCCAGACCGCGGCGGTGGCGGCGGCGCAGTGGTCACGGGGGCCGGGTTCGGACTGCCGCCCTCGCTCACGCAGCCGGCCAGCATCAACGCCAAAACGATCGCCGCCACAACGGCCTTCATGATTCCCTCTCGCTCGGTATGGAATGTCTTGCCGCGGGCTTATACCAGAAACCGGCGCCTAGGGAAGCCATTGGACCGATCGGGCGGTATTCCGCGGCCTGCGCCCAAGGCTTTCGGTGCGAAGCGTCGGGCCAACCCATGATTCGCCTCGGTCGGGCCGCCTACCGCGGCGCCGGGATGTTTACGATCTCCGGTTCCGACGCGTTCAGCGATCTGTCCTGCGGGCCGTCAATACCACCGGCAGGCGGCCCGGCCGCGGCACGCCGTCGGTCCAGGTCTTCGCGAAATCGTCCAGGTCGGGTGCATAGCTGGACGAGCGCACGGTCAGTGCCCTTACCTCGTCGGCCAGTACGCGGGCCCGGTCGGCCAGCACCGCCCGGTCGGCCCCAGACCAGTCCGTCTGCACGTGGTAGAGCGCCAGGCCGGCTTGGTTGAGCACCGCGCGGGCGCGTGCCACCACCCGGTCGGCCGCCCCCGGCGCCTCCAAGCGGCCCCACACCAGCGTGCCGCCGGGGTTGACCAGGGTGGCGAGGAATTCCAGCGTCACCTCCAGCGCGCCGTAGACCGGTCCGACCCCGAGCGCCAGCACCAGGTCGGCCGGGCGCATCCACGGTCCGGGAGCAGTAACATCGTCCACCAGGAACGTGCAGCGCTCGCCGCAGGCGGTGCCGAGGGCCTGCCGGCGGGCAGCTTCGATGAAGGGCGCATGGGCGTCCACACCGGTCACCAGCACGGGCGCCTTCGCGGCGAAGCGCTGGGCGATGCCCCCCTTGCCGCAGCCCAAGTCGAGCACCGTCTGCCCTGGGGCGAGCAGCGGCGCGATGCGGTCCACCAGCGGCGCGGCCGGTAGGAAGAACTCGGAGACCGGCCGAACGATGCGGCTGAGCAGCGGCAGCAGGCGCATCGACACCGCCATGGAGCGTGCCACCATGGAGGCGGCACCCGGCAGCGCCAGCGCCGTCGGCCCCGGCAGCGGCGCGGTCGGCCCGCCGTACGGCAGGCCCGTGTCCCGGCGCTGCTCGTCGGCCCATCTGCGCAGACCCGGGGGGTCGGTCATGGGAGTTTTGCTGCTTGTGCCATCGGTTGCAGGGCGGAGCGGACACCGGTTGCCGGCACCCGCCACTGTTCCATCAACCGGCGGCCTTGGCCAGAACGGACGAAGCCCGGCGGTAGGCGCCGCCGGGCTTCCCGCCGCACCCGAGGGGACCCGGATGCGGCACCTACGCGACTGCTCCGGCTACTGCCGGTTGCCGAGGATCATCAGCAGGAACTGGAGCAGGTTGATGAAGTTGATGTAGAGCGCCAGGGCCGACCACACGGCCGCCTTGGTCTCCATCTCGCGCGAGCCGAAGCCGGCGACGTACGCGTCCTTGATCCGCTGGGTGTCGTACGCGATCAGGCCGGAGAAGATCAGCACGCCAGCCGCGGAGATCACGAAGCTCAGCATGGAGCTGGCGAGGAAGATGTTCACCACCGCCGCCACCAGCAGGCCGATCAGGCCCATGATGAGGAAGCTGCCCATCGCCGACAGGTTGCGCTTGGTGGTGTAGCCGTAGAGGCTCAGCCCACCGAAGGCCGCCGCGGTGATGAAGAACACGCGTACGACGCTTTCGCCGGTGTACGCGAACAGCAGGATCGACAGGGAAACGCCCTGCAGCGCCACGAACAGCCAGTACATGGCCTGGGTGGTGCCGGCACTCCAGTTGCGCCCGGCGAACATGGCGATCAGCAGCACGCCCAGGGGCGCGAACATGCCGATCATGCCGAGCACCGTCGGCGAATAGGCGATGTTGCCCGCCATCGTGTAGCCGACGGGGGTGTAGAAGATCTGCGTGACCGCCGGCACGTTGGCGATGACCCAAGCGATCAGGCCGCTCACCGCCAGGCCCGTGGCCATGTAGTTGTAGACCCGGAGCATGTAAGCGCGGAGGCCCGCATCGACCTCCGCCCGGTCGATCGCCCCGGCATAGGCCGACCGGAAATGGTTCTGTGGACCGTTCACCATAGTGCCCTCACAAGTCTGAAAAGCGGATCTGCGCAGCATATTGTCCGACTGGTGGTCCAGTTCAACCCATATCGACCCGCGCGGAAGGCCGCAGTGGCTCGCCGCGCGGCGATTTCGGGCCATCACTCGTTGCGCAGCAATGGGGCAGATTTCTGTCCCAGGGCATGCCAGGTGCCGGCAAAGCCCAGCAACAGGGTAACCAGCGTGGCGAGAACCGCCACCGCCGCCACCGGTGCCGGCGGGAAGGTCCACTCGATATCCATCACGAAGGTCAGCACCGCCCAGGCGGCCACCGTGCCCAGCACCGCGGCGATGGCGGCGGTGAGCGCGCCCAGCAATCCGTATTCCAGCAGGAAGGCGCGCAGCACCGTCCAGCGGGTCGCCCCCAGCACCTTCAGCACCACGGCGTCGTAGACGCGGCGGCGGTGCCCGGCGGCCACCGCTCCGGCCAGCACCAGGGTGCCGGCGGCGAGCGTGACGGCGGCGATGGTGCGCACCGCGGCGCCGATCTGCTCCAAGATCGCATTCACCGTGTCCAGCGCGTCGCGCACCCGCACCACGGCGATGTTGGGGAAGGCTTCGGCGACGGCGCGCGTCAGCCCCGTTTCCTCCGCCTCGTCCACCTGCACGTTGGCGAGGTAGGTGTGCGGCGCGTGGACCAGCGGTTCGGGCGAGAACACCAGCGTGTAGTTGAAGCGCATGTTCTGCCAATCGATGTCGCGCACGCTGGCGATTTCCGCCTCGATGGGCCGGCCGAGCACGTTGACGGTCAAGCGGTCGCCGACGCCGATGCCGAAGGCGTCGGCCACGTCGGCGTAGACGGAGACCAGCGGCGGCCCGGCATAGTCCTCGGTCCACCAGGCGCCGGCGGTGATGGTGTGCTCGGGCCGCTGCGTGGCGCTGTAGGTGACGCCGCGGTCGCCGTTGAGCACCCAGGCGTGGTCGGGGTCGACCACCGCATCGGCCGCCGGCATGCCGTTCACCTGCTCGATGCGGCCGCGCAGGTTGGGCACGCGGTCGAGCGGGCCGGTGCCGGGCCAGCCCGCCACCAGGGCCGCGAACGGCTCGATCTGGTCGGGCTGGATGTCGACGAAGAAGAGGTCCGGCGCGTCGGCCGGGATGGTTTCGCGCACCTGGCGCGACATGTTGGATTCGATGAGCGCGATCGCCACCAACACGGTGAGCCCGAGACCGAGCGACAGCACCACGTCGCCGGTGGGGGCTCCCGGCCGGCAGAGATTGGCGAGCGCCAGGCGCAGCCCCGGCCGGCGCGGCCGCCCCGCCCGCCGGGCCCCGGCGATCACCAGCCAGGCGGCCAGGCGGAAGAGGGCGACGGCGGCGAGCGCCCCGCCGACGAACCAGGCGGCGAACGCCGGGCGCTCCGCCGTGGCGATGACCAGCCCGGCCAGCGCCGCGGCCAAGCCAACGATGGCGACGGCGAAGCGCAGCGGCGGCCGTGCGTGGTCGCCCGCCACCAGGTCGCGGAAGAGGCCGGCGGCCGGCACGTCGCGCGCCCGCGCCAAGGGCCAGATGGAAAAGACCAGCGCAATCAGCACGCCGAAGCCGGCGGCCGACGCCAGGGCGCCGGGGTGGATGCCCAGCTCCACCGTCACCGGCAGCAGCTCTGCGATCACGCCGCCCAGCACCACCGGGGCGAGGCCGCCGATGACGAGCCCGAGCGCGATGCCGATGGCGGCGAGCGCCAGCACCTGCGCCAGGTAGGTCTGGAAGATCACGGCGCTCGGCGCCCCCAGCGTCTTCAGCGTGCCGATGGTGGCGATCTTGCCGTCCATATACGCCTTGATGGCGTTGCCGACGCCGACCCCGCCCACCAGCAGGGCCGTCAGCCCCACCAGGGTAAGGAACATGGCCAGCCGTTCGATGGTGCGGCGGAGCTGCGGGGCGGCGTCCGACAGGTCGCGCAGCCGCCAGCCGGCATCGGGGAAGCGGTCCTGCAGGTCTTCTCGGTAGGCCGTGGCGTCCGCCCCCTCGGGCAGGCGCATGCGGTAGTGGTGGGCGATCATGGCCCCGGGGCGCACCAGCCCGGTGGCGTCGAGTGCCGCATCGGCGATCATCAGGCGCGGCCCGAAGGCGATGGCGGTACCGCCCGCCCGGTCCGGCTCGTGGGCGATGGTGGCACGGATTTCGAACTCCTCGTCGCCGACCCGCAGGCGGTCGCCCACCGCCAGCTCCAGCCGGTCGAGGACGGAGTTCTCCAGGGCGGCCCCCCATACGCCGTCCACCTGCGCCAGCGCATCCGCCAGGGGCAGCCCGCCCTCCAGGTCCACCGTGCCGTAGAGCGGGTAGCGCCCGTCCACCGCCTTCAGCTCCACCAGCAGGGGGTCGCCGGTGTCCACCCGGCGGGCATTGGCGCGCAGCTCGCGGCTGGTGGAGACGGTGGCGGTTTCGGCGATGTAGGCGCGCACCTCCGGCGCCACTTCGGCGTAGCGGATCATGCCGGCGACATCGCCGCCGAGGATCGCCGCCCCGTCCGCCTCCAGCCCCTCCAGGATACCGCCGGCCACCGTCTGCACCCCGGCGATGGCGGCCACGCCCAGCGCCAGGCAGGCGATGAACACGCGAAATCCGCGAAGGCCGCCGCGCAGCTCCCGGCGGGCCAGCCGCAGCGCCTGGGTGCCGACGATCATCCCGCCCCTGCCGAGCGGACCGCCGCCGCCCCTGCCGCCCCTGCCGGGCTACCGTGATCCATGATGCGGCCGTCCTCCAGGTGCACCACGCGGTCGCAGCGCCCGGCCAACTCGGCATCGTGGGTGATCAGCATCAGGCTGGCGCCGCGCTGCCGCGTCAGGGTGAACATCAGGTCCATCACCGCACCGCCGGTGGTGCCGTCCAGGTTGCCGGTGGGCTCGTCGGCCAGCACCAGGCCGGGGCCGGGCGCAAAGGCGCGGGCAAGGGCCGTGCGCTGCTGCTCGCCGCCGGAAAGCTGGCTGGGATAGTGGGTGAGCCGGTGGCCGAGGCCGACCGCCGCCAGCGCCTCGCCGGCCCGCGCGAAGGCATCGGCCCGGCCGGCGAACTCCAGCGGGATCGCCACGTTCTCCAGCGCCGTCATGGTCGGCACCAGATGGAAGTTCTGGAAGACGATGCCCACATGGTCGCGCCGGAAGCGCGCCAGATCGTCCTCGCCGAGCCCGGTCAATTCGCGGCCGGCCACCGCCACGCGGCCGCTGGTGGGCCGCTCCAGCCCGCCGATCACCATCAGCATGGTCGACTTGCCGGCGCCCGACGGACCGACGACGCCGACGATCTCTCCGGCCGCCACAGTTAGGTCAAGACCGCGCAGGATGGTGACGGGTCCCGCACCGCTCGGCAGCTCCACATGGACGTCGCTGAGCGCGATGCTCGGCGGGCGCTCTGACCCCAGCTCCATCGGATCCGCCATGCTTGTGCCCTTCAGCCGTCCAGACCGCCCCCGTGCCAGCGCACATATGCCGGGCGAATTGGCTTTCAAGTTGACGGGCTTGGCTGCCGCTCTACTGATTGCCGCCACAGTCCTGGCGCAGGCGAGCCCCGCTTTGGCCGATCCGGTGCGGCTGCTGGCGCTGGGCGACAGCCTGACGCACGGCTACGGCCTGCCCGACGGCGACACCTTCCCCGACCAGCTCCAAGCGGCCCTGAACGCGTTGGGCTACGAGGTGGAGGTGCTGAACGGCGGGGTGTCGGGCGACACCACGGCGGGCGGCCGCGCCCGGCTGGAATGGGCGCTGGCGGACGGTCCCGACGCGGTGCTGGTGGAGCTGGGCGCCAACGACATGCTGCGCGGTCTCGATCCCGCCCAGGCGCGCGCCAATCTGGCCGCCATCGTCGAACGGCTGCAGGAAGACGATGTACCGGTGATGCTGGCGGGCATGTATGCGGCGCGCAACCTGGACGACACATACGCGGCCGAGTTCGATGGCATCTATCCCGACCTGGCGGAGACCTACGGCGTGCCCCTCTATCCGTTCTTCCTGGAGGGCGTGGCGACCGATCCGGCCTTGAACCAGCCGGACGGGCTGCACCCCAACGCCGAGGGCGTGGCGGTGATCGTGGACAACATCACGCCGGTGGTGGTGGAGTTCCTGGCCGGCGCCGGCCTGATCCCGCGGCCGGGCGGGTGAGACCATGGCGCCAGACGCGGGAGTGACCGGAACATGACGCATCCAATCGCCAAGGCGTGCATGGCGGCGGGCATGGCGGCGGGCATGGCGGTGTGCCTGGCGGCCGTGCTGCTGACCGGCTGCGGCGACGCCACCACCTGCTCCACCACGGTGTCCGGCACCGGCGTACTGCACCGCCCCGGCTACTGCCTGCACGCGCCATCGATCCCGCGGCCGGGCGGATAGGCCGGCCGGCTGCCCCACCACCGCCTCACCCCGCGGTGCGGAGGCGCCGGGCCGCCATCTCTTCCACCAGCTCGCCCACCATGCGGTCGACCTCCGGGATCAGGGCGGCCACCACCGCGCGCACAGCGTCGGTGCGCAGTTCGCGGGCACGGTCGCCCTCGTCGAACATGGTGGTGAAGCCGCCGAGATCGGTTTCCGCACTGGCCGTGCCGTAGGGATAGCCGTTGCGCACGTCGACCAGCAGAGCGTCCGCGGCACCATAGGCGGTGACATGGCGGGTCGGCAGGATGGCGCCGCCGATCAGGGTGAGATCGGCCAGCGCCAGCAGGGTGCGCGTGCTTTCGTCCCGCGCGCCCACCTCATAGATCAGCACGGCATCGACATGCTGGCGCGCCGCCCCTTCGCGGATCGCCGCCACCAGGTCGTGGACGCGGCTCTCCGGCAGGAAGCGGCCGGGCCCATCCAGGCTCTCCGGCTGGTGCGCGAGGGCCGCCACCAGGGGACTTATGGGGACGAATTCGCCCATGGCCCGGTGGCGGCCGGCGAACTCGGTCCACAGCTCCATCTCCTCCGCGGGAACGACGGTGAGTGCGCCGTTGACGATGCGCGCCAGTCCGAAGCGGCCCGGCAGGGTGAGCAACGGCTCCACCGACGCGGCCTGCCGCACGGCCTCGGGCATCTCCGGGTCACCGCCGGCAGCGACCGCGGCGGCTTCGTAGCGGCGCAGATAGTCGGCCCCGGAGGTGGTTTGGACGGTATGGGCACAGGCGGTCAGCACCACCAGGACGGTGCAAGCGAGGATGCGGGACATGGCACGTCTTTCCAGTAAATGGGTAAATTGCCCATTTATCCTAGGCGAGCCGGACCTTGCCGTCCAGATGCAAATGGGCTAATTGCCCATTCAATGGCAGACCCGAGTCCTTCCGGCCCTTCCTCTCCCCACACCGCGGCGCTGGCGCGCATCCTGCGCCCCCTGGTGCGGGCGATGATCGCGCGGGGCCTGCGGTTTCCCGACACCTCCGACCTGTTGAAAACGCTGTTCGTGGCGGAGGCCGAGGCCAAGGCGGCGGCGGAGGGCGCCAAACCCACCGACAGCCGGGTCAGCGTGCTGACCGGGTTGCAGCGCCGCGACGTCAAGGCGATCCGTGCCGCCCCACCGGACCCGGCAGCACCTTGGCAGGCCGGCCCCCTGCCCCGCGTGCTGGCCCGCTGGTCGGGCGATCCCGGCTACCACGACAGCGCGGGCCGTCCAGCCGCGCTTGCGCGCCAGGCGGGGGCAGGAACACGGTCGTTCGAGGAGCTGTGCGCGAGCGTGACGCGCGATGTCCACCCGCGCACCCTGTTGGATGAGCTGGTCGCCCGCGGCCTGGTCGCCCATGACCGGGAGACCGACCGGGTGACGCTGGTGTCGGCCAGTTTCCTGGCCGGACGCGACGAGGCGGCGCTGCTCGGCTATTTCGGCGCCAACCTGGGCGATCACGCCGAAGCGGCGGTGGCCAATGTGCTGGCTGCACCGGCGCCCGGCCCCTTCTTCGAACGCGCGGTGCACTATAACCGGCTGTCGGCGGAGTCGCTGGACGCCCTGGATGCGCTGGCCCGGCGCCTCCAGAGCGAGGTGTTGCAAGCGCTCAACGCCGAAGCCCTGGCGCGCCAGGACGGCGACCGCATGCGCGCCGACGCCACCGGGCGGTTCCGGTGCGGCGCCTTCGTGTTCACCGAGCCGGGGACGGATGGAGAGGAAACGTCATGAGAGCGCTCTGGGCCGCCCTCGTTGCAGGTTTGGTGCTGGTGGGGTGCGCCGGCGACCCGCCCGTGCCTGGGCCGGTTCCGGCCTGCCAGGTGGAGACGGACCCCGATGGCGGCATTGGCGGGACGGGGCTGGTGGACAGCCCCGATCCCTGTTCGGAAGCCGGCGATCCGGCGGCCGGGCCTGCGGGGGTGCCGCAGCCCTGACCGCCGGGACTGCCGGTCGACCTACGCCGCGACGGTGAGGGCCGCCTTGTTGATCGACTGGATGGCGAGCGCATTGAGCTTGCTGTCCGCGGCCTTCTCTTCGGCCAGCGTCTCGTCCAGCAGCTTCGCCACGTCGGCCAGACCGAGCGAGTCGGCCAACTCACGGGCGGAGCCGTAGCTGGCGATCTCGTAGTGCTCCACCTTCTGGGCGGCGGTGATCAAGGCGGCGTCGAGCACCTCCGGCGTCGTGATCTCCTCCATCATCTCCTCGCCTTCCTCGATCAGGCCGGCCATGGCTTCGCAGCGCTTGGCGCGGGCGGCCTTGCCCAGCAGGTCGAACACCTGTTCCAGGCGGTCCACCTGGCCCTGGGTTTCCTCGCGGTGATGGGTGAAGGCGTCCTGCAGCTTGGCGTTCTTGGCCGCCTTGGCCATCTTCGGCAAAGCCTTCAGGAGCTGCTTTTCAGCGTGATAGAGGTCGCGCAGTTCATCGAGCAGCAGATCATTCGTGGTCTTCACAGACATTCGGATGGTCCTTCCGTTGATGCTGCCCCCGCGGCCGCAGGGCCGGACGGTAGAGGTCCGGCCCTGCAGAGTGGCATGTTGACGAACGGAAGAACGCGGCACGCGCCCAACGGTTCCGGCGCGGCCGGACTTGCCGCCGCGCCCCGTCACCGGCCGGCTGCGACAGCGGCTAGAGTATGATCCGATCTGATGGAATCGCTTCGCGCTCCATCAGGCCGGATCAATGCTCGCAGTTTCGATTATCGAGAGCACGACGTCCGGCCAGGCGCTCCTCAAAGCCGACCGCCGCTGGGCGCTAAAACTCGCTTGATCAACACGGATACTCTAGCTGCACCCGGTGGTGGAGCCGCAGGTGTCGCACTTCAGGCAGGTGCCGTTGCGCACCAGCGTAAAGTTTGCGCATTCCGGGCAGGGATCGCCGGAATAGCCCTTGGCGCGGGCTTCGCGCACCGCCAGTTCCCGGCTGCTCGGCGCCGGCTCGTGGTGATGGTGGTGCTCGTGGTGCACATGGGCCACCGCCACGGACTCGCGCACCGCCACCGACGCATCCAGCGCGGTCACCGTCGGCGAGTTGGGCTCCGCCATCGTATCCAGCGCCGCCATGGCGTCTTCCGCCAGCGCCAGGGCCGTGCCGGCGCGGCCGCCGTCCAAGACCCGCAGATTGGGGATCTGGCCGCGCACGAAACCGTTGGAGACGATGCGCTGCTCCACCGCCTGCTCCGATGCCCCGCCGCCGCCCGAGCCGTTGCCGCGGCCCATGCTGTCCGGCCGCAGGTCTTCCGGCGAGGCGTGGGCGAGATCGTTGCGGGCAAGGTAGCTCACCGCCAGCTCGCGGAAGATGTAGTCGATGATCGAGGTGGCCATCTTGATGGCGTCGTTGCCCTGCACCGGGCCGGAGGGCTCGAAGCGGACGAAGGTGAACGCCTCGACGAATTCCTCCAGCGGCACGCCGTATTGCAGGCCCAGCGACACCGCGATGGCGAAGTTGTTCATCATCGAGCGGAAGGCGGCCCCTTCCTTGTGCATATCGATGAAGATCTCGCCGAGGCGGCCGTCGTCGAACTCGCCGGTGCGCAGGTACACCTTGTGGCCGCCCACCGTGGCCTTCTGGGTGTAGCCCTTGCGCCGGTTGGGCAGGCCGCGCCGTCCCGGCGGCCGCTCGCGCACCACTTCCCGCTCGATCACGCGCTCGATGACGCGTTCGGCCACCAGCGGCGCCTGGGCCGCCCGCGGGGCCGCCATCAGCTCCTCGATGAAGTCCTCGTCCTCGTCGTCCTCCAGGATCTGGGCGGCGAGCGGCTGGGAGAGCTTGGAGCCGTCGCGGTAGAGCGCGTTGGCCTTCACCCCCAGCTCCCACGACATCAGGTAGGCCGCCTTGCAGTCGGCCACCGAGGCGCCGTTGGGCATATTGATGGTCTTGGAGATGGCGCCGGAGATGAAGGACTGGGCGGCCGCCATCATGCGGATGTGCGACTGCCAGGAAAGTGCGCGGGTGCCGGTGCGCCCGCAGGGGTTGGCGCAATCGAACACCGGCAGGTGCGCGGCCTTCAGGTGGGGGGCGCCCTCCAGCGTCATGGCGCCGCAGCAATAGGTGTTGGCCGCAGCGATTTCCGCACGGGTGAAGCCGAGATAGGACAACAGGTCGAAGTTGGGATCGTCGAGCTTGTCGCCCGGCACGCCGAGATTGCCGATCAGCACCTCTTCGCCGAGGGTCCAGCGGTTGAAGGCGAACTTGATGTCGAACGCGCTGGCGAGTGCGGAGGACAGGCGTTCCAGGGCGGCCGGCGGCAGGCCGCGGGCGCGCAGGCTGTCCGGGTTGATGGCCGGAGCGCCTTCCAGCGTGCCGTGGCCCACCGCGTAGGCCACCATGTCCTCGATCTCCGCCGGTTCGTAGCCGAGCCCGGCGAGCGCTTCGGGAACCACGCGGTTGATGATCTTGAAGTAGCCGCCGCCGGCCAGCTTCTTGAACTTCACCAGCGCGAAGTCGGGCTCGATGCCGGTGGTGTCGCAGTCCATCACCAGGCCGATCGTGCCGGTGGGGGCGATCACCGTGGCCTGGGCATTGCGGAAGCCGTGCTGCGTGCCCAGCTCCACTGCCTCATCCCAAGCCGTGCGGGCGGCTTCGGCGAGCGCGGGGTCGGGGCAATCGCCAGCCTGGAAGGGCACCGGCGCCACCGAAAGCTGCTCGAAGCCGTCGGCTTCGCCATAGGCGGCGCGGCGGTGATTGCGCATCACCTTGAGCATGGCCTCGCGGTTGGCGGCGTAGGCTGGGAAGGTGCCCAGCTCCTCGGCCATTTCCGCCGACGTGGCGTAGGATGTTGCCGTCATGACGGCGCTCAGCGCAGCGCAGATCGCCCGGCCGGCGTCGCTGTCGTAGGGCACGCCACTGGCCATCAGCAGCCCGCCGATATTGGCGAAGCCGAGGCCCAGCGTGCGGTACTCGTAGGACAGCTCGGCGATGCGGCGCGACGGGAACTGCGCCATCAGCACCGAAATCTCCAGCGTGACGGTCCACAGCCGGCAGGCATGGCGGTAGGCAGCGATATCGACGTTGCCGTCGGCCCGGCGCACCTGCATGAGGTTGAGCGAGGCCAGGTTGCACGCCGTGTCGTCGAGGAACATGTACTCCGAGCAGGGGTTGGACGCGTTGATGCGCCCGCCGGCGGGGCAGGTGTGCCACTCGTTGATGGTGGTGTCGAACTGCACGCCCGGGTCGGCGCACTGCCAGGCGGCTTCGCCGATCTTGTCCCACAGGTCGCGGGCGCGCACGGTCTTGGTCACCTTGCCGGTGCGGCGCGCCGTCAACTGCCACTCGCCGTCGTCCAGCACCTGCTCGATGAAGGCGTTGGACAGCCGCACCGAGTTGTTGGAGTTCTGGCCGGACACCGTGAGGTAGGCTTCGGAATCCCAATCGGTGTCGTAGGTGCGGAACTTCAGGTCGCGGTAGCCCTGGCGGGCGAAATGGATGACCCGCTGGATGTAGTTGTCGGGGATCAGCGCCCGCCGGGCTGCCTTCACCGTCCGCTTCAGCGCCCGGTTGGCCTGGGGATCGAAGCGCGCATCGTCTGCCGCCTCGATCAGCTCCGCCCCTTCCCAGCAGGCGTGCATGACGGCGCGCATGTGGCGCTCGCACAGCTTGGAGCCGGCGACGAGCGCCGCCACCTTCTGCTCTTCGGTCACCTTCCAGTCGATATAGGCTTCGATGTCCGGGTGATTGATGTCCACCGTCACCATCTTGGCCGCCCGCCGCGTGGTGCCGCCGGACTTGATGGCACCGGCCGCGCGGTCGCCCACCTTCAGGAAGCTCATGAGGCCGGACGACTTGCCGCCGCCCGACAGCGCTTCGCCTTCGCCGCGCAGGGCGGAGAAGTTGGTGCCGGTGCCCGAGCCGTACTTGAACAGGCGCGCCTCGCGCACCCACAGGTCCATGATGCCGCCGCCGTTCACCAGGTCGTCGGCGACCGACTGGATGAAGCAGGCGTGCGGCTGCGGGTGTTCGTAGGCACTGTCGGACTCCACCAGCTCGCCGGTGCGGAAGTCCACATAGTGGTGGCCCTGGGATGGCCCCTCGATGCCGTACGCCCAGTGCAGCCCGGTGTTGAACCATTGCGGGCTGTTGGGGGCGGCGACCTGGGCCGCCAGCATGTAGCGCATCTCGTCGAAATAGGCGCGGGCATCGGCCTCGCTGTCGAAATAGCCGCCCTGCCAGCCCCAGTAGGTCCAGGTTCCGGCCAGCCGGTCGAACACCTCGCGCGCATCGTCTTCGCCGCCGAAGCGCTCGCCCTCCGGCAGGGTGGCCAGCGCGTCCTCGTCGGGCACCCGGCGCTGCAGCCATTCCGGCACATGGTCTTCGACCACCGGCTTCAGCGCGCGGGCACCGTCGATGCGGGCGGGCACGCCGGCGCGGCGGAAATACTTCTGGGCCAGGATGTCACTGGCCACCTGGCTCCACGCGTCCGGCACCCCGATATGGTCCTGGCGGAACACCACCGAGCCGTCGGGATTGCGGATCTCGCTCGCCGTCTCGCGGAAGGAAATGGGCGCGTACGCGTCTTCGCCCGCCTGGGTAAAATGCCGTTCGATGCGCATGCAGCCGTCTCCAGAAATCTGCGTCACAGGGTGACGCGTGGTGCCGTTCTTGGGGCGACGATTGGACGGGCGGTGGAGCACACCGCATGTCGTGTCTCGCCAAGAAACTGACACAAAATCTGGTGGGTCTGCACGGGGAATTGCCGGATGCCGCAAAAAAGATGGAATCTTTCAAGGCGGTCGGCAGGATCGTCCCAGGGACCTAATACAAAACCGGAACAGATGTGAATGTCAATATCAAAAACCGCCTGCACGAACTTGAAATCGGTGGATAAAGTTAGTCGAGCCAGTGCGACTCGGGGATGGCCTCCCGGCCCGCGGGCCGGCCTGAAACCGGCGCTTTTGCGCCGATTGCGCCGGTGCTGGGCGCAGGCGGTCCCCACGATATCTAGTGTTGGGATTGCCACCGCAGAAACGCCGCCGGCCCTCTCCCCCGCCCGGCTCGCCCTGGCAGCGAACTGCCGCGAAAGCTCCGGATGGAAGAGAGGGCCGGCCGGTTGGTGGGCTCTCGGTGGGCCTGGTCGGTCCGCCTCCGTCCGCCCACGGTCAAGCCGGGGGTGACGGATGCCGGCACTACCGCTGGCGCACCGCCTCGCGGATCTGGCGCCACAGGCCTTCGCGGGTGAAGCCGATGTCCTTCAGAAGGTGATCGTCATAGGTCCGCAACTCGCGGAAGAGGCGCTGTGCCTCCCGCTGTTCGTGGATCGACGCGGCGAAGCGGTGCATCCACCGCTCGATCCCGCTGGAGGCGACGCGTCGGCGTTCGGCAACCCGCGCGTGTTCGGTAAGCGCCTCTTTGCCGAGGCGGCTGGCACGCGCAGGCATCATGCCCGCACGAGCCAATTGCGTGACTGTGGTTCCCATGGGTTTTCTCCCCGGCTGCGTATGCACGTTCGCGCGGGCGCCGCTGCGCCCTGTACGTTAGGTGGGGCATCCGGCGTACTGCCCAAAATGCAGGCATTTCAGGGCTGAATCGCCGGGCGCGCAGCCCTCGTCGCCGCAGGCCGATCGGCCGGGCCGAGATGAATTTCTACCATTGCGCAGCGCCCTGCCCGGCCCGGTCGGATCAGGGCCAGGGTTTCCGCGGTTGTCCGCCTCCGTCACGGACGCACGCCGGGATTGTCAGGCACCGCGGGGCATACCTGCGGTTGCATGCCGCACACCCGCCGGGTCGGCGCGGTGCGGTCTACTTCTTGCGGAACTGATCGAGCGTGATGACCTTGGCGCTGGCGTCGGCGGCCGGCTTGGCCGCCGCATCCACCGGGACCGGCTGTACGCCGGGGGCAGCAGCGTCCCCCTCCGCGGAGACTCCGACCGCCGCCTCGGCGTCCGCTTCCTCCTGCACCGGCAAGGTCTGGAACTGCAGCACGAAATTGACCGAGGGATCGGCGAAGGTCGTCACCGCAGCCATAGGAATGGAAAGCCGCTCTTCAGTATGGTTGAAGCTCAGCGTGACCTCGAACAAGTCCGGCTCCACCACCAGGTCCTTGAACTGGTACTGGATGATGATCGTCATTTCTTCCGGGTACTGGCGGCGCAGGTACTTCGGAATCATCACGCCGGGATAGTCCGTGGCGAAGGTGAGGTAGAAATGATGATCGCCGGGCAGGCCGGTCTTGGCGGCCTGCGCCAGGGCTTCGCGCACCACATCGCGCAGCGCCCGTTCCACCATGCGATCATAACGCAATCGATCGTCGACCATGGACCAACACTAGAGCAGGTGGCGGGCGGTTGAAAAGTGGTCGATCCGGCGCCTCTCGGTTGCACCGAACGTCCAGGTCAGCGGCCCTGCCCGCAAGGAAAGTGGGGGGCTTCTGTTGCCCGGTGCCCCCCGAACCGCGCCTAGACCTTGGAAGGGCCTAGGACTTGAAAGTGGCTTGCGTGGCTGCCCTTAGGCGGCGACGCGCGCCTCCGCAAAGTTGTCGTTGGCAACTATTGCAATGGCCCGATAACGGTGGAGCCATGCCGGGCGAAAACGATGCCTTTACTACGCGCGTCGATCCTGTTTCGCCCCCGTGCGGGGACCGGAGCCTGAACCCCGGTCCCGGAACTGGTGGAGGCGCCGGGTACCGCCCCCGGGTCCGCAACGTCTATTCCGCAACGCGTTTATCGCCATAGCCGGTTGCCCGGCGCCCCTAATATAGGCGAAGAGACTGGGTGATTGAAGCTCCCGCACGCCAGCCTCCGCATGCCAGCCCCCGCATGCCAGCCCCCGCATACCAGCGAAGGACCGGCCGATGAGTGTGCCCGAAGCCCCTGCCCCGTTGGACGGTTCGCCCGCCACCAGCGACGCCGAGATCGCCGAGGCGCGCGCCGCCACCGCCACCACCCGGCGGCCCACCGTGGCGGCGATGGAAGATATCCTCTTCCAGCGGCTGCCGGTGCTCGACCACGGTTTCGTGCGGGTGGTCGACTATATGGGCGACGATGCCGCGGTGGTGCAGGCGGCCCGCGTCTCCTACGGCCGCGGCACCCGGCAGGTGAGCCAGGATGCCGGGCTGATTCGCTATCTCATGCGCCACTGGCACACCACGCCGTTCGAGATGTGCGAGCTGAAGCTGCACGTGAAGCTGCCGATCTTCGTGGCGCGCCAGTGGATTCGCCACCGCACCGCCAACGTGAACGAATATTCCGCCCGCTACTCGATCCTCGACCGGGAATTCTACCTGCCGGCACCCGACCAGGTGGCCGCCCAGTCATCGGCCAACCGCCAGGGCCGCGGCGACGGCTTCGGCAGCGAGGCGGCCGCCCGCGTGATCGACCTGCTGCGCGAAGACGCGGAGCGCTGCTATGCCGACTATCTGTGGCTGCTCAACGAGGATGGGGGGGGCAGTGAGGACGGAGCCGGCGAGGACGGGGCCGGCGAGGACGGGGCCGCCGCGCCCGACGCCGACCGGCCGGGCCTGGCGCGCGAGTTGGCGCGCATGAACTTGACCCTCAACACCTATACCCAATGGTATTGGAAGACCGACCTGCACAACCTGATGCACTTCCTCCGGCTGCGCGCCGACCCCCACGCCCAGTACGAAATCCGCGTCTACGCCGAGGTGATCGCCGACATCCTCACGCGCTGGGTGCCGATCACGGCCGAGGCGTTTCGCGACTACCGGCTGGAAGCCGCCCAGATCTCCCGCTCCGGGCTCGGCGTGATCAAGCGCCTGCTGGCGGGCGAAGCGGTCGACCAGAAGTCCAGCGGCCTGAACCCGCGGGAGTGGCGCGAGCTGATGGCCGTGCTGGGCCGCCCGGCATGACGCGCCCCCCGCCCCGGCGGCCCGGCTCGGTGCTGCGCCGTCCCCACACCGCGCCGACGCTGGACACCATCGCGGCACTCGCCGAAGACGCGCTGGCGGACATTCCGCCGGAGCTGCGCCGACTGGCCGAGGGCGTGGTGATCCGCGTCGACGACTTTCCCGACGACGCCACCATCGAGGAAATGGAGCTGGAGGGGCCGTTCGACCTGCTGGGCCTCTATGTCGGCGTGCCCTTCGGCCATGCCGACGGCGCCACCAGCCGCAGCGAAGGCGACATGATCTTCCTCTACCGGCGGCCGATCCTCGACTTCTGGTGCGAGACGGGCGAGGACCTGGCCCACCTGGTGCGCCATGTGCTGATCCATGAGATCGGTCACCATTTCGGCCTGTCGGACGACGACATGGAGGCGATCGAGGGCTCGGAGCCGCCCGACCGGCGTTGAGCGCCGGCACCGTCACCTCACTTGCGGGGGAACCGGCTGCACCGGCCCGCGTTGTTCGGGCATCGCCACCCCCCGCAAGGGCAGGGCGGCCGCAGGACTCCTCAGCACAGCGGGGCGGCATGACCCAGTTTCCACGCGCGTTGGCCCATCCGATCGCCCGGATCGTCCCCTGTCTGGTCGCGGGCAGTCTGCTAGGCGGCGGCCTCGCGGCCGGACTGGCGGCATCGGCGGCGGCCCAGGACACGCCGGTGCAAGCGTCGATGGACGTGCTGTGCACCGACCATCCGCGGACCTGCAGCCTGCTGGAGCAGGCGAGTGTGGCGGCCACCGACATCGTCGATCCCATGTTCCAGGCGCAGGCCCAGGCCGCGATCGCGCTCGCCTATGCCGAACTCGGCCTGATGGACATCGCCGAGCAGGCGGCCAACGATGCCTTCACGCTCGCCCGGTCGATCGAGGACGAGTCGCTGCGCACCCTGGCGCTGGAGGCCACCATCCCCGCCCTCATCGCGGCGGAGGACGGCACCACCGCACTCGCGGCCGTGGCCCTGTTCCCCCATACCGAGCAGCGGACCCGCCACCTGGTGGACAGCGCCCGCGCCTTCATCGCCGCGGAGCACTGGGACGAAGCCGCGGCCATCGCCGACATCCTGGACAACGCCACCGACAGCCAGGACCGCGAGCTGGTGGACTACCTCATCCTGCTCGCCCAGGCGCGGGCCGGGCTGCTGGACCAGGCACGCGCCGGCCTGCCGGAGATCGCGGATGCGGACCGCGTCAACTACGTGCTCAGGGCCATCGCAGAGGTGGAAGCGGGCCAGGGCCGCTGGGACGACGCGCTCGCCACCGTCGCGGCGATGCGCACCGATGAAGAGGCGCAGCGCACCGGTGCGCTCCTGCCGGTCCGCGCGATCCTGTCGATCGCTCGGGTGCAGGCCGCAGCCGGCGCAGAGGAGGAGGCGAGCACGACCCTGGCGGCGGGGCTCGCCGCGCTCGACCGCAGCCCGGTCGTCAGCCCCGGCGTGGTGGCGCTCGCCGCCACGGTGGAGGCGGACCTCGGCCGCACCGAAGAAGCCCAGGCGACGTTCCAGGAAGCGGTGTCCGTCGCCCGGCGGATCGAGCGGGAGTACCGGCGGGCAACCCGAATCGCCGATATCGGCCGCGCCCAGATGCACGCCGGCTTCGCCGCGGCCGCTGCCGAGTCGTTCCAAGAGGCCAACGACATCCTCGCCGCCCTGCCCAACAACCGGGGCATCGGTCCGCTGATTCGCATCGCCGGCGACCAGATGGAGGATGGCCTGGCCGATGCGGCCCGGGCGAGCCTGCTGGCGGCGGCCGATGCCGTCTCGCACCTGCCGACGCCGTCCATCCAGATCTCGCACATGTTCAGCCTGGCCCAGGATGCGCGCAGGCTGGGATTGCCCGATCTGGCGGACGAGTTCGACCGGCGCACCATAGCATTGGCGGAAGCCACCGACCTGGATGCCCCCGGCGCCGATCTCGACCTGCACTCGCTGGCGCTCAGCCGCGCCCATCTGGGGGACTGGGAGGGTGCCGCGGCCGCCGTCGCCCGGGTCCCTCCCCGGTACGCAGCCAACATTCAGTCCCAGCTCGCGGTGATCGCCGCGGAAGCGGAGGACTGGAACCGTGCGTTGACGTTGGCCGGGGAGATCACCGCCGAGCGGCACCGCGGCGCCGCCTTGGCCGGCATCGTCGCGGCAATGGCCGCGACCGCCGTGGCGGAGACCGCGTCGCCCCCCGATTCGGCCGCCGCGCAGATCGCACCCGCCGCGGCCGAACAGTAGCCTCGGCCGCCGTCAGGTTAGAGTGTTTCCGGATCAAGCTGCGCCGGCCGACGCGACCAGGAGTCCGTTCAGGAGCCGCCATCGGCCCGCAGGTGCGGCCGGTGGCTGCCCTCCGCGGCGTCGTGATTGTCCAATCCCATCAAGACATTGGCGAGCCCCAACGGGTCGTCCGTGCCGATCAGCGTGGTCCGGCCGTTGGTCCGGGTCACCGCCACCGCCTCCAGGCCCGACACCGAATAGAGCCAGCCCTTGGGCGTCAGGCGGATGCCCCAGCCGTACCACCACTTGGTGGGCACCGGATGCACCGCGGCGATCTCCGAGCGCGGCAGGCTCTTGCGGATGACGCCGGGCCCGAAATGCCAGGACAGGGTTTCGCGGGTCACTTCCACGGTCAGCGACGAGAAGAGGTAGCCGATGGTCAGCTCGAAGGCCGCTGCCACCGCGAGCACGATCCAGCCGGTCGTCGTGTTGACCACCAGTGCCACCGCCAGGACGACGGCGAAGGTGAGGGAATTGATCCACATGAGGATGCGGGCCCGTTGGGTATGGCGGTACAGCATCGACATGGCTTTCCCCCTCGCCCTTGCCCGGCGGCATCGACACGCCGTGGGGTCCCCGGCAGTGCGCACGCCACCTGCCGGCGGCCCACCGACAGACCGTCGCTCCGCGGCCGGGCCGAACGCCCGGCAACGGCGCGGTCCGATCAGACGCCAACGCGTCTGGCCGGACCTCGTGCCGTCGGCACATGCCCCTGCGGGCGCCGACACGGCCCGGTGGATCGCTCAGCGCATCCATCCGACCGCAAGGCGCTCCTGGCCTCGGCCCCATCGAGCGCCGTAGGAGCCGAGGCCCGCGAGCCTACCTCAGCGTCTCCCAGATGATCGTGGCATGCTCGCGCTCGTGGTCGAGCTCGGCGATCTCATCAGCCAGGAAGTCACGCATGGAGACGATGCCAATCAGCGTGTCGCCGTCCAAGACCGGCATATGTCGCACCTCATTGGCCTTCAGTTCGGCAATGCAGTTGCGCACCGGCTGGCTGGCGTCGATGGTCACCGGATCGTGGGTCATCACCTCCGACAGCGGTGTGGAGTCGGGGTCCCGGCTGGCCATCATCACCCGGTCGAGCACGTCGCGTTCGGTGAAGATGCCGCGCAGATTCTCCTCCTCGTCGACCACCAGCACAGCCGCAATGTGGCGGCGTGCCATCTCAGTCGCCGCGTGGCGCACCGTCGCTGTCATCGGCAGATAGCAGAGGTGCTGGTGACGCAGGACGTCCTTCAGGGGTCTTTGGAGCATAGCGGCCTCCCATGGCTGTCCGGCCGCCCGGCACAAAAAACAAACGGCGGTCGGCTCTCTCCATTTCCACATTGAGTATATGGCTATAGCATAGGTCGTGTACCAGCAAATCCCGTCACGTCTGGTTTGCGCCCGCGCGAGCGGCTATGGTGCGCCGCGTAACGGCAGTGCCTGGCCATCCGCCCGGCCGCCGCCCTGCCGCAGGATTCCAGGAGCCCGAGGACCATGCCCGATAGCGCCAATTTCCGCATCGAAACCGACAGCCTTGGCGAAATGAACGTGCCGGCCGACCGGCTTTGGGGGGCGCAGACCCAGCGCTCGCTGGAGAACTTCAAGATCGGCGGCGAGCGCATGCCGGCCCCGCTGGTGCGCGCGCTGGGCATCCAGAAAAAGGCGGCGGCCCAGGCCAACATGGCGCTCGGCGAATTGGCGGCGGAGATCGGCAACGCCGTCGTCGCGGCGGCGGAAGAGGTGATCGACGGCACTTTGGCCGACCACTTCCCGCTGGTGGTGTGGCAGACCGGCTCCGGCACCCAGACCAACATGAACGCCAACGAGGTGATCGCCAACCGGGCGATCCAGATGCTCGGCGGCGAAGTTGGCTCCAAGAAGCCGGTGCACCCCAACGACCATTGCAACCGCGGCCAGTCCTCCAACGACACCTTCCCGGCGGTCATGCACATCGCCGCGGTGGAACAGATCAACCATGAGTTGATCCCGTCGCTGGAGCATCTGCACGCCGCGCTCAAGGCGAAATCCGAAGAGTTCGCCGACATCGTCAAGATCGGCCGCACCCACCTGCAGGACGCCACCCCGTTGACCCTGGGGCAGGAGTTCTCCGGCTACGCCAAGCAGGCGGAATACGCCATCGAGCGCATCAAGGACACGCTGCCCCGCCTGCTGCGCCTGGCCCAGGGCGGCACGGCCGTGGGCTCCGGGCTCAACGCCAAGGTCGGGTTCGCCGAGCGCTTTGCCGAAGAGGTGGAGCGCATCACCGGCTTCCCCTTCGAGAGTGCCGAAAACAAGTTCGAAGGGCTGGCCGCCCATGACGCGCTGGTCGAGTGCTCCGGTGCCCTCAACACCATCGCCGTCAGCATGATGAAGATCGCCAACGACATCCGCCTCTTGGGCTGCGGCCCGCGCTGCGGCATCGGCGAGTTGAACCTGCCGGCCAACGAGCCCGGCTCGTCGATCATGCCGGGCAAGGTCAACCCCACCCAGTCCGAGGCGCTGACCATGGTGGCCGCCCAGGTGATGGGCAACCACGTGACGGTGTCGATCGCCGGGTCCAACGGGCATTTCGAGCTCAACGTCTTCAAGCCCGTGATCATCTTCAACGTGCTGCAGTCGATCCGCCTGCTGGCGGACGCCTCGCGCAGCTTCGCCGACAACTGCGTGGTCGGCATCGAGGCCAACCGGGAGCGCATCGACAAGCTGCTGCACGAGAGCCTGATGCTGGTAACCGCGCTGAACCCGTATATCGGCTACGACAATGCCGCCAAGATCGCCAAGACGGCCTATGCCGACAACTCCACCCTGATGGCGGCCGGCGTGAAGCTGGGCCTGCTCACCGAGGAGCAGTTCGCCGAATGGGTGCGGCCGGAAAGCATGACCGGCCCGACGGCGTAGCCAGCGGCAGGCCCGGCCCGGCATGACCCGGCAGACTCTGCGGCGCTCCATGGGGCGGGCGTGAGCGACGCCGCCACCGACCAGCTCGGGCGGCTGGCCGGCATCCCCGTCCTGGTGGCGGGCGACGTCATGCTCGACCGCTACATCCACGGCGACATGGAGCGCATCTCGCCCGAAGCGCCCGTGCCGGTGCTGCGCATCGCCCATAGCCGCGAGGTGCTGGGCGGGGCCGGCAACGTGGCGCGCAACATCATGGGCCTGGGCGGCACGGCCACGCTGGCCGGCATGGCCGGCGACGACGATGCCGGTGCCACCCTGGAGCGCCTGTGCCGCGAGGCGCTGGGCGGCGGCACGCGGCTCACCCGTGTTGCCGGTGCCACCACAACGGTGAAGACGCGGCTGATCGCCCGCCACCAGCAGGTGCTGCGGCTCGATGCCGAACAGGTGGCCCCGCTGGACGCGGCGACCCAGGAGCGCCTGCTGGACGACCTGGCGCCGGCCCTGGCCGCTGCCCGCGTGGTGGTGCTGTCGGACTATGCCAAGGGGTTCCTCGGCGACGCCATGGCCGCCCGCCTGATCGCCGCGGCGCGCGCCGCCGGCAAGCCGGTGATCGTCGATCCCAAGGGCGCCGATTTCGCCGGGCGCTACCGCGGCGCCACCGTACTTACTCCCAATCTCGGTGAGCTGCGCGTGGCCGCCGGTCTGCCGGTCGACGACGACGAAGCGGTGGTGGCCGCCTGCCGCCGGCTGATCGAAAGCTGCGACACCGAAGCCGTGGTCGCCACCCGCAGCGAGGCGGGGATGACGGTGGTGGAGCGCTCCGGCACCGTCGCCCACCTGCCCGCCCAGGCGCTGGAGGTGTTCGACGTATCGGGGGCCGGTGACACCGTGGTGGCCACCTTGGCGCTCGGTCTCGGCGCCGGCGTGCCGCTGGTGGATGCTGCCCGGCTGGCCAATGCCGCCGCCGGCATCGTCGTCGGCAAGGTCGGCACCGCCACCGTCTCCCAGGCGGAATTGTTGCACGCGCTGCATGGGGCAGCCACCGCCCGCGACGAGGAGAAGGTGCAGCCGCTGGCCCAGGCGGTGGACCAGGTGGCCACCTGGCGCCGCCGCGGCCGCACCGTCGGCTTCACCAACGGCTGCTTCGACCTGCTCCATCCCGGCCATGTCTCGCTGCTGCGCCAGGCGCGCGCGGCCTGCGACAAGCTCGTCCTCGGCCTCAACAGCGACGCCTCGGTGGCGCGGCTGAAGGGCCCCGGCCGGCCGGTGCAGCCGGAAGCCGCTCGGGCGGCGGTGCTGGCCGCCCTCGGCACCGTCGACCTGGTGGTGATCTTCGCGGAGGACACCCCGGAGCGGGTGATCGAAGCGCTGCGCCCCGACGTGCTGGTCAAGGGGGCCGACTACACGGTGGACACCGTGGTCGGCGCCGGCTTCGTGCAGTCCTACGGCGGCCGTGTCGTGCTCGCGGACCTGGCGCCGGGCCACAGCACCACCTCCACGGTGGCCCGCCTGCGCGGCGACAGCTAACGCGGCTTTCACCGGATTCGGGTCGGTCCCGGCCCGCACTCCCCGTCCGCCCTCGGCCTTGGTCCAGGGCGCCTGCGTCGGTGCGCCACGGCGATTGCGGTTCCGGAACCGGTTTCCCCATTTGAAACTCTGGAGCAACATGCCACCGGCGGGCACACTCGGTCCGACGGGGCAGCGTCGGTGGCATGCAGCCTTCACCTTGCGTTCACGATCGCAGTGCAAAACTGCACGCGCGCAAAGGGAGCGACAGCCGAACGATGGCACAGCCAGGGATCATCTCCTCCGGCGGCCTTGGGGGACGTTCGGGAACGGATGGCGGCCGCCTCTGCCGGTTCGGTTGGCGCCGGCGCCGGACGACAGGACTGCTGTGGACGCTGGCGCTGACCTTGGGCTGCGCGGCGTCCCTGCCGACGGCTGTGCGGGCCCAGGAGATGTCGGTCCGCTTCCTGTCGACCCAGTTCGCACCGCTCGACGAAGCCGCGGCCCTGCGCCACCACGCCTTCGACAACTTCGACGGCTCGGTTCATTTCCAGCCCTACGACAGCCTGGCGGTGATCGAGCGCCTGGCGGAGGGGGAGAACGCGCCGGTCGATCTGGTGGCCGGAGTGCACGGCGACCTGGAAGCGCTCAGCCAGGCCGGGCTCCTGCAACCCATTGCCGCCATGTCTGGGCTCGATCCCGAACGCGGCATCCCCGCCAGCATCGCTGAGGCGGCCCGGCTCGGCACCGACCGCCAAATGTACATCCCGTGGATGCAGGCCACCTACCTGATGGCGGCCGACCGGCGGGCACTCGCCTATCTGCCGGTCGGCGCCGACTTGGAACGGTTGACCTACGACCAGTTCCGGGTCTGGGCTGCCGCGGTGGACACCGCCAACGGCCACCCCATGCTCGGCTTTCCCGCCGGGCCGCGCGGGCTGATGCCGCGCTTCATCCAGGGCTTCCTCTACCCCTCCTTCACGGGCGCCGCGGTCACCACCCTGCGCGACCCCGAGGTGGTCCCCATGTGGGAATACATGCGCCGGCTGTGGCAGCACGTGAACGTGCGGTCGCTGACCTATAACCAGATGCACGAGCCGCTGCTGTCCGGCGACGTGTGGATCGCCTGGGACCATGTGGCGCGCCTGCTGCCGGCCATTCGCGCCGAGCCGGACCGCTTCGTCGTGTTCCCGGCGCCGATCGGGCCGCACGGCCGCGGCGCCCTCATCGTGGTCATCGGCCTGGGCATCCCGTCCGCTACCCAAAACGTGGCGCCGTCGCCCGGTGACTGGCGTATCGCCGTGCCGCGCGCCAACCGGCTGATCGGCCACCTGACGGCGCCGGACATCGAAGCCGGCATGATCTCAGCCCTCGGCGTCTTCCCCATCGCCGAAGCCAGCCGGTTGTGGCCGGTCGACCCGGCGCTCATCAGCATCGCCGATGCGGTGGCCACCCAGGTGAACGATCCCGATACCATTCTCGGCGTACTGCCGCCGCGGCTCGGTGGCGGCACCCGTACGCTCTCGCTCGCCTACATGCTGCTGTTTACCCAGATCGTGCTGCGTGACGCCGACATCTACGCAACCTCGCGGATCGCGGCCGACGACATCAACAGCCTGTTCGACCAGGACCCCCACCCTTGCTGGCTGCCCGATCCCGCCACCGAAGACCCCTGCCGGGTGCCCCCACGGTGACATGACATGCGCGACCGCTGGACCTATGCCGGATTGCTGATCTTCCTCTGCCTGCTGGCAGGGGGGGGCCTCACCGGCTCGGACATCCTGTCGACCATGCGGGAGATCGAGGGCGAGTTGGAGATCACGCCCCTGGAAGACCACCGCATGCTGGCCGGCGTGATCCAGAGCGTCGACTTCCTGACCACCTCGGTGGATGCCATGCGGGTGGAGCCTTCCATGGAGCGCTCGCTCGACACCCGTATCAACCTCGACCGCACCATCGCGCTCACCGATGTCTATCTCGGCCGCATGCCGGACCATTCCGAACAGTTCGGGCGGCGCCAGGCAGCGGCCCAGGAGCTGCTGATCCAGCTCCAGAACGCCGAGCTTGCCATCAACGATGCGGAGAGCGCCCAAGCCGCCCGGCTGATGGCGGTGTGGAGCCGGCTCAGCGACATCAGCAGCACGCTCACCGATGCCTACCTGCTGGAAAACACCGCGGCGGTGGAATCGCTGGAGGCGCAATCGATTGCGCTGGGCAGCCTGCGCAACGATTTGCGCTGGGTGCTGGCGGTGATGGCCGGCTCGGTGGCGGGAACCGGCGTCCTGCTGGTGGTGCAGGTGAATGCCAGCCGGGCCCGCGAACGCGCCCGCGCCCAGGTGGCCGAGCAGAAGGCCCGCCTGGAGGTCACCCTCCAGGAACTGCGCGCCACCCAGGCCCAGCTTGTGGAATCCGAAAAGCTGGCGGCCCTTGGCGGGCTGGTGGCCGGTGTCGCCCACGAGGTCAACACACCCATCGGCGTCACCCTGACCGCGGCCAGCTCGCTCAGTGCGGAAAGCAAAGCGCTGCGCACCAAGGCGGAGGGCGGACAGCTCCGCAAGTCGGAGGTCATGGGCTACATCGCCATGGCGGTCGATTCCACCGAGCTGATGGAGCGCAACTGCCACCGCGCCGCCCAATTGATCCAGAGCTTCAAGCAGGTGTCCGTCGACCAGGTGAGCGACGAGCGCCGCACCTTCCAGCTCGCTCCCTATCTCGGCGAAATCGTCTACAGCCTGGCTCCCACGCTGAAGCGTACCTCGGTGGACGTGACCATCGACTGTCCGCCCGACCTGGAGGTGGACAATTATCCCGGTGCCTTCAGCCAGGTGATTACCAACCTCATCACCAACGCCCTAAGGCACGCCTATGATGAGGGAACCTCAGGAAAGATCCGAATTGACGTCAGTAAACACAAGGTGGGATGGTTCAGGCTGAATTTCGCCGATGATGGGAAGGGCGTGCCGGAGGCCAATGTGCCGCGGCTATTTGAGCCCTTCTTTACAACCCGCAGGGGCCAGGGTGGCAGCGGGTTGGGCCTGCATATCGTGCACAATCTCGTGGTCGGGCGGTTGGGCGGGCACATCCGCTTCGAGCCGACGCCCGGCGGAGGAGCGACGTTCATCATCGAGGTACCGATCGACGCTCCGTCTCCGGCAGGCGGACAGGGACGCGAAAACGATGAATAGTGACGACGTTTTCGAAGACGATTTCCTTGATGACGACATCGAGGTTCCGGCCGTCGAGGGCCAGGATACGGGCCTGGACTGGAAAGTGCTGGTTGTCGACGATGAGCCCGACGTCCACACGGTGACCCGCCTGGCACTCGCCGGCGTGACCTTCCGGGACCGCCCGATCAAGTTCCTCAACGCCTATTCCGCCGAAGAAGGCCGCAAGATGCTGGCCGAGGACCCGGAAATCGCGCTCGTCCTGCTCGACGTGGTGATGGAAACCGACCATGCCGGGCTGGAAATGGCCCAATGGGTGCGCCAGCAGCTCGGCAACCATCAGGTCCGCATCGTGCTGCGCACCGGCCAGCCGGGCCTGGCGCCGGAACGCGAGGTGATCGAGGACTACGACATCAACGACTACCAGGCGAAGTCCCAGCTCACCCACGAGCGCCTGTTCACGGTGCTGATCGGCAGCCTGCGGAACTTCAGCGACATCCAGACCATCGAGACCAACCGCAAGGTGATCGAAGCCAATCGCCGCGGGCTGCTGAAGATCATCGATGCCTCATCCACCATCTTCCGCACCCAGTCCATCCACGCCTTTGCCGAAGGCGTGCTGCAGCAGCTCAGCGCGCTCATCGTGCCGGACCAGGATGCGGTCTATGCCCATAGCGGGCTCGCCGCCTTTTCCCGCACCACCCAGCCGGAAATCGTCGCCGGCATCGGCAGCTACGCCAACATCCAGGGGCGCTCACTGGAACAGGCCGTCGGCGCCGAACAGCGCGAATGGATCCGCCAGGCCCTGGAGACGCGGCACAGCATCGCCACGCCGGACCACTATGTCGGCTTCGTGGACAGCGGCGAAGGCCGCAGCAACGTGCTGCTGGTGGAGGGCACCAAGGGCGAGTTGGCGAAGTCCGATCAGCACCTCCTGGAACTCTACTGCTGCAATGTCGGCATCGCCTTCGACAACCTGATGCTGCGCGAAGAGATCGAGCGTACCCAGCGGGAAATCATCTACCAGCTCGGCGAAGTGGTGGAGACCCGATCGAAGGAGACCGGCAACCACGTCCGCCGCGTCGCCGAATACTCCTATATTCTGGCGCTGGCCGCCGGCAAGACGGCGGAAGAGGCGGAGATCCTGCGCCTGGCCTCGCCGCTGCACGACATCGGCAAGGTCGGCATCCCCGACGCCGTGCTGCTGAAGCCGGGGCGCTTCACGCCGGAAGAGCGGGCGATCATGAACACCCACGCGCAGATCGGCTACGAGATGTTGAAATCGGCCGACAGCCGGGCGCTGAAGGCGGGCGCCATCGTGGCCCACCAGCACCACGAGAAGTGGGACGGCAGCGGCTACCCCCGCGGGCTCAAGGGTGACGAGATCCACCTCTACGGCCGCATCACGGCACTCGCCGACGTGTTCGACGCGCTCGGCAGCGCGCGCGTCTACAAGCCCGCCTGGGAGCTGCCGCGCATCATGGATCTGCTGAAGGAAGAGCGCGGCCGCCACTTCGATCCCGACCTGATCGACCTGTTCTTCGAGCACTTCGAAGCGATCGACGCCATCCGCCACGCCAATTCCGACGTGTAGGGCCGCGGCACCGCCCTGGCCAAGGCTCTTCGCCTTGGGTAGAGGTACGCCCGTCGGCGCCGCCCGCCCGCGCCGCTCCTCTGCGCGCCCGTCTTTCCCCGCAGTTCGAGGACCGCCCCATGCGCTACCGCCGTCTCGGCCGGACCGATCTCAAGGTCAGCGCCATCTGCCTCGGCACCATGACCTACGGCGACCAGAACACCGCGGAGGAGGGCTTCGCGCTGATGGACCTGGCGCTGGAGGCCGGCGTGACCTTCTTCGACACCGCGGAAATGTATTCCGCGCCGCCGCGCGAAGACACCTACGGGCGCACCGAGGAGATCATCGGCGACTGGTTTGCCGCCCGCGGCACCCGCGACAAGGTGATCCTGGCCTCCAAGGTGCTGGGCGGCGGCAGCCGCTTTCCCTATGTCCGCGGTGGCAATCTGAAGCTCAACCGCCGCCACATCGAAGCGGCGGTGGAGGCCAGTCTGCGCCGGCTGAAGACCGACCATATCGACCTCTACCAGACCCATTGGCCGGACCGCGCCGTCAACATGTTCGGCCAGCGCGGCTTCGTGCCCGATCCCGACGAGGACATGACGCCGCTCGACCACACGCTGGACGTGCTGGGTGACCTGGTGAAGGCCGGCAAGATCCGCCATTTCGGCGTCTCCAACGAGACCCCCTGGGGGGTGATGCGCTACCTGGCCCTGGCCGAACAGCGCGGCCTGCCGCGGGCGGTGTCGATCCAGAACCCCTACAGCCTGCTCAACCGGCAGTTCGAGGTGGGCCTGGCGGAAATCGCCCTCCGCGAGGACTGCGGGCTGCTGCCCTACGCGCCCATGGCCGGCGGCGTGCTGTCGGGCAAGTATCTCGGCAGCGCCAGGCCGGCCGGGGCGCGCTTCACCCGATCGCCGCAGATGACGCGCTACTTCGGCCCGTCGGCGGAGCAGGCGACCGGCCGCTACGTGGCGGTGGCCCGCCGCCACGGCCTCACCCCGGGCACTCTGGCGCTGGCTTTCGTGCATTCCCGGCCGTTCGTGACGTCCACCATCATCGGGGCGACGACACCCGATCAGCTCCGCGCCGACATCGCCAGTATCGATGTCACCTTGTCGGATGCCGCGTTGGCCGATATCGAAGCGGTGCACACGGCGATCCCGGACCCCTGTCCATAAATGAACCGCCGGTGAGTGGGGCGAGAAGGCAATGCTGCGGGTGTTCGTCGGTTTGGCGTTGCCCGAGTCCGTGCGCGATGCGCTGTATCGGCTCGGCGGGGGAGTTCCTGGTGCCCGCTGGCTGGACCCGGCCAACTATCACGTGACACTGCGCTTCATCGGCGAGGTGGACGAGCCCCAGGCGGCCGACCTGGACGCAGCACTGGCGCGGGTATCGGCACCCAGCTTCGGGCTGGAGATCGGCGGCGTCGGGCATTTCGGTACGCGGACGCGGCCATCCAGCATCTGGGCTGGGGTGGAGAACTCCGCTCCGCTGGCCTTCCTGAAGGACAAGGTGGACCGGGCCGCCGTAGCGGCCGGGCTGGGACCGGACGACCACCGCTTCACGCCGCACATCACGCTGGCCCGCTTGCGCGGGGCGCCGGCCCTGCGCATCGCCGATTGGGAGCGCCACCACAACCTGTTCCGCGTGCCGACCATGTCGGTGGACGGGTTCACCCTGTTCCGCAGCCACCTCAGCCATCTCGGCGCGGCGTACGAGCCACTGATGGATTACCCGCTGGCGCCGCCGCCCGCCGATGCCACCGCTGCCTCCTCTGCCTGATCGTCCGGCTGAACGGCCACCTGATCGGCCACCTGATCGGCCGGCGGGTTGACAGCCGGCGGGTTGACAGCCGGCGGGTTGACGGCCGGCAGGTTGACAGCCGGCGCGGCCACCTCCACCAGGTGCACCAGGTAGCGTTGCGGCCCGCCGGGCACCAGCGCGTCGAACGGCCAGCAGGTGACGAGCGTCAGGCTCGACAGTCCGGGCTCGCTGGCCAGCAGGGCCGAGGGGCGCTCCACCACCCGCGTCGCCGTCACCTGGTAGGTGCGCTCGGCCCCATCCGTCCGGATGAGCGTGAACCGCTCGCCCGGCAGCACGTCCTCAAGAAAGCGGAAATGGGTATCGCGGTGGCCGCCGATCACCGCCAGGCCGGGCCAGCCCGGTTCCGCCGTGCCCTGCAGCCAGCCGGGCCCCCAGGCCAGCGTCGCCCCGGTGGCGCCCGACAGCACGGTCAGATCGACGCCATGGGCTTCGCTGCGCAGGCGCGCGACCGGCCAGGTATCGGCCCACGGCCAGGGTGCCACTTCGTCGTCGCCGGCCAGCGTGCGGCTCCACGCCCGATCGAGCAGCACCTGGCCGAGCCAGGCCTTGACGTGGATGGCCGCGGCATCGCCCACCAGCAACAGGCCGACCGCGCCGAAGGCCGCACCGGCCAGCCCGCGCGGGGTGCGCAGGGCTGCCGGCACCAGGCGGGCGAGCCGACCGCTCATCGCCGGTACAGCCGGATGCGGGCCTGCCGCGCCGCCAGCACCAGCAGCGCGAAGGCCAGCGCCATCAGCGACAGGCCGACGGCCAGGTTGACCGGGGCCGACGTGCCGCCGACCGGCAGCGCCACCGGGCTGGGAATGCCGGTGCGGGCCATGTTGCGGATGGCGCGCAGGCTTTCCGCCCGGGGATCGAGGTTGTCCATGGCGTCGGCCAGGGTCGGCCCCATCTGCATGTCGACGCCGTCGGGCATGTTGGTGGCCACCGCCTCGCCGGCCAGCGGTTCGCCGTCCGGCCGCACCACCTGGTCGTCGATCGCCACCAGGCTGGTGTACTGGCTGACGAGCTGGTGCTGCAGCGCCACCTCCAGGATCTGGTCGGCGATCAGATCGGCGTCGACGTCGTTGCGCCAGCGCCGGCGCTCCAGTTCCTGGATGTCGGCGCGGGCCCACACCGTGGCCACGCCGGCATCGTGGCCGTCCGCCGGCAGCGCAATTTCCGTCGACCACGCGGCGTCGCCGCGATGGCCGGACAGGCGCACCATCTGGGGTTCGGCCCCCTCGTCGGCGGACGGCATGCGGGCGGACACCATCACCGGCTCGCCGAGATAGAGGTCGGCCACCCGCTCGGGGAACATGTCGGTATGGTTGGGATCCGGCCAGTCGATGGCGATGTCGGTCAAGGCCGGGTGCTCCAGGCGCTGGAACAGCTCGGCCATGCGGCTGCGCACCTGATCGGTGGAGCCGACATGGGTGAAGGTGCCGCGCCCGGCCTCGGCCGCCTCGCGCATGAAGTGGCTGTTGGGCGCGCTGCCGATACCCACGGTGAACAGCCGGCTGTCGCCCAGCCGGTCGTGGATCATGCCGAACAGCGCCTCTTCGTTGGACACGGCCCCGTCGGTGATGAAGACGATCTGGCGCATGCGGTCGAGACCGGTCCGTCCGTCGAGCGCCAGTTCCAGCGCACGGAACATCTCCGTGCCGCCGTCCGCCTCCAGCGAGGCGACGAAGTTGCGGCCGGCGCGCAGGGCCGGGTCGTTCGCGTCCTGGGCCGTGGGGAACAGCGCCTCGGCCTCGTTGTCGAAGGCGATGATGTTGAAGCGGTCCTGCGGGCGCAGCCGCGCCAGGGCGAACATCAGGGCGGAGCGCGCCTGCTCGATGGATTCGCCGGCCATGGAGCCCGACTTGTCGAAGATGAACACCACCTCGCGCGGCGGGGTGTCGTAGTCCTCCGGCAGGCTCTGCGGCGGCATCACCATCACCAGGTGATAGTCGAAGTCGTCGATGCGCTCGCTGAACACGCTGGCCTGCGGGGTTTCGCTGTGGGCAGCGGTCCACACCAGTTCGAAGTCGCGGTCCGCCGGCACCTCGCCGTCGGCCAGGCTGACCACGGCGTGGTCCGGCGCCGGCCGGTCGATGTGGACGTCGTGGAAGTCGCTGGTGATCTCGCCGATGGCGAAGCCGGGGTTGAGCGTCACCGTCAGGGCCACCGGGTTGATCGGCCCGACCGCGGGGTCGGCCACCGGCGGCGTCACCCGGCTGGCGTCGGGCACCTCGGCGGTGTCGGGTGCCCAGCCGGTGCCGGCGGGCTCGACGGGCAGGGGCTCGCCCGGCGTGTAGCGGGGCAGCACCACCATGGGGAAGCGCAGGCTCACGCGGTCGTTCTCGAAGGTCAGCGCCTGCTGGTATTCGATCTCCACCGTGATCCCGGCGTCGGGCGGGATGTTGGCGACGGAGTTGGTGAACACGTTGGGCCGCTCCTGGCTCACCAGGCTCGCCTGCTGGCCGTTGGCCGCGGCTTCCTCGTACAGCTCCTCGGCACGCTGGCGCTCCTCGATGCGGCCTTCCACCACACGGTCGCCGATGATCATGCGCAGCCGGTCGACCGCCGCGTTCTCCGGCAGCGGGAAGACGTACACCCCCTCCATCCAGGAGTCCGTGGGGTTCACGAAGGTCTGGCGGATGCGGGTCCGGGCGATCAGGCCGTTGACGTCGATGGCCACGTCGCTGTCCACCGTGGTTGCCGGCAGCACGTAGCCCGGCTGGTCGGACGGCAGGAACAGGCCGCCCTCGCTCATCGCCTCGTATGGCACGGGGGCCGCATTGCCCGCGCGCGCCGCAAAGACGCTGACGCCGGCGACGACCACCAGGAACGTCATCAAGATGACGACGGCCTCGCCGACCGTCCGGGCAACTGCGCGCATGACTCCCCCTCCTTCTCCGCATCGCGGCTTGGGGTGAACCGTACGGGGCCGCTGGGGCGCCGGACCGCTGGAACAACGGCGGATCCGTGTTCATGTGTGGCGGAAATAGGGCGGGGGCCAGTGTTGCCCTGGCGACACACCCGCCCCACGCATACCTCACAATTGCAGCTTGGCATCCGCCAAGGGTATCGCCATGGTGTCGCCGCACTGCGGGGTGCGGGAGCCGCGCCGTCCGCGGCCGGGGAGTCATGGGCAGATCGAGGGGTATGCCGTGGGGTTCGAAGGGACAGCGCTGCCGAAATCGGTGACCGAGGAAACCGTGGTGTCGGTGCGCCACTACACCGACCGGCTGTTCGCGTTCCGCCTTACCCGGCCGGCCACCTTCCGCTTCCGCTCCGGCGAATTCATCATGCTGGGGCTGATGGTGGAGGGAAAGCCGCTGCTGCGCGCCTATTCCATCGCCAGCCCGTCGTGGGACGAGGGGCTCGACTTCTACTCCATCAAGGTGTCCGACGGGCCGCTGACCTCCCGCCTGCAGTCGATCGGCGTGGACGACGGCGTGCTGCTGGGCAAGAAGCCCACCGGCACCCTGGTGCTGGATGCGCTGAAGCCCGGCAAGACGCTCTATTTCCTCAGCACCGGCACCGGCATCGCACCCTTCGCCAGCCTGGTGCGCGAACCGGAGGTGTATGAGCGCTTCGACCGCGTGATCCTCACCCACACCTGCCGGCACGTCGCCGATCTCGCCTACGGCCAGGACCTCACCGCCGCGGTGATGGACGATCCGCTGGTGGGCGAGGAGGCGCGGGAGAAGCTGACCTACTACCCCAGCATCACCCGCGAGCCCTACGCGCGCGAAGGCCGCATCACCCACCTGATCGACAGCGGCCAGATGTTCGAAGAGCTGGGTACGACGCCCTTCGATCCGGCCCACGACCGGGTGATGATCTGCGGCTCCATGGACATGCTGAAAGACTGCTGCGAGCGCGCGGAAGCCGCCGGGCTGGAGGAAGGCTCCAACGCGCGGCCCGGCGACTACGTGTATGAAAAGGCGTTCGTCAGCTAGGGCGCCTGCGCCTTCGTCGTAACCGGTCCCAGCCCGCTCCCCCACCCGGCCACCCACGGCAGTATCCTGGATTGGGCGGACGGGTGGGGAAGCGGGCTGGAGCCGCTTCAAGTTCAAGATATCGCGCCGGACCATGCCACCGCCGATCCTGCAACTCTCCCAGGCCCGCCTCGCCGCCGGCGGCACCGTGCTGTTCGACGGGCTGACGCTGGCGCTCGGCCAGGGCGACCGGGCGGCCCTGATCGGCCGCAACGGCGCCGGCAAGTCCACCCTGCTGGGCGTGCTGGCGGGCCGCGTGGCGCTCGATGCCGGTGAGCTGTTCGTGCAGCCCGGCAAGGCGGTGGCGGAGCTGGCGCAGATCCCCGACTTCGCCGGCAGCACGACGGTGGCGGACTACGTGGCCGCCGGCCTGCCCGCCCATCTGGCGCCGGAAGACCACCGCGTCGACATCGTGCTGGACGAGTTGGGCCTCGACGGCGCGCGCAATCCCGCCACCCTGTCGGGCGGCGAGGCGCGGCGGGCCGGCCTCGCCCGCGCCCTGGTGGTCGAGCCCGACCTGCTGCTGCTGGACGAGCCCACCAACCATCTCGACCTGCCCACCATCGAATGGCTGGAAGACCGCCTGGCCGGCTGGCGCGGCGCCCTCCTGGTGGTGAGCCACGACCGCATGTTCTTAAGCCGGCTGACCAACCGGGTGGTGTGGCTCGACCGCGGCACGGTGCGGGTGCGCTCGGACGGCTTCCGCGACGTGGAGGCGTGGATCGAGGCCGCCTATGCCGAGGAGGACGCCACGCTCGCCCGCATGGACAAGCGCATCGCCAGCGAAACAAAGTGGCTGCGCGAGGGGCTGACGGCCCGGCGCAAGCGCAATATGGGCCGGGTGCGGGCGCTTTCGCAGTTGCGCGCCGAACGCCGCCAGCGCGACGGCCGGCCGGACGCCGCCAAGCTGGCCATCAGCGAAGCCAGGTCCGGCGGCCGTATCGCCATCGAGGCCGAAGGGATCTCCAAGAGCTTCGACGGACCCGACGGGCCGCTGCGCGTGGTCACCGGCTTTTCCACCCGCATCCTGCGCGGCGACCGGGTCGGCGTGCTGGGCGCCAACGGTGCCGGCAAGACCACGCTGGTCCGCCTGCTGACGGGCGAGCTGGCGCCCGATAGCGGCACCGTGCGCCACGGCACCGGACTGGAGATCGCCTATTTCGACCAGTCGCGCGCCAGCCTCGACCCCGCGCTGTCGGTGCGCCGGGCGCTGCTGCCGGACGGCGGCGACCAGGTCCACCTCGCCCAAGGCACCCGCCACATCGCCAGCTACCTGCGCGACTTCCTGTTCGATCCGGGCCGCATGGACAGCCCCGTCTCCAGCCTGTCGGGCGGCGAGCGCAACCGCCTCCTGCTCGCCCGCCTGTTCGCCCGGCCCTCCAACCTGCTGGTGATGGACGAGCCGACCAACGACCTCGACCTGGAAACCCTCGACCTTCTGGAAGACGTGCTGGGCGACTATGCCGGCACGCTGCTGCTGGTGAGCCACGACCGCGACTTCCTCGACCGGCTCGTTACCTCGGTGTTGGCGGTGGAGGGCGGCGGCCGGGTGGACGAATATGTCGGCGGCTGGTCGGACTATGCCCGCCAGCGCCCGGCCCTGGCGGTCGGCAAGGCAGCACCGGCGAAACCGGCACCCGCGGCGCGGCCGGCACCGGCGGTGGCCAAGCCGCGCCAGAAGCTGGGGTTCAAGGAACAGCGCGACCTGGAGCTGCTGCCCACCCGCATCGAAGCGCTGGACGCGGAAATCGCCAGGCTCCACGCCGAGCTGGCCGACCCCACCCTGTTCGCCCGCGACGCCAAGGCGTTCCAGGCCAAGAGCGACCGGCTGCACGCCGCCGAAGCGGACCGCACGGCTGCCGAGGACCGCTGGCTGGAGGTGGCTACCCTGGCCGAAAGCCTGGGGACCGGACCGGCTTAGGCGTCCTCCGCGTTCGGCGGCGATTGCCGCCGCGGCCGCGCCGGCCAGCCGAGGATCAGCCCAGCGGCAAACCCGCCGAGATGGGCCTGCCAGGCCACCTCGGTGTCGGCCCCCATCAGCTCTCCGCCGAACACGGCCAGGAGTACGTTGGTGACCACCACCACGCCGACGATGGCCAGCGCAAACCGGCGGGCCGCCGGCAGCCGGCCGCTGAGCGCCAGGCGCGCCAGCGCCCCCAGGCAGCCGGACACGGCCCCCGACGCGCCGTACACCACCACCGGCTCGCCCCAGTCCGCAGCGAGCTGCGTCGCCCCGCCGGCCAGGGTGGCCGCCATCAGCAGCAGCACGTAGCGCGGCACCCCCAGGGCGCGCTCGCACTGGCTGCCGATGGCCAACAGGAAGCCCACATTCACCAACAGGTGCAGCCCGTCCACATGCACCAGCGCATGGGTCAACAGGGTTGCCAGGATCGCCACCGTGTCGAGCCCGGCGGCCCCCGATGCCACCGCCAGGAAATCGGGAGGAAACAAAGCCAGCCGCGCCAGCACGACAAAGCCCCAATTTTCCGGGGCCAACTGGAAAAAGCCCCAGAGGCCGCACAGCGCCAGGCACAGGGCGACGGTCACGGGAGGTGCGTTGACGATGGGTTGTCGCGGCGATTGTACAGAAGTCATCGAAGGGTTCCGTCGGGTGTCGTTTGTTAACGGGAAACTCTTGGCGGCTAAAAAGCCTGTTACGTGTGGTTTCAGGATATTTCCCGCACGAGGTGTGGAATTTCCCCACCCTGGCCAACCAGCACAATCCATGCGATCATTGCATATGAGAACCGTGGATCGAACGTGAGCCAAATGGCAGGTGTGACATACACTTGTAAGAGATGGGCGCTCGCGCGCCCGCTTCGACCGGGGTGTCCCCGGTAGGACCTGCGGGTCCAGACGTCTCTTTGACGTTTAGCCTCCCTGTTACCTGCCCGCCATGTGCCATCATGGCGGGCTTTTTTCCATGCGCCCGGCCCCGCAGCGCCACCCCTTGGTCCGCGCGGCCCGCCCCCCTATGATCGCCGGCCATGAGCGATGGCCAACCCCAGTATCGCGTGCTCGCGCGCACCTACCGCCCGTCCAGCTTCGCCGAGCTGATCGGCCAGGATGCGCTGGTGCAGACGCTGACGAACGCCATCCGCTCCGGCCGCCTGGCCCACGCCTATGTGCTGACCGGCGTACGCGGCGTCGGCAAGACGTCGACCGCCCGCATCATCGCCAAGGCGCTGAACTATGTGGGACCGGACGGCAAGGGCGGCCCCTCGCTCGGCCCCTTCGACGACTGCCCGGTGTGCCAGGCCATCGCCGAAGACCGCCACCCCGACGTGCTGGAGATGGACGCCGCCTCGCATACCGGCGTCGACGACGTGCGCGAGATCATCGACAGCGTGCGCTACGGCCCGGTGTCGGCCCGCTACAAGGTCTACATCATCGACGAGGTCCACATGCTGTCGCGCAGCGCCTTCAACGCGCTGCTGAAGACGCTGGAGGAGCCGCCGCCCCACACCAAGTTCATCTTCGCCACCACCGAGATCCGCAAGGTGCCGGTGACCGTGCTGTCGCGCTGCCAGCGCTTCGACCTGCGCCGGGTGGACCAGGCGACGCTGGTGGCCCACTACCGGCAGATCGCCGAAAAGGAACAGGTGACGATCGACGCCGAGGCGCTGGCGCTGATCGCGCGGGCGGCCGACGGCTCGGTGCGCGACGGGCTGTCGCTGCTCGACCAGGCGATCGCGCTGGGCGCCGGCGACGACGGAACCACCGAGGTGGACGGCACCCTCGTCCGCCGCATGCTGGGGCTGAGCGACCGCTCTGTGGTGTTCGACCTGCTGGAGGCCGCCCTGAAGGGCGATGCCGCCGCAGCGCTGGGGCTGCTGGATGGGCTCTACGCCGCCGGCACCGATGCGCTCGTGATCACCCAGGACCTGCTGGACCAGGTGCACTTCATCACCCGCCTGCGCCTGGCGCCGGATCTGGCGCGCTCGCAAGATGCACCGGAAAGCGAGCGGCTGCGCGGGGCGGCCCTGGCCGAAGTCTATTCCATCCCGGTGCTCACCCGGGCCTGGCAGGCGCTGCTGAAGGGCCTGGCCGAGGTGCAGGCGGCCCCCTCCCCCCACAAGGCGCTGGAGATGGTGGTGATCCGCCTGATCCACGCCGCCGGTCTGCCGACGCCCGACGAGGCGGTGCGGGCGCTGGGTGCCGCCCCACCGGCCGGCGAGACGTCCGGTGCGCCGCGGCCGCAGAGCGGCGGTCCACCCACTGACCGGCCGCGCGCCCTCGGCCCAACGCCCGTCGCCGCACCGGCAGCGGCCGCCGCCACCCAGCCGGAGCAGCGCCGCGAACCGGCGCTCGCACCGACCCCGGCCCCACCGCCGCCCGCCGTCGCCGAGGTTTCGACCGGCACGCAGATGCCCGGCGATTTCCCCGCGGTGGTGGCCCTGCTGGGGGCCGACGACCCGGAGCTGTCGGCCCGCCTGCAAACCGATATCCGCCTCGTCCGCTTCGCGCCCCGGCGCATCGAGTTCAACCCGCTGCCCCACGCGCCGCGCGACCTTGCCAGCCGCCTGATGACCGCGCTGAACGCCCGCACCGGCGAGCGCTGGGCGGTGCTGGTGTCCAGCGAACCGGGCGAGCCTACCCTGGCCGAACAGCGCAAGGCCGCCGATGCCAAGGCCCTGGATGCCGCGGCCGAGCATCCCCTGGTGCGCGCCGCCCTGGAGACGTTTCCCGGCGCCCGGCTGAGCAAGATCGTGCAGGTGTTCGACGTCGGTGCCGAGGCTGCCGCCTCCGGCGATCCCGAGGAGGATGCCGCCGCCACCGACGACCCCCCGTCCGACCCGGACCCTGAGGAGACGCGTGAGCATGAAGAACCTTGGTAACATGATGAAGCAGGCCCAGCAGATGCAGGCCAAGATGGCCGAGATGCAGGAGCGGCTGGGCGAGATCGAGGTGACCGGGGAGTCCGGGGCCGGCATGGTCAAGGTCACGCTGACCGGCAAGAAGGAAGCCCGTGGCGTCTCCATCGCGCCCTCGCTGGTCGATCCCGAGGACGTGGAGGTGCTGGAAGACCTGCTGGTCGCCGCCTTCAACGATGCCGCCGGGCGGGTCGACAGCGCGGTGCAGGAAGAAACCCAGAAGCTGATGGGCGACATCAAGCTGCCGCCGGGCATGAAGCTGCCGTTCTGAGCCGGGGGGCCGATGGCCCCCCTTGTTGATCGCGCCGGCCGTTGGGCCGGGGGGCTTCCCCGCCCAACCCCGCCACCCGGCCACCCAATCCAGGATATTCACGTGGGCGGTCGGGAGGGGCAGCGGGCCGAAGCCGACGGCAACAGGCAAGTCCCATGGCCGGATCCGAAATCGACGAGATGATCCGCCTGCTGGCGCGCCTGCCGGGGCTCGGCCCCCGGTCGGCGCGGCGGGCTGCGCTCTACCTGATGCGCCGTCACGACACGCTGCTGGTGCCGCTGGCCGAAGCGATGACGCGGGCGGCGGCAACCATCACCACCTGCAGCCTCTGCAATACGCTGGACACCACCGACCCCTGCGCCATCTGCGCCGATACCCGGCGCGACCGCTCCACCATCTGCGTGGTGGAACAGGTGGCCGACCAGTGGGCGCTGGAACGCAGCGGCAGCTACCATGGGCTCTACCACGTGCTGGGCGGCACCCTGTCGGCGCTGGACGGCGTCGGCCCCGACGACCTGGCGATCGCCAGCCTGGTCCACCGCGCCCGCACCGAGGACGTGACCGAGGTGATCCTGGCGCTCAACGCCACCGTGGATGGCCAGACCACCGCCCACTACGTCGCCGACCGGCTGGCCCATGCCGGGGTGACGATCAGCCGGCTGGCCCACGGGCTGCCGGTGGGCGGCGAGCTGGACTATCTGGATGACGGCACGCTCGCCGCCGCGCTGCGCGCCCGCCGGGGGGTGTGAGGAACGCAATGACTGCGAAAGCCTAGGGCGTGCCCAGTCGCAAGAAACTTCCCGCTCGGTTCTTTGCCACCACCGCTGGCAGAGAGCCGGTGCGGGAATGGCTGCTTTCGCTCCCCTCGGACGACCGAAAGGCCATCGGGACGGACATCCTAACATTGGAATTGGCGTGGCCGGTGGGCATGCCACTCTGCAGGGCAATCCGCAATCGCAAGGGCCTATGGGAAATCAGAACCACGTTGACAGACGGACGGATTGCCCGAGTTTTCTTCTGTGTGCACGATGGAGCGTTGGTGCTCCTGCACGGGTTCATCAAGAAGAGCCAGAAGACACCCGACCACGAAATTGACCTCGCTGAGAGGCGGAAGAGAGGTTTGGGATGAGCGACGACAAGGAAGCGGGACGGGCGGGCTCACTGTTCGCAGATTTCCTGAGTGAGCAGGGCGAACTCGAAGCCGCCACTGCTGAGGCGGAACGGCGAATGCGGGATCTGTTGCAACAGCCTGCCCGCACCGCGTCTGCTTCGGCGCACTCTTCCAAGGCTGCGGTGTACGGCCAGGTCGTTGCGGCGAAACCGGCTGCGCATGGCAACCCCAGAACATCGAAGGCTCTGACCTCTGGCCCGACTGCACGCTACCGGAGTGCAAGTACCGGTCGGTTCGTCACCGCGCGCCATGCCAAGAGTCACCCCAAAACGACCGTCAAGGAATAGTCCTCGTCCCTGGGCAAACTATGGGCCGGCCGACGGTGCCGGCCTCCCGCAGCCTTGACGGCCGTGGCCACTCTCCATAAGTCCATAGGGTTCGTCCGGAATAGCGTTTGAGCCCCGACCCCCATGGCCGTCCTCGACATCATCCTCGCCCCCGACCCGATCCTGAAGACCCCCACCACGCCGGTGGCGGCGGTGGACGACCGGGTGCGCCGGCTGATGGACGACATGCTGGAGACCATGTACGCCGCCCCGGGGATCGGCCTGGCCGCCCCGCAGGTGGGATCGCTCGACCGGGTGCTGGTGTGCGACGTGGCCGGCAAGGACGAAGAGCCGCGGCCGCTGAAGTTCGCCAACCCCACCATCACCTGGCGGTCAGACGCCGTGGTGACGGGCCAGGAAGGCTGCCTCAGCTTCCCCGACCACTACGCCGACGTGGCGCGGCCGGAGGCCGTGCGCATCGCCTATCTGGACGAGACGGGGGCCGAGCAGGAGATCGCGGCCGAGGGCCTGCTGGCGCGCTGCCTGCAGCACGAGATCGACCATCTCGACGGCATCGTGTTCACCGACCACCTGTCGGCGCTGAAGCGCAGCATCATCCTGCGCAAGATGGGCAAGCTGAAGCGCACCCGCCGCGCCGCCTGATCCCGCACCGCCCGATCCCGCACCGCCCGATCCCGAACCGCCGCCTTCCGCAGACCGCGCCGGGCAGAGCTATTCGCAGGCGAGGTCCGGCACCCGTTCCACCGTCGCCAGGGTGGCGATGGAACGCAGCCGGCCGGTGATGTAGATGCTGTCGACCACGATGCCGTTCTCCAGGATCACCGAATCCTCCTCGCGCAGCGGATCGTTGCCGTCGTCGACGCGTTCGATGTGGAAGCGCCAGCCCGGGTGATCCAGCAGGGCCGCAGCCTCCGGGCCGGCGAGGAAGGCTTCCGCACCGTCGACTTCCGAGATCACCGTGGCGGTCTCCGCCACCAGGGTGGTGCGGCTGGGGCTCAACGTCTGCACCTGGGTATCGGTCTCGCCGGCCGCGGCACGCTCCAGGCGTTCGCGCAGCACATGGATGGGGAACATGGTGTCGGGGCCGAGATCGAGGCTTTCCGAGCGGCTGACGTCGAAGGTCCGGTCGATCACCGAGAGCTGGCCCGACCGACCGTCGTATTCGCCGATCGCCGCCACTTCGCCGCGCTCGGTGTTGACCACCGCACCCGCCTGGTTGAGCGTGCTGCTGAGGCTGACGCTGGTCATCTCGTAGCGCTCGCCGCTGTCCGCCTCCACCTCCGCCAGGGTGAGGCTGGTCACGATCACCGTGTCTTCTTCGCCCTGGCTGGAGGTCTCCAGCACCATGTCGACCCGCGAGCGGCCGCAGCCCTGGGCGAAGGTATAGGTGAGCGTGCCGGCATCGCGCTGGCCGGCCACGCCTTCCAACTCCGCCACCAGATCGTAGACCGCCCGGTGCGACACCAATGCCACCTCCGCGCGCGCCGGCTGGCCGGGCAGCAGCCCAGCCGCAACAAGCCCCGCGATCAGTGCCGGGAGGGCCATCCGGCGCCATCCTTCGGCGGTTCCTCGTCGGTTCCACCGCCTGCGGTGGCGTTGCTGGCTCACAGCGCTATTCTCCAACCATCGCCGATGCGCCCGGAAGCGGCAGCCGGCCAAATCATGCGGGCGGCACTCCCGGCTCGCCGGAATTGCGCGTCCGCAAGGAGGAGCCCCTGAACGACCTGCCACGCACGCGCTTGTATGTGGGGTCGCCGCTCGGTCCGGCGCTGTCCGTGCCGCTGACGCCGACACAAACGCACCATCTCAATATTGTTTTACGGAAAAATGCCGGCGATGCCATCCGCCTATTTAATGGGCAGGACGGCGAGTGGCTGGCGCGGCTCGATCGCATCGGCCGCTCCGGTGCCACGGCCACAGTGGACCGCCGGCTCCGCCCCCAGACGCCGGCGCCCGATCTGTGCCTCCTGGCCACTCCCCTGAAACGCGGCCGCATGGAGTGGCTGGTGGAGAAGGCAACCGAACTGGGGGTCGCCGAGATCCAGCTCATATTGACCATGAATACCGATGCCCCGCGGCCCAAGGTCGACAAGCTGGCCATCCACGCGGTGGAGGCAGCCCAGCAATGCGAGCGCCTCGACGTGCCGGTGCTGCACCCACCGGCCGAGTTGGCCCGCGTCCTCGCTGGTTGGCCAAAGGCCCGGCCGCTGGCGGTGGCCGCGGAACGCGCGCCCTCCTCCGGTGTGCCGCCGGAAAACCTGGCGGAGGTGGCGCGGCGCCATCCCGGCGGCCCGGCGGGCCTGCTGGTGGGACCGGAGGGCGGCCTCACGGTATCGGAACTTGACGATCTAAGGGACTTGCCGTTTGTTGCGCTGGTTGGCCTGGGACCGCGCATTCTGCGCGCGGAAACGGCCGCTCTGGCCGCCCTGGCCTGTTGGCAATGCCTGGCCGGCGACGGCTCCGTCTCACCGCCATTGCGCAGTGTTTCGACGACCGGCGCTTGCTGACCGGGCCGGGTGGACCCATGTCACGGCATGCTCCGCAACGGCGGCGGAGTGGGAGGCACCGACCATGGTGGTTATGGAAGCGGACTGCGGGGCCCAGCCGGTCACGTCCAAGCGGCAGCTCGTGGAGTATGTGGAAGCCGGCTGCAAGCCGCGCGAACGCTGGCGCATCGGCACCGAGCACGAGAAGTTCGTGTTCCACACCGACACCCTGCGTCCGGTGGCCTATGACGGGGCCGACGGCATCGGCGCCCTCCTGGAGGGCATGACCCGCTACGGCTGGGAGCCGAAATACGAGGACGGGCGCATCATCGCCCTGAAGGATGCCACGGGCGGCTCCATCACCCTGGAGCCCGGCGGCCAGTTCGAGCTGTCCGGCGCGCCGCTGAAGACCATCCACCAGACCTGCGACGAGGTGCACGAGCACCTGCGCGAGCTGCGCGCGGTGAACGACGAGCTGGGCCTCGGCATGCTCGGTCTCGGCTTCGACCCCAAATGGCGGCGCGACCAGATCCCGTGGATGCCCAAGGGCCGCTACGCCATCATGCGCCGCTACATGCCGACGGTGGGTTCGCTGGGGCTCGATATGATGAGCCGCACCTGCACCGTGCAGGTGAACCTCGACTTCGAGTCCGAAGACTGCATGGTGAAGAAGTTCCGGGTGGCGCTGGCGCTGCAGCCCCTCGCCACCGCCCTGTTCGCCAATTCGCCCTTCGTGGAGGGCAAACCGTCGGGCTTCCTCAGCTACCGCGGCCACACCTGGACTGACACCGACCGCGCCCGCACCGGCGACCTGCCCTTCGTGTTCGAGGAGGGCTTCGGCTTCGAGCGCTATGTCGACTACGTGCTCGACACGCCGATGTATTTCGTCGCGCGCGATGGCGGCTTCGTCGACGTGGCCGGTTCCTCCTTCCGCGACTTCATGGAGGGGCGGCTGGCCGCCCTGCCGGGCGAACTGCCCACCCTGGACGACTGGGTCGACCACATGACCACCGTGTTCCCCGATGTGCGCCTGAAGCACTATCTGGAGATGCGCGGCGCGGACTCCGGCCCATGGCGGCGCATCTGCGCCCTGCCGGCGCTGTGGGTGGGCCTGCTGTACGACGACGACGCGCTCGGCGAAGCCTGGGAGCTGGTGGCCGACTGGACGGCCGATGAACGTGCCGCCCTGCGCGCCACGGTGCCGCGGCTGGCCCTGAAGACGCCGTTCCGCGGCGGCACCGTGCAGGACATCGCCCGCCGCATCCTGCCGCTCGCCTATGCCGGGCTGGAACGGCGCGGCCGCAAGGACGGCTTCGGCGAGACCGAGGCGCATTTCCTGAATGCGCTGATCGACATCGCCGACAGCGGCCAGACGGCCGCCGACCAGTTGCTGGAGCTGTATCACGGCCCGTGGAACGGCTCGGTGGATCCGGTCTACCGCCGCTTTGCGTACTGAGCGGGCGCCATGGACTGGTCGGGTGTGGATTGGCGGTGGGTCGGCATCTGGGCGGGCAAAGTGTTCCTCGCCTTCGTGCCGCTCGGCGTGTTCCTCTATCTGGTGGCCTCGCCGGTGGTGCGGCCGGGCGGTGTGATATCCGCCTTGCCGACAGGCTTGGCCTACGCCGTCGCCGGGTCGGCCGCCCTGGCCGCGGTGACCGCCGCGGTGCTGGCCGTGCGGGCCGCACTGCATCCACCCGCCCCTCCCCGCGGTCTCGACGACGGGTGGGACGACGGGGACGGGGACGAGGATGTGGATGACGACGACGACCTGCCGCCTCCGCCGGTGCGCGCCCGGCAGCGGCGTCGCCGCTGACTTGTCCGGTTCCGCGAGGTTCGATCCTGAGACGTCCGACCGCCAGCCCAACGATTGTCTGCCGCCGATGATAAACCGCCTCGCCGCCTGGCTCAGCGCCCGGACATCCGCTCCATCCGACGACACACCACCGGCCGATCCCCTGGCGCTGGCGGCCACTGCCCTGCTCCTGGAAATGGGGCGGATGGATGACCAGATTGACGACAGCGAGCGGGAGCGCATTGCCCAGCTCGTGCAATGGAAGTTCGAGCTCGACGACGGGACCGCGGCCCAACTGATCGCCCAGGCGGAGGCGCACTCGGCATCGAGCACCCAGCTTTTTGGCTACACCTCCACCATCGTGGAGCACACCGAGCCGGAGGAACGGGTGCAGATCGTCGAGCTTCTCTGGGACGTCGCCTATGCCGACGGCGTCCTCCACGATCTGGAGGCCAGCCTGGTCCGGCGCATAGCTGGGTTGCTGTACGTCACCGACAAGGACAGTGGCGCTGCCCGTCAGCGCGTGCTGGATCGGTACGGTCTGTCGCAGGCCTAAGGGCAGGATTCGGGGCGGAAGGCGGAAGGAAGGGGCAAGATGACGTACGTGGTCACCGAAGCCTGCATCAAGTGCAAGTACACCGACTGCGTCGAGGTCTGTCCGGTCGATTGCTTTTACGAAGGCGAAAACATGCTCGTCATCCATCCCGACGAGTGCATCGACTGCGGCGTCTGCGAGCCGGAGTGCCCGGCCGACGCCATCAAGCCGGATACCGACAGCGACGCCGCAGAGAAATGGCTGGAGTTGAACCGCGAATACGCGGAAATCTGGCCGAACCTGACGCGCCAGATCGATGCGCCGGCGGATGCCGACGCCTGGAAAGACGTGCCCGACAAATTCGCCAAGCACTTCTCCGCTACACCCGGCAAGGGTGACTAGCCTTGGTGCTGCACGTGCGAAGAGACTTCCCGCCGGACTATGTTTAGGTTATATTAAACGCCGTCGGGGACAGCGGGAAGATGCGTCCCAGCTCCGCGCAGCATACAGTACCCTGTCGCCACCGCGCCGCGTACGCGGCGTGAAATCGGGAGTTTGTCAGCTCTAGATGACGTTCAAGGGGATTGGCTGATGCCGCAGCGCCGGACCACGCTGGGCAGCGATGGTGGCATGTTGCCACGCAGGCCCGCCTTTGTCCTCCAACCAGCATGCCAAAACGGAACACGGTAAGACGACCATGGCAACACAGTTCGACTATCGGATTGGCGATTACGTTGTTTATCCCGCCCACGGCGTCGGGCGGATCGAAAGTGTGGAAACTCAATCGATTTCAGGAATGGAAGTCGAGCTGTATGCCATCAGCTTCCAGAAGGAGCGGATGACTCTGAAGGTTCCGGTGAGCAAGGTACGCACCTCCGGCCTGCGCAAGCTCAGCTCCAAGGACCGCATCAAGTCGGCGCTGGAAACCCTGCGCGGCCGCAGCCGTGTCCGCCGCACCATGTGGAGCCGGCGCGCCCAGGAATACGAGGCCAAGATCAATTCCGGCGATCCGGTGTCCATCGCGGAAGTGGTGCGCGACCTGCACCGGCAGCCCGAGCAGCAGGAGCAGTCCTATTCCGAGCGCCAGATCTATCAGGCGGCTCTGGAGCGGCTGGCCCGCGAGCTGGCGGCGGTGGAGAAGATCGACGAGATGCGCGCCACCCAGAAGCTGGAGCAGGTGCTGACCAAGGCGGCTGCCTGATCGGCACCCGCGGGCGCGGCCGGTGCCGCGCCATGCCGTTGTTGGACGCCGGCTGCGGCCCGCCCGCGCCGGCGTTCGGCATTGCGGGACGGGCGTGAAGCAGGCGCTGCGGCGTCCGGCCGCCCGAATCCGCCTTTCGCAGTTGCATCGAACCTCGTAGGCTCGCCGGGTCGTCAACCCGCCGTGCGGACCCGTCCTTGAGCACCGATACCGAGAAGTTCTGCCGGCTGGGCCAGGCCCGGCGCATCTGGGCAGTTGGCGCCGTGCATGGCGATGTGGCCCGGTTGCAGGAGATGCACGACCTTATCGGCCCGCGCTTCCAGCCCGGCGACCGCCTGGTCTATCTCGGCAACCTCATCGGCCTCGGCGAAGCGGTGATGGATACCTTGGCCGAAGCGCTGCATTTCCGCCGGGCGGTGCTGGCCCTGCAGGGGGTGCTGGCGTCCGACGTGGTGTTCCTGCGCGGTGCGCAGGAGGAGATGTGGCAGAAGCTGCTGCAGCTCCAGTTCGCCCCCAACCCGTTGGAAGTGCTGACCTGGATGTGCGACCAGGGGGTGGGCGCCACGCTCCGGGCCTATGGCGGCCGCCGCGACGAGGGCGAGCGCGCGGCCCGCGACGGTGCCGTACAGATGACCCGCTGGACCAACCGGTTGCGTGATTCGGTGCGCGCCGCCCCCGGCCACTACCCGTTCTACGCCGCCTTGAAGCGGGCGGCCTTCAACGATCACGGCGTCTTGTGCGTCAACGCCAACGTCGATACGGCGCGGCCGCTGGCGGCCCAGGGCGACAGCTTCTGGTGGGGCGGCACCCGATTCTCCGCGCTGGAGGGCCCCTATGAAACCTTTACGCGCCTAATCCGAGGCTATGACTCAGGCAATAACGGCATTGTGATTACAGACTTTACAGCCAGCCTGGACGGCGGCTGCGGCCGGGGCGGAACCCTTGCGGCCGGCCTTTTCCAAGGCGATGGGACCCTGATCGAGGTCCTCGAAGCCTAGGGTGCCGGACGGCGCCCCAAAAACGCCACTTGGCTTGCGACGAAAAGACCCTTCAAACTGTCATCCAATTTGCCGGCTCTGCGTATTAGAGTTTGGTAGATTGGTTTAGCGCGTTTATCCGGCCGGGCCTCCGAGGAGCCATGGCCGTGGCCATTCCGGCCGAGCGTCCGCAGCCTGTCTCCTTCATCAAGGATTGGTCCATGCCACATATCGATGATCCGCAGACACAGCGCGCGAACATGAACTACATCAAGGCGTCGATGCGCCAGCCGCTGCTGACGCGCGACCGCGAGTTCGAGTTGGCGCACCGCTGGCGTGACCAAGGCGATGAGGAGGCCCTCCACGACCTGGTGAAGGCCTATGCCCGCCTCGTGGTCAGCACCGCCGCCCGCTTCCGCAACTACGGCCTGCCCATGGGCGACCTGGTGCAGGAAGGCAATGTCGGCCTGATGCAGGCCGCCGCACGCTTCGAACCGGACCGCGACGTCCGCTTCTCCACCTATGCCGCCTGGTGGATCCGCTCGGCCATGCAGGACTACATCCTGCGCAACTGGTCGATCGTGCGCACCGGCACCACCGCCGCCCAGAAGGCGCTGTTCTTCAACCTGCGGCGGCTGCGCGCGCGGATCGAAGACGCCTCCGCCTCCAGCCTGACCGACGAAGGCCGGCGCAAGATCGCCGAGGAGCTGAACGTCGAGGTGCGCGACGTGGAGGGCATGGAGATGCGCATGGCGGGCGGCGACCAGTCGCTCAACGCGCCCATCGCCGACTCCAGCGAGGATAGCTGGCAGGACTTCCTGTCGGACACCCGGCCCAACCCCGAAGACGTGGTGATCGGCCTGCGCGACAGCCGCACCCGCTCGGCCTGGCTGGCCGAGGCCATCGGCGCGCTCAGCCCGCGCGAGCAGACCATCATCCGCCAGCGCCGCCTGGCCGAGGAAGGGGCCACGCTGGAGGAACTCGGACGCCAGCTCGGCGTTTCCAAGGAGCGCGTGCGCCAGTTGGAACACCGGGCGCTGATGAAGATGCGTACCTCGCTCAACCGCTACGTCCGGTCGGGCGATGAGGTGTTCTTGGAGGAGTAATCCGGCCGGGCGCTGCTGCCTGCGGCGCCCGCTCGGTTGTCTCGCCGCGAGAACTGCGCGATACACCCTCCCGTGACCCACGACGGAGGGATGCCGTGAGCCTCGATCGGTCGGAAATCCTGGCACTTCTGGACAAGCTTGGCGCCGCCTCGGATGCCGAAGCCCTGGCGGCTGCGCGCACCTTGTCCCAGGCCATCACCGACGCCAGCTTATCCTGGGACGACCTGCTGCTGCCGCCGGATATGGACGATCCGCCGAGCTTCGAGGAGGTGGCCGGCTACCCCGAAGACGACGACGACGACGGCGGGGAGCCGGACGGCGTCGCCGACGAGGGCGAGTTGGGCGATCTGGCGGCCGACCATGCGCGGCTGAAGCGCATCCTCGACATCCCCACCCTCTCGGCCGAAACGCGGGAGGACCTGATCGAGCTTGAGGATGCGCTGCGTCAGGGCGACTTCACGCAGGCCGACCGGCGCTATCTGATGGCCCTGGAAGACCGGCTCCGCTAGGCCGGCCAAGCCGATCCGGCCGGCGTGACGATCGCTGGCCGCAACCGTTGACCGGGGGTGGTGACGATGCTGTGGACAGTGCTGATTGTCGCGCTTGCCGGTGCTGATGTGTCGCTCCCCGCGGACTTCGAGGACTGCCGTAGCGAAGCCCTTGCGGAAATGGCTGCCGCCGGGATCTCCCAAGACCAGGTGCGCGGTGTCTTCTCCTATCCGCGCGAGGACGACTCCGATGACGGGATGATCGTCGGCTACGATGTTTCCGTCCGCCTCTATACTTGCAACGACCGAGTGTATATTAACTTCGATCGCCATTGCCGCCCGCGCACTGTTTATGCCGTGGGCGATTGTCAAGTCGGACCATGAGTTACTGCTTGTTCGGCAGAAGCAAGTAAGAATTGTGAACTAGGGCTGCCAGGGCACGCCCGAAGGGGAGATTAACCTTAAACATGGTCGATTGGAGCTTCGACCGTGGATCTTGGCGAAAGATGGCTCCAGTGTTTTACCGATTGGTAATAAGCCGTCACCTACCATCTGAACCATCAGCTTCCGGCAGCGTCCGGTCGGGTGCCCCACGGGCGAGAAATCAGATCGGTGGAGGAAATGGCGGCGCAAACTGAACACAGCGGAACACCGGTCGACGCAGCGATCATCGGACCCTCCGGGCGCCCGATGACCTTGGACGATCTGCCGCCGCCCAACACCAAGCGCTGGGTAAGCCGCCGCAAGGCCGAAGTCGTTCTGGCGGTGCGCCAGGGCCTGCTGACCTTGGAGTCGGCCTGCCAGCGCTACGACCTCAGCCTTGAGGAATACCTCTCCTGGGAGCGGCTGATCGACCAGCACGGCATCCCCGGCCTGCGCGTGACCCGCCTGCAGGAATACCGCGATGCGGTGACGGTGGACGGCTTCGGCGCCGGCGAGTAGTCGAGGCTGCCTCCCCGCACGGGCGGCTCCCCCAAAACCTCTTCAGATCCTTCGGCAACAGGCTTTCGCCTGCGCCCGGCCACGCGATCCCGGCGGCGGGGCCGCCTACTCCGCGTGGTGGTCGTCCCCATCCACCAGGCGGCCGAACGACATGGCTTCGCCGCCCCGTTTGGGGTGCGGGCGCGCCAGGATCACCACCGCATCGGCATGGGGCGCGTGGATCGGCTGGTCGCCGTCCCAGGCCACGATCTCGTCCTCGCCCACCGGGTCGAAGCCGCGGAAGCTGCGCACGTAGTGGAAGCTGTCGGTGGTGGCGAACAGGTTGGCCGACATGCGGTAGAGCCGCGGCGGCTCGGCCGGCAAGGGCGGACTCAGGCCCGCCGCCCGGTCGGCATCGATGATCCCTTGCTTCGCCAGGAACGACACGGTGGCCGCCATCGCCTGGTCCACCGCGGCGCGCGCCCAGTGCTGGCCGCATTCGGCCACCACCGCCGACGCCGGCGTGTCGGGATCGGCGAAGGGCGCATATTCCATCAGGGTCGGCCCGTGCATGCCGCCGGCCGACAGCACCACCGTGGTGGCGGGCGTGGCGATCTCCCGCGCCAGGCCGATCGCCTTCTCCAGGTCCGGCACCACGAAGAACGGCCGGTCCGATAGGAAGGTGGTGTGCAGGTCCAACAGCCGGTCCGCCCGCCGGTAGAGCGGCTGCAGCTCGCGCGCCCGTTGCGCTTCCACCGATTGGGTGTCGGCCTCGATCAGCGCATCGTCCCACAGCCGGTTGAAGTCGCGGTCGACGAAGCGGCTGGCGCCGGGATTGGCGGGATCGAAGCGGTCGTGGGCGGCCACGTTGGCGAGCGCCAGCGACAGCGTGCCGCGCAGCGGCCGCACCTCGGCCGCCAGCAGCGCGAGCACCACCTCGCGGCCGGACACCTCGTTGCCGTGGGTGAGCGCATTGACCACCACATGGGGTCCCGGCTCGGCCGCGGTGAAGGTGAAGACGTAGGGGATATCGCCGGTGCCGGCGCGGTAGGCGGAGATGTCGCGCCAACCCACGTCCAGGGCCGGCAGCGGTGCCGCCGGGCTCGGGTCCTGCATGGTCTCTGGGGCTCCTCGGTGCGTCGGCCGGCTGGGAGCAGCCGGGCCGCTCATGGTGCGGGCGTGCCGCCCACCTCTGCCAGCCAGCCGGTGAGCAATTCCACATGCTGGCGCTCTTCCTCGGCCATCTCGCCGGCCAGGCGCTGCACTTCGCCGTCCGACGTGGTCTCGGCGATCCGGGTGAAATAGGCCACCGCCGTCTCCTCCAGCTCCAGCATGGCGGCGAGCGCCTGGGCCTGGGTGGCGTCGCGATCGATCTTGGCGGGATCCAGCGTCTCCGGGCCTTCGCCGGGCTCCCAGCCGGGCACCTGCATGGTGTCGAAGCCGGGCAGCTCCAGGTCGTCGGCCATTTCGTCCACCCGCGCCACGTGCTTGGCCTCGATCACCGCCATCCGCCGGAACACCTCCGCCAGCTTGGCATTGACCCCTTCCAGGCTTTCGGCCAGTTCGCGATAGCGGGTTGCCGCCTCCTCCTCCATCGCGTGGGCCTGGCACAGCAGCTCGGCGACGGATTCGATGGGGGGGACCGGCTGTGCCGCCGAATTTTGCGATCCGGCCATGGTCGGCTCTCCTCGGCATCTACGCGGACTTCGACAGTCGGCGGCGATGCTACACCACGTATGGGACCGGTGAAAGCACCCCTGCCCCGGCCAGCGGGCGTGACGGCGCCGCGCGGCCGGCTACCCGGCGGTGGGCGGCGAGCCTTGCCAGCGCGCCGCCGCATCCTCGTCGCTCGCCCGTGCGTCCACCCAGCGGCCCGGCGCATCGCCCGCCTGCTCCAGCTTCCAGAACGGTGCTCTGGTCTTCAGCCAGTCGATGAGGAACTGGCAGGCGTCGAAGGCGGCGGCCCGGTGGGCCGAGGCGGCGATCACCAGCACGATGCGGTCGCCGGGCTCCAGGCGGCCCACCCGGTGCACCACGCGGGTGGCGAGCAGGGGCCAGCGCACATTGGCCTCCGCCTCGATCTCTTCGATCTGGCGCTCGGTCATGCCGGGATAGTGCTCCAGCGTCATGCTGCCGGGGGGATCGCCGTCCGCCCGCTCCGCCAGGTCGCGCACCAAGCCGATGAACACCGCCAGCCCGCCGATATCGCAGCGGCCGGCGGTGACCGCCTGGATCTCCGCCGCCACGTCGAAATCGGCTTCCTGCACGCTGACGGACATGGTCTTCGCCCCTTGCGTCTCGCTGCGCCGGCCTTCCCCTATCCGCCGGTGACGGGCGGGAAGAACGCCACCTCGTCGCCGGCATGCACCGGCGTCTCCCGCCGGGCATAGACCTGGTTGATGGCCACGCGGATCGCCGCGTCGGGCTCGAAGGCGGTGTCGTAGGGCGCGCCGCGCGCCTTCAGCCAGGCCAGCAGGCCGGCCACGTCGCCCACCTCGGCGGGCGGCGCCACCGTTTCCTCGGCGACGCCGACGCGCTGCCTGAGCCAGGCGAAGTAGCGAATGTGCACGGTGCCAGATCCCCCTACAGCAGGCCCTCGAAGGGCAGATAGTCCACCACCTCGCCCGCGGCCAGGTGCTGGGCCTCTTCGTCCACCACCACCAGCCCATCGGCCGCCGACATGGAGGTGAGCACGCCCGCCCCGTCGCGGGAAAAAGCCTTGGCGACGGGCAGCCGGGTGCCGTCATCCTCCGCCGCCGGCGGATCGAGCGTCACCCGCAGGAACTCTCGCCGTCCTGCCTTCTTGCGGTGTGCGAAGCCGAGGCGCACGCGCTGGGGCTGCGGGTCGGCCAACGCCATGCCGGCAAGCTGGGCGATCACCGGCCGGGCGACCATGAGGAAGGTCACCAGCACCGCCACCGGGTTGCCGGGCAGGCCCACAAAGGGCGGCCCGTCCGGGCCCAGGGTGCCCACCGCCACCGGCCGGCCCGGCTTGATGGCAAGCCGCCAGTGGCGGATCGACCCGCCGGTCGCCCTCACCGCCGCCTTCACATGGTCTTCCTCGCTGGCCGACATGCCGCCGGAACCGAGCACCAGGTCGTGCTCGCGGGCCGCCTCGGCCAGCACCCGGCGGCAGGCGTCCCGGTCGTCGGGTACGATGCCAAGATCGGTGACGCGGCAGCCCAGCCGCGCCAGCCCGGCATGCAGGACGTAGCGGTTGGCGTCGTAGACGCAGCCGGGCCGCACGTCGGCCCCCGGCTCGCAAATCTCGTCGCCGGTGGAAAACAAGGCCACGCGCAGCGGTGAGCGCACCGCCGCCTCCGTGCGGCCGACCGAGGCCAGCAGTCCCACATCGGCGGCGCGCAGGCGGCGCCCGGCGGTCAGCAGCATGTCTCCGGCGGTGATGTCCTCCCCGGCCGCCCGGCGGTTGGCACCGCGTTTGATGCCCGCCGGCAGCTCCACGACCTGGCTGCCGCCGGGCCCATCCGCCAGCGTGCAATCCTCCTCCATGAACACGGTGTCGGCACCACCCGGCATCACCGCCCCGGTGAGCACGCGCAGGGCGGTGCCGCGGGCCTGCGGCGCCGTCCACGGATGGCCGGCGGATGCGCGGCCGACCACCGGCAGGCGCGTCGGCGCCGTTGCCTCCAGGTCGGCGAAGAAGACGGCGTAACCGTCCACGGCGGAGTTGTCGTGGGGCGGCACGGAGCGGTCGGCCACCACGGTACGGGCCAGCACCCGGCCGGTTGCCTGCCACAGCGGACACATCTCGATGCCCACCACCGGCGCCAGCTTGGCGCGGATTTCCGCCACCACCTCGGCCAGCGGCACCAGATCGCCGCCGAAGGCAAAGCAGTCGTCGGAAAGCTGGGTCACGGCAGCTCCCCCCGCTTGTCAGGCAGACCGCGCGGCGGCACGGGCGCGCAACTGGGCGGCGGCCTTGCGCACATAGTCCGCCCCGCTCACCGCCGCCAGGGCGGCCGACGCCCACAGCAGCACCTCGCCGACGAGCATCAGCGGCAGATCCGGCAGCACCACGCCGGCCAGCATCAGCAGCACCAGCGCTACCATCTGCACCGCCGTCTTCAGCTTGGCGATCTGCGTCACCTTCAGCCCGCCCGAGCCGATGCCGGCCAGGAACTCCCGCACCCCGCCGATGAGGAACTCCCGCAGCATGATGACGAGAGCCGCCACCACCGTCGTCCCGGCAATGCGGTCAAGCGCCACCAGCATCACCAGAACGGTGACCACCAGCAGCTTGTCGGCGATGGGGTCGAGCATGCGGCCGAGATCGGATTCGGCGTTGAGCCGCCGTGCGGCATAGCCGTCCAGCCAGTCGGTCGCCGAGGCCACCGCGAACAGCACCGCGGCGACCAGCAGGGCGGCGGGGCCGCCGATCATCATTACCCCGGCCACCACGGGCACCAGGCCGACGCGCATCAGGGTAAGGGCGTTGGGCAGGTGATGGAGACCGAAGGTCGTGGACGTACCGATCACGTTATCCCCCGAACGGCGGTTCGCCGGCCGGGGCCATCGCGCGCCGGCTCAGCGGTCGGACAAGTGCGGCCGCCCTTCGGCAGCGCGCCCCTGGCAAGGTACGGTCCAGCCAAGGGATCTGCAAATCTCCAACGACATGGCTGCCCGGTTGAGCGTGTAGAAGTGCACGCCGTCGGCACCGCCCTGGTCCAGCGCCGCGCACTGCTCGCGCGCCACGTCGAGCGCCACCGCGCGGCGGCTCGCCGGCTCGCTGCCGGCGGCGGCGAAGCGCGCCTTCGTTGCGTCGGGCACCGAGGCCCCGCAGGTGTTGGCGAAGGCCACCGCCCGGTCGAAATCCAGCACCGGCAGCACGCCGACGAGGATGGGCACGCCAATGCCGGCTGCCCGCGCCCGGTCGATGAAGCGGAACACCGTATCGGTGTCGAAGCAGAACTGGGTGATGGCGCGGCTGGCACCGGCATCGATCTTGCGCTTCAGGTTGTCCAGGTCGGCTTCGGCACTGCTGCTTTCCGGGTGCGGCTCGGGATAGGCGGCGACGGAGATGTCGAACGCTCCCAGGCGGGCGAGACCGGCCACCAGATCGGCGGCATAGGCATAGCCGTCGGCCGGGATGTCGCGGCTGGTGGAGCCTTCCGGCGGGTCGCCGCGCAGCGCCACGATGTGCTGCACGCCCAGGGCCAGGTAGTCCAGCGCCTCGGCATCCACCTCGATCTGGCGACGCCGCACGCAGGTAAGGTGGGCGGCAACCTCCATGCGGCCGGCCCGGTGCAACTGCGCCACCAGCGCGTGGGTGCGCTCCTGGGTGGTGCCGCCGGCCCCGCACGTGACCGAGACGAACTGCGGGCGGAAGGCCGCCATGGCGTCCAGTTCCCGGGTCAGGGATTCGGCCTGGCCCGGTGTCTTGGGCGGAAAGATCTCGACGCTGACGTCCATCGCGGTCCCGGCTGCTGGTCTGTTCACTGCGCCGGAGACTACACGAAACTGATCCGGATGCGACCGTTTGTGGCCCGAACGCGGCAAATCGGTCCTGCCTTGCGCAGAGGTGCCTGAAATCAGGGCGATAGGGCCGCAGCGGCCGGTCCCCGCAGGGGCGGTCTCTCAGGCGACGCGGCCGAGCCACAGGCGCACCGACAGCGGCGCTCCGCCTACAGCTTCGGCCTTCACCGGGGTGAAGCCGGTGCGTTCGAACCAGCCGGCGATCTCGGCATCCTCGAACCCGAGCCAGCGATGGCGGTGGTCGTCGCGCAGGTCGGACAGGCCGTGCGGCGCATAGTCGATCAAGAGCAGGCGCCCGTCGGGCCGCAGCACGCGGCGGGCTTCCGCCAGGGCGGTGGACGGCGATTCCAGGTAGTGCAACACCAGGTGCATCACCGCCAGGTCGAAGCTGTCGTCGTCGAAGGGCAGGCGGTAGATGTCGCCGTGGCGGATCTGCCAATCGCCGGCCTGGGCGCGCTCCAGGTTGGCGCGGGCCACCGCCAGCATCTCGCGCGACTGGTCGAGGCCCACCAGCCGGTCGGCCCGCGGCGCCAGCAGGGCCAGCATGCGGCCGGTGCCGGTGCCGAGGTCAAGGACATCGCCCAGGCGGTCTTCCGGCAGCAGGGCGGCGATGCGCCGCTCCACCTCGCAGGCGTCCACGTGCAACGAGCGGATCTCATCCCAGCGCTCGGCGTTGGCACGGAAATAGGATTCCGCGGCGGTCGCCCGCTCGGCCTTCAGTTCGGCCAGGCGGCCACGGTCGGCTGCCAGCGCGGCGTCGGCGTCCGGCAGCAGGGCGCAGACGGACCGCACCAGATCCGCCGGCACGCCGCGGTCGGCCAGACGGAACATGGCGAAGGTGCCTTCGCGGTAGCGCACCAGCACGCCGGCATCGACCAGGATCTTCAGGTGGCGGGAGACCCGCGGCTGGCTCTGGTCGAGAAGCTGGGTAAGATCGGTGACCGTCAGCTCACCATCGGCGCACAGTGCCAGGATCCGCAGCCGAGTCGGCTCGGCCACCGCCCGCAGCGCTGCAAGGAGGTCATCCACGCAACCTCGCGGCCGCGCCAGGGCGGTTCGACATCGTCACCATGGCCGAACGGTATAGCGGCGGCCGCCCCCAGTGCGAAGCGGCAACAGTGCCTGGCGTGCGGCATCCGGCCATGCCGCAGCGGCTTTTCTCGCCCGTGGCGACGTGGTAACCACCTTCTCGGTTCGGTGAGATGGTCGTCCCTCGTCCAATTAACGGGACCTTTACCCGAGCAACGATTTTTGTGACTCGACGGAACGTGTTGACCTGATGGGATCGAAACCGGTGACCATTGCGCGGCCGTGGAGGAGGGAGGGGGGCATGCTGTCGGTCTCTCGGGTCAGGTCAATCCTGGCCCTTTGCGTGGTGGGTCTGCTGTCGGCCTGTGCCACCGATCCGAACGACCCGTTCAACGATCCCTACGAGGACATCAACCGCGAGATCTTCGCGCTGAACGACGCCATGGACCAGAACGTGCTGGTGCCGGTCGCCGAAGCCTATCGCGACACCGTGCCGGAACCGGTCCGCCAGTCGGTCACCAACGGCTTGCGCAACCTCAACACCCCGCTGATCTTCATCAACGAGGTGCTGCAGGGCGATGTGCGCGGCGCGGAAGTGGCGTTCAACCGCTTCTGGATCAACAGCTTCATCGGCATCGGCGGACTGTTCGACATCGCCGGCATGGATCCGCGGCTGGAATACCGGCATGAGGACTTCGGCCAGACCCTGGCGGTCTGGGGCGTCGAACCGGGCCCCTACCTGGTGCTGCCGCTGCTCGGGCCGTCCAACCCCCGCGACCTGGCCGGCATCGTCGGCGACCAGCTCATGGATCCGGTGCGCTGGGTGATCCAGGTCGAAACCGACTGGGATGCCTTCGGTCCGTCACGTTTCGCCGCCACCTTGGTGGACCGGCGCGAGGCGGCGCTGGATGCGCTGGCGGAAGTGCGGGCAAGCTCGCTCGACTACTATGCGGCAATCCGCAGCCTGTACCGCCAGACCCGGGAAGCCGAGATCAACGACAGCGATGAAGTCGAGCCCGTGGATATCCCCAACTACGATGTGCTGGAAGAGGACAATGGCTGAGATGCTCGGTCGCTGGCGGCGGACCCTGACCGTCCTACTGGTTCTGGTTGGATTCGGGGCGACCGGCGCACAGGCGCAGGGCACCGCCGAAGGGGCGGAAGCGTTCCTGTCGGACATCGGCGACCGCACCATCGCGGTGCTGGCGACCCCCGATCTCAGCCCCGAAGACCTGCGCGCGCAGCTTGAGCAGATCTTCGTCGACACCTTCGACACCCGCACCATCGGGCGCTTCGTGCTCGGCCGCTACTGGAACGACGCCACGGACGCGCAGCGCGAAGAGTACCTGGAGCTGTTCCAGGCCCTGGTGGTGGACACCTACGCACGGCGCTTCCGCGGCTATCGCGGCGAGCACTTCAACCTGGTGGGCACGCGCCAGATCAGCGACACCGACTACCTGATCACCACCCAGATCTTCCGGCCCAACGGCGGCCCGGCGGTGAACGTGGACTGGCGCATCCGCGCCTCGGGCAACGGCTATGCCGTGATCGACGTGGTCGTCGAGCGGGTCAACATGACCATCACCTACCGCAACGAGTTCGGCTCGATCATCCAGCGCAGCGGCGGCAACATCGAAGGGCTGCTGGACGCGCTACGCAACCGCGACGTCAACGCCGGCTGAAGCGGGGCCGCAGGCTGCGGCCACCCTTGGGCACAGACGATATCGGGGATCTCCGAAACCGGAGGTCCCCGTTTTCGTTTGCTGTGATCGGGAGTGACGCCAACGGCAGCCCTACCGGGGGGCATCCTCGCCGTCGGTGCGCGGCCAGTGGCTGTAGGCGAGATACCAGATCACCGCGACGTTGACGAACGGCACCAGCAGCCCCAGCACCCATAGGGGCGACTTGCCCATGCGCACCGAAGCGAACCCCGCGAACGCCATCATCGCCACCAGGTCGAGCGCCACCACCAGATGGGCCGCCCAGGAGGGCAGCCAGCTCGTCAGCAAGGACAGCACGTCCATCAGTCGCCCGCCTGCTGCGATGCCGGGTCCGCGCGCCACTTCCACAGCGCCAGGAAGGCGAAGGTGATGGCCAGCCCGAACAGCGGCACGAACACGAAGGCCGCGGGCCAGGCCGGCAGCCCGGCGCGCCGGAAGATGCGGAACATGGGATAGACGATCAGCAGGCCGAACAGCACCGTCGTGCCGTAGGGCGTCTGCAGGTAGCTGGCAATGCTGGCGATGGCGTCGGCCATGGCGACCTCCGGGGCCGATAGGGCGGTGCTGGCGCGCGGCCCGGCGTTCTAGGGAGTAGCACTGGCCGGCGCGTCGGCGGCGGCGTCGTGCCGCAGGCGGCGCGCCCGTTCGCTGGCGGATTTGAGCTGGCCGCAGGCCGCCAGAATGTCCTGGCCGCGCGGGGTGCGCACCGGGCTGGCGTAGCCGGCGTTCATGAGGATGCGGGCAAAGGCCTCGATGGCCTCGTCGGTGGAGGTCTCGAAGGCGGAGCCGGGCCACGGGTTGAAGGGGATCAGGTTGACCTTGGCGGGGATCCCCTGGAGCAGGCGCACCAGCCCGCGGGCGTCGGCCGGGCTGTCGTTCACCCCCTTCAGCATCACGTATTCGAAGGTGATGCGCCGGGCGTTGCTGGCGCCGGGATAGCTGCGGCAGGCCGCCATCAGCTCGGCGATCGGGTACTTGCGGTTGAGCGGCACGATGCGGTCGCGCAGCTCGTCGGTGACGGCGTGCAGGCTGACCGCCAGCTTGACGCCCAGCTCCGCGCCGCAGCGCTCCATCATCGGCACCACGCCGGCGGTCGACAAGGTGATGCGCCGGCGCGATACGGCCATGCCGTCGCCGTCCGTGATCAGCTTCAGCGCGCACGCCACGTTTTCGTAGTTGTAGAGCGGCTCGCCCATGCCCATGAGCACGATGTTGGTGAGCCGCCGGTCCTCCCCCTCCAATCCCCAGTCGCCCAGCGCATCGCGGGCATAGAGCACCTGGGCGACGATCTCGCGGGGCTGCAGATTGCGCACCAGGCGCTGGGTGCCGGTGTGGCAGAAGCGGCAGGTGAGCGTGCAGCCAACCTGGCTGGAGATGCAGAGCGTGCCGCGGTCGTCCTCGGGGATGTGGACGGTTTCGATGAGGTGGCCGTCGGCCAGTTTGAACAGCCATTTGCGGGTGCCGTCGGCCGACACCTGGGCGCGCGCCACCTCCGGCCGGCCGATCGAAAAACGCTCCGCCAGGCGGCCGCGCAGCGGCTTTGCCAGGTCCGTCATTTCCGCGAAATCGGTGGCGCCGCGGCGGTACATCCAGCTCCAGAGCTGGCGGGCACGGAACGCCGGTTCGCCCAGTTCCGCCATCGCCGCCGTCAGCTCGGCACGGCTCAGGCCCACCAAGTCGGTGGGCCCGTCCGGCCGCTCGTTCAGATCGAATACCGCCGCGTGGGCGTTCGCCCCCATGTTTCCGTTCTCCGCACCGGCGGTGCCGATGCCGGCCCGGCCGTCTTGTTCCCGATGTGGCCGCGCGCCGCCGTGAATTCGCTCCCGACCCACACCTCCGCCCGGCTACCCAATCTTTGACAATGGCTTGGGCGGCCGGATGGGGCTGTGGGCTGGTGCCGCCTTACGTCATCATGCCCTAGAACCCGCAGGCGGTGTCGATGGCATCCAAGGTCGCAGTGAAGCCGAACAGGCTGTAGGTGTCCGTCGTCACGGTGCCGCGCGAGGACGTGCCGCGCACCACCATATTGGCGCCCGCCTGCATGGCGCCAACGATCTGGCTGTCGGTGGCCGTGTCGCGCGCCCAGGCGGTCTCCCCGTCGGTGAACAGCGAGAAGCTGTCGTTGCCGATGGTCACGGTGACTTCGCTGTCCGCCTGGAAGGTGTAGCCGGAGATGAAGCTGATAACGTTGCGGCTGCTTTCCGCCGGCCGGTGGGTGACCAGCACGAACACCTCGCCCCGCCGCGTGTAGTTGCCCTCCTCGCGGGTCGGGCGGCTGGCCATGTAGCACACCGTGTTGCCGTTCTCGGTGAACTGGAAGGCATGCCAGTCGCGGTTCGTCTCCAGGTACTGCACCTCCTGGGCCGCTGCGGGCAGGGCCAGGCCGATCAGCAGGGCGACCAGGGCGACTAGGCGGCAGGGATTGATCGACATCCTCGAACTCTCCAGCATTGGGAACGACACCGCGGCGCGAGGGCGTCAATTCAGCACAGGTTGGCAGGGTGCCACAATGCCGCGCGCATTGCGCCGGCAGCGCGCACTCCGTTCGCAGCTATCCGCCGTTTCTGGCGAGATTTTGGTGAGCGGCACCGCGGCCTCCCCCCGGTCGGGCCAGTCCGCCGCAGCCGGATTCGCACAGGTGCACTGATCCAGCCGCACGGTCCCTCCGTAACGCGATCAATCTGAGGAGGTCGCATGCGCCTGGACCCCGGACTGTCCGTCGGTCAGTGGCTTGTCGTCCCGCCTGCCATGCCGTTCAATGGCGCAATGCAGCGTGAGACACCTGGGACGGCCCCCAATGAGGCCGTGCTGAACGAATGGATCGGCGCGATTGCCGAACGGCGGGATCGCGCCGCATTGGCCGCGCTGTTCGATCACTACGGTCCGCGCATCAAGGCCTACCTGATGCACCGCGGCAGCGACGAAGCCACGGCCGAAGAGGTGGTGCAGGAGGTGATGGTCACGCTGTGGCGGCGCGCGGAGACCTTCGATCCCACCCGCGCCAGCGCCACCACCTGGGTGTTCACCGTCGCCCGCAACAAGCGCGTCGACCTGATTCGCCGGGAAAAACGCCCGGCGCTCGACCCCGACGACCCGACCTTGCAGGACCAGCCCGAGCGTAGCGCCGACCTGTCCCTGGAACTCCGGCAGGATGCCGAGCGCCTGCGCAACGCTTTGCAGACACTGCCGGAGGAGCAGCGCAGCCTGCTGCACCGTGCCTTTTTCGAAGACAAGGCGCACAGCGCCATCGCCGCCGAAACCGGGCTGCCGCTCGGCACCGTCAAATCCCGAATCCGCCTGGCCATGGCCAGGCTGCGCACGCAGCTACAGGACGCTTAGGTTCATGGCATCTGAGCACGCCGCGACGTCCCTGCCCCGTTCGCACCTGAGCGACGACAGGCTGATCGACTATGCCAGCGGTGCAGCCGATGAGGCGCTGGCCCTGCTGGTCGCCTCGCATCTCGATTACTGTCCGGACTGTCGCAAGCGCCTGGCGGAGATCGAGGCGGTGGGCGGTGCGCTGCTGGACAGCCTGGCGCCGGCTCCGTTGGAGTGCATCACGCTCGACAGCGTGTTGGCCCGCATCGAAGCCGAAGAGACACCCGGCGAGAGCGCCGGGCGCTGTCGCGATGCGCGTTCCGGCGGCCGCGACTGGCTGCCGGGGCCGCTCAAGCCCTACGTGGAGGAGTTCCCGGCCGGCGCTGCGGCGACCGTGGAAGACTGGCCGTGGACATCGCTGGCGCGCGGCACCGACATGATCGACCTGCCGGTTTCCGGGCGCTGCTTTTCCGCCCTGCTGCTGCGCGTGCGGGCTGGCGCCGTCGGCCCCCGGCATGGCCACCGGGGCAACGAACTGGTGCTGGTGATGTGCGGGTCGTTTGCCGACGAGACGGGGACCTACCAGCGCGGCGACATCGCCCAGAACGGCCCAGGTTCCGAACACCGCCCGGTGGCGGGGACGGAAAGCGACTGCATCTGCCTGGTGATCATGGATGGACCGATGCGGCTGGCGGGGCCGTTCGGCCGCCTGCTCAGCGCCCTCTGGCAGCGCTGACGCGCACGCGCGCGACTACGGCGCGCCAGCCTCGCCCAGCCGCTCCAACGCCTCGTCGCGGTTCCAGTAGATGTGCGGGGCGGCGTTGCGCGAGGCCAGCGCATCGCCCAGGCGCATGCGCAGGAAGGTGCTGGTGGTGTAGCGGGTAACGCCGCGGTAGTAGGTGTCGACCAGGCGCTGCACCATGTCGATATAGGCGTCCAGCACGTCCGGCAGGATCAGGAAGTTCTCGTAGTTGACCACGGCGTAGACCCGGTGGCCCAGCGGCCCCAGCCGGGCGGCGATCTTGGCTTCGATGTCGGCGATCTGCTCGGGCGACTTGATGGTCAGCCCCTCGAAATTGATGAACAGGGTGCGGCGCGCGGCGTCGTAGGTCAGCCGCTGGTCGATGGGCAGGCTCAGCAGTTCGTCGCGTAGCTCCATGGGGTGGGGCTGGAAGATCCTCGGGTCCATCGGCCTGGGCTCGCCGATGATCGGGCGGAAGGCCATGTGGGCGAGGATGTCGCGCTCGATGTCGGTGCCCGGCGCCACCTCGGTCAGCTCCAGGCCGTCCGGCGTCAGGCGGAAGACGCAGCGCTCGGTGACGTAGAGCACCGGCCGACCGTCGGCGGCGGCCACCGGGCCGCTGAAGGTGCGCTGCTCCACCTCCTCGACAAACTTGGGCGAGCCTGCGCCGTGCTGCACCACGCCCGCGGCACTCACCTCATAGGTCAGCCGGCCGGCCATGAAGGTGCCGCAGAACACCACCTTCTTGGCGTTCTGGGAGATGTTGATGAAGCCCCCGGCGCCGGCCAGCTTGGCGCCGAAGCGGCTGACGTTGACGTTGCCCTGGCGGTCGGCCTGGGCCAGCCCAAGGCAGGCGATGTCGAGCCCGCCGCCGTCGTAGAAGTCGAACTGCGCGGGCTGGTCCACCAGCACCTGGGTGTTGGTGCCGGCCCCGAAGTTCAGCCCGCCGGCCGGAATGCCGCCGATCACGCCGGGTTCGGTGGTCAGCGTCAGCAGGTCGGCCATCTTCTCTTCCGACGCCACGTTGGCCACCGCTTCGGGCATGCCGATGCCGAGGTTGACGACGGCGTTGGGCCGCAGCTCGAAGGCGGCGCGCCGGGCGATCACCTTGCGCTCGTTGAGCGCCATCGCCTTGAAGCCGGACACCGGCACCCGCACCTCGCCCGTGAACCCCGGATCGTGGGGCTGGGCGAAGGTCTGCCAGTGGTCTTCCGGCTCGCCCACCACGACGCAGTCCACCATGACGCCGGGGATCTTGACCTGCCGCGGATGCAGCGAGCCGTTTTCCGCCAGCCGCGCCACCTGCACGATCACCAGCCCGCCGGAATTGTGCACGGCCGTTGCCACCGCCTGCACCTCCAAGAACAGGGCTTCGTGCTCCATGGTCACGTTGCCGGCGGCATCCGCCGTGGTGCCGCGCAGCAGCGCCACGTCGATGGGGAACGCCTTGTAGAACAGGTATTCGCGGCCGCCGATCTCCATCAGCTCCACCAGGTTTTCGGTGGTGACGGCGTTGATCTTGCCGCCGCCGAAGCGGGGATCGACGAAGGTGCCCAGCCCGACGCGCGTGAGCATGCCCGGCTTCTTCGCGGCGATGTCGCGGAAGAGCTGGCACATGCAGCCCTGGGGCAGGTTGTAGGCCTCGATCTTGTCGGCCAGCGCCAGCGCCTGCACCTTGGGCACCAGCCCCCAATGGCCGCCCACCACGCGCTTCAGCAGGCCCTCGTGGCCCAGGTGGTTCAGGCCCTTGTCCTTGCCGTCGCCCTGGCCGGCGGCATAGACCAGCGTCAGGTCGCGCGGTTCGCCGGTGTCCAGGAAGCGGTGCTCCAGCGCTTTGGCGAGGCCCTCGGCGAAGCCCGAGCCGATGAAGCCGCTGGTGGCCACCGTGTCGCCCGACCCGATCAGCGCCACCGCCTCCGCGGCACTCACCACCTTGCCGGAGCGGGCCGCCGGACGGTCGGACAGCAGCGGGTGTTCGGGAAGGTCGGACATGGTCGGGCACTCCCCTCAATGGTCTTTTCTTGGTGTTGTCCCGCCGATCTTGCCGCCGGTCCCGGTCGCGGCCAAGCGCGCCGGCCGGACCGTCAGGCGTCGCCGTCGTCGGGCCCGCGGCGGTTGCGCTGCAGGAGGCCGCCCTGGATGTGCACCGGCGGCGGTTCCGTCGGCCCGCCGGAACGCACCGGGCGCGGCGCGAAGCGGCCCAGCGTGATCACCCGGTCGTACATCACCAGGGCTCCGGCCAGCGACAGGTTGATGGAGAACCGCGTGGGGATCTTCACGATGTGATGGCAGCGCGCCTGCATCTCGCGCGACAGGCCGTGGCGTTCGGAGCCCAGGATGTAGGCGGCACGGCGCGGATGGCGGAAGCTCGGCAGATCGATGGAGCGGTCCATCAGCTCGATGCCGATCAACTGGCAGCCTTCCGGCAGCGTCAGCGAAGCCACGTCGGGGAAGGTGTAGAAGGGCACCGACTGCTCGGTCGACGAGGTGTTGGACCAGCCGAAATCCACCTCGTCGGTGGCCGGCGCCACGGTGAAGGCGAAACTGGCGCCGAACGCGTGGGCCGTGCGCAGCACCGCGCCGACGTTCATGGGCTTGGAGATGCCCTCGACCCCGATGCCGAAATACCCTTTCATGGGCCGCGGCATAGGCCACGCCCCCGGCAGCGTCAACCGGGGCCGTGCCGCTTCCTCACCCGCACGACCGGCAAGCGATGACCGACCCGGACCTCACCCGGCACTACGATGCCTACCCCTATCCGGCCCGCGATCCGCGGGACGAAGACAAGCGCCTGCTGGAAGGCTCGCCCAGCCACTTGGCGGAGCTGATCCACCACCTGTTCGCTGGCGTCTGGCCGAAGGCGCGGCCCTTCCGCGCGCTGGTGGCCGGCGGCGGCACCGGCGACGGGCTGGTGATGCTGGCGCAGCACTGTGCGGATGCCGGGCTGGCGGCGGAGATCACCTATCTGGACCTGTCGGCGGCCGCGCGCGCGGTGGCCGAAGCACGGATCGCCCGGCGCAGGCTGACGGGCGTACGCTTCTCAACCGGCTCGCTGACCGACCTGGCCACCCTCGCTCCCGGCCCCTACGACTACATCGACTGCTGCGGCGTGCTGCACCACCTGGACGATCCGCCGGCCGGACTTCGCGCGCTCGCCGCCCAGTTGGCGCCCGACGGCGGTCTCGGCCTGATGGTCTATGCGCCCGAGGGCCGCACCGGCGTCTACCCGCTGCAATCGGCCCTGCGCCGGCTCGCCGGACCGGAGCTGCCGGACGCCGAGCGAGTGCGCCTGGCGCGCGCGCTGGTGGGCAGCCTGCCCGCCGGCAACTGGTTCCGCCGCAACCCCTTCCTCGGCGACCACCAGCAGAGCGATGCCGGCCTCTACGACCTGCTGCTGCATGCCCGCGACCGCGCCTATACCGTGGCGGATCTGGCGGAGTTGGTCGACGGTGCCGGGCTCGCCATCGCCGGCTGGGTGCCGCCGGTGCGCTACGACCCCGCCGTGCTCATCACCGACGCCAAGCTGAAGGCGCGGGCACAGCGGCTCGATCCGCTGGCCGCCGCCAGCCTGGCCGAAGAGCTGCTGGGCTCCCACAAGACCCATGTGGTCTACGCCGTCCCCAAGGCCCGCGGCGACACGGTGGCCAGGCCGGCGCCCGACCAGGTACCGGTGCTGCGGGAGATCGACGGCAAGGCGCTGGCCGCCGGCTTCAAGCCCGGCCAGGCGATCACGCTCGATCTCGGCGGCCACAAGGCCAAGGCGCCGCTGCCTGATCTCTCCGGCGCCATCTTCGCCCTGATCGACGGGCAGCGCAGCCTCGGTGCCATCGCCCAGGCGTTGGCGGTAGCCCGGCCCAACCAGGATCCGATCCGCCTCAGTGCCCAGGTGACGGAGCTGGCCCGCGTGCTGATCCGCTTCGGCAAGCTGCACCTGGCGCGGATCTCTTAAGTTTTCGGCGCCGGCCCGCCCGGCCACGTTACCGATACCGCCGGAAGCAGGTCTGCCCGCCGGCCAGGCGGAACCCCAGGTGGCGGCTGTAGAGCGCCAGCGCCCGCCCGTTGGCGGTCGACAGCCACACGGCGCGGGCGGCCTGGGCCGCCGGGTGCTCCAACAGGGCGGCACAGAGCACGCGGGCACAGCCCTGGCGGCGGTGAGGGAGCAGCGTGCCCACATCGGCCAGTTCCACCAGGCGGTGGCCCACCAGCAGCGAGCCGCAGGCGACCGGCCCTTCCGATCCCTCCAGCAGGGCGATCACCAGCCGGCCCGCCGCCAGATCGTCGGTCAGGCGGACGATCTCGCTGGGCGTGGAAATCTCCGCGGCGATCTCGAAGGCCGAGCGCGTGACCCTAAGGAAGGCCGCCACGTCGGCGTGCCTGCCCCCGCGTCCCACCAGCCGGACCTTCAGGTCGGCCGGCGGCGCCAGCGGCGCCACCCGTGGACCGGTGGGCCGGATCATCACCACCGACCGCAGTTCGGTCGACCAGCCGGCCATCAGCAGGCGGTCGCCCAGGCCCGGCCACAACCGGTCGAACACTTCGGCCCGCGGCGAGCGTCCGTGGCGGGAAAACAGGGTGTCGAGTGCGGCGATCTCCGCCCGCCAACCATCGGGGTTCCAGCGCCGCACCGGTACCGCGAAGCTTTGGCCGGGATCGCCGGTATCGGGATCGATGAAGGCGCGGAACGGCCCCACCTCTTCCACCACGCGGCGGCGGGCAGCGGCCATCAGCAAGTCGGCCTCGATATGGTGCAGGACGTGGGTGGTCATCGATCCCTGCCCACCCTTGCCCGCGACGCCGCCGCGCCCGTCCGGGGCTCAGGTGAGCGCCGCGGCCAGCCGATCGAGAGCCTCGGCGAGCTTGGCGGGGGAGATGGCAAAGCACATGCGCTGGTAGCCTTCGCCGGCCTCGCCGAAGGCGACGCCGGGTGCCAGGCCGACGCCCGCTTCGTCCACCAGCCGCTTGGCGAGCGCCAGGCTGTCGGGCTCGCCCTCGACCGCGAAGAAAGCGTAGAACGCGCCCTCCGGCCGGGCCAGGCGCACCCGCGGGACGGCACCCAGGCGCTCCACCACCAGGTCGCGGCCGGCTTCGCACTGGGCGACGATGCTGCGCACCAGCGGCTCGCCCTGGGTGATCGCCGCCACCGCCGCGCGCTGCATGAACTCCGCCACGCCGGAGGTATTGTACTGGACCAGGTTCTCCCAGAGCTGGCCCAAGGACGGGGGGATCACCGCCCAGCCGACGCGCCAGCCGGTCATCTGCCAGTTCTTGGAAAAGCTGTTGATGACGATCAGGCGCTCTTCGGGCTCCATGCGCGACAGGAAGGACTCCTGCGGCCGGCCGTCGAACACCAGGCGGCCATAGACCTCGTCGGACAACAGCCAGAGGCCGCGACGGCGCACGAACTCCACCACCCGGTCCATATCCGCGCCGTCCATCACCCAGCCGGTGGGGTTGGAGGGGGAGTTGATGAACAGGGCCTTAGTGCGCGGTCCGCAATTGGCAAACAGCTCGTCCAGGTCCAGGTGCCAGCGGCCGTCCTGGATGCGCAGCGGCACCGGGCGCAACACGCCGCCCATCAAGGTCACCGCGGCGGCGATGTTGGGCCACACCGGCATCACCATCACCACCTCGTCGCCGGGATCGAGCAGCAGCTCGGCCGTCAGGTGGAGCGCCTGCATGCCGGAGCCGGTGACGATCACCCGCTCGTCGCTGACATTGGCCTTGAACTGGGTGTTGAGGTAGTCGGCCAATGCCTGCCGCAAGGGCGGGATGCCGCGCTGGTAGGTGTAGAAGGTCTGGCCGTCGCGCAGCGACTGTTCCGCCGCCTCGCAGATGAAGCGCGCGGTCGGCTGGTCGCCTTCGCCGACCCACAACGGAATGGTGCCCTGGCGGGCGCGGCCATAGTTGAAGATCTCGACGATGCGGCTTTCCGGAGTCCCCAGGATCGCCGGCCGCACACCCGTAAAGGTTGCCGGCACCGCCCTGCCATCCATCGCCGCTGCCTCCTTTGCGCGCGAACCCTGTGCAAGGAAGCTATAGCTGGCTGCGGCGGTGGCGCATAGCGACCGATTGTCGGGGGACATGCGCGCTCCGGCCGGGGCGGGCAGCGGAGCGCGCTGGACTGGACGGACGTTAGTTCACGCCCGCCTCAGAGGCGTTGACGCGGGCGAGCTGGGCGTAGATCCACGCCTGCTCGGCGTGCAGGCCCTGGCGGTCGGCATAGGCCAGGTCACCGTCGGTGCTGAGCTGCACCTCGATCTCCGTCAGGCGCGCCTGCAACAGGCGCTCGAACGGGCCGGGGCCTTCGATCACCTGGGTGCCAGCCGGCATATCCGGCACCGCGGCCACTTCCGGACCGATCAGGTCCTGGGCAGCGGCGGGCACCATCGGCAGGGCGGCGATCCCGGCCGCGAGGGACAAGGCGAGGATCTTGCGCATCTGTTTCTCCCACTCTGCGCAGCGGCGGCCAGGACGGCCGCGCATTGCCATGGTGAGAGGCTCGCCGGGCGATGTGGACGCTTCAGGACCCTTCCATGATCTTCGCTGGGCGTGTTTGTGACCATTCGGTGGGTCCGGGAACCCCTTGCCGAGCCAGGCGTTTTACGCGCCCGGCCGGACCGGCCAGGTCCGCATGGGGCGACGGCTCAGGGCAATGCGGCACCGCCGTGGCCCTCCAGCCGGATCACCCAGGCATCGGTGTTGCGGTCGCCGTCGCGGGTGTTGGTGATCCAGCCGGTGGCGACGATGTCGCCGTCGGCCAGCTCTGCCACGCCGGTGATGGAGGCGCGCCCGGTGGCCGTGCCGTAGCGGTTCTCCCACGCCACCTCGCCGTCGGCGAAGCGCAGCACAACGCCGTCGCCCGCCAATTCGCCGGCCGCCAGCAGGCTGCCGTCGCGCGCCACCGCCACATCTTCGATGCGGGCATCGCCGCCATCCGGAGCGGTGACCTGGCGCGACCACAGCGGCTCACCGTCGAGCCCGAGTTCGGCAACGAAACCGGAGATCCGCACGTCCGTCTGTTCCAGGCCGCCCACCACCAGGGTGTCGCGGCCGGTTGCCGCGACTGCATTGGCCGAGGCCCGGCGGCCGCGCGCCAGCACGGTGTCGGACAGCACATAGCCGTCGCGGTCGAAGGTGCGCAGCCAGGCATAGGCTTGGCGGTCGGCGCCGCGGGCCGCCCCGACGACGGCGATGCGGTCGCCCACCACCGCCACGTCCAACGCCGTCGCCCCGTATTCGGCATCCACCATCTGCTCCCAGGCGATCTGCCGGTCCGCACCGACCAGGGTGATGCGGGCGGCCCGGTTGCCTTCCGGCCGCTCGGCGTAGCCCGCCAGCACCAGCGAGCCGTCCTGGAGCATGGCCACGGCCGCTGCCCCCTGCTGGCCGCCGGCACTGACCACCCAGCGGTTCAACACCTGGCCGCTGCGGTCCATCTCCACCACCAGCACGTCGGTCTGGCCGCCGGAGCTGTCCTCGCGGAAGAAGGCTCGGCCGACCATCACCAGCGTGCCGTCGCGGCGCTGCGCCAGCCCTTCCAGCACGATGGAGCCGGGGGCCGCCACCACCCGCTGCCATTCCAGGTGGCCGCTGTCGGAGAGCTGGAAGGCCCAGCCGGCGGTGCCGGTGTAGCGCGTGCTTTCGGTGGAGCCGGTGACGACGATGGTGCCGTCGTCGAGGATGATGGCGGCGGCCAGCCGTTCGTTGCGGTCAGCCCCCACCTGGGTCTGCCAGGCGCAATCGGCCCGGCACAGGGGATCGCGGTTGGGCGCGCTGTCGAGGTCCAGGTCGGCGGTGCCGACCGCGTTCGCGTGGGACGAAAGGCACAAGGCCACACCGACACCCGTGAGACAGCGCTTCCACTCCAACCCGGTCACCCCCTTTGTCGCGGTGCGTCGCTTACCCCGTCGGTTTCTCCCGTTTGGCCCAACGTCCCAGCCTTTCCATAAAATGTGACGAATTCGTTACAGTCCGCGCAAGGGACTTGAACGGGTGTGCGCATTCGTGACACAGGCGGACGTGGCGGACTGCCCAGCCGCCAAGGGGTTGGGCCGCCGCGGGCAAGGAGGCCAAGCGCCGTGCCGCCAGTCCACATCGTCGGAGCCGGCATCCTCGGCGTATCGCTCGCCGCCCACCTGATTCGCCGCGGCCGGGAGGTCGTGCTGGTCGACCCCGCACCGCCCGGCAGCGAGGCGTCCTTCGGCAATGCCGGGGTCATCAGCCGCGGCTCGGTGATGCCGCCGAACGCGCCGGAGGTCTGGCGTTCGCTGCCCGCCTACGCCTTCAACCGCAGCGCGGCGGTGCGCTACGACATCAAGTCGCTGCCCCGGCTGGCCCCCTGGCTGCTGCGCTTCCTGGCCGGCGCCACGCCGGGCCGTGCGGCCGCCACCGCAGCAGCCCTCAACGACCTTCTGGCCGGCGCGCTGGGTGCCCATGAGGAGCTGATGGCGCTGGCCCGCTGCGGCCACCGCCTGCGCCGCACCGGCTATCTGCAGGCGTTCCGCACTGATGCGGCCTTCCGCCGCACGGCCGGCGAACGGGCGCTCTTGGACCGGCTGGGCATCGCCCACACGGTCCACGACGCTGCCGGCCTGCGCGCGCTGGAACCTCACTTGTCCGCCATCTTCCGCCATGGCGTGCTGGTGACCGGCAGTGCCTCGGTGGACGATCCGGGGGCGGTGACGCGTGCCTATGCCGACCTGGTGTGCGACGCCGGCGCCGGCCTCGTCACCGCGCGGGTGCAGGGGCTGTCGGCGCGCGGCGGCGGCTACACCCTGCACACCGACCGGGCCGGCGATATCGACGCGGAGGAGGTTGTGGTGGCGGCCGGTGCCTGGTCCGGTGCCGTGCTCGCCCATCTCGGCGTGCGCGTGCCGCTGGCCGCAGAGCGCGGCTACCACCGCCGCTACGGCTTCGTCGGCAACCAGCGCCTCGCCCGCCCCGTCCACGATGTCGAAGGCTGCTACGTGATGACCTGCATGGAGGGCGGCGTGCAGGTGTCCACCGGCATCGAGCTGGCTGCGGTGGATGCGCCGTCGACCGGCCGCCAGTTGAAGGCAGCGGAAGCCGCGGCACGCACCGCCTTCGCGTTCGACCGGCCGATTGCCCCGCCGTGGCGGGGGGCGCGGCCGGGGCTGCCCGACGGGCGGCCGATGATCGGCGCCGTGCCGGGGCGGCCCGGCCTGTGGTGCGCCTTCGGCCACGGCCATGTCGGCTTCACCGCCGGGCCGGTGACCGGCCGCCTGCTGGCCGAAGCCATGGCGACAGGGCAAACGCCGCCCGTCCTCACCCCTTTCGCGCCGGGACGCTACGTACGCGGCTGATCGACCCGCCCGATCGGTCTCAGTTCAGCACTCCGGGCAGCCAGGTCGCCATGCCGGGGAACGCCACCAGCAGCACGATGAAGCCGCACATGATGAGGAACATGGGGAAGGCCGAGGCGGCGATGAAGCCGATGTCGCGCCCCGTCATCCCCTGCAGCACGAACAGGTTGAAGCCGATGGGCGGGGTGATCTGCGCCATCTCCACAACGATCATCAGGTAGACGCCGAACCACAGCATGTCGAAGCCGGCGGCGCGCACCAGCGGCTCGATCACCGCCATGGTGAGCACGATCGACGAGATGCCGTCGAGGAAGCAGCCCAGCAGGATGTAGAACACCGTCAGCATGGCGATCAGCGCCAGCGGCGACAGGTTCCACGCACCGATGCCTTCGGCCAGCGCCCGCGGGATGCCGGTGAACCCCATGGCCAGCGACAGGAAGGTGGAGCCCATGAGGATGAACATGATCATCGCCGTGGTGCGCACCGAGCCGAGCACGGAGTCCCGGAAGCTGGCGAGGGTGAGGCTGCGCTGGGCCGCCGACAAGATGAGCGATCCGAGCACACCCAGGGCCGCCGCCTCCGTCGCCGTGGCCACGCCGGTGTAGATGGAGCCGATCACCGCGGTGATCAGCGTCAGCACCGGCACCAGGTCCAGCAGTGCGCGCCAGACATTGGCGGCGTCGTCTGCCGTTTCGCGCGTGCCGACGCCGCGGTTGAGCAGGCCCCATACGCCGACATAGACCATGAAGCACACGGCGAGGCAGAGGCCCGGCAGTGTCGCCGCCATGAAGAGCTGGGCGATGGAGATGTTCACCGACACGCCGTAGATGATCATGGAGATCGACGGCGGGATAAGCAGGCCCAGGGTACCCGCACCGGCCAGCGTGCCGATGATCTTGCGTTCGGGGAACTGGCGCTTCCTCAGCTCCGGGATCGACATCTTGCCCACCGTCGCCACGGTGGCGGCGGACGATCCGGAAATGGCGGCAAAAATGGCCGACGCTCCGATGTTCACATGCAGCAACCCCCCCGGCAGTGGCCGCAGCAGCGGCGCCAACCCGCGGAACAGGGTTTCTGATAGCCGCGTGCGGTAGAGGATCTCGCCCATCCAGATGAACAGCGGCAGGGCCGTCAGCGTCCACGAGGACTGCCCGCCCCAGATGATCAGCGCCATGGAATCGCCGATCGGCCGGCTGGTGAACAGGAACACGCCGACCACCGCGGTGAACAGCAGCGAGGCGCCGACCCACACACCGGAGCCCAGGAACAAGAACAGGACCGCGAGGAAGATGATGATGGCGTAGGTTTCGGTCACGCCGGGTCGCTCCCTGCCATGTCGGCGGGGGCTTCGAAGGTCGGGCGGGTGCCGCTGAACGCCACTTCCAGGAAGGTGTGCAGCACCGCCACGGCGAAGACGATGGCGCCGAGGGTCACCGGAACCTGGGGGATCCACAGGGGCGTGGCATCCACACCCTGGCTGCGTTCGCCCCAGACCCAATTATCGTAGGCGAGCCGCGCCATATAGAAGGCCAGGTAGCCGGTGATGGCGGACATGGCGCCGAGGCACCACAATTCCATCGTCCGCCGCAGCGATGCCGATACATGCTGCAACAGCAGCGACACACGGATGTGCCCGTGGCTGCGGAAGGTGTAGGCCAGCGCCAGAAAGCTGGACGCGGCCATCACGTAGCCGGCCACATCGGTGGCACCGCCGGCATGGAAGGCGAAAATCCGCGACAGCACGTTGTAGAGCACGAGGCCGAGCATGCCGATCAGCAGCAGCCCGGCCAGCCAGGCGCCGATCACGTAGACGCGGTCGAGGGCGGCGCCGAGGGGGCCGAAAAGACGGGACCTCATGGACCGGTGCTCATGGGCGGAAGCTCATGGGAGGCGTCCACCGTTGTGCCAGAAAAGGGGACCGGTGCCGCCGCCGGCCGGAAGGAGATAGGACCGCACCGCACGTCGCGGCCGGCGGCGGAGGGATGGCGCGGCGCCCGATCCCCCCGCCCGGCCGCTAGCCGCTATTCGGCCAAGTACGCCGCAACCGCGGCCTGGCCGCGTTCGCCGGCGGTTTCCAGCCACTCGTCGCGCAGGGTGGCGCCGACCTCTTCGAACAGTGCCTGCATTTCGGGGTTCAGGTCGCCCACCGTCATGCCGTGTTCGACGAACTGCTCGACGTACCAGCTATCGAGTTCCTCCGCCCGCGCCCAGCACGCGTCCTCCGCATCGGCGGCAGCGGTGGTGATGACCTCCTGCAACTCCGGCGACAGGGCTTCCCAGGCGCCGCCGTTGACGAAGACCATGTTGCGCGGCAGCCAGGCCTTGACGTCGTAGTAGTAGTCGACGTGCTCCCACAGCGCCCGGTCGTACCCGGTGGCACCGGAGGAGATCATGCTGTCGGCGACGCCGGTGGCGAACGCCTGGCTCAGTTCCGCCGCTTCGATGGTGGTCGGCTGCATGCCCAGAAGCTCGGCAAAGCGCGACGTGGTGGCGTTGTAGGCGCGGAACGCCTGGCCTTGCAGCGCCTCGGGCGTATCCGCCGGCACGGTCGAATAGAAGCCCTGGGGCGGCCACGGGCAGGAATAGAGGAACACCAGGTCGTCTTCGGCCAGGCGTTCGGCCAGCGCGTCGCGCGACACGTCGTAGAGCCGCCGGGCGTCTTCGAAGGAGGATGCCAGGAACGGCACGGAATCGAGCCCGAAGAACGGATCGTCGTTGGAGAGGGCGGAAATCAGCCGCTCGCCGATGGGCACCAGGCCGCGGCGCACGGCGCCGTAGATCTCGTCCCCGCTGAACAGCGAGCCCGAGGGATGGGTCACCACCTCCAACGCTCCGCCGGACGCTTCCGTGACCTGGGCGGCGAACTCCGCAGCGATTTCCGAATGGTAGTTGGTGGCGGAATAGGCCAGGGCCATATCCCAGTGTTCCTGCGCCGATGCTTGACCGGCTGCGGTGGCGAACACTCCCATCGCCGCGACGGCGACTCCTTGCCGAAGATGCATCTTCCCTGCTCTCCTTAGCTCTTGTGGGTAGGCTTTCCGGTTGCGGTGCCCGCCGGCCCTGGCGGCACGGCGGAGCCCGGGGAGGGGAAGTCCGTGCAATCCAGCGTTGCTGCCGGCACAGACCATGGCCCGATCAGACATCGCACGGTGTGATTTGTCAAAGGATCAGCAGACCGGAATGCCGCCCCGGCCGCGGCCTGCGGGCTCCGACCCGAAGCCGGAGACGGCCCCGTTCCTCGGCGTGCTGGCGCTGGACACGGCGTTTCCGCGCATCCCGGGCGATGCCGGCAACCCCGCGTCCTACCCTTTTGCCGTGCGCATCCGCACCGTGGCGGGCGGCGAGGTGCCGCTGGTGGTGCGCCGTGGCGGGCCGGCCCCGCCGCTGGCCGATGCCTTCGTCGCCGCCGCCGTGGCCCTGGCTGCGGACGGTGCGGTGGGCCTGGTGACCACCTGCGGGTTCCTCGTCCATGTGCAGGACCGGCTGGCGGCAGCCGTGCCGGTGCCGGTGATCGCCTCGGCCCTGCTGTTGGCGCCGCTGATGGTGCGCGCCTGCGGCGGCCGGCCGGTGGGGGTGCTGGCGGCCGATGCCGGGGCGCTGGATGCTGCCGCCCTCGCCGCCGCCGGCATCGATCCCGCCGAGGCGGTGGTGGAGGGCCTTGAGGACGAGCCGGCCTTCCGCAACCTGATCCTGGCCGACAAGGCACACCAGGGCCGTCACATCGACACCGCGGCGCTGGAAGCCGCCGTCGTCCGCCGAGGCCGGGCAATGGTGGAGCGCCGCCGCGATCTCGGTGCCATCGTGCTGGAATGCACCAACCTGCCGCCCTATGCGGCGGCCCTGCACCACGCCACCGGCCGGCCGGTGGTCAGCATTCTCGATGCTGCGGCGGCCCTGTGGGCGGCGGCCTCCACCGCGCTGCCGCATTCGGCCGGCACGGTCGGGCCGGGTTAATCAAGAAGGGGGAGATTTCCCATGCACCGACGCACCCTGGCGATGGCCGCCGCCCTGGCCGGGCTGGCAGCAAGCCTGGCAGCCGGACCCGCCGCCGCCCAGTCGTCGACCTTCCCGCAGCAGCTCGACTGCACCGGCAACGAGCCCGGATGGCGGCTCCGCATCGACGGACAGACCGCCGAGCTGGCCACCCTGACGATGCCCGCCACCCAGTCGCTGACCGGCCGCGACCAGGCGCTCGACTTCCTCATTCCGCCGGTGCTGGTGTGGCGCGGCACCGCGGGCCGGCCGGCTTCCACGATCGTCGCCGTCATCACCGAAAGTGCCTGCTACGACACCATGGCCGATGGGCCGCCCTTCCCGTACAGCGCCGTCCTCTCGGTGTCGGAGAGCGAGGTCTACGCAGGCTGCTGCCGCTAGTCGGCCACCGACCGCCTCAACCCGGCTGGTCGGGCAGCGGCGGCAGCCCGGCGGTGGACAGCAGCGCCAGGGGAAACCCCGTCAGCAGGTCCGACAGCCGCCAGCCGTTGTCCGTCGCCACCTCCACTCCGGTGAAGGCGTCCACCAGGCGCACCGGCCAGGCATCGGCACCGGCCGGCTGAACGGTCGTCGTGCCCCAGGCACCCGGCGCCGGCATCGGCATATCGGCATCGCCCAGCAGCGGTGCGGACAGGCGCGGCACGATCACCACCGCATCGCCGCCCCGGTGGTGGCGCCAGAAGGCCATCACGCGGTCGGCATGGGTGCCGGTGATCTCCAAGGGCTGGTAGTCGCCGTCGCTGAACACCGACGGCAGGGCAGACCGCACCGCCAGGGCACGGGCGATGGTGAACTGTTTCACCAGGCCGTCGCGCCAGTCTCGCAGGAGCTGGGCGGTGCGCTCGGCCGAGGTGGTGCGGTGGCGCGCCAGGGCGGATCTGCGGGCGGCGTAGTCGACCGGCCGGCGGTTGTCGGGATCGACCAGGCTGAGGTCCCAAAGCTCCGTGCCCTGGTAGATGTCCGGCACGCCCGGAGCGGTCAGCTTCAGCAGCGCCTGGGCCAAGCCGTTGAGCGCGCCGACGACGGCGATACGGCGTTGGAACTGCACCAGATCAGCCAGGAAGGCGGCGCTGCGCCGGCGGTCGAGGATGCCGCGCAGGAAGCGGGCAACCGCGCCCTCGTAGCCCTCGTCGGGCAGCGCCCAGCTCGAATGCACCTTGGCCTCGCGCACCGCCTTGGTGAGGTAGGCCACCATGCGATCGGCCAGATCCGTGATGCCGGGATCGCCGGGGTCGACCAGTTCCGTCGGCCAGGCACCGACCAGCATCTGGTAGATCAGGTACTCGTCGTTGCGCCCGGGGCCGTGCGGGTCCTCGCCCTTCTTGCGGGCGTTCAGCGTCGCCCAGCGGCGTACCCGGCGGCGCCATTCGGTGCCCATCTCCGTCAGCACCATCAGCCGCGCCCGCACGTCCTCGCCGCGCTTGTGGTCGTGGGTGGCGGTGGCCAGCAGGCCGTAGGGATGGTGGCGCAGCCGGGCGGTGGCCTGGCGGTGGAAGGCCGCCGGGCTGTTGGCGAACCAGCTCGGCTCGCCGCCCACCTCGTTGAGCGCCACCAGGCGGTAGTAGCGGTAGAAGGCGGTGTCCTCGATGGCCTTGGCGGTCACCGGCCCGGTGAGCTGCTGGAACTTCAGCGCCGTCTTCAGGATATCGCGGGACTTGTAGCCGCGGCCGCGCTGGCGGCGCAGGTCGGTCGTCAGCACCTCGCCCAGGAAGTCGAACATCGAGCGGTCGGCGATGGTGGCGGTGCGCCGCGCCTGGGAGATCGCCCAGTCCAGGTAGCGCAGGTCTTCCTCGCTGGATCCGGTCTCGGTGATGTAGGTACGGTAGACCGGGAAGTGGGTGACGATCTCCACCAACGCCTGGGTGATGCCGGGCAGCGTAAAGTCGCGGGTGGTCCAGCTCTGTTTGGCCAGCTCGTGCAGGTCTGACGCGATGACGTAGATCTCCGAAGCCAGGTTTGACTGCACCGTGAGCCGCTTGGCGGCCATCGCGATGGCTTCGAACTCGACCTCCGGACGGCCGATGAAGCTCCGGTAGATCTGGGTGAACACCTTCTCCGCGGCCGGGTTGACGAACAGCCGGCAGACCTGGTTGGCGAACTCGTAGCCGGTGGTGCCGTCCACCGGCCAACTGCCGCGCAGGTATTCGTGGCGGGCCAGAATCTTCTCCACCAGGAGGTAGAAGACGTGGCTGCGCTCCACCGCCGTGTTGCCGCCCGCGTGGTGCCCCGGTGCCGCCCCGCCGGTCGCCATCTCCCGCTGCATCACCATGTAGGAGGCGCGGTCCTGCAACCGCCGGCAATAGCCGGCCGGATCGTAGAGCCCATCGATGTGGTCGAGGCGCAGGCCGTGGATCTTGTTTTCCGCGATCAGCCGGAACACCAGCCCGTGCGACACTTCGAACAGCTCCGGCTCCTCCATGCGCAGGCCGGCCAGGTCGTTGATGTCGAAGAAGCGGCGATAGTTGATTTCCGCCGTCGCCACGCGCCAGTAGGAGATGCGGTAGGCTTGGCGCTCCAGCAACTGGTGGAGCGCGCGGAAGCTGCCGTGATCGCCGGGCGTGCCTTCGAAGCTGCGAAGGGCCCCGTCCAGCGCATCGGCCAGACTGGCATCGGATTTCACCAGGGCCGACAGCCGCCCCTTGAGCACGCCGGCCTGGCGGTGCGCCGCGGCCATGCGGGTGACCGACTGGGCCGACGGCTTGATCTTGGCGAAGTCGGCGGTCAGCGCCGCTAGGGCCTCACTCGGGCTGTCCAGCCGGTCGCGCACCACCCGCAGCACCCGCGGGTAGTCGCGCGGCGAAATGGGGAAGCGGTGGCCGTAGTACCACACGCTGAAGGTGCCGGCATCGGCATCGAAGGCGAGCTTCAGTTCGCCGCGTTCCAGCACGTTGCCGTAGTGGTCGCCGAGGAAGGGCAGCAGAACCTTGTCCTTCAGCGTCGGCTCGGCCGGCTGCCAGTCGATATCGAAGAAGCGGGCAAAGGGGCTCGCCCGCCCCCATTCCAGTACGTCCAGCCACCACGGATTGTCGGCTCCGCCGACCCCCATATGGTTGGGCACGAAGTCGAGGATCAGGCCCATGGCGTGCTCGGCCAGGGCCGCCGACAGCCGGTCGAAGGCCGGTTCGCCGCCGATCTCCGGGTTGATCTGGTTGTGGTCGGTGATGTCGTAGCCGTGCGCCGAGCCCGGCCGTGCGGTGAGGAACGGCGAGGCGTAGACATGGCTGATCCCGAGCTCGGCCAGGTAGGGCACGATGGCCGCCGCGGCGTCGAGATCGAAGCCGGCGTGGAGCTGCAGGCGGTAGGTGGCCCGCGGGATCGCCGGCGGGCGTTCGGCCGTCACAGCCCCGCTCCCGGCTCCTGGGCGGCGACCAGCATCCAGATCACCGACCATGGAGGCAGCCCGTTCTCGGCCAACGCGGCTGCCTCGGGTACGGCAAACAGGGGTGTACGGTCGGGGTCGGCCACGGCGGTAGCCTCCAAAGGACTATCGGAAAGGTTGCAGACTAGCACAAGCCGGGTGCCATCGTCCGCCGCCCAGGTCACGCGCAACCCAGCGTCCAGGATGCGCTCCGCCGCCGCGGAGTCCGCCGACAGCTTCGGCAGCAGCGGCGCCACATGGCGGGCGCGCAGGCGCAGCAATCGCGCCACCAAATCCAGGCGATGGCACGCCCCGGCCGGGCGATCTGCCAGGAAATCCGGCCATTGCAGGCGCGAGGTGGCGAAGGTCTCATCGGCGTTGGGGTCGGGGATGCGGGCGCGCGCCGCGGGATCGGCGAACTGGCCGAACTTGCCGAACTCCTTGCGGCGGCCTTCGCGCACTGCATCGGCCAGCTCATCGTGGAAATCGCAGAAATAGAGGAACGGCTCGGGCGCCCCCCACTCCTCGCCCATGTAGAGCATGGGGACCTGCGGGGCCAGCAGCAGCAGCGCCAGGGCGGCGTCGACCGCTTCGGGCTTGGCGAGCGTGGTCAACCGGTCGCCGAAGGCGCGGTTGCCGATCTGGTCGTGGTTCTGGATGAAATTGACGAAGGCGGTGGGCGGCAGGTGGCGGCTGGACTCGCCGCGGGCTTCGCCGCCGCGGTGGCGCGAGGCATCGCCCTGGTAGACGTAGCCGGTGGTGAGTGCGGTGGCGAGTTGGTCGACCGGCCGCTCGTAGTCCTCGTAGTAGCCGTCCAGTTCGCCGGTCAGCAGCACGTGGATCACGTGGTGGTAGTCGTCGTTCCACTGGGCGGTGTAGGCGTCGGCGTCGCCGCCCGACTTGTGGGTGAGGAAGCGCGCCTCGTTGGCGTCGTTCTCCAGCACCAGGTGCACCTGGCGATCGGATGGCAGGCGCCTGTAAACGGTCTCCGCCAGCTCCGTCAGGATGTGGGTGGGGCTGTCGTCGCGGATGGCGTGCACGGCATCGAAGCGCAAACCATCGAAGCGGAAGGCTTCCAGCCAGTAGACGGCATTGGCGATGAAGAAGTCGCGCACCGGCCGCTGCGAGTAGTCGATGGCCGAGCCCCACGGCGTGTGGAAGCGGTCGGTGAAGAACTGCGGCGCGTAGACGTGCAGGTAGTTCCCGTCCGGCCCGAAGTGATTGTAGACGACGTCGAGGAACACCATCAGCCCGCGGGCGTGGGCGGCATCGATCAGGGCATGCAGATCGTCAGGCGCGCCATAGGCGCGGTCGGGCGCAAAGGGCAGCACGCCGTCGTAGCCCCAGCCGCGGCTGCCGGGAAAGTCGGCCAGCGGCATCAGCTCGATGGCGGTAACGCCGGTGGCCACGTAGTGGTCGAGCCGGCGCTGCAGCCCGGCATAGGTGCCTTCCGGCGTGACGGTGCCGACATGCAGTTCCAGCAGCGCCGTCTCGTGCCAGGGCCGGCCCCGCCAATCGTCCTCCCGCCACTCATAGGCCAGGGGGTCGACGACGACGGACGGGCCATGGGCATCTTCCGCCTGGCAGCGCGAGGCCGGATCGGGCACCCATAGCCCGCCCGGAACCTTGTACTGGTAGCGCGTGCCGATGCCGGCCTTGGCGGTGGTCAGCTCGAACCAGCCGCCGCCGGCCGGCTCCATCGCCAGCTCCGCCGCCCCGGCATTGAGCACCAGGTGCAGGGTTTCGACACCCGGCGCCCAGATGCGGAACCGCACCTGCCCATCGGCCAGAGGCGTGGCGCCGAAGGCCGTCCAATCGCCGGTCTTGGTCTCCATGGGAACGTCCTCGGTTGCTGAGGTTTGCGATGGCTGGGGGTGACGGGGCGCCGTCAGGCCGACGCGCCGCGGTTGTCACGCAGAAGGATCATCGAACGCTCGCCGATCCGCAAGGACCGGCCGGGCAGGTGGACACGGCTGTCGCTGCGCAGTTCCGGTGCCGCGGTATCGAGCACCCGGCACCACCCCAGAACGCCCGGAACCGCGGGCAGGACGAACAAGGCCGGCGTACGTTCGGCGTTGAACAACAGCAGGAATACGCCGTCGGTCTCCGCCTTTCCCTCCGCCGTCATATACGGCCCGGCCCGGCCGTTCAGCATCATGATGACGCGCCGCGACCCCCAGGTTTCGCCCCGTGCCGGCTTGCCGTCGGCGCCGAACCAGGCGATGTCCGGCACCCCTTCGGCCGAGCTGTAAGTCCCGTGGAGAAAGCGCGGCCGGCGGAACACCGGATGGTCGCGGCGCAGGCGCACCAGGCGGCGGGTGAAGGCCAGCAGGTCGCGGTCGAGCTCGCTGCGCCCGTCCCAGTCGATCCAGGAGATCTCGTTGTCCTGGCAATAGGCGTTGTTGTTGCCCTGCTGCGTGCGCCCCATCTCGTCGCCCGCCAGGAGCATCGGCGTGCCCTGGCTGAGCAGCAGGGTGGCGAGGAAGTTGCGCTTCTGGCGCTCCCGCGCGGCGATGATGGCAGGGTCGGTGGTGGGCCCCTCGACGCCGTGATTGTCCGACAGGTTGTGGTCGTGGCCGTCGGCATTGTTCTCGCCGTTGGCCAGGTTGTGGCGGTCGTTGTAGCTGACGGTGTCGTTGAGGGTGAAGCCGTCGTGGCTGGCCACGAAATTCACCGACGCCCAGCTCCGCCGCCCGCGCCGCTCGAACAGGTCCGACGAGCCGCTGATGCGCCCGGCGAACTCGCCCAGCGTGCCGCCGTCGCCGCGCCAGAAGGCGCGCACGCAGTCGCGGTAGCGGTCGTTCCATTCCGCCCAGCCGGACGGGAAGTTGCCGAGCTGGTAGCCGCCCGGCCCGACATCCCACGGCTCGGCGATGAGCTTGACCTTCTGCAGCACCGGGTCCTGCTGGATGGCGTCCATGAAGCCGCCGTTGGGGTCGAAGCCGTAGGGCTCGCGCCCCACCGTTGCCGCCAGGTCGAAGCGGAACCCGTCGACATGCATCTCCGTCACCCAGTAGCGCAGGGAGTCCAGCACCATCTGGTTGACCCGCGGATGCGACAGGTTGAGCGTGTTGCCGCAGCCGGTTTCGTCGATGTAGTAGCGCTCGTTGCCCGGCACCAGGCGGTAGTAGGACGCGTTGTCGATGCCGCGGAAGCTCAGTGTCGGGCCCAGGTGGTTGCCCTCGCAGGTGTGGTTGTAGACCACGTCGAGGATCACCTCGATGCCGGCGGCGTGCAGCGCCCGCACCATGGTCTTGAATTCGCTGGGCAGCCCCGTGGCCAGGTAGCCGATCTCCGGGGCGAAGTAGCACATGGTGTTGTAGCCCCAGTAGTTGCTGAGGCCGCGCTCCAGGAACATCCGGTCCTGCAGGAAGGCGTGCACCGGCAGCAGCTCCAGCGCGGTGATGCCCAGCCGCACCAGGTGGTCGATCACCGTCGGCATGCCGAGCCCGGCGATGGTGCCGCGCAGGGCCGCCGGCAGGCGGGTGTTGAGCTGGGTGAAGCCGCGCACATGGGCCTCGTAGATCACCGTACGGTCCCACGGCGTGTCCGGCGGCCGGTCGTCGCCCCAGGTGAAGGCGTCGTCCACCACCCGGCACTTGGGCATGCCGCGGGCATTGTCGCGGCGGTCGAAGCCAAGGTCCTCGCGCGGGGCGTTGAGGCGGTAGCCGAAATGGGCGTCCGACCAGCGCAAGGGCCCGCTGAGTGCCTTGGCGTAGGGGTCGATCAGCAGCTTGTGGGGGTTGAAGCGGTGGCCCCGTTCGGGCTCGTAGGGACCATGGACACGATAGCCGTAGAGCATGCCTGGCCGGCCCGTCGGCAAATAGCCGTGCCACACGCCGTCGGTGTATTCCGGCAGGATCACGCGGTCGATCTCCCGCGTACCGCCGCGGTCGTACTGGCACAACTCCACATGGTGGGCATTGGCGGAAAACAGCGCAAAATTGACGCCGCCGCCGTCCCAGGTGGCTCCCAGCGGGTAGGGTCGGCCTGGCCAGATCGGCGATTTCGACTGGATGCGGGTCATCCGCGGCTCCTTCGGCGCAACACTGGGGAGGCGAGTATAGGATGTCGGCCTGCAGCGATCACCCCGGCGCAAGTCAGAACCTGACCGCCCAGCCAAAACCTTGTTCAGAATCAGATTTTTACCGGTGCTTTTTTAAGTAGATCCTGATAGTTTTGTGGCATTGGTGACGGTGAACTCCCGCCCGCGACTCGCCTGATGGCGCTCTGCTGGCTTCATCCGGTCACGCTTCGGACCGCTCCGGGAGTTGGGACGCTATGCTGCTTGGCGAATTGCTGGTTCAGGAAAACCTGACGACGGCTGCCGACATCGATCTGGCGCTGGATCGCCAGCGTCGCGTCGGCGGCACCATCGGGGAAAACCTGCTGGCACTCGGCAAGGTCACGGCCGAGCAGCTTGAAAGCGTTTTTCGCCGCCGTCCCGCGGCGCCGGCGACCATCGATGCATCGGGGCTGAAGCCGACCTTCCTGGTCGGCCTCATGCTCAAGTGCATGTACGTCTACGGCCTCAGCACGCCGGCCCAGTTGGCCGACGAGATGAAGCTGCGGGTCAGCGTCATCAACCAGATCATCGACGTGGCGAAGGAGCGCAGCTTCGTGGAGGTGCTGGCCGTCGGCACCCATGTGGTGGGCACCGACCAGCGCTTCGTGTTGTCCGCCGCCGGCACCGCGCGGGCCATCGAGGAGCTGGAGCGCTCGCAGTACGCCGGGCCGGCACCGGTGACGCTGGAGGACTACCACAACCAGATCGCCCGCCAGCGCATCACCCACGAGCGGGTGACGCGGCCGCGCCTGGAACGCGCGCTCGGCCATCTGGTGGTCGACGAAAGCCTGTTCGGCAATCTCGGCCCGGCGGTCAATTCCGGCCAGACGCTGCTGCTCTACGGGCCGTCCGGCAACGGCAAGACGGCCATCGCCAGGGCGCTGGCCCAGTCCTTCCTGAAGGAGGTGTACGTCCCCTACGCCATCGAGGTGGACGGCCTGGTGATCAAGGTGTTCGACCCCTCGGTCCACCACATCTCCGAACCGATCGCCGACGATCCGGCGGTCCACGTCACCGGCCGCACCATCCGGCGCGACCAGATCGACCGGCGCTGGGAATGCTGCCGCCGGCCGGTGATCGCCACCGGCGGCGAACTCAACTTGTCGATGCTCGACCTCGTCTACCAGGGTGAGTTGCGCTTCTACGAAGCCCCGGTCCAGCTCAAGGCATCGGGCGGCATCCTGATCTTCGACGATTTCGGCCACCAGGCGGTGCGCCCGGCGGAGATTCTGAACCGCTGGCTGGTGCCCATGGAGCAGCGGGTGGACTACCTCTCGCTGCGGTCGGGCAAGAAGTACGAGTTCCCCATCGACCAGCTCACGATCTTCGCCACCAACATCTCGCCCAACCGGCTCATGGACCCGGCGATGATCCGCCGCTTCCCCTTCAAGATCGCGGTCAACCCGCCGACCTTCCGCACCTTCCGGCGGATCTTCGAGGCGGCCTGCCAGCGCAACGGCCTGGTTGTCCCGGCCGATCTGCTGGACCGCCTGCGCACCGATTTCTACGAGCGCCAGAACCGTCCCATCGCCGCCTACCACGGCGAGTTCGTCGCCAACTACGTGGTGGCGCGCTGCCGCTTTGAAGACCGGCTGCCGACGCTGGACGAGAACATCGCCATGGACGCCCTCAGCCACTTGTACATCCAACAATGACCAACGCCTGCCACCCCCGCCCGATGGTCCGCGCGACGGCCTCCGCCGCCGCAAGCCGGCCCCAGCTCCGCTAGCCAGACGGTGCCGCCCATGTCCGACACCACCGCAAACAACAGCCTGCCCCTGCGCCGCCCCGAACCGTCCGCCCCGCGGTCCCGCCCCCGGCGCGGCCTGGCCGCAGGCATCCTCGGCAGCAACGCGGTGTTCTGGGTGGCCGCCGCGGTTTCGGCGCTGTGGGTGCTGGGGTGCCTGTGGTGGGTGCATGTGGAAATCGGCCTGGGCACCATGCTGGCGCTGTTGCCGCACGAGATCGGCGGCTCGCTGGCCGGGCTGGTGGCGCCGCTGGTGCTGATCTGGATCGTCGCCGGCCAGGCCCACCGCATCTTCTTCGCCGAGACCGAGCTTGACCGTAGCCGGCTGGGTCGCCGCGTCAGCGCGCTGTCCGGTAGCCTCGACGGCATCGAAGGCCGCTTCGGCGAGTTGGTGGGCAAGCTGGAAAGCCGCGCCCGCACCCTGGCGGAAAGCTCCGATGCCGCGCTTGCCCGCCTGGCCGATGCCGCAGCGAAGATGGACGGGCGGATCGCCGCCATGTCGGATGCCTCGCGCACCAGCCGCCGCGACCTGGAAGCGCTGAGCGAGAGCATCGGCGGCTCGGCCCAACTGCTCGGCAATGCCATCGAAGACCTGAAGACCCAGTCCGCCGGCCTGCGCAGTTCTGCCGAGGAGACGGTGACGGCGCTCACCACCGGGGCGGAGGACTTCACCGAGCGCTCCACCGACACCGTGGAGAAGCTGAAGAAGAGCGTGACCGGCCTGGCCAAGGACGTGCGCGTGCTGGCCGAGCGCTTCACCGAGCTGTCCCAGGAAATCGACGTGCGCACCGAAGTCCTGTGCAGCCGCGCGGAATCGGCCTCGGAGCGCCTGGAAGGGGCGGTCTCCGACATGGGCACCCAGGTGGACGGCGTGGCCCGCTCCATCGATCAGGTGGATGCCCAGTTGAGCGAGGCCACGGGGCTGCTGACGCGGCGCCGCGACACCCTGGTGGAAGCCATCGGTACGGCGACCCAGCACTTCACGGAGGCCCAGGCGCTGCTCGCCGCGGCGACCGACCGGTTCGACACCGCCGGGCTCACCGCCGGCCGCTCCGGCACAGCACTCGGCGAACTGCTGCAGGCCCGCGCCACCGCCCTCACCGAACAGGTGGACAAGCTGGTGGCCCTGGAAAGCCGGCTCGACGCCCGCGGCCAGGCCCTCGACGCCGTCTCGCTGCGCGTCGCCGCACGCATCGCGCCGCTGGACAGCGCACTCGCCGAAGCGTCGCGCAAGCTGGAAGCGGATGTCGCCGCCGCGGTGGAACGCACCGGGACGGCTGCGGCCGAACTGACCGCCGTGGGCACGCGCGCGGTGGGCGACCTCGACGAACGCATCGACCGCATCGACGAGGCCGTCGCCTCCATCGGTGCGCGCATCACCGAAGTGCAGGCGTCGTCCGACCGCGCCGATGCGGTGATCGCCACGGCGACGGACAGCCTGGCCGGCGTGCTCAACGATTTGGGTGGCGCGCTGTCGCGGCTCGACAGGCTCAGCACCGCGCTGGCCGACGGCACCGGCGACCGCACGGCGGAGCTGGAACGCGCGTCGGGGGTCGTGCTCGCCGCCACCGATCGCCTCGGCGAGGTGTTCGACGAGCGTCTGAGCGCCCTGGAGCGCACCGGGCGGTCGGCCACCCAGCGCGTCGACACGCTGCGCACGGCGTTCCGCAAGGAAGCCGGCGGCCTGATGGTGGCTGCCGCGCAGATCTCCGCCCGCGCCAAGCGGGCCCAGAAGGCGATCGGCGAGCAGGCGGCTGCCTTCGGCACCCTGGGCGAAGGTCTGGATACGCGCAGCCGCACCATCGCCGAGCGCCTCGCCGCGCAGATCGGCAGCGTCGGCGCAACCGTGACCGCCATGCTCGACCGCATGGAGACCAGCGGCGGCACCGTCGACGACATCGCCGGGCGCCTGCGCACCGCCACCGCATCCGCAACCGACGCCGAGGCGGCCGTGGAGCGGCTGTCCACCGCCGTCGTCGGCGTGGGCGAGCGCCACGACGTGCTGATGGAGAACCTGGACCGCCACGGCAAGCGGCTGGAGGCGGTGGCAGAAACCACGCGCAAGATCGTCGACCAGAACGACCGGGCGAGTGCCGCGGTGGATGCCCGCACGGCGGAAATCGGCCAGCACACCTCGCGCCTCAACGAGGTGCAGACCCGCCTGTTCGAAGAGGGCACGCGCGTCGCCAACCTGGCGTCCGGCATCACCGACCGGCTGTCCGGCCTGCCGGGAGTTGCCAGCAAGACGGCCGAAGCCCTGGGGGCCGCCGTCGCCACCGCCGCCCAGCGCCTGGCCGAGCAGCAGACCGGGCTCGCCGCCGGCACCGAAGGGCTGCAGCGGGCGATGGACGCCGCGGAAACCCGCATCGCCGAGGCGCTCGTGCAGATGCAGGCCAAGGGCGAGGCCGTGGCCAACGCCACCAAGGAAGCCCACGAACGCTTCACCGGCCTTTCCATGGCCATGGATTCCGGCCGCGAGAGCTTCCGGGAGATCGCCGAGCGCATGGAAAGCGACCTCTCGCGCATCACCCGCACCATGGAAGAGCGCGGCCAGGCCATGGCCTCGGCGGCCCAGTCGGTGGGCGAGCGCATGGACGGCGTGACCAGCCTGGTGGCCACCCGGCTGGAAGCCATCGCCGCCGCCGGCCGCTCGCTGGGCGAACAGGTGTCGCTGATCGACGAAACGCTGAGCCGCGACCTCGACCAGATCACCGCGGCCACCGACAAGGCGGCCGACAGCGCCGGCCAGATCCGCGACGGGTTGCGCGAGCAGACCCGCGAGGTGGCCAAGCTGTCCGGCGAGCTGTCGCAGCACGGCCGCGCGCTCACCGAGCAGTTCGAAGCGCAGCGGACCGCACTTGGCGAAAGTGCAGCCGAAGCGGTGCGCCAGGTGTCCTCCGCCGCCGCCACCTTGCGCACGCGCACCGAGGAAATCGCCAGCGGATCGGAAAACGCCGGCCGCCGCATCGCCGGCAGCGCTGCGGAAATCCTGCAGGCCGGTGGCCGCATCAAGGAGGTGACCGACACCTCCGCCGCTGCCCTGGCGGAGATCGCCGCCACCATCGTCACCCGCTCCGACGCCATCGTCGACGCGGCCGGGCGCGCGCGCGACCGCATCGCCGAGCTGGCCGGCGCCATGGATGAGCGCGGCGAGGCGGTGGACGGCCGCACAGCCACGGCCATCCAGCGCCTGCGCGAGCTGTCCGAAGAGCTGCGCACGCTGGCCCCGGCCATCGAGCTGACCGCCGACAACGCCGAAGCGCGCACCGGCGAGGTCGCCAAGAACGTGCAGGCGCGCCTGGAAGCCCTGCGCAAGGGGGCCGACGAGGTCGCCAAGGCGCTGCGCAGTGCCGGCGAGGTGATGGACGACCGGCTGCAGCGCTTCGACGGCGGGGCCGATGCCGCCGAACGGCGCATCCGCGACATCACCGCAGCGCTGGAACGCCAGGCCGCCGACGTGCACCTGATCACCGACAAGGCCGTGCACCGCGTGGAGACGGTGCGCCGCTCGGTCGACGAACAGAGCCAGGACCTGGCCGCCGCCGTGGGGGCCGCCACCACCCAGATGGACCAGGTCGGGGCCGCCTTCGCCAAGCGCAGCGAGCAGGCGATCCAGGCCGCCGAAGAGGTGGCCAAGCGTCTCACCTCCGTCGGCGTGGTGGCGCAGCGCGAAACCGTGGAGCTGGCCTCTTCGGTCGAAGGCATCGCCGCCCGCATCAGCGGCGAGGCCGGCAAGGTGCGTACCGAGATCGACGCGCTGTTCAACAACACCGAAATGTCGATCAGCCGGGTGGAGCAGACCCGCGAAAGCATGCTGGCCTTCGGCGACGACATCGCCGCGTGGTCGCATGCCGCGTCTGCCCAGCTCCAGGAAGCCAGCGACCGCGTGCGTACCGAGATCGAGGAGATCGGCAAGGCCCGCGATGGCCTGGCGGTGGGTGTGGAGCACGCCTTCGACGATCTGGGCACGCGCATCGAGGAGCTCAGCTCGGCGGCGGAACGCGTGGAACGGCGCATCGCGGAAAGCGGCACCGGCCTGTCGCGCCAGTGCGACCGGCTGGTGGATGCCTCGACCAGTGCGTCCCAGACCATGCAGGAAGCGTCTGCCGTGTTCCTCAGCCAGACCACCGCCTTGGCGCGCGCCTCGCGCGAGGCCATGGACCAGGCCGACCGGGTGCGCGAGAGCGAGGTGCACGCGCGCCGCGACGCCTTCCTCAACGCCGCGAAGTTCGTGATGGAGAGCCTCAATTCCATCGCCGTGGACTTCAACCGGCTGCTCGACCACGAAGTGCCGGAAAAGACCTGGAAGAGCTTCTACCGCGGCGACACCAGCGTGTTCACCCGCCGCCTGGTCACCCTGCGCGACCGTGTGCCGGGCGAAGCGATCCGCGGCAAGTTCGAGATCGACGGCGAGTTCCGCGCCTATGTGCAGCGCTATTTCCGCCAGTTCGAGGAGCTGCTGGACCACGCCGCCGCACGCGACCATGGCGACGTGCTGACGGCCACGCTGCTCACCTCCGATGTCGGCAAGCTCTACATGATGCTGTGCGGGGCCTTGGGCCGCGAACGCCCCAGCCCCAACGGCGGCAGCCCCGGCTACACCGACACCGCCGAAGCCGCGGAGTAGCGTAGCACCGGCAAGGATCGACCCGGCGGGCCACCACGGCGCGCCGGGTTTTTCCGTTCGCCGGGCACGCAACCGGTGGGAGCAAGCCGGTCGTCTACCGGTGGCGTCTAACCCGGTGAGCCTGAGGGTGGATGGGAGTCCTTGCTTGCCTGAGCGCGCGCGATTTTCAGCATTTCAGCGGTCATGATTGCGCTGTCGATCGTTGCTTTGACGGCCGAGGTTTGGACGAACATGTAGAGAAAGACCACGGTTATCCCCAAGCCAGGGGTGGTCGCCATTAGCCGAAACACGACCGGGGGATTTCGCTCCATCATACCAAAGATTCCTCCGGTACCAAATCCTGCAAGCGCAATTAAAACACCAATGATAGCTCCGATAATCAGCAGGACTTCGAGGAAGCCTGCAAGCGACACCGCAAATTTATATTTCGCCTGAGCGACTGAAGAGATACTTCGCTCCGGGTTCTGCGTAGACCAAATATCGGTGTTTTGCACCCCTCTGGCGCTTTCCGGTTGCGGCAGTTGCGTACCTGGATTTTGTCGAGACGTGTCGCCCGACAGGCTATCCATCTCATGCCCGGCTGCAATCTCCGCTGCCGATCGAGACCATTCCATTTCCGAAGCTTCGCGATAGTCTTTGCCACATTTGGCGCAAGCATAGTCCATGAATTCCATTGACGCCCCGATGCCACCACTCCGACGAATGTTCTGTGCGATTGATTGGAATGGCTTGGCGCCGCAGAACGGGCAATGCGCAGGATGGGTCATGTCTGTTGCCTCAAACGCACCGGTGGAGACGGCGAACGGCGGCGGAGCACGCCACCATTCATGATAGCGACGCAAGCATATACTATTTAACAGCCATCCTGTCAGACAGCATACCACATTCGGTTTTGGTGGGCCCTCAGATGCGTTGGATCTTTCCTCATTATATCGATGATTCTAGAAATACCGCTTGACGGGCATGAAGGGCAGGCCCATTCTGCCGGCATGGACCTGGACACCCTCGCCAAACGCCTGGAAGCCCTGGGCAACGTCACCCGCCTCGCCGTCTTCCGCGCCCTGGTGCGCACGGGCCGCGCCGGCGCACCGGTGGGCTACCTGCAGCGGCGCCTGGGCGTGCCCGGCTCCACCCTGTCGCACCACCTGCGCAAGCTGATCGAGGTGGGCCTGGTCACCCAGGAACGCCAGGCGACCACGCTGATCTGCCGCGCCGATTTCGAGGCCATGACCGAGACCCTGGGATTCCTCGGCAACGAATGCTGCCGCGACCTGCCGCTGTGCGCGTCCGCCGCCGCCGAGGACGCCGCCGCCGAGGACGCCGACCGCGACGTGGCCTGAGTTTCGACGCTGTCAAAGTTCGGTCATTCTGGAAGGATCGAGAGATGACCACCGCATCGCGCACCGCTTCCCCCCGCCTGCACATCCCGCGCGGCTGGGGCGTCCCCCTGGTCATCGCACTCATCCTCGCGGGCCTGGCCGCGGTCTCGCCTGGCGACGCGCTGGCGAGCCTGCGCTTCACCGCCCTAGCCCTGCTCGGCATCGCGCCGTTCCTGGCGCTGTCGGTCGGCTTCACCGCCTATGCCAAGGCCAGCGGCGCCGATGCGCTGATCGCCCGGGTGTTCAGCGGCCACACGGCGGGGATGGTGGTGGCAGGCGCGCTGATGGGCGCGCTCTCGCCCTTCTGCTCGTGCGGCGTCATCCCCATCATCGCCGCCTTGTTGGCCATGGGCGTGCCGCTGCCGGCGGTGATGGCGTTCTGGCTCGCCTCGCCCTTGATGGACCCGTCCATGTTCGCGCTGACGGCCGGCACGCTCGGCCTCAACTTCGCCATCGCCAAGACGGCGGTCGCCATCCTCATCGGGCTTTATGCCGGCTTCGCCACCCAGGCGCTGATGGCGCGCGGCCTGTTTGCCGAACCGCTGCGCCCCGGCGTCGGCAACGGCGGCTGTTGTACCGCGCGGGTGCGCCACCACGCGCCGGTCGCCTGGCGCTTCTGGACCGAGCCGGACCGGCGCCACCGCTTCACCGACACCGCGGTGTCGACCACGCTCTTCCTCGGCAAATGGCTGGCGCTCGCCTTCCTGGTGGAAAGCCTGATGCTGCGCTACGTGCCGGCCGAGGCGGTGGCGAGCACGCTCGGCGGCGGCTCGTGGCTAACCGTGCTGGGGGCCACCTTCATCGGTGTGCCCGCCTACCTCAACGGCTATGCCGCCCTGCCGCTGGTGGGCGGGCTGATCGAGCAGGGCATGTCCCCCGGTGCGGGCATGGCCTTCCTGATCGCCGGCGGTGTTACCTCCATCCCCGCCGCCATCGCGGTGTGGGTGCTGGCCCGGCCGCAGGTGTTCGCCGCCTATCTCGGCTTCGCCCTCAGCGGTGCGCTGGCCGCCGGCTTCGCCTACGGGATGCTGGCTGGATAAGACCTATGGTATTGAAGCCCGGATGTTCGCCAGCAGGTCCGAGCTGACGGCAATCCCCTCGCGGTCGTGCCGGGCACGCGCCTCCAGCCGGCGGGCGCCCGGCAGGCGCGCTCCGGGCTGGGCGGTGATCGCCGCCGCCAGATCGGCGATGCGCCGGGCGAAGGCTCCGCCGGAAGTGGCGGCGGGATCGATGGCGAGGAACATCTGCCCCGTCCTGGGCGGCCCCCCGTCCGGCCCGCTGAAGGGCGAGGCATCGATCCCCAGCGTCGCCCCCGTCAAAGCGGCCGCCATCACCTCCGTCAAAATGCCGATGCCGACCCCCTTGTAGCCGCCGGACGGCGCCATGGTGCCGCCCTTCAAGATCTGTTCGGGATCGGTGGTCGGCTGGCCTTCGGCGTCCACCACCCAGCCTTCGGGGATCGCCTGGCCCTCGCGGTGGCGCTTCACCACTTCCGACCGGGCGATCACGCTGGCGCTCTGGTCGATCAGCAGGGCCACGCCACCCGCCCCATCCGGTACCGCGAGCGAGAACGGGTTGGTGCCCACCACCGGCGTACGGCCGCCCAAGGGCGCTATCGTGGCCGGCGCGTTGGTGAAGCCCAGCGCCACCACGCCGTCCGCCGCCATGGCTTCGGTGTGGTGGCCGAGCACGCCGCTATTGTAGGAATTGCGCACTGCCAGCACGGCCACGCCCTGGCTGTGGGCAGCCGCGATCAGCAGCGGCGCCCCGGCGGCGATGGCGGGGTGGGCAAAGCCGCAGGCGGCATCCGCCACCACCACCCCCGGCCTGGGCTGGACCAGCCCCGGCACGGCGCGGCCGTCCACCTTGCCGCAGCGCACATGCTCCACATAAATCGGCAGGTAGATCAGCCCATGGCTGGCGATGCCATCCCGCTCCGCTGCCGCGATGGACCGCGCCATCACCTGGGCGTTGGCCGGCGCGGTTCCGGCCGTCTCCAGGATGTCCGCGGCGAAGGCTGCGATCTCCGCCACCGACATGGTCGTGGGTCCGCCCATGGCCGCCCCGTCCTCCCGCTCTTCCGCCATTCCTGCATGCTGCAAGTGCGAATAATTCGCGACTGACCCCTTGCCGCCGCCGCACCAATAGGTAGATGGTTACTTCATACGACACTCGCCGTCGCCCCATTCGGTTCCAGCCCACAGGCCACCCGGCAATCCACGCGTTGACAACAGCGCGGGCACCCGATGCCATTGTGGGCTGGGGCAGCCAGACCGCCGCCGGCACGCGACGGTCTCAGCCATAGGACAGGAGAGCATGAAGAGCCATCGGATCGCCCGGCGTGCGGTTCTGCTTGCAACCACCGGCTTTGCCATCACCGCCGCCGTGTTCGGCCCGGCGCGGCCCGCCCTGGCCGACGAGGTCACCGTGTTTGCCGCCGCCAGCCTGCGCAATGCGCTGACCGATATCGCCGAGCAGTGGCTGGCGGAAACCGGCAACACCGCGGTGATGTCCTTCGCCGGCAGCTCGGCCCTTGCCCGGCAGATCCAGGAAGGGGCTCCGGCCGACCTGTTCATCTCCGCCAATGTCGACTGGATGGACACGCTGGAGGCGGACGGCCTGATCCAGCCCGACACGCGGCGCGACATCCTCGGCAACACCCTGGTGCTGATCGCCCACGGCCAGGACGCCGAGCCGGTGGAGATCGCCCCCGGCTTCGATCTGGTGGGCCTGCTCGGCGACGAGCACCTGGCCATGGCCTTCGTCGACTCCGTGCCCGCCGGCATCTACGGCCGCGAGGCGCTGACGTCGCTGGGCATCTGGGAGGATGTGCTGCCCCACGTCGCCCAGTCGGAAAACGTGCGCGCGGCCCTCGCCCTGGTGGCCAGCGGCGAAGCCCCCTACGGCATCACCTACGCCACCGATGCGGTGGCCGACGACAATGTGACGGTGGTCGGCACCTTCCCCGCCGACAGCCACCCGCCCATCATCTACCCCGCAGCCCTCACCACCGAGGCCAGCGGCGATGCCGCGGCCGCCTTCCTCGACTACCTCTCAACCGACGCTGCCCGGCCGCTGTTCGAGCGCCAGGGTTTCACCGTTCTGGACTGACCCGTCGGGATGGACTGGCTGTCCCCCGAAGAATGGATGGCCGTCCGCCTGTCGCTGCGCGTCTCCTTTTGGGCCACGCTGGTCAGCCTGCCCTTCGGCGTGCTGACCGCGCTGGCCCTGGCGCGCGGGCGCTTCTGGGGCAAGTCGCTGCTCAACGGCTTGGTCCACCTGCCGCTGATCTTGCCGCCGGTGGTCACCGGTTACCTGCTGCTGATCGTGTTCGGCCGGCGCGGCCCCATCGGCAGCTTCCTGGAAGACACCTTCGGCATCGTCTTCGCCTTCCGCTGGACCGGTGCGGCGCTGGCCTGCGCCATCATGGGCTTTCCCCTGATGGTGCGGGCGATCCGGCTGGCCATCGAGGCGGTCGACCCCAAGCTGGAGGACGCGGCCGGCACGCTGGGGGCCAACCGCGTGTGGACCTTCGCCGTGGTCACCCTGCCGCTGATCCTGCCGGGCATCCTGGCCGGCGCGATCCTCGCCTTCGCCAAGGCCATGGGGGAGTTCGGCGCCACCATCACCTTCGTGTCGGCGATCCCCGGCGAAACCCAGACCCTGCCCACCGCCATCTACGCCTTCCTGCAGGTGCCGGGGGGCGAGGCGTCCGCCATGCGGCTGGTGGTGGTGTCCATCATCCTCGCCATGGGGGCACTGCTGGTATCCGAAGCGGTCGCCCGGCGCGTGGCCAGGCGGATTGCCGAGCGATGAGCCTGGAAGTCCGTCTCAGCCACACCTTTCCCGGCTTCACGCTGGAGGTGGAGTTTGCCGCTCCGGACGGGGTGACGGCGCTGTTCGGCCGCTCGGGCTCCGGCAAGACCACGGTGATCAACGCGGTGGCCGGCCTGCTGCGCCCGGCGGAGGGCCGCGTCGCGGTGGACGGCACGGTGCTGCTGGATACCGCGCGCGGCATGGTGCACCCGCCCCACCGTCGCCACATCGGCTACGTGTTCCAGGAAGGCCGCCTCTTTCCCCATTTGAGCGTGCGCCAGAACCTGGCGTTCGGACAGTGGTTCGGGCGACGCAACGGGGTCCCGGTGGACACCGACCGGGTGGTGGAGATGCTGGGCATCGGCCATCTGCTGAGCCGCCGGCCGGGCCTGCTGTCGGGCGGCGAGAAACAGCGGGTGGCCATCGGCCGCGCCCTGTTGTCGAGCCCGCGCCTGTTGCTGATGGACGAGCCGCTCGCCTCGCTCGACGAAGCGCGCAAGACGGACATCCTGCCCTACCTGGAACGCCTGCGCGACGAGACGCGCATCCCCATTCTCTACGTCAGCCACGCCATGGGCGAGGTGGCGCGCCTGGCCACCACCATCGTCACCCTGCACGATGGCCGCGTCGGCCTGTGCGGACCGGCGGGACACGTCCTGGCCGATCCGCGGGCGGTGCCGGAAATCGGCGTGCGCGAAGCCGGTGCTGCGATCGAGGCGCGCGTCGTGTCCCACGATGCCGCGGGCGGCGTGACGGAGCTGGCGATCAGCGCCGGCCGGCTGGTGCTGCCCCATATCGATGCCCCGCCCGGCAGCACCGTACGCGTACGCATCCACGCCCACGAGGTGATCCTGGCCACCGAGAAGCCGTCCGCCATCAGCGCGCTCAACATCCTACCGGCGACCGTGACCTCCTTGAGCGGCGGCGACGGGCCGGGCGTGGCGGTGGGCCTGCTGGCCGGCGGGGATCCCATGCTCGCCCACATCACCCAACGCTCGGCGACGGCGCTCGGCCTGGCACCGGGGATGGCGTGCTTTGCCATCATCAAGTCGGTGGCGGTGGCGCGGCGCGACATCGGCTCCTTCGAAACCCGCCACGCCTGACGCTTCTTGAGCGATTTCGCGCTCTGTTCACTCGGTTCCAGCCCGTACCCCTCCCGGCCACCCAATATTTGACAATGGCTTGGGCGGTCGGGCGGGGGTGCGAGCCGGTGCAGCTTGAAGCGAAAGGGCCATCAGCAACGAACCCGCAATCGCCCCCTGGTGGCCACAGGAATGCCGCCGGTCTTTCCGATGCTGGCGCAAGCAGGAGGGGAGACCGGGGATGCGGCAGTGCGGAACCAACGGCGGGCGGCGCTTGGCGGCCACCGCAGCCGCCCTTGTCGCTGTCCTCTACGCCACCTTATGGCCGGCCCCGGCCGCCGCCCAGTTTCCCGTGCAGCAGCCGGTACCCTGCACGTCGTTCTACGGCGAGCCGGTGCAGTACATCGCCGATGCCAGCCTCAACGACGTGGGCATGTCCACGCGTTATTACGGCCGCCCGATCATCCTGCTGAACCCGATGGTGCTGCAGCGCTTTGCACCGCTGGTGCAGATCTGGTGGCAGGCCCACGAGTGCGGCCACCACGCGCTCAGCCCCGCCATCAACAGCGAGGTGGCGGCCGACTGCTTTGCCACGCGTGCGCTGCGCGACCTGGGCTACATCCGCACCTGGGCCGACCTGGAGGAACTGATGCGCGAGCTGGCGACCCTGCCGGGCAACGCCTTCACCGGTCACCTGCCCGGTCCGATGCGGGCGGCCCAGGTGCGCGACTGCTTCGTCAACTGAAGGCGGTTGGGGGCCGTGTCAGTCCAGCGGGCGGTGGCGGGTGCGCCCACGCCGGCCTGTCGGCCGTTCGGGGCGGTAGATCAGCACCCGGGTGATGAGCTGGTCGTGCCCCAGCACCGAGCCTTCCAGCCCCAGATACCCCAGCCCCCAGGCATAGACGCTGTTGCGGAACAGCGCCCGCTCGCGCGGCGCGCCGGTGTATTCGTGGCGGCGCACCAGCGACATCACTGCCTGGAACACCGGGCGCAGGCTTTCCGGCATGTGGCACTGGCCGTAGAGCTGTTCGGCACCGGAGCGGCCGCGGTCCGACAACAGGCGGCTGGCGTTGTCCACCGAAATGTCGGCGAAGCGCGCCATGGCCTGGCAGGCGAATTCCAGGTCGCCGAGGCAGAGTGCCCGCAGAACCAGCGTGGGGGTGAGCCGCCCCTGCTCGTGCAGCACCTCCACCGCATCGGTCACCATTTCCGGCGTGGCGTTGGTGGCCAGCGTGGTCAGCAGCAGGTGTTCGCGGGCATGCACGCGCAGCAGTTCGCGGTGCCGCTCGGAGATCCGGTAGGTCTCCATCAGCCGCGCCGACACCTGTTCGGTGACCCGCGTCACCAGGCGCTCCACCACCGAGATCGGCAGGGCCGAGCGGATCGCCAGGGCATCCATGATGCGCGGCACCAGGCCGTGGGCATTGATGATGAGGTGCTGGGCCGGCTCGTCGATCACCGCACCGCGGTTGCCGAGCAAGGCGCTCACCACCCGCTCGTCGTTCAGCACCACCAGTTCGGTGGACAAGGTGGCGGAGACGAAGGGGCGCTTGGCGACGGAGATGGCGTGGTTGGTGGAACAGCGGTGGATGATCTCGATGAGGTCATCGTCGCTCAGGACCGTGCTTTCCAGGAGGATCGGTTCGGCCACCGCGAATTCGTCCTGGGCGAGCGCGCGGGCGATGTCCTTCGGCAGGTCGGGGAAGCCGCACAGCAGGTCCGACAGCTTGCGGCGAACGAGGACTTCCGCGTCGCGCAGCAGCACGCGCACGATGTCTTCGGCAACGGCGCGCTCACGTTCGGTGAGGTCGCCGGAGGCGAACGCCCGGGAGACTTTCTCCGCCGTGGCCCCGCGCACCGCAGGGGAGCGATCCCGCCGGATCGCGTCCACGTCTTCCAGACTGAGTTTTGGGTCGTTCGTCATTTTTTTGCTGTCCGCCGATGAACTGCATTTGCCAGAAATTTGCGACGAAATTGACGAAGTCAATCCAACGTCACGTTATTTTGACTGCAAATTTCCTTTCGTCAAGTATTTATACAAGTGGATTACCGTTAATTACTTGGCGTGTGCTGGCAAAAGTAAGATCAAATGCCAGGGGTATGCATTGCATTGCGCGAAGCCAAGGCCTGCTTTGGTTACCGGTCGGTTTGCTCAACGTCTCCGTGGTCGTCCGGGGTGGTCATCCCGCCGCCGGCCGTTGCCGCCGTGTGCGGGGTTCGTAACCAGATTGAGCGACCGGATTTGACGAATCCTTAACATCTGCCGGCTAGCTTGGCTGCATCTTGCCGTCCGGACCCGGTGCCTGATCGATGAACGGTGTGCCTGCCACCTCGGTGCTGACCGCGCTTTCCGCCATGTTGGCCCCTCGGCCGACCACACCGCAGCCGGTGGCCCAGAGCCAGGCCGTCGCCACAACCTCGTCGTCGCAGCAGAGCCAGCAGAACCGGCTGTTCGGCACCGATGCCGGCCAGGGCGAACGGCCGCGGCCGCCCGCCGAACCCCGTTTCGAAGCGGACGCAACGCTGCCCGACGACCGCCCGCTGCCGCGGGGATCGCTGCTCAACATCCTCGCCTAAAAGAGATTTTCAAGATCCGCCGGCCGGGCGGCGCGGTCTGACCCGCCCCGCCGCAGCCGCCGGTCTGCTCGGTCCAAGCCGACCCTAGACCAGTGCGATCAACCGGCTGGGACCGCCGGTCGCACCCTGAATCTTGGGGCCGCCGACCACCAGCGTCGCCCCGATCGGCGGCACCTGGTCCAGGTTGGCGATGCACTCCATGCCCCAGCGACCGGCCGGCAGCCACAGGTAGTGGGTGGCGAAATCGGCCGACGCACCGTAGTCCAGCGACAAAGTGTCCACCGCCATGCCGACGATGTCGCCGCGCTCCAGCATCCACTGGGCGGCGTCCACGTGGAAGCCGGGGAAGTGCATCACCCCGTCGGCATCGGCGTTGCGGAACATGTCGGTGGCGACGTGCTGGGCCCAGCCGGAATTCATCGCCACGCAGGCGCCGGCGGGGATGCGCCCGTGCTCGGCTTCGAAGGCTTCCAGGTCGGCCGGCATCACCTGGGCATCGGGGTCCGCCGCCGCCCGCGCGGAGATGTCCACCACCGCCAGCGGCACCACGAGCTGCTCCACCGGGATCTGATCGGCCGTGGCGCCATCGCTGGAGAAGTGGATGGGGGCGTCCATGTGGGTGCCGGTGTGCTCCACCACCCGCCACTCGAACATGTTGAAGCCGTTCTCGCCGAACCCGGCGAGCCGGGTCATCTCGAACTGCGGCTCACCGAAATAGGTGGGGAAGTCGACGCCCAGTGTGTGGGTCATGTCGACCACCGAGGTGAAGCTGCCCGAAGGCTGCGCCCTCACCGGGCTCGACCCAACGGCACTGAGGGCCGCGGTGGCGGCGAGCGCACCGGCGCCGCCGAACATGGCGCGGCGGCCAAGGCGCTTGTGCACAAGGTCCATGCATCCGGGAACACACATGTCTTTCGCCTCCTGTTCTCTTTGACTTGCCCGGCCCGTTCGCCCGGGCCGATCAACAAAGACTATGAGAAAAGCCCGGCGGCCGCATGACCAAAAAGACAAGGCTCGCCGATTTCATTGATAGAACCGGCGCTGGTGCCGATCTGTTCGTGCCTATTTTGCTATCGATGTGATTAGTTCTTGATCAGACGCGACGGAGACCGGCCAATTGATGCCGAATGATATATCATAACTCTCTGCCGGCGGCAGGTTGCGCGACCCCCACGGACCGATGGGCGGCACCGCGCCCATCGCGGCGAAGCTTCGATGGTGGTTCGGCGCCGCCCACTCCGCACGGGCACGGCGGCGCGGCCGCCGTCCTCAGGCCGTGGGCGCTTGGCCTGCCGCATCCGGCCGGCGGTAGACCACGGGGAACCAGTCCTCCCGCAGCCTCTCGCCCGGCCGCATGCCGTGCCCCGGAAACGGCGGTGACGTCCGCCCCGGCCGCTCCACATAGCGGGCGTCGTCGCCCACCAGGCGCAGGCTGAAGGCGCGGCGGCGGGCAGCGGCGGTGTTGCCGCGGGCACCGTGCAGGGTGGCGTAGTGGAAGGCCACCGCGTCGCCCGGCTCCATCGCCCATTCGCGGATGTCCATGCCCTCGGCGTCGGGATCGGGCACCGGCCTGTAGGCGTCCGCGTCGGGATAGAAGCTGTCCTCCGACAGCCAGCGGACCGGCAGCACCGGCCTGGGCCAGCGGTGCGACCCCGCCACGCAGCGCAGCGTCGCCTCGCGAACCGGGTCCAGCGGCGACCAGAAGCTGACCACCTGGTCGCCGTCGACGAAGTAGTAGGGCGCGTCCTGGTGCCACGGCGTGGCCTTCGACGTGCCCGGCTCCTTCACCAGCACATGGTCGTGGAAGATCTGGATGGCGGATGATCCCGTCAGGTCGGCCGCCACCTCCGCGGCCGGCGAGCCGCGCACCACCGCCGCGAATTCGGGGATCCGCGTCCAGTTGCAGTAATCGTCGAAGAAGCGGCCGGTCTCGCCCGGCTTCAGGTTCTCCGCCGCATAGGGGCCGGGCTCGGCCATGTTGCGCTCCACCCCGGCGCGCAGGGTCTCCACGTGATCGCGGAAGAGACCGCGGATCAGCACCACGCCGTCGCGCCGGTAGGCGGCGATTTGCTCCTCACTCACCAGCGGGTGGGTCATGGGCTCATCCTGACACGTCCGTCCGCCGGCGGCGGGCTCACGCCACTTCGGCGAAGGCGCGGATGGGAAAGGCCGCCGCCCCCTGCACCTTGAGCGGGATGGCGAAGAAGCGGAAGGGCCGGCCGAGCAGCGGGCCGAGGCCGCACAGGTTTTCCACGATGTGGATGCCGGCGTCGAGGAACCAGGTGTGGGCCGGCCGCTCCAGGTCGCGCGGGCAATCGGCGTTGAGGGCGTCGACGCCGAACAGCGCGATCCCCGCCGCCTGCAAGTGCTGCAGGCCCGAACGGTCGACATGGGGGAAGGCGTAATAGGCTTCACTGCCCCAGTGGCGGTCCCAGCCGAAATGGATGAGCACCGCCTTGCCGGCGAGTGCTGCGGCTTCGGGCAGATCGGCGGCGGCGAGCGGCCGCTCTGGCGTCGCGTGGCGCCCATCCACCACCACGCCGTCCAGGATCAGGCCCTCCAGCGGCAGCGAGGCGATGTCGCCGCGGCCGGGATGGCGGTGGCAGGGCGCATCGAGATAGGTGCCGAGCGAGGTCTGAAAGCTCACCTCGGTGATCTCGAACGACGCCTTGTCGTCGTAGTAGGGGCGAGACTGGGCGTGGGTGAGGAAGGGCCGGATGTGGGCGGTGAACTCCGTCATCTCGCCGGCGGCATCCTTCATGCGGAAGCCCGGCATGCCGTCCCGAAAAGTCTGGGTCAGGTCGACGAACGCCCCCATCGCCGCCCCCACCTCCAGTTCCGGCTCCGCCTCAGCTCACAGCGCCGTGGCAGTGCTTGAACTTCTTGCCCGAGCCGCAGGGGCACGGCGCGTTGCGGGCCACCTTGCCCCAGGTTTCCGGATCGTTGGGATCGAGCGCGATCCCCGGCGGCGGCGCCCGGCGGATCGGTGACACCGCTGCCGGACCCTTGGCGAGCTGCGGCCCGCCGGGGCCGGCGGCCGGGCGCGCCATGCCGTCGGTGCCGGTGGCCTGCAGGCCTTCCGCACCCGCCATCTGCGCCAGCGCCGGGTCGCGCCGGCTTTCCTGGGCACGGGCCATGCGCTCGGCCTCCATCTGGGCGAGCTGCTCCTGGCTGACGGAGCGGAACTCCACCAGGCTCAGGGTCCGCGTGATGGTCTCCCCCAGCCGCGTCAGGAAGGCTTCGAACATCTCGAACGCGTCGGTCTGGTACTCGCGCAGCGGGTCGCGCTGGGCATAGGCGCGAAGCTGCACGCTCTGGCGCAGGTGATCGAGCCCCAGCAGGTGCTCCTTCCAGAGCTGGTCGAGGATCTGCAGCAGCAGCGAGCGTTCGGCCTGGCGCATCATCTCCGGGCCCACATTGGCCGCCTTGGCCGCCATGTGATCGTCCGACGCCAAGCGCACCCGCTCCTCGATTTCCGGCTCGGCGATGCCTTCCTCCTTCGCCCAGTCGGCGATCGGCAGGTCGAGGCCGAGGATGCGCTTGACGTCCTCGCTCAGCCCGTCGACGTCCCACTGCTCGGCGTAGGAGTTCTTGGGGATCGCCCGCATCACCATGTCGGTGATCACCTGGTGGCGCATGTCGGTGACGATGCCGTTGATGTCCTCGGTCACCATGATGTCGCGGCGCTGCTCGTAGATGGCGCGGCGCTGCTCGTTCATCACGTTGTCGAACTTCAGCAGGTTCTTGCGGATGTCGAAGTTGCGCGCTTCGACCTTCTGCTGGGCCTTCTCCAAGGCCTTGTTGATCCAGGGGTGGGTGATGGCCTCGCCGTCCTTCAGCCCGAGGCGGCGCAGCATGCCGTCCAGCCGGTCCGACGCGAAGATGCGCATCAGGTCGTCCTGCAGCGACAAGAAGAACTTCGAGCGGCCGGGATCGCCCTGGCGGCCGGAGCGGCCGCGGAGCTGGTTGTCGATGCGCCGGCTTTCGTGCCGCTCGGTGCCGATCACGTAGAGCCCGCCGGCCGCCAGCACCTCGTCGCGCAACGGTGCCACTTCGGCACGGATGCGCGCCGCCACCGTTTCGCGCTCGGCGTGGTCCTCGATCTCCAGGGTCTCCATGGCGACGCGCTGGTCGACATTGCCGCCGAGCTGGATGTCGGTGCCGCGGCCGGCCATGTTGGTGGCGATGGTCACCGCCCCCGGGCGCCCGGCCTCGGCGATGATCTGGGCTTCCTGCTCGTGGAAGCGCGCGTTCAGCACGTTGTGCTTGATCTTGTGAGTCTTCAGGCGGCGCGACAGCTCCTCGGACTTCTCGATGGACACCGTGCCCACCAGCACCGGCTGGCGGCGCGTCTGGCAGTCCTCGATCAGGGCGACGATGGCGTCGTACTTCTCCTCCACCGTGCGGTAGACCTCGTCGTCCTCATCGGCCCGGTTCACCGCCACGTTGGTGGGGATCTCCACCACTTCCAGGCCGTAGATCTCCGCGAATTCCGGCGCTTCGGTCATGGCCGTACCGGTCATGCCCGCCAGCTTGGGGTAGAGGCGGAAGTAGTTCTGGAAGGTGATGGAGGCGAAGGTCTGCGTCTCGCGCTGGATCGGCACCTTCTCCTTGGCTTCCAGGGCCTGGTGCAGCCCTTCGGAATAGCGCCGGCCTTCCATCATGCGGCCGGTGAACTCATCGATGATGACGACCTTGCCGTCCTTCACGATGTAGTCGCGGTCGCGCTGGAACAGGCGATGGGCGCGCACCGCCTGGTTGACGTGGTTGACCAGGTTGACGTTGACCGCGTCGTACAGCTCGTGGCCGCCCAGCAGATCGGCGTCGCGCAGCAGGTTTTCCACGCGCTGGGTGCCGTCCTCCGTCAGGATGGCCGAGCGGTGCTTTTCGTCCAGCTCCACGTCGTCCTCCGCAAGCTGGGTGACCAGCGCGTTGACCTTGACGTAAAGCTCGGAGGAATCCTGAGCGGGACCGGAGATGATCAGCGGCGTGCGCGCTTCGTCGATGAGGATCGAGTCGACCTCGTCGACGATGGCGAAGTTGAACGGCCGTTGCACCATGGCGTCGAGCCGGAACTTCATGTTGTCGCGCAGGTAGTCGAAGCCGAACTCGTTGTTGGTGCCGTAGGTCACGTCGCAGGCATAGGCTTCCTTACGCTCGGCATCGTTGAGCCCGTGGACGATCACGCCGACGGTGAGCCCCAGGAAGCGGTAGACTTGGCCCATCCAGGCGGAGTCGCGGCGGGCCAGGTAGTCGTTCACGGTGACGACGTGGACACCCTTGCCCTCCAACGCGTTCAGGTAGACCGCCAGCGTCGCCACCAGGGTCTTGCCTTCGCCCGTCTTCATCTCGGAAATCTTGCCCTGGTGCAGCACCATGCCGCCCAGGAGCTGCACGTCGAAATGCCGCTGGCCGAGGGTTCGCTTGGCTGCTTCGCGCACCACCGCGAAAGCCTCCGGCAGGATGTCGTCGAGGTCCTCGCCCTTGGTCAGCCGCTCGCGCAGCAGGTCGGTACGCCCGCGCAAGGCGTCGTCGTCCAGCGCCTCGATCTCCGGCTCCAGGGCGTTGATCTGGGGGACGGTCTTGGCGAGCGTCTTGACGACACGGTCGTTGGAGGTGCCTAGAATCTTGCGGGCGATAGCGCCAAACATCGAAACCTCTTGTACATGCGGGCGCTCAGCAAGGGCCGCGCGCTTGCCAACACCTTGGGAGCGCGGGGGTCGCTTTCAATCGCCTGAATGCGCCAAAGCCCCACCATCCGCACCGAATGGCCCATGGACTCCGGCGTCGCGGCCGCAGGGACCTGCTTTGGCACCGTTGCCAGACCATAGGCCAGAAGGGGCGGCGCTGCCAATCGCGCGCGCAGGCCCGCCGCTTAGCCCGCCTTGCGCAACAGGAAGAAGACGTAGGCGAAGCTGCCGTGGTGGGCGTTGAAGACCGCCATCTCGTCGTCGATCTCCGCCAGCACCGCCGCCAGCTCCGGCCATGCCGCCGCGCGCGGGCGCAGGGCTTCGATGCGGCGGCTGAGCGGCTGGTAATAGCCGGCCTGCCAGTCGTCCGCCGGCAGCGCCCGCGTGGCCACCACCTCGTAGCCCTGGCGGACGCAGGCGAGCTGGGTATCCACCACCCCGGTCATCGACGGATAGGCGTAGCGCCAGAACTGGGCGGCCGGTTCCGGTGGCGAGTCGGTCAGCCACACCAGTTCGGTGAAGCCGACGCAGCCGCCGGGGCGCAGCAGCGGCCGCCAGGACTTGAGCGCGGCCTCCACCCCGACGATGTAAACGGCCCCTTCGGCCCAGATCAGGTCGATCGACTGCGGTGCCGCATCGAACGCCACCATGGAGGCTTCGCGCACCGTCACCGCTTCGCCCAGCCCGGCGTTCTCCGCCCGTACGATCAGACGGTCGAGGAAGGTCCGGTTGACGTCCACCGCGGTGATGGGACGGCCCAGTTCACGGGCCAGGGCCAAGGTCTGCCGGCCGGGCCCGCAGCCGAGGTCGTAGATGGCACCGCCGTCGGGGATCGGCTGCAGCGCGGCGAGGGCCGCCAGCGTGCTGGCGTCGCTGCCCGGTCCCGCCTGGTCGAGCGGCGCGAACACCAGTTCCAGCGCATCTTCGGTTCCGGGCGGCGCCTCCCGCTCGCCCCCATTCACAGTGCTGCCGTCCGCAAAGCCAGAACCATCGGGACCCCCAAAGCCCATCCCGCCGTGAAGCGCGCCACGATGGCGCCGCGTCGGGCCGATGGCGACCGTGCGTATACGATGCCGACGATGGCCGCAACCAACAGTGTCACATCGATAAGCAGTGCGACCACCCAGGACGACGGCAGATAGAGGCCGACCGCCGCCATCAGGCTGCCGGCGACCATCATCACGCCGAACCACACGATGATCGCGGGCACCGGCCCCCAGGCGTAGGAGATCACCGCCTCGCCCGGCGCCACCTCCGTCGGCCCGCGCAGATCGCGGCCGATCTGCCAGGCCAGTCCGGCGACGAAGGCATAGGCGATCAGGGCCGCCACACCGGTGTTGGCGGCCCGCTCCCACCAGCCGGGGCCGGCGGCATAGCCCGCGATGGCGAGATAGCCGGCGGCGCGTGCGGCGGCGGCCAGGCCGACGCGCGGGCGCGACACCTCTACGGAAATGGCCGCGGCGACGGCGCAGGAGGCAAACACTCCCGCCAGTGCGATGGCCAGCGGCCCCAACAGGGTGGATGCGGCGGCCAGCGTGGCCACCAAGGGCACCACGGCCAGCACCGCCGCCGGCACCATCAGGTCGCCGCGGGACACGATGCCGCGCGCCAGCACCGAGCCGGGCTCGTGGGCGATCACCTCGTGGTAGCCGCACACGTCGACCAGCAGGCGCCGCAGCAAGGCCAGGCAGGCGGTCGATACCGCAACGACGACGATGGTCAGCGCGTCCGGCGGGCTTTCCACCAGGAAACCAGCCAGCCATACCGCCGCAGTCCCCACCACCAGGGCGGCCGGCACCAGCAGCAGGGCCTGCCAGCGTTCACGCAGGTATTGCCCGATGGGATGGCTCTGGGGCATGGCCGTTTTTATCCCTGCCGGAGCGGCCGCGCCAGCGGGCGAAACTGCTCCTGGCGGGCTATCTCCGGGCGGGGCTGCACCGGGCCGTCCCTCACTGGGCGGGCAGGCTGGCGTCCAGGTCGTTGCCCAGGTTGCGCGCGAAGTCCGCTATCGGCATCTCGGGCACATTGGGGCAGATCTGGCGTAGCGCTGTCACCACGTCCGACGCGTTCTGGGCAAATCGCTCCGGCGTGACATTGGCGTCCGGTACATCCTCGAACCGCCCGTAGAAATACCCGACCGCCCAGTAGACCATGAGGTTGCCGCGAATGTTGTCGTCGCTGCCCGCCGGAGCCTCGGTCGCCGCAATGAAATCCGCGCAGGTCACCTGGAATGGGCTCGCCGGCCCGTTCTGGGCGGCAGCGGCGCCGGCAAGCCCTGCGTACAGAACGGCGGACGCGATCAGGGGAACCCGGCGGGGCCGCTTCCAAGCCAACATTGCGGGGGAGTCCTTCTCGGTCGTGGGGCCTCGGTCGTGGGGCCTCGGGTCGGGGGGTGGGCCGGCCGCGCGGGACCAGTATGCCACCATCCTTGCCGGCCATTGGCGCAGGCACAAGGGGTGGCGGAGCGTCCGCGGCAGACCCCGCTGCAATGCCCTACCTGGAGACCGACCCGGCCGAAACGGCGTGGCGGTTGAAGCGCGGGTCGAAGCGATCGTCCGACGGCTCGTCGGCCATGGCTTCCAGGCGCTGGGCATCGGCCAGCAGACTTTCGCGCCGATGGGGAGCCATGTGCTGTGCCATGGTGCGCAACTCCGCTGCGGTGTCCAGCAGCCGGCGGCGGAGCCGTTCCTCGCCCAACGCTGTTTCCATCGATCAGGAGCCCCGATTACATCGCCGATCTGGTTAACACTTTATTGACCAAAACGCCCTACTGCAAGCGACTATCCCATGACATCCTTAGCTTCGGGCTCTTCTCAATATGGAGTGCGAGCCGACCTGACGGGCCGACTCCTCTACATCCGGGGTACCTCGGCCACGTCACCACCCCACACGTGGGTGGCGGCGCGCTGCCGGGGCATCGCCGCGGTACGGAGTCGAATACACAAGCCGTATTTGAGATGCATTTTGAATCAATTTGCCGCAATTGAGGTAAATGGCGAGTTCGCCGCCACCAACACTATCCGGACGGCTTGCTGCCACGAAATTAACTGCTTTTTTCCGATTTCTATGATAGGATCACATTGAGCGAATGTGTCGCATCGGCTTTGGGACGGACCGACCTAGGTTCGCGGCCGTGTGATGGGGTGACGATCGGGTGGCCGCTGCGGCCACTTGGTAAGGTGGGACTAAGGCCATGGTTGGTAAGACCCTTGTAGATTCGGCGCCGCGGCGTCGGCCCGGCCGACGGGGCTTGGCGCGTCTGCGCGCGGACCTGCTGCGCCTGGGCGGCGACCGCTCCGGCATGGCCGCCATCGAGTACGGGCTGATCATGGCCACCCTGGTGGCCGCGGCAGCGGTCTCCCTGCCCTACCTCAAGGACCAGCTCGGCGCCGTCGCCAACACCACCCGCAACGACTATCTGGAAGTCGGCCTGCCGCGCATGCCCGATTCCATGTCGGCCCTGCTGGGCTCGAACGGCGGCGTCGCCAGCGGCGGCACCACGCAGCAAACCTACAACGCGTCCGACGACGACCTGGGCTCGCGGCGCTACTACGATTCCGACGAATTCACCTACGGCGAACTGGCAGACACCGGGGGCGGCTCGCCCAACGACACCGACGGCGACGGCATCGACGACAACATCGACACCGACGACGACAACGACGGCATCGACGACGTCTACGACACCGACGATGACGACGACGGTATCGCCGACGTGGACGAAGATGAGCTGAGCGGCCCCGCGACCATCGCGGCGGAAGACTTCACCACGGCCACCAACGCCAGCAACTCCGACCTGATCTCCTCGTCGACCTTTACCTTCAATCCCAGCGCGGATCGCGCCCGCGCCGCCGGCGGCTCCGATGCCAGTATCGCCACCCGCACCGTCGTCGTGTCCGGCTATGCCGACGTGACGGTGGATATCGACTTTGCCGCGCGGTACGCCTGGCCCGGCGGTGACAGTTTCGAATCCACCGACTCGTTTACTGTCTCCATCAACGTCAACGGCTCCGGCTACATCACCGATACGTTCATCTACAACCCGTTGACCGGCCAGTTCGTCGGCCTTTATTCCGGCACCGTGATCGATGTAACCGACGACGACGAGGTAGACTTCACCAGCCTGTCCTACGACATTCCGGACAACGCCAACTCGGTGCAGGTGACCATCACCACCAACACCAGCGAAAGCCGCGAGCTGTTCGATATCGGCGCCATTGCGATCAACGGCACGCCGGCGACCTACACGACCATCGCGTCGGAGAGCTTCAATGGCTCCGGGCCTGCGTCCGGCTTGGCCACCGTGTCGTCGTCGAGCAGCTGGGGCCTCTCAGGGGGCACCGCGACCTCCTATAACAGCACCGGCTACATGATCTTCTCCGACATCGACGTCAGCACCTACACCAGCATCACCGCCTCGCTGTCCGTCGATGTGGACAACATCGACCAGTTCGAAAACAGCGGCACCGGCGAAGACTATTTCGAAGTCTATATCGTCTATGACGGTGGCGCCGAAGTGCTGCTCGACCGGTTCGAGGTGAACGACTCCCACACCGCCTTCGTGGGCAGCCTTACCGGGCAGACGTTCTCCAACTCGGCCGCCACGATCACCTACGTCCGCGACACCACGGCATACTCTTCGGCGCATATCGTCGTGCGATCGAGGTCGACGCAGAACGAAGAGATCTACCACGTGGACAATTACACGGTGATCGGCACGTCGGTCGGCACCTGAGCCGCGCCCTGCCGATCGGCCTGCGACGCGGTCGATTGCCATCTAAGGGAATTTCGGGTCAGGTTCGGTGGTTGCCTCCGCACCACCGAACAGGGCTCGCATGTCCGCCTACCTGACCGGCCTCGACCAGACGTCCGCCAACCATGTGCCGCTGTCGCCGCTGTCGTTCCTGAAGCGCACCGCCGCCGTGTTCCCCGACCATCCGGCGGTGGTCCACGGCGCCATCCGCCGGACGTGGGCGGAGACGTACGATCGCTGCATCCGCCTGGCCTCCGCGCTGGCCGGCCTGGGCGTCGCCAAGAACGACACCGTGGCGGTGATGGCGCCCAACATCCCCGAGCTTCTGGAAGCCCACTACGCCGTGCCCATGGCGGGTGGCGTGCTGAATGCGCTGAACACCCGGCTCGATGCCCGCACCATCGCCCACATCCTCGATCACGGCGAAGCCAAGGTGCTGCTGACCGACACCGAGTTTCACGGCGTCATGGCAGAAGCCCTGTCGCTCGCCCGGCGCCAGGTGATCGTCGTCGATATCGAAGACCCCGAAGGCCCCGGCGGTGCCCGGCTCGGCGCGCTCACCCATGACGACCTGCTGGCCCGGGGCGATCCCGGCTTCGCCTGGGCGCTGCCGGGCGACGAGTGGGATGCCATCACCCTCAACTACACGTCGGGCACCACGGGCGATCCCAAGGGTGTCGTCTACCATCACCGTGGCGCCTACCTGAACGCCCTGGGCAACGTGATCACCTGGGCACTGCCGCACCACCCCGTCTACCTGTGGACGCTGCCCATGTTCCACTGCAACGGCTGGTGCTTTCCCTGGACCATGGGGGCCTTGGCCGGCACCAGCGTGTGCCTGCGCAAGGTGGATGCGGCGGGCATGTACGGTGCGTTTGCCGACCACGGCGTCACCCACCTGTGCGGAGCGCCCATCGTCATGGGCCTGCTGGTGAACGCACCGGCCGCGGAGCGCCGCGACTTCACCCAGCCGGTGAAGATGATGACGGCAGCCGCCCCGCCGCCGGCCAGGGTGCTGGAGGACATGGCGCGGCTCGGCATCGAGGTCACCCATGTTTACGGGCTGACGGAAGTCTACGGCCCCGCGGTGGTGTGCGCGTGGCGGGCGGCGTGGACCGACCTGCCGATCGAGGAGCAGGCGCGGCTGAAATCCCGCCAGGGCGTCACCTACCCCGTGCAGGAAGCCATCATGGTGGCCGACCCCGACACGCTGGAGCCGGTGCCCGCCGATGCCGCCACGCTGGGCGAGGTGTTCATGCGCGGCAACATCACCATGAAGGGCTACCTGAAGGATCGCGAGGCCACCGAAAAGGCGTTCGCCGGCGGCTGGTTCCATACCGGCGACCTGGGCGTGCTGCACCCCGACGGCTACATCGAGCTGAAGGACCGTTCCAAGGACATCATCATTTCCGGCGGCGAGAACATTTCCACCATCGAGGTGGAGAACGTGCTCTACCGCCATCCCAAGGTGGCCGAAGCCGCGGTGGTGGCACGGCCGGACGCCAAATGGGGCGAAACCCCGTGCGCCTTCGTTACCCTGAAGGCGAACGAGACGGCGACGGCCGAAGAGATCATGGCCTTCTGCCGCCAGAATCTGGCCGGCTACAAAGTGCCGCGGACGGTGGTGTTCTGCGAGCTGCCCAAGACCTCCACCGGCAAGATCCAGAAATTCGTGCTGCGCGACCAGGCGGGAAAGCTGTAGGGGCAGCCTCCCGCCCCACAACCGCCCCCGCAGCCTCCCGCGCCCGCAGCCTGCCGCAGCCGTAGCCGTAGCCGCGCACCTGCGACCAGGCCGGACTCCATTCGGCTTGATTCCCGCTGCGTGGCGTAGCATATAGCTAATCAGATATATAACTGATTAGCTATCCACAGCCATGCCCGATGCGCTCAGCGCCACCTTCGCCGCCCTCGCCGATCCGACGCGCCGGGCGATTCTGGCGCGCCTGGCGCAGGGCGACGCCACGGTGATGGAGCTGGCGGAGCCCTTCGCGCTCACCCAGCCTGCCATCTCCAAGCACCTCAAGGTGTTGGAACGCGCCGGCATGATCACCCGCGGGCGCATGGCCCAGACGCGCCCCTGCAGGCTGGACACCGCCCGGTTGCGGGAGGCCGCCCAATGGATCGAGGCCTATCGCCATCTATGGGACGCGAGCTTCGACCGGCTGGCCGCCTACCTCGACCGCATTCAACCATGCGACCCTGAAGGACGCTGACATGACCCGGCCGGCCCTACCGACCAACGACGGCATCTTCACCCTCACCCGCCGCTTTTCGGCCCCCCGCGCGCTGGTCTGGCGCGCCTGGAGCGAGGCCGAACACCTCGGCCAATGGTGGGGCCCCAAGGCCTGCACGCCGCGGGTGGAGCGGCTGGAGTTCCGCCCCGGCGGGATTTTCCACTACGCCATGGTCCCGGCCGAGGGCGACACCCTGTGGGGCCGCTTCCTCTACCGCGAGATCGCCGCACCGGAGCGCATCGTCTGGCTCAACGCCTTCGCCACGCACCGCGGCGGCATCGCCCGCGCGCCCTTCGCCCCAGCCTTCCCTCTGGAGGTGGAGAACACCGTCACGCTGGCCGAGGACGGCGCTGCGACGCTGCTGGCCCTGCGCTCAGTCCCCTTCGGGGCAACGGAGGAGGAAGAGGCGGTCTTCCGCGGCCTGTTCGCGTCCATGCAAGCCGGCTTCGGCGGCACCCTGGACCGCCTGGCCGAGCATCTGGGCTGACGGACCGCCGGCGGGCACCCGCACCGTTACCGGCCGGCCGGCCACCGTCCTGTCCATTTCTCCTGCCTTCCTGGGAAGATGCGGCCGGCCGCCTTCGACCATGGCCGCGGACAAGAAGACAGAAGAGAGGGGATGGAGATGGGACCTCACGATCCGAAGCGACGCGGCGCAGCCTGCCTCGTGGCAGGCGCTCTCGTCTGGCTATCGGCCGCAGCCCCGGCAGCGGCCCAGCTTGCCCTCGATCTGGGGGATTGGTGCGACCCGCGGCCGGATGTCTGCCGGGCCATCGGCCATGCCGTTGAAGCCTCCAACCTCAGCCTCGGCATCGACCACGCCTACCACCCCCAGGTGATCGAACGGCGCACCCAGTTGATGATCGCCGTGGGACTGGCGCAACTGGACCGGCCGGACGACGCGCACCGCATCATCGATGCCTGGATCGCCCAGCAGTCCGACCATCCGGAATCCATGCTCTACCTGGCCGAAGCGCTCTACCGCGCCGGCTTCCAGGCGGACGGCGACGCGGCCGTGGAAACCGCACTCGGCCTGCTGCCCGGCGAGTCGGCAAACCGGCAGACCTGGGTGCTGGAGCTGGTGATCGACACCTACATCGCCACCGGGCAGTGGCAGGCCGCCGCCGATTTCATCACGGCCGATCCAGACCGTAGCTGGCACGACGAGCGCCTGGAGGTGGTGGACGGCCTGCTCGCCGACGGCCGCATCGACGACGCCGTCGCCGTGGCCGACAGCATCCCGGCCCGCGATGCCTTCCGGCGCATGCCGGGGCTGGCGCGCGTCGCCGCAGCGCTGGCGGACGCGGAGCGGACCGACGAGGCCAAGGCGCTGATGGCCGAGGTGCTGGACCTGTTGGCCGAGCAGGAGGGCGGCATAATGCGCCATCGCTTCGTCCTGCCCATCGTCACGGCATTGGCAGCCTTGGACGAGTGGGACGAGGCGCTGGCCGTGGCCCGCGGCGAAACCGGCAGTACCCGCTTCGACGCGCTGATCCTAATCGCCGAAGCCCAAGCGGTAGCCGGCCTGATGGGCGATGTGGGGCCTACGCTGGACGGCGCGTTCGCCGATGCCGGGTCGGACGATTTCGGCGGCGACCGAGATGATTTCCTCGATATCCAGGCGGCCGTGGCGCGTGTCGGGTTCGGTGCCGATGCGGTGGAGATCGGCACGTCCGTCGGCAACCGCGGCTTCGGCGATTTGCTTCTGGAACAGGCGGTGCGCGGGGCCGCGGCGGCCGGGGACTGGGAGGTGGCGCACGGCGGAGCGGCGGAGATCGCCGATGCCAGCATCCGCGCCGTTGCGCTCTCGGCACTGGGCGGTGCCGAGGCGCAAGCCGGATTGCGCGACCAAGCCCGGTCGACCCTGGCGGATGCGGGCACCGCCGCCGCGGCCGTGGACAGCGCGCGCACCCGCGAAGACGCCCTGCGCGAGGTCGCCCACGCCCAGACCGGGGCCGGCTTCCTCGATGCCGCCATGGAGACGGCGTGGCTGATCGACGGCGCGGGCGAACCGATGGACGGCCGTGCCGCTGCGTTCCTCTCCATCGCGCTGGCGGGGGCCGGGCGGTGGGACGAGGCCATGGGTCTGGTCGACGGCATGTCGAGGATTGGGTTCGGCTACAACGACGTGGTGGAGGGCCTCACTGCCGCGTGCATCGCCGCCGCCGTCACCGCCTATGAGGGGTGACAGCGAACTCCCTACACCAGCACTGCCAGCGCTACCGACACCAGCAAGGCCACGGCGAAGGCGATGTTGATGGCGCGGTTGGTGGCGGGCTCGCGGAAAAGCCGTGTGAGGCCGGCACCGGCCAGCAGCCAGGCGACGTTGACCGTGGTGATGATCCCCGTCACCACCGCCAGCTTGATCGCCATGTCGAGCCCCAGGCTGTCGGCCACCAGCACGAAGCCGGAGAACAGGGCCGCCATTGCGGCATAGGCCTTGGGGTTGACCAGGGACTGGAACACCCCCGCCAGAAAGGCCGGCGGCCGGCGCTTGCCCTCGCTCTCCGCCAGGGGCGGGGCGGTGGCGATGCGGTAGGCGAGGTAGAGGAAATAGGCCGCGGCCAGCCCGGCGATCACCGGGGCCGCCCCCGGGATGGCCAGCACCACGCCCATCACGCCGCTACCGGCAATCAGCATCACGGCGATCATGCCGACGCCGAGGCCCGCCAGATAGCGCAGTCCCCGCCGCGCCCCGAAGGCCGCCCCCGTGGCGGCCAGGCTCAAAGTGTTCGGGCCGGGACTGCCGGCGAGCGCGAACCCCGCGACAACGAAGCTGAGAAGATCGTGCATGGCGATGCCCCACGCCAAAGGCCATGCCGTGACCCTCGTCGATCCCCAGAGCGGGGGCAAGACCGGGCGAAGGCGAAGCCGCCCCGCCCTGTGCTAATGGAAATCGTCCGCCGCCTTGTCTGCGATGGGCCGCAACACGCCGGGCGGCGGCAGCGGATGCTCCAGCACCGCCCTGGCATTGATGATGCCGGCACCGTGGGTCTGGGGGTTCCAGTCAGACGGCCGTGTCGCCGTCTTGGTGACGATCCAGCGGAAGGCTTCGATGCGCCGCCAGGTCTTGCCGTAGTTCGCCACGATGCGGTCTCCCCAGCGGGCCAGCCATAGGCAGGCGATGCCGGAAACGTGCGCCGTGGCGTACGACGTGCCGTCGCCCGACTGGCCGTAGACGGCTCCATAGGTGCCGTCCGAAGCCTTTTCCCAGTCGGCCCGGTAGATCTCGTCGGCCGGGGCGCAGATGTCCACGAAACGCCCCCGCGATCCGCCGGCCCAGGGGCGCTTGTTGCGGGTGGAGCCGCCGGCGGTGATGGTGCGCAGGTGGCGGCCGGGATAGGTGACCTCGCTGGTGACGTTGCCGGCAGCGGCCACGATGATCATGCCGGCCTCGTAGGCTTCGTCGACCGCGGCACCGGTGTCGTGGTCGGCCCGGCAGGGATCGCCCATGGAGATGTTGACGACGCCGCACTGGGCCTTCTGGGCGCGCCGCAGCGCAGCGCCCAACGGCGTGCGGCTGCCGAAGAAGTTGATGACGACGGTGTTGGTGACGCGGAAGGGCACCACCGTAACGCCGGCCGCCACCCCCTTCAGCGCCGCGCTGTCGCCCGCGAGCACGCTGAGGATGCGGGTGCCGTGCCCCGGCTGGCCGGCATAGCCCGTCTGGAACGGATCGAGCGGCTTGCCGCCCGGCTCCTTGAAGTTGTGGCCGAGATCGCCGCGCAGGGTCGGGTGGGAGCCGTCCGGGCCGAAGGGGCCGAACACCGGGTGCTCGGTGTAGCCGGTGTCCGGATGTGCCACCAGGATCTGGCTGAGGGGCACGGCCTCCGGTGCGCTTGCGGCGATCCTGCGCGCCTCGGGGATGCCGAGATCGGCAAAATGCCAGGGGATGCCGTGGATCGGGTCCGCCGTGCCGGGCTTCGCCGTCGGGTCGGCGGTGGGGTCGAGCTTGCCGATGCGGTCGGCCACCTCCACGGCCTTGCGGGTGCGCATCATGCGACCGGGGGCGGCCCCCGACAGGATGTTCAGGATGCCGGCAGCGCTGTGGCGGCTTTCCAGGTCTTCCTGGGCCGGGCGGGTCAGCACGAACTCGTGGCCCTTCAGCCAGGTCAGGGCCTTGCCGTCGACATGCAGCAGCGCCTCCCGGACCTTGGCCTCGACCTCGGGATATTCCCCAAGGTCGGCCAGCCTGACGACAAAATAGTCCGGTTCTTCCCTGTCCGGCATCCTGGTCTCCCCCAATGCCCGCACCGTTTGGCGGCCTTGGCCCTAGCTGCCGAATAATAGAGAAATATGATCGTATGGCCACCTATAATGCGGTCATTGCCCGATGCGAGCCGTGAACCCGACAGCGCATCGGCAGATCCTCAATCGCCGGCGATGAAGGCAGTCCACTCCCAGTGGCCGGTGTCGGGATTGGGGTTGAAGCAGGCGCGGTAGTCGATGGGCGAGCGGAAATCGGTGGAGACCGCGTAGCCCTCCCGCGTGCCGTCGACGGTGCGCAGGCCCACCCAGTAGGGCGCCCCCGCCTCCTCCACCGCTTCGCCGACGCCGCTCTCGGTGATCTCCGCGATGTCGTAGCTGAGCGTGCCGATCACCGGCGCATCCGCCCGCGGTGCGGCGTAGAGGGGGGCGATGCGGCGGGTGACGAACACGATCATGAACGGGTCGAGGTGCTGCGGGAAATCGGCCAGGAAGGTGTAGGGGGCGCAGAAGTAGCGCTGCGACGGGTCCGCGCCGCTGAAGGCCCCACCCATCTCCAGCACCGTTTGCAGCTCGGTCCAGTAGACCTCGCCGGTCCAGCCCATGTCCGGATCGCCGTCCAGGGCGTCGCGCAGCATCTCGCGCCCGTGGTCGCCGCCGAAGCTGAGGTGGATGTCCGGGGCGGCCAGGGCCACCACGGCGTCGGTGTCGCGCCGCCTGACCGCGTCCAGCAGCGTGTCGCGCAGGTCCTCCAAGGCGGGGTCGAGGCTGGCCTGATCGACCGGCAGGGCGATCAGCGGCTCTGCGGCGGCCGGGGCGGTCCACGGCGCCGCCAGTGCAGCGGCGACCAGCAGGGCACGGCCCAGGCGGTCGGCATGGTTCGTCGGCATCTTCGTCTCCCTGCACCGTGGATGCGTCCAAGCAGACCTGCCGGCGATGGCGAGGATGTGGCCGGGCGCGGGCCGGCCGCCTACTTCGCGTCGGGCAGCGTGCCGTCGTAGGTGTAGACGTCGGCGGAACAGAGCATCACCACTTCCGTTTCCGCGCCCCCGGTGTTGATCACCTGGTCGGCCATTTCGTCCAGGTGATCCCGGCATTCGGCGTCGCTGCCGAAGCCCATGGGGTAGCCGTCCAGCACGCGGCACTCGCTGCCCGTGCACACCATGATCAAGGCCACGATCATTGCCGCCATCGGCGAGGTCCCCTATCGCTTGTCGGTGAAGCCGGCACGCCGCCAAGGGCGCGAAGCCCGATGGTGGCGGAAACCGCGCGCGCCGGCAAATCCGATGCGGCCGGGCTCAGCCCGATTTGGCAACCTTGGGCTTGCGCGTCCGTTTCGGCTTTTTCGTCTGGGTGCGGCGCGCGGCGGCGAAGGCTTCGGCCGCCCAGTCCGTCAGCGCCTCGTCCTCCTCCAGCACCGTTGCCGGGGTTTCGTAGTAGCTGGTGACAACCACCTGCTTCTTCGGACCCGAATAGCTGAACGGGTCGGCGCCCGCCGCCTCGAACCGCCCCCGCGTCTCGTCATCCACCTTCAGGTAGAGCGAGCCTGCGATGACGAAGGCGAACTGCACCCCATCCAGCACCAGGCCGGCACCGGAAAAGAAGCGGGTGACGCTGACCGGGCCGAGGGCGGCGATGCGTTCGGCGATCTCTTCGGCCTGGGCGCGGGCGAGATGCAGGCTCATGGCGGCAGTCTAGGACGGCCCTGGACAGACCGCGACTATGTTGCCCCGGCGTCGCGCAGGATCTTGCCGAGCGGCAGGTGCAGGTGGGGGTTGGCGGCGAGGATGGAGCCGGCGTGCGCCGGGTTGTGGCCGCCGCCGATCTCCGTCACGTAGCCGCCGGCCTCGCGCACCAGCACGATGCCCGCCGCCACGTCCCAGGCGTGCAGCCCGCTCTCCCAGAACGCCTCGTAGCGGCCAGCCGCCACATAGGCGAGGTCGAGTGCTGCGGAGCCCCAGCGGCGCACGCCGGCCACCTTGGGCAGCACCGCGCGCATCTGTTCCAGGAAGGGGTCGGTGTCGCCGCGGCCGAGGAAGGGCATGCCGGTGGCGATCAGCGCATCGGGAAGCTGGCGGCGGCCGGAGACGCGCAGGCGCCGGTCGTTCAAATAGGCCCCCTGGCCCTTTTCCGCCCAGAACAGCTCGTCGGTGATGGGGTTGAACACCACGCCCGCGGTCAGCTCGCCCTTCTGCTCAAGCGCGATGGAGATCGACCAGATGGGCAGGCCGTGGAGGAAGTTGGTGGTGCCGTCCAGCGGGTCCACCAGCCACACATTGTCGGGATCGTCGCCGGCGTGCCGACCGGACTCTTCCAGCAGCATGGAATAGCCGGGCCGCGCCTTCTGCAGGTCCTCGCGCAGGATGCGCTCGGCCGACTTGTCGGCGGTCGACACGAAGTCGGCCGGACCCTTGCGCGAGACCTGGAGCTGCTCGACCTCGCCGAAGTCGCGCACCAGCGAGCGGGCGGCGCGCTGGGCGGCCTTCACCATGACGTTGATCACGGCCGATCGGACGGCGGCCATGGCGAGTCTCCTGGGTTCTGCATGGGGCCGGGGCCGGTTCGCTTCTCCGCCCGGGTTCCCAACGACAGCATGCTGAATTGGGTGGCCGGGCGGGGGAGCGGGCCGGAACCGAAAACGTTAGAAGATGGCGTCAGCGCTCAGCCCTTGTAGCGCTCCACGTAGCTGCCGTCCTGGGTGCTCACCACCACCTTGGTGCCGGCTTCAATGTGCGGCGGGATCATCACCTTGGAGCCGTTCTCCAGCACCCCCGGCTTATAGGAGGACGACGCCGTCTGGCCCTTCACCACCGGCTCGCACTCCACCACCTCCATCACCACCTGGCCCGGCAGCTCGACCGACAGGGGCGTGCCTTCATGCAGGGTCACGGTGCACACCATGCCTTCCTGCAGGTAGGGAAGCTGGTCGCCGATGGCATCGGTATTTACCACCACCTGCTCGAAGCTCTCCTGATCCATGAAGGTGTGCAGGTCGCCTTCGGAGAACAGATACTGCATCTCGTGTTCGTCGAGCCGCGCGCGCTCCACCGTTTCCTGGGTGCGCCAGCGGTTGTTCGTTTTCGTGCCGGTGCGGATGTCCTTCATCTCGACCTGGATGACAGCATTGCCCTTGCCGGGCTGGATCAGGTCGATCTTGGTGACCACCATCAGCTTGTTTTCGTATTCCAGGACGTTGCCCGGACGGATGGTAATGGCATTGACCTTCATGGCGTCGCGTAGAACCCGGTTTCTGGAAAGCGCGCGACCCTATCAGCCCGCCCGTAGCCGGGCAAGTTGCGGCACCGTCAGGGGAGCCCAGCCCGAGGTGCACCAATGAGCGGCGCGTGGCGGCCCGACCGCTTTGCCGAACGGCGCCAGGCGCTGGCGGCGCGTGCCGGCATCCTTGCCGCCGTGCGCGGCTGGTTCGCCGAGGAGGGGCTGGTGGAGGTGGACACCCCGGCGCTCCAGGTGTCGCCGGGGCTGGAGCCGCACCTGGCGGCCTTTGCCACCGATCTCCAGGGGCCCCACCCGCACGACCACGCGCGGCTCTACCTGCACACCTCGCCCGAATTCGCCATGAAGAAGCTGCTGGCGGCGGGCGTGCCGGCGCTGTTCCAGATGGGCCATGTGTTCCGTAACGGCGAGCGGTCGGCCACCCACCATCCGGAATTCACCATGCTGGAGTGGTACCGCGCCGGCGTGCCGCTGGACCGGCTGGTGGCGGACTGTGCCGGCCTCTTCGCCGCGGTGGCGGGAGCGGCGCGGGCCGCCGGGTTCGACGGGCAGTTCCACTGGCAGGGCCGCGCCGCCGATCCGCTGGCCGAGCCCGAGGTGCTGAGCGTGGCCGATGCCTTCCAGTGCCATGCCGGCATCGACCTGATGGCCACCATGGCCGACCCCCACGCGCCCGACGCCGCCGCCCTGGCACGCGCGGCCTATGGGATCGGCATCAAATGCCGCGCCGACGACGGCTGGGAGGATGTGTTCTTCCGCATCTTCCTGGAGCGCATCGAACCCAATCTCGGCCTCGGCCGGCCCACCGTGCTCACCCACTACCCGGCTTCGATGGCGGCCCTCGCCCGCGTCAACGCCGACGATCACCGGGTGGCCGACCGCTTCGAGGTGTTCGTTTGCGGCCTGGAGCTGGCCAACGCCTTCGGCGAGCTGACCGACGCCATGGAGCAGCGCCGCCGCTTCGCCGCCGACCAGGAGGTGAAGGAGCGCCTCTACGGCACCCGCTACCCCGTCGACCCGGACTTCCTGGCCGCACTGGACCACGGGTTGCCGCCGAGTGCCGGCATCGCGCTGGGGCTTGACCGGCTGGTCATGCTGGCCACCGCGGCGGCGCGCATCGACGACGTGCTGTGGCTTCCGGTGGCCGACCCGGCGGCGGACGGCACGGCGTCCACCGCACCGCACCCGATGCCGCTGCACCCCGAAGCCGAAGCCCTGCTGCGCCGCGTGTTCCTGGCCGGCAAGGCACAAAGCCCGCCGCCCATGGCCTTGCAGACCGGTGCCTACGCCCGCGAACTCAACCGCTTGCTGCTGCTGGAGATCGCCGCCGGCGGCGAGGGCTTCCCCCACGGCCAGGCACTCACCCTGCCGAGCCCGGCCGGCGACATGCCGGCGCGCCTGTTCTCGCCCCCCGGTGCCGGCCCGTCGACCCCCTGGACGCTCTACTTCTTCGGCGGCGGCTACGTGATCGGCGGGCTCGACGAAGGCTCCATCGAAGCCGAGCGCATCGCCCAAGCCTGCGGCTGCCACGTGGTCATGCCGGCCTACCGGCTGGCGCCGGAAAACCCGTTCCCCGCCGCCATCGAGGATGCCTGGGCGGCCTTCCGCTGGCTCGTTGGCCACGCTGCCGGCGCGCCGCTGGCGGTGGCCGGGCACAGTGCCGGCGGCGGGCTGGCCGCGGCCACCCTGCGCCGCGCCGCCGATGCCGGGATTCCCGTCGCCGCCGGCTACCTGGTGTGCCCCTGGCTGGAGATGACCGAGCAGCGCCAAAGCCACCGCTTCTACGGCAGCGGCTTCGGGCTCGATGTCGCCGGGCTCGCCTGGTGCCGGGAGAAGTACGTGACGCCGGCCGACTACGGCCACCCCTGGGTTTCCCCCGTCCGCCATGCCCCGCCGGACGGCCACGCCCCCACGGTGGTTCTGGTGGGCGGCTGCGACGTGCTGCGCGACGAGGCGGTGGCCTATGCCGACCGGCTGCGCCGCGCCGGCATCTTCGCCGATCTGGTGGAAGCGCCCGGCATGCCCCACGGCTTTCCCAGCTACGACCGGGTCTTAGCCGCTGGCCGGCCCTTCACCCGCGAAGCCGACGCCCTGTTCGCAAGGCGGCTGGCGGCAGCCCGATCAGAATAGCTTGCCCTGGCGCGACGGCGGGGCGGCGGGCTTGGCCTTCTTCGCCGGCTTGTCGCCGGTGACCGTCGCCGGCACCCGGCGGTCGCCCGCGAACTGTAGCTGCACCTCCTGGCCGGCGGAGAGGCCGTCCGGCCCGGTCACCGGCCGGTCGGCAGCATCGCGCACCACCACATAGCCGCGGGCGAGCACGTTTTCGTAGGAATAGCTGTCGAGGAGCTGGCCCGCCGCCGCGGCCCGCCGTCCGGCAGCGTCCACCAGCCGTGCAGCCGCCCGGCCCAGCCGCTCGTCGAGTGCCGCCAGGGTGTCGGTACCACGGGCGATGCGCCGGTCGAGCGGTGCCCGGCCCAGCCGGTTGGCGGCGGCGGCGTGGGCACGGCCCGCCCGCATCATCGTCTGGCCGCCGGCATCCAGCAGGCGGGCGCGCGCCTGGTCCAGCCGCCGCGCCATCTCCCGCAGGCCGAGGGCGGGATGGGGGATGCGCGCCGCGCGTTCCCGCACCTGGCCGGCGCGGCGCTCCAGCAGGGTGCGCACGGCACCGAACAGCCGCTCGCTGCGGTCATCAAGCCGCTGGGTGGCGGTTTCCATCAGCCGCACCGGATCGGGGAGGCCGCGGGCCAGCCCGTCCAGCTTCAACCGCCGGGTTTCGAACAGCCGGGCGATGGCGCGCCGCCGCCGCTGCTCATAGTCCGCCACAGTCGCCAAAAGGTCGGCGCGGACCGGCACCGCACGTTCCGCCGCCGCACTGGGGGTCGGCGCCCGGTGATCGGCGGCGTGGTCGATCAGGGTGGTGTCGGTCTCGTGCCCGACGGCGGAGATGACGGGGATGGTGCAGGCCGCCACCGCGCGCACCACCGCCTCCTCGTTGAACGCCATCAGGTCTTCCAGGCTGCCGCCGCCGCGCGCCACGATCAGCAGGTCGGGCCGCGGCACGCCGGGGGCGGGCGTCAGCGTATCGAACCCGGTCACGGCCTCGGCAATCTGGGCGGCCGCACCTTCGCCCTGCACGGCGACGGGCCACAGCAGCACGTGGCAGGGAAAGCGGTCGGCCAGGCGGTGGAGGATGTCGCGAAACACCGCACCGGAGGCCGAAGTGACCACGCCGATCACGTCCGGCAGCAGCGGCAGCGGGCGCTTGCGTGCCGCGTCGAACAGACCTTCGGCGGCCAGCCGCTTGCGCCGGTCCTCCAGAAGCTTCAGCAGGGCCCCTTCGCCCGCCACCTCCATGGCTTCGATGACGAGCTGGTACTGCGAGCGCGGCGCGTAGGTGGTGAGCCGGCCGGTGCACACCACCTCCAGCCCCTCGTCGGGCGACAGCGCGATGCGCGAGGCGACGCCGCGCCAGATCACCGCATCCAGTACCGCGGAGTCGTCCTTCAGGCGCAGATAGGTGTGGCCGGAGGGGTGGCGCTTGGGCTGGCTGATCTCCCCGCGCACCCGCACATGGCCGTAGCGGTCCTCCACCGTGCGCTTCAGCGCGGTGGAGAGTTCGCTCACGGTATACTCCGGCATATTGGAGCCGGCCGGCGGATCGGGTCGGTCTTGCGTCATGTGCCCCCCGGCGGGATACAAACGCGCCGGCCCGGCCCGGCGCAAGGGCCGAGACGGCAACGAACGAGCGAGCGAGGGAGGGAGGACACACCATGCGCATCCTGGTGGTCGGCAGCGGCGGGCGCGAACACGCGCTGGCCTGGAAGATCCAATCCTCGCCGCTGTGCGATGCGCTCTACTGCGCGCCGGGCAATGCCGGCATCGCGGAGGACGCCACCTGCGTGCCCATCGCCGCAACCGACATCGACGGGCTGGTGGGCTTCGCGGAGGCCGAGGCCATCGACCTGGTGGTGGTGGGCCCCGAAGCGCCCCTGGTGGCCGGGCTGGTCGACCAGCTGAAGGCCGCCGGCATCCGCGCCTTCGGCCCCAGCGCTGCGGCCGCCCGGCTGGAAGGCTCCAAGGCGTTCCTGAAGGAGCTGTGCGCCCGCCACGCCATTCCCACCGCCCGCTATGCCCGCTTCACCGATGCCGAGGCCGCGCGCGCCTATATCCGCGCGCAAGGAGCGCCCATCGTCGTCAAGGCGGATGGGCTGGCCGCCGGCAAGGGCGTGGTGGTGGCGGCCACGGTGGCGGAGGCCGAGGCGGCCGTGACCGCGATGCTGGAGGAGGGCCGCTTCGGCGCCGCCGGTGCCGAGGTGGTGATCGAGGAGTGCCTGGAGGGGCCGGAGGCAAGCTTCTTCGCCCTGGTGGACGGGCACACCGCGATGCCGCTCGCCAGCGCCCAGGACTATAAGCGCGCCCAGGATGGCGACCTCGGCCCCAACACCGGCGGCATGGGGGCGGTGTCGCCGACGCCGCGGTTGACGGCGGCCATGGAAGCACGCGTCCTGCAGCAGATCATCGAGCCGACGGTGGCGGCCCTGGAAGCGATCGGCACGCCCTTCGTCGGCGTGCTCTATGCCGGGCTGATGCTGACGGCCAGCGGACCGAAGCTGCTGGAATACAATGTCCGGTTCGGCGATCCGGAATGCCAGGTGCTGATGGCCCGCCTGAAGACCGACATCGTGCCCGCCCTGGTGGCCGCCACCGAAGGCCGGCTGAACCACGTGTGGCTGGACTGGCACGACGCCCCCGCGGTGGTGGTCGTGATGGCGGCCGACGGCTATCCGGACAGCCCCGTCACCGGCACCGAGATCAAGGGGCTGGATGCCGCCGCGGCCACCGCCAAGGTGTTCCACGCCGGCACCAGGCAGGATAGCCATGGCCGCGTGCTGGCGGCCGGCGGCCGCGTGCTCGGCATTACCGCTTCCGGAGCCACCGCGGCGGAAGCCCGCGCCGCCGCCTACCGGGCGGTGGACGCCGTCGACTGGCCGGGCGGCTGGTGCCGGCGGGACATCGGCGCGGACATCGGCGCGGACATCGCCTGACCGGGCACGCGCGTCATCCTGCGACGGTGTCTCCGGCAGCCTGCTGCCCGGCAGCGCATGGGGGACCAATGGATCGAACCACCCTCCTCGCCATCCTGGCGTGCCTGACCGGCGGGAGGCCGAAGCCGCGGGGGCGAGGGAACCGAGGCGGCGGACTGACGGTCTACCGCCGGGCGCGAAAGAAGGCGCGCAGCAGCTCGGCCGACCGCTCCGCCGCGATCCCGCCCACCACCGCCGGACGGTGGTGGCAGGTGGGCTGGGTGAAGAACTGCGGCCCGTGCACCACCGCTCCGCCCTTGGGGTCGTCCGCCCCGAACACCAGGCGGCCGACGCGGGCAAAGGCGATGGCGCCGACGCACAGCACGCAGGGTTCCAGCGTGACATAGAGCGTGGTGTCGGGCAGCCGCGGCCGTCCGCGCGCGGCCCCGGCGGCGCGGATCACCAGCACCTCGGCATGGGCGGTGGGATCGGCATCGGCCTCCACGCGGTTGCCGGCGCGCGCCAGCACGGCACCACTGCCGTCCACCAGCACCGCCCCCACCGGCACCTCGCCGCGGGCCGCTGCAGCTTCGGCTTCCTCCAAGGCCAGAGCCATGAAGGTGCGGTCGATATCGGCGGCGCCGTCAGTCTGCGCCATCCGCCCCGGTGCCGCGCCGCGGCGCAGCTTCGCCCGTCACCATGAAATCACCCGTTACGATGTCCCTGCCGGCCACCAGCATGCCCCCGCGGAAAGCCCGGCGCACCCGGTTTGCGCCGGAGGCGGTCGCGGGCTTGCCGCCGGAGCCCCTGCGGAAGCGGCCGCGCGCGAAGAACCGCTGGCCGCCGCACCGGGCACACCGGCCCTGGTGGCGCACCACGTCGGCGGAGCGCCCCACCGCCCCGCAGCCGGCGCACTGCACCGTCGGCCTGGCCGCGGCGGCGAGGACGGCACTGCGGGCGAGCAGCCCGATGCCGAGGAACACCGCCACCGCCTCGCCGACCAGCCACGCCACCGGCTGGGGGTCCTGGCGCGTCAGCAGCACCATGCCGCCGGCCAGAAGGGCGGCCCCGAAAAAGGCCAACAGCCCGCGCAGCCAGAGGTTGCGCGGCGGGCGGACGGCGGGATCGATCTGGGGAAACTGGTTGCGCGACATGACCGTTTTGACCCCTAAAAAGGGCGGCCGGCCCCACTGGACCGGCCGGCAATCTGCACCCGCAACCTATCATGGATCACCTCGCCGCCCGGTGGCCGGAGTGCGGCCGGGAGGCTGCGTCGCGAGCATGGCCGCATTCGCATTCTGCACTTTTCTTGACAGACCGCCCGCCGACAGCGCACACGGCAAGATCCACACATCGCGGATCGGGTTTATGAGCGAGCGCGTCTACCTGTTCGACACCACGCTGCGCGACGGCGCGCAGACCCAGGGCATCGATTTCTCGGTGGCGGACAAGCTGGCCATTGCGGCGGAGCTCGATCGCCTGGGCGTCGACTACATCGAGGGCGGCTGGCCCGGAGCCAACCCCACCGACGACCGGCTGTTCGCCAACCCGCCGAAGCTCGCCAACGCCACCTTCACCGCCTTCGGCATGACCCGGCGGCCGGGCCGCAGCGTGGCCAACGATCCCGGCCTGGCGGCCATGTGGCAGGCCAAGGCACCGGCCGTTTGCCTGGTGGGCAAGACCTGGGACTTCCACGTGCGCGTGGCCCTCGGCATCTCCAAGGAAGAAAACCTGGCGCTGATCTCCGACAGCATCGCCGAGGCGGTGGCCCAGGGCCGCGAGGCGCTGTTCGACTGCGAGCACTTCTTCGACGGCTACAAGGCCGACCCGGAGCATGCGCTGGCCTGCGCGGTGGCGGCCTACGAGGCGGGCGCGCGCTGGGTGGTGCTGTGCGACACCAACGGCGGCTCGCTGCCCGACGAGATCGAGGCGATCACGCGGGAGGTGACGGTCCACATCCCCGGCGACCATCTGGGCATCCACACCCACAACGACACCGGCAACGCCATCGCCAACACGCTGGCGGCCGTGCGCGCCGGCGCCCGCCACGTCCAGGGCACGCTCAACGGGCTCGGCGAACGCTGCGGCAATGCCGACCTGATCGCCCTGATCCCGGCCCTCACCATGAAGATGGGGTTCGAGACCGGCATCCCCGCCGAGCGGCTGGCCGGGCTCACCAAGCTCAGCCACTGGTTCGACGAGCGGCTGAACCGCGCGCCCGACCCGCGGCGGCCCTATGTCGGCGCCCACGCCTTTGCCCACAAGGGCGGGCTGCACGCCTCGGCCATCGCCAAGGACCCGCGCTGCTACGAGCACATCGAGCCGAAGACCGTCGGCAACCGGCGCACCGTCGTCGTGTCCGACCAGGCCGGCCGCTCGAACATCCTGCACCGGCTGGAGGAGATCGGGCTTACCATCGATCCCCACGACCCGCGGGCCGAACAGCTCGTCGATCTGGTGAAGCGCCGCGAGTTCGAAGGCTATGCCTATGACGGGGCGGAGGCCAGTTTCGAGCTGCTGGCGCGCCGCATGCTGGGCCAGGTGCCGATCTATTTCGAGCTGCTGCGCTTTTCCGTTACCGACGAGCGGCGCTTCAACGCCCGCGGCGAACTGGTGACGGAGAGCGAGGCAACGGTGAAAGTGCGCGTGGGCAACGCCGTCCACCACACCGTGGCGGAAGGCAACGGCCCGGTGAACGCCATAGACCGCGCGCTGCGCAAGGCGGTGGAACCCACCTACCCGGCGCTTCAGCACATGCGCCTGGTGGATTTCCGGGTGCGTATCCTGAAGGAGAGCGACGCCTCGGGCGCCATGCCGCGGGTGCTGATTGAAAGTGCCAACGGGCATGACGAGCGGTGGTCGACCGTCGGCGTTTCCACCAACATAATCGACGCCTCCTTCGATGCCCTGGGCGACAGCCTGACCTATTGCCTGCTGCGCAATGGCGTCTCGGCCGTCTAGGGCCTGAATTCAATGCCCCATGAGCAGAGGCTGTCGCCGCGACAATCGGTGCGGCGGGATTGAAATCGTTTACATCAACCGACTGGAGCCGGCGCAATCGTGCCCGCCGCGACTGTTCGCGCGTGCAAGATCCACGATGGCAGTTGATGCAATTTATCCTGGTTGTGTACATTCGGCCGCTGGGGGGAATGCGGCACCATGAAAATAAGTCGCGCCAACGGCATTGCTGAAGCGACAGCGGGGATCTCCAGTCCGGACGAGATCGGCCTCATCCTGGGCCAATACCTGGGCGGTCTCGGTTTCTCCGGCTTCTGCTATGCCCCCGTCGGCCGCAGCACCGCGATCAACCCGCAAACCGCGATCTATGGCTCGCAGGGCTGGGGGCCGGACGGCTCGGGCGAATTCACCTGCTGGCCCACCCACTATCTCCTGGGCGCCCGCTACGTCCAGGACCCCATGGTCGGCCTGGTCGCGGCAAGCTACGCCCCGCTGTCCTGGAGCGGCGTCGGCAGCGATCCGCAGCTCGACCGGTTGCGCCGGGAGGCCGCGCGCTTCGGGGTCGGCGACGCCATTGGGCTGGCGGTGCGCGGCGCCCACGACCAGTGCGAGGCGATCGCCTTCGCCTATCGGCCAATCACCGCGGCCGAGCCCCTGGATCCGGCATTTGATTACCTGCGCGTGGAGCTGGCGGTCCTGCAGACGCATCTGAAGTGCCGCACCGTGCTGGAACAGCGCGCCCGCACGCTCCCCGGAACGGTGCTGACATCGCGTGAACGCGAGGTATTTGAGTGGGTTGCCCGCGGCCGCAGCAATGCGGAGATTGCTCGCCTGCTGAACATCAGCGAACGCACCGTCAACTTCCACATCGACAACACACGCAAGAAAGTAAAGGCACGCAACCGTATGCATGCCTTGGTCGAACTTATTATCGCAGGCGAAATTCGACCCCAGCCATTAAATTTTTAGCATCCTGTAGATTTTCCCAGGCTGTCAGCCGGCGGCTGCTGGCATACAGTTGGGATCGTGAACGGATTGTTAACAACAATCGGGGTCTGCGATGAAGCAAGGAACACCCTTGGGCCTGCTCCGGGACAACGACCTGTCGGACGACCCCGACGATCGGGGCCGGCCAGACGCCGCCGCCATCCACTGGTTTCTCGACTATCTGGTGACCGAGTGTGAGGCCCTCGACATGTACCACACGGCCGCCTCGATCCGTCAGGCACGTCAGCACGCCCTGCGCGAGGCAGCCCAGCCCTGCGGGGCCACCCACTGATCCTTCGTTAATCTCCCGTGGCCTTGGGCCGGCGTCGCACTGCCGGCTGCTGCGCCGACCTCCGGTGGCCCGGTCCTGACTGCCCGGACCGCCGCGGCCGGCGGCCGCATTGACCGGCCGGCGCCCCATGCGGAAGGACGGGTGAGGGAGCACGGCGGAGCGCGGTTCGCCTCCCGCAGCGGCTTGCCTACGGCAAAAGCGAAAGCGCATCAGACCTGTGCGCTGCGCACGCGCGCCGGAAGGCGGCTTGTGCCATGCGGCAAAACCGTTAGAATCCCAGCCACTCGAAGAAGCGCACAAATTGGGTCAGGCGGCGGTGACCGGAAAGAACAGCTACGACTACGACGATCTCCTGTCCTGCGCGCATGGAACCCTGTTCGGCCCTGGCAACGCGCGACTGCCGTTGCCGCCGATGCTGATGTTCGATCGCATCACGCAGATCAATGCCACGGGCGGGGAACACGCGAAGGGCGAGGTGGTGGCCGAACTGGACGTGCGGCCGGACCTCTGGTTCTTCGCCTGCCATTTCGAGACCGACCCGGTGATGCCGGGCTGCCTGGGTCTCGATGCCCTGTGGCAGCTCCTCGGCTTCTTCCTCGGCTGGACCGGAGCGCCCGGGCGCGGGCGTGCGCTCAGCGTCGGCGAGGTCAAGTTTTCCGGCGAAGTGCTGCCGACCGCCAGTCGCGTATCCTACCGGCTTGACATCAAGCGGTTCATCAACCGAAAGGTCGTGCTGGGGATCGCGAACGGGAAGGTCTCGGTCGACGGACGCGCGATCTACGAAGCGACGGACCTGCGGGTCGGTCTGTTTGCCGCGACCGACAATATCTGATGTGGAGGGCGCACATGCGCCGTGTTGCCGTCACCGGAATGGGCATCGTCTCGTGCATCGGCAACGATCGCCACGAGGTGCTGGAAAGCCTGCGGGAAGGCCGTTCCGGCATCGTCGCAGCGCCGGAATACGCTGAGCTCGGCTTCCGCAGCCGGGTGCACGGCGCCATCAACATCGACATAGAGTCCAAGGTGGACCGCAAGCTGCGCCGCTTCATGGGCAACGGGGCGGCGTTCAACTACATCGCCATGGAAGAGGCGATCGCCGACGCCGGGCTGGCGCCGAACGAGATCTCCCACGAGCGTACCGGCATCATCATGGGCTCGGGCGGCCCGTCGGTGGAAAACCTGATCAACGCCGCGGACATCACCCGCACCAAGGGGCCCAAGCGCATCGGCCCCTACATGGTGACCCGCTCGATGTCGTCCACCAATTCCGCCACGCTCGCCACGCCCTTCAAGATCAAGGGCGTCAACTACTCCATCAGTTCCGCCTGCTCCACCAGCGCCCATTGCATCGGCAACGGCGCGGAAATGATCCAGTGGAACAAGCAGGACATCGTCTTCGCCGGCGGCGGCGAGGAACTGTACTGGGGCCTGTCGGTGCTGTTCGACGCCATGGGCGCACTGTCGTCCAAGTACAACGACACGCCACAGCGGGCGTCGCGTGCGTTCGACCGGGACCGCGACGGCTTCGTCATCTCCGGCGGCGGCGGCGTGCTGGTGCTGGAGGAGATGGAACGGGCCAAGGCGCGCGGGGCGAAGATCTATGCCGAGCTGGTGGGCTACGGCGCCACCTCCGACGGCTACGACATGGTCGCCCCTTCCGGCGAAGGAGCGGTGCGCTGCATGCGCCTGGCCCGCGAGGGGGTCGAGATTCCGGTGGACTACGTGAACGCCCACGCCACCTCCACCCCGGCCGGCGACATCGTCGAACTGAACGCCATGCGTGAGGTGTTCGGCAACCACATGCCGTGGATCAGCGCCACCAAATCGCTAACCGGCCATGCCCTGGGGGCCGCCGGCGTGCACGAGGCCATCTACAGCCTGCTGATGCTGGAGCACGACTTCGTCTCCGCCTCGGCCAATATCGAGACCCTTGACGAGGACGCCGCCGGCATGCCGGTGGTGACCGAACGCATCGACAATGCGGGACTGGAGTGCGTGATGTCCAACAGCTTCGGGTTTGGCGGGACCAACGCCTGCCTGACCTTCCGCCGATACCATGGCTGACCTTCAGGCGCCGGCCATGCACGGGGACGTCGTTCAGGATGCGGCTGCCGAGGTGGTGACCGACGGGCTGCTGGCCGGCAAGCGCGGTTTGGTGCTGGGCGTCGCCAACAGCTATTCCATCGCCTGGGGGATCGCCCAGGCGGCGCGCGCGGCCGGTGCCGATCTCGCCATCACCTACCAGGGCGATGCCTTCCGCCGCCGCGTGGAGCCGCTGGCGGGCGAACTGGGGGCCGCCATGATCGCCCATTGCGACGTGGAGGATCCCGCCAGCCTCGATGCGCTGTTCGAGCGGATCGGCAGCGAATGGGGCAAGCTGGACTTCCTGGTGCACGCCATCGCCTTCTCCGACAAGGAGGAGCTGAAGGGCCGCTACGTCGACACCACGCTCGACAATTTCCTGCGCACCATGCGCATCTCGTGCTTCTCGTTCACCGATCTGGCGCGCCGGTGCGCCCCTTTGATGGCGCCGGGCGGCAGCATGCTCACGCTGTCCTATATCGGCGCGGAACGGGTGATGCCGAGCTACAACGTGATGGGTGTGGCCAAGGCGGCACTGGAGGCCAGCGTGCGCTACATCGCCGCCGATCTCGGCCGCGACGGCATCCGGGCCAATGCGATTTCCGCCGGCCCCATGCGCACGCTCGCCGGCAGCGCCATCGCCGATGCCCGCTATGTCTACCGGCTGAGCCAGGTGACCTCGCCGTTGCGGCGCAACGTGCTGCTGAGCGAGATCGGCGGCACCGCGGTCTACCTGCTGAGCGATCTGGCCGGCGCGGTGACGGGGCAGACCCACTACGTGGACTGCGGCTTCCACGCCGTCGGCATGCCGCCCTCGGGCAGCCTGTAGCGACTAAATGGTCATGCGGTTTGGCGCCCCATGCTTGGTTTTCCAAGGATAGTTCATGGCCGCGCTATCGCAGTCCTGCCCATTCGACACGTTCAGGCTGAAATTAACGGATCAGATCCGACTTCTTGCCGCTTACTTTAGATTTCGTCCCGACGGTTTCTATGTCGATGTCGGGGCCAACGATCCTTTCGACAATTCAAACACATGGGCCCTGGAACGCTTGGGGTGGAAAGGCATCGTCATCGAGCCCTTGCCCGACTTGGCCGCCCGCCTGCGCCAGCAGCGCAACGCAACGGTATTCGAATGCGTATGCACAGAACCGTCCCGCGCTGGGCAACCCCTGGAATTTTGGGTGAATGGGCCGCTGTCGACGCTGTCGCCGCATAGGACTCCATCGACCACACTTTTTCATGATCACATTGCTGTCAATTCGCGCACGCTCGACGATATATTGTTCGAAGCTGACGCACCCCAGGGTTTCCAGCTTCTTACGGTCGACACCCAAGGCAATGAAATTCTTGTACTGAGAGGTTTCGATTTCGACCATTGGCGACCTGAACTTATATTTCTGAGAGACCTGGTTCTTGATCGCCACTTACACACTTATGTCCGAAGAAGAAATTACACCATTATCCATAGATCAGAGATAAATTCTTGGTATGCGAGACGAGACCTTTGCCCGTCGCTGAGCATCGGAAAAAAATTGGAATTCATCCGTAAATTCTATCTTGGCACACCATTTCGACAATTCAGCTTCTGGCGCAGGCGCAAGCGTAGAGACACCCAGTGGCATATGGCCCAATCATGATTGCTCCCCGCATCGCCGTCCTGGAATCGGTGGAAAGCCTGGGGATCGCCATCTGGAAGTTCCCCTTCTTCCGGGCGCTGAAGCGCGCCTATCCCGGCTGCCACATCACCCATGTGGTGTCGCGCAAGTCCGCGTTTGCCGGACCGTTGGCTCCTCTGATACCCGGCTACGTCGACCACGTGATCGAAGATGCAGTGATCGAAAAGCCGGCGAAAACCGCTCGCGTCAACCTGCGGGCACTCGACCGTGCCGATCTCGTCTTCGACGTCCGTACCAAAGTGGCGCGCGTAGTGGCCGCCAAGCTGCTAGTGCCCCACGGACGGTTCGTCAGCATGATGCCGGGGTGGTGGTTGACATCGGTCGTCAGCAAACGCTGCCCCCGGCCTGTGCATTGGGTCGGCCGCTTGATGGCGATGATCGAGGTGGCAACGGGGCAGCCCGCCGACTGGCAGGGCCGCATCGCCTTGCCCGATGCTGCCTACCGGGCTGCCGCGGCGCTGCTGCCCGACGGGCCAACCTATGTGGGCCTCGCCCCCGGTGCCGCCGGGCCGGAGAAGGTGTGGCCACTCGCCAACTTCATAGCACTGGCCCAAGCCCTGGCGCAGGCGGGGCTGACGCCGGTGTTCCTGATCGGCCCCAACGAAAGCCACATGGTCCCAACGATCACTGAGGCACTGCCCGAAGTCCTGCTGATCGATGGCCGGAAGAGCCCCACGGAGCATTCTATCGGCGGACCCAGCTTCGCTCTGGCTGTCGCCGAACGGTTCGGGGCCGCGGTCGCCAACTGCACCGGCATCGGCCACCTGATGGCCAATGCCGGCACGCCGCTGGTCAGCCTGTTCGGCCCCACCGACCCACGCCGCTTCCTGCCCTGGACGCTGCCCATCCGCTTCCTGCGCACCCAGGATTTCGACGGCACGGAAGCCATGGCGGCGATCCCCGTCGATGCCGTGTACGCCCAGGTGATGGGCGTGCTGGAGGACGCCGCCCGGCGGACCTGGGCGGGTCCCGACCCCTACACCCACGGCCGCCAGGCGCCGGGCCGGGCTGCCGACGCCTGAACCCCCGACGCCTGAGCCCCCCGACGCCTGAGCCGGCCGACTATTGGATGGGGAAGCCCGCCGCGTAGGCTTCGATCGCCGCGGCCAGATCGTCGGCCTCCGCGCAGCCCTGGGTGCAGATGGCCTGCAGCCGTCCCAACACCTCGGTGGCCGCGTCGGGATCGTCCAGCCCCAGATAGGCGTAGCCTAGGTAGTTGAGCGCCCCCAGGTGCAGGGGTTCGGCATCGAGCGCCTGGTTGTAGTAGACCAGCGCGCCTTCGAAATCGCCGAGGCGGCGGTGCACATAGCCAAGCAGGTTGAGCGCGTCGGCGTTGCCGGGGTTGCGCCCCAGCACGCCTTCGAGCACCGGAACGGAGCCTTCCAGATCGCCGTCGACGATCATGTCGGCCGCGGTCTCCAGGTCGTTGTCGCTGCGCAGCGGCGGGAAGTCGCCGCTCCATGCACCGCCCTCGCCGTCCCCGGCCAACTCCTCCAAGCCCGCCGCCAGGGCGGGCCCGGACAGGGCAAGTGCAGCCGCCAGCCCCGCCGCCAGCCAGATCCGTCGTGCCATCGTCCGTCGCCTCCCGGTGGGTTTCGTCTGCGGCAGTCATGACATACGGCGATTCCGTCGCCAACAAGGCGTCCGCCGGCAGCACCGGCCAAATGTCCCGGCAAGGGGTTCGCGGGTTCGGAGTGTTCGGCTATCTTCGCCGTCGCGTCTTTCACCCACCGATGACGGACCAGCCCTCGTGACTCGTTTCCTTCTGTTTCTGGGCATCGTTCTCTGGTGCCTCTGCCTGCCCGCAGCGGCACAGCAGGACGACACTGCCGGACCCGCCACCGCGACTCCGGCTGCCACCACCGGCGATACCGCAGGTGCGGCCCAGCCTCCAACGGCCGATGCCGCACCGCCCGCCGAAGACGGCGCGGCGACCGCCGCTGCCGAAGCGGTGCCGCTGCTGCCCGACGGCGTGACGCCAGAACAGGTGAACAGCCTGATCGCCACACTGGAGGATGAAGCCGCGCGCGCCGAGCTGGTGGCCAACTTGCGGCTGCTGGTGGCGGTGGAAGACAGCGCTGAGGAAGAGCCCGGACTGGGAGCGGAGGTGATCGAGTCGCTGTCCGTCCAGCTCCAGGCCATCAACGGCCAACTGGAAAGCATCTGGAACGCGATCGACTCCCTGCCGGAGCTGGCGGCGTGGTTCGACCGCCAGATCGGCAGCGAGCAGGGCCGCGCCCGCTGGGAGCAGATCTTCATCAACGTCGCCATCGTGATCGGCGCCGGGTTCCTCGCCTGGCTGATCGTGCGGCTTGCCCTGTGGCCGGTGCGGCGGCGCCTCGAATCCCGGCGGAGGGAAACCTGGCTGAGCCGGCTGGCGATCTGGATGGTGTGGACCATCGGAAAGATGATCCCCATCGTGATCTTCTGGGTGGCCGCGACCGCCGCCATCGCGGCGGTGGCACCGTCCTACTACGTCAATCTGGTGGTGGTGGCGCTGACCCAGGCGGTGCTGATCGCCGGCGTCATCCGCACCGTTGCCTATACCGTCCTGGCGCCCGGCGTACCCAATCTGCGCCTGATGAACCTGGACGACGGCACCGCGCGCTACCATTACCGCTGGTGGTCGCGCATCGCTCACACCGCCGTGTTCGGCTACTTCATCGCCGAAACCTCCTTCATCCTCGGTATGCCCTATCAGGTGCGCAACGGGCTGCTGGCGGTGGTCGGCCTGGCCGTCACCATCATGTTGATCGTCCTCATCCTCGGCCGCCGCCGCGGCGTCGCCAAGGCGATCCGCGGGTCGGGCGAGTCCCACGCCAGCGTACGCGCAGCTCGGCAATGGCTGGCCAGCACCTGGCATGTCCTCGCCGTGATTTACGTGGTCGCCATGTACATCTTGTGGGTGATGGGGATCGGCGACGGCTTTGGCTATCTGCTGGAAGCGAGCGTGCTGAGCGTCATCACGATGATCATCTGCCGGTTGCTCATCCTGAGCTTGCGGCGGCTGCTGGGAACGCTGGAATCCGACGACACCAAGAGCAGCTATGTTCGCGGGCGTACACGTATGTACGTGCCGATCGTACGGCGAATCGGGGAGGTGGCCCTGCTCATCCTGCTTCTCCTGGTGCTGGCGGAAATCTGGGGTCTTGCAGGCGTTGACTGGATCACCGTCGGCTGGGGCCGCGGCATCCTGGACACCATCTTGACCGTGGCGTTCGTGCTCGGTCTCGCCCTGCTCGCCTGGGAGGTGATCCGCGGCGTCATCGAACGCTTCCTCGGCCGCACCGGCAACGACGGCGCGCCCGCCCACAGTGCCCGCATCCGCACCGTGCTGCCGCTGATGCGCAGTGCGGCCCTGGTGGTTCTGGCAACGGTGGCGACCCTGGTGGTGCTGTCGGAGATCGGCATCGATATCGCGCCGCTCCTGGCCGGTGCCGGCGTGATCGGCCTGGCCATCGGCTTCGGTGCGCAGACGCTGGTGCAGGACGTGATCACCGGCCTGTTCATCCTCCTGGAGGACACCATCTCGGTCGGCGACGTGGTCGTGGTCGGCGGCAACGGCGGCCTGGTGGAGGCCATGAGCATCCGCTCCATCCGCATGCGCGACCTGGCGGGCAACGTCTACACCATCCCCTTCAGCCAGGTGTCCCAGGTCCAGAACATGACGCGGGACTTCTCCTTCTACGTCTTCGATATCGGCATCGCCTATCGCGAGGACGTGGACCAGGTGATCGAGGTGGTGAAACAGCTCGGCGAGGAGATGGAAGCCGACCTGGACTACGGCCGCGAGATCCTCGCCCCCATCGAGATCCTCGGGCTCGACAGCTTCGGCGATAGTGCTGTGGTCATCAAGGCGCGGTTCAAGACCAAGCCGATCAAGCAGTGGTACGTGGGCCGCGAGTTCAACCGGCGCATGAAGAAGCGCTTCGACGAGTTGGGGATCGAGATCCCCTTCCCGCACATGACGCTCTACTTCGGCGTCGACAAGGCCGGCGAGGCGCCGCCCGCCAACGTCACCATGGATGCGCCGAGGCTGACGGAAGCGTTGGCCAAGGGCTTCGGCAGCCGGCCCTCCGGCGGGGCCGGACCGGGCATGCAGGCGGGAACCGGGGTGGTGCCACCGCCACCGCCGCCGCCGGCCGAACCCTTCCAGACACCGGATGTGCGCGGCGACAGCCCGGCGGAAAGCTCCACGGGCGACACCGATTAGGGAGGCTGGGGTTTGCACGGCCCCAGCCCCCTGCCCTAGCGGTTGTCGAGTTGCGCCCGCACGGCATCGAGGCCGCGGCGGGTGATCCGGTAGGGCCTGCCCTGGCTTGAGCTGATGAGCCGCCGCCGCTTCAATCGGCGAAACAGCGGCAGATCGAACTCCGCCATGCAGAAACCGTCGCGGGAGACGCAGAGGACTTCGGCGATGCGGCCGCCGTCGTCGCGCCCATGGCGGATGGAACCGCCCTGGGCGAGCACGTGCAGAACGCGTTGTTCTGCCTTCGATATGTTCATTGATTGCAGACTTCATGCCGGCCTGGGCCGATCCAATCGGCCGCAGACACACCACCTCAGCCGCACCGGGTGTCCCGGTGCGCCGGCTTGCCCGCATCTTCAGGCGATGCGGTCAGTGGGTGGCGACAGTCTCCGACATAAAGCCTGCTCGGGGTTGGATGCGATCCAACGACGGGCAGCGTCCTAGATCCGGCTGCCGGCCCTGTCAAGGATCTGGCTCTTTGCTCCCAGTCCGCCCTATCGGCCGCGCACCTTGGGCTGCCAGCGCAGCAGGGTCGTCGCCACCCGGCCATAGGAGCGCGTGCTCAGGCGCTCGGCGGCATCGGGCAGGGTGGGCGGCGACCGGCGGTCGTGCTCCACCACGCACAGCGTGCCGGGCGCGATCCAGCCGGCGGCGGCCAGGGCCACCAGCGCCGCCCCGGCGATGTCCTCGCCATAGGGCGGGTCGAGCAGCGCCAGGGCGCACGCCGCCGCGGCCGGCGGCGGTTTCAGGGTATCGGCCACCCGCACCGACCAGGCTTCGCCCGGCCCCAACCCCAGCGCCTTGGCGGTGCGTTCGGCCGCCTGGGCCACCCTGGCGTCGCGTTCCAGGGCGACCACCCGCTCGGCCCCGTGGGACAGTGCCTCGAAGCCCAGCGCACCGGTGCCGCAAAAGGCATCCAGCACCGTGCGGCCGGCGACATGGTTGCCCTCGCCCAGCACATCGCCGCCGTGGACCAGCCGGTTGAACAGGGCCTCGCGCACCCGGTCGGCGGTCGGCCGCACGTCCCGGCCCGGCGGGGCGGGGACCGCCCGGCCCCTAAGCCGGCCGCCGGTGATCCGCATGGCGGTCGCGCCCGGCGGGCGAACGGGTCACGAAGGCCGCCGGCACCTGTTCGCGCAGCACCTTGCCCTTCACCTCCTCCACCGCCCCGGGGGCGAGATCGCCCAACTGGAACGGCCCGTAGGAGATGCGGATCAGGCGGCTGACGCTAAGCCCCAGGCTGTCCAGCACCGTGCGCACTTCGCGGTTCTTGCCTTCGCGCAGCGCCACGGTAATCCAGCTATTGGTGCCCACGGTGCGCTCCAGCGTCGCCTGCAGGGGGCCGTAGCGAATGCCGTCGACGGTGATGCCGTCCTTCACCCGATCCAGCAGCGCCTGGTCCACCGCACCGTGCACGCGCGCCCGGTAGCGGCGCAGCCAGCCGGTCGACGGCAGCTCCAGGTGGCGGGCGAGCGCGCCGTCGTTGGTGAGCAGCAGCAGCCCTTCGCTGTTGAGGTCGAGCCGCCCCACCGTCATCACCCGCGGCAACCCGGCCGGCAGGCTGTCGCGCAGGGTGGGCCGGCCTTCGGGATCACGGTCGGCGGTCAGCACGCCCGTCGGCTTGTGGTAGCGCCACAGCCGTGTCGGTTCCGGAGCGGGCAGCGGCTTGCCGTCCACCGTCACCACGTCGCCGGGACCGATGGTGACGGCCGGCGTGCCCAGCAGCTTGCCGTTGAGCGTCACCCGCCCGGCAGCGATCATCGCCTCGGCGTCACGGCGCGAGCACACGCCCGCCCGCGCCATCACTTTGGCCACGCGGTCGCCGCGCGGCGCGGCCCCCTCGGGCTGCGGCTTGGCGCGGGACGTGTCGGGTGTACGGCGGCGTGGCGTCATCGCTCGATCGGGTGTCCGGGCGCGACCTGTCCGCGCGCCGCAGAACCTAGCGCAATTCGGCCGTCCGGGAAGCCGCCTGTGACGTAGCTAGAGGCCGAGCGTCGACGAATGGGGCGGCCGCAGGTCCTCCAGCGCGCGCTGGAACCGCCCGGCATGGGCGCGTTCGGCCTTGGCCAGCACCTCGAACCACTCGGCGATTTCCTTGAAGCCCTCTTCGCGCGCCGTCTTGGCCATGTCCGGGTACTGGTCGGTGTACTCGTAGGTCTCACCGGCCACGGACGCCTTGAGATTGAGGTCGGTCGAGCCGATCGGTTCTCCGGTCACCGGATCGCAGACGGCTTCCAAGAACTTGAGGTGACCGAAGGCATGGGCCGTCTCGCCGTCGGCGATCGAGCGGAAGAGCTGCGCCACTTCGGGGTAGCCTTCCAGGTCCGCCCGCTGGGCGAAATACTGATAGCGGCGGTTGGCCAGGCTCTCGCTGGTCAGGGCGTCCTTCAGGTTCTGTTCGGTCTTGGTACCCCGGAGCGACATTGGAGGTCCCCTCGTCAATCCCATCTGTAGGCTGCACTCTGCCTGCGGTGCATCATAGGCTGTCAAGCCGAGTTTGGCTCGCCATAGTTGCGCCGGCATCGCCGGCGGGGAAGATCGCTCGTCATGCCAGCAGACGCCGGCCCCTCCGGCCGCCTTACCGAAGACGCACAGCCGGCCTCGCCCCAGGGTCCGGCACCGGTGGTCGTGCTCATCGATCCGCAGCTCGGCGAGAACATCGGGGCCGCGGCGCGTGCAATGCTGAATTGCGGGCTCGACCGCCTGCGCCTGGTGCGCCCGCGCGACGGCTGGCCCAGCGACTCGGCGCGGGCCAACGCATCCGGCGCCGGCCGGGTGATCGACGGAGTCGGCCTGTTCGACACGACGGCGGCGGCGATCGCCGACTGCGCGCGCGTGTTCGCCACCACCGCACGGCCGCGCGGCCTGGTGAAGCCGGTTCTGACCCCGCGCGAGGCGGCGGCCGAGCTGCGCGGGCTCGCGGCGGCGGGCGTGCCGGCGGCGGTGCTGTTCGGCCCGGAGCGCTCCGGGCTGACCACCGAGGATGTGGCGCTGGCCGATACGGTGATCACCGCTCCGCTCAATCCCGGCTTTTCCTCGCTCAACCTGGCCCAGGCGGTGCTGCTGGTGGCCTGGGAGTGGAGCCAGGTGCCGGCGCCCGAAGCACCGGGGGCGGACCTGGAGCCGCCGGCCGACAAGGCGCGGCTGATGGGCCTGTTCCGCCACCTGGAGGACGAGCTTGACGCCGCGGAGTTCTTCAAGTCCGCCGAAAAGCGGCCAAGCATGGTGCGCGCCATCCGCGCGCTGCTACACCGGGCCGCCCCCACCGAGCAGGAGGTGCGCACGCTGCATGGCATCGTGACGGCACTCAGCGGCCGGCGCCTCGGCGGCGCGCCCCGGCGACGAAACGGCGCGGAAAACACCTAAAGCGGTTGCCAATTGGTGGTGCTTCGCCATATCCCGTCGACACGCTCTACCACCAAGACATGAGGCCAGTGTGACGCGCAGCGATCTCAACCGCGTGCAAATCTATCTTCGCAAGACGTTCGGGCACCCCGATATCACTTTGAAAGCCGGCCGTACCCGCGACGGCATGGCCGAAGTGATGCTGGGCGACGAGTTCATCGGCACACTCCACAGGGACGAGGACGAGGGAGAAGTCTCCTTCACCCTCACCATGTCGATCCTGGAGGAGGACCTGCCGGAGCTGCCCAACATCGCTCCCCAGCCGGTGGCGCCGGCCCGCCCGGTGGTGGTGGAGCAGAAGCGGCCGCGCCGGGTCGCCAAGTCCTAGGGCTTGGTCGCCGAGTCCCAGGGCCTGGTCGCCGCCTTCGGCGAAGTCCGGCACCGGCCCGCTCCCCCCGCCCGGTCATCCACAAGAGTATGCTGGATTGGCTGGCCAGCCGGGGGTGTGGGCCGGCACCGCTGAAACGAGACCGCAACGCTTGACATCCGGTGCTGGATGGCTAGCGTGCCGCGTCCTTCCCGAGAACGTGGACCCGACACCGGCACGAAACCGTGCCGCGACGTCGGCGTTCCGGTTCGCGGTCGCGCAAGTGGCCCCGAACCCTATCGGGACACCGGCCCGCTTGACTGCGGGCACAAACAACAATGGGTACGTGTGCCATGAGCAAGCGTGAGAGTTCCAAGTATAAGATCGACAGGCGCCTCGGCCTCAACCTGTGGGGCCGTTCCAAGAGCCCGATCAACAAGCGCGAATACGGCCCCGGCCAGCACGGCCAGCGCCGCCGCAAGCCCACCGACTTCGGCACCCAGCTGATGGCAAAGCAGAAGCTGAAGGGCTACTACGGCAATATCGGCGAAAAGCAGTTCCGCCGGATCTACGAGGAAGCGGTGCGCCGCAAGGGCGACACCGGCGAGAACCTGATCCAGCTTCTGGAGCGCCGGCTCGATGCGGTGGTCTACCGCATGAAGTTCGTGCCCACCGTGTTCGCCGCCCGCCAGATCGTCAGCCACGGCCACGTCAAGGTGAACGGCAAGCGCGTGACCATCCCGTCCTACCAGGTGAAGGACGGCGACGTGATCGAGCTGCGCGACAAGATGCGCGACAACCTGACCATTCTGGAAGGCATCAACTCCCCGGAGCGCGACGTGCCGGAATATCTGGACGTCGACCACCACAAGCTCAGCGGCAAGTTCGTGCGCGCGCCCGGCTTCACCGAGGTGCCCTACCCGGTGCAGATGGAGCCGAACCTGGTGATCGAGTTCTACAGCCGCGTCTGACGGCTGCCCTCCAGCGATCGGGGGCGGGCAGCAGCCCGCCTTCACCGCTATGGCAAAGGCCCCGAATGGGGCCTTTGGCGTATCTGGACGCTGCGGTCCTGTCCCCCCTACCCGGCCCCGGCCGGTGGAGTGGCCGCTGCCGCTGCCGCCGCCGTCCGCGATCTGCGTACGGCCCGGCGCCGGCGCACCATGGCATCGGCGGTGTAGCAGGCGAGCCCCGCCCAGATGGCCACGAAGGTGATGAGCTGGCCCGTCCCCAGCGGCTCGGCATAGACCGCCACCGCCAGCACGAAATGCACCGACGGGGCGATGTACTGCATCACCCCCATGGTGGTCAGCGTCAGCCGGTTGGCGCCGTGCATGAACAAGATCAGCGGGGCCGCAGTGACGATGCCCGAAGCCACCAGCAGCAGCGAAATCCGCCAGCCGTCGGCGATGAACAGTCCCTCGCCGGAGCCCGTGAGCACCGCCAGGTAGGCCAATGCGGGCAGCAGCAACAGCATGGTTTCGATCTGCAAGCCGATCTGCGGATCGACGGCGGCGCGCTTGCGCAACAGCGAGTAGAAGCCGAAGGAGAAGGCCAGCACCAGGGAGACCCAGGGCACCTCGCCGTAGCCCACCACCAGCACCGCCACGCCGGCCGCGGCCAGCACCACGGCAGCGATCTGCCAGCGGTTGAGCCGCTCGGACAGGAACACGACACCGAGACCGATGGTGACCAGCGGGTTGATGTAGTAGCCCAGGCTCGCCTGCAGCAGATGGTCGTTGGAGACCGCCCAGATGAAGGTCAGCCAGTTGGCACTGATCAGGATGGTGCAGGCGATATAGATCTTCAGCCGGCCGGGACGGCGCAGCTCCGCCGCCACGCCGCTGAGGCGGCCCAGCGCCAGCAGCAGTCCGCCCAGCAGCACCACCGTCCACACCACCCGGTGGGACAGCACTTCCAGCGGCGTCGCCACCGACACCGCCTTGAAGTAGATCGGCGCGAAGCCCCAGATCAGGAAGGCCGCAAGGGAACAGGCAAGGCCGAACGCCTTACCGGCACCGGCATCCGCGGGTGGCACAGCCGACTGTGCTGCCACGCCAAGCGACGCCCCGTCCGGACTTGCGGTCTGCTGCGGTGGGCTGGTCACCTGCGCCGATCTCCATTATGCGCTTCACGCGGCATCAGGCTGCCATGGCCGATCACCATTGTCGGTGTGGAGAACCGGCAGGGCTGGTCTGCATATCGCCACGGCTGCGGTAACCCCCACCGCCACCACCCAGGGTAGTGCCGTCAGCCCACCGCGTTGCCGTGTACCGATGGAGGGGCGGACCTTCGGCGGTCCTCCCCGGCACCGGGGGATGGGAGGCAGTGCCGTGGCCGATCCCTCAACCGCCGCAGATCGACGCTCGCCGCGACCTGTCCTCGTGGCTGGTGCCACCGGGCGCCTGGGCCGGCTCGCCGTGGCGCGCCTCACCCAGCTCGGCATCGCCTGCCGCGCGCTGGCGCGCCTTGCCGCGCTGCGGCCGAAGGATGCCGGGCGGTGATCTCCGCCTTCGGCACCTACAAGATCCGCAAGGATTGCCCGTTGGTGGATGGCGAGGGTGTGATCGCCCTGGCCGATGCCGCTGCAGCCGTGGGGGCTCGGCGGTTTGTGCTGAATGTGCCCTGGCGGGCGTGGCCGGCGCCGTCGTCTGGCGCCTGAGCGGCATTCGCCGCCATCGAGTCGGTTCCAGCCGTTGCCGAGCAGGCCCAACCACCCGACCACCCAAGAGTTGACGATGGCTTGGGCGGCCGGGCGGGCGTGCGGGCTGGTGCAGCTAGACCCAAAAAACGCGCTATTCGGCCGGGCGCATCTCGATGCCGTTGGCCTGGAGGAACTCCGTCAACTCGCCGGTCTGGTACATCTCCCGCACGATGTCGCAACCGCCGACGAACTCGCCCTTCACATAGAGCTGCGGGATGGTCGGCCAGTCGGAATAGGCCTTGATGCCCTGGCGCAGGCTGGGGTCGGTCAGCACGTCGATGCCCTTGAACGGCACCCCAAGATGGGTGAGCACCTGCACCACGGCGGCGGAGAAGCCGCACTGCGGGAACACCGGCGTGCCCTTCATGAACAGCACCACCGGCGTGCCGGACACTTCATCGCGGATGCGCTCGAAGACGGCATTGGACTCGGTCTGGGTCGACATGGGACCTCCAGGCGAAAGGGGTTTCTCGGCAAATCGGTGCCGGGCACCGAAAATCAAGGGCGGCGCGCGGCCGTCAGGTGTCGGACGGGACCGCCGTCTGCAAGGCCAGCGCGTGCAGCTCTTCGCCCATGCGGCCCTGCAGGGCCTCCATCACCATGCGATGCTGCTGCACCCGCGTCTTGCCGCGGAAGGCCGCGCTGACGACGTAGGCGCCGTAATGGTCGCCGTCGCCGCGCAGATCCTCGATCTGCACCTCGGCGTCGGGGATACCCTGCTTGATCAGGGAGACGATCTCTGCGGGGTCCATGGGCATGGGCACGTGTCCTCAGATCTGGCGGGTCAGGGGACGGCCGCTGCGCCCGGTGCCGGGCCGGCCATCAGCGCCGGCAACCAGCCGCGGTGTCGTTCGGTCAACTGCGCCACCGAAATGGCGCCCTGTCCAGTGACTTTCAGCGCCGTCCCGCCGGTGCGGCCGACCACCTGGGCCGGCGCATGCACCGCAGCCGCCCGGGCCAGCACCGGGCCGGCATCGGCGATGGCGATCAGGTAGCGCGCCTGGTCCTCACCGAACAGCCAGGCGGCGGGATCGGCGCCCTCGGGCACCGCCAGGTCCGCCCCGCGGCCGCCGGCCATGGCCATGTCCGCCAGTGCCACCAGGAGCCCGCCGTCCGACAGGTCGTGGCAGGTGTCCACCAGCCCGCCCTCGATCAGCCCGCGTACCAGGTCGCCCGTCAGCTTCTCCAGCGCCAGGTCCACGGGCGGCGGTGCGCCATCCTCGCGGCCATGGATTTCGCGCAGGTAGAGCGAGCAGCCGACATGGCTGCCCGGCGGCCCCACCAGCACCAGGGTATCGCCGTCGCGCTTCAGGGCCAAATCGGCGCGGCGCTCGCCATCGGCCAGCAGCCCGACGCCGCCGATGGTGGGGGTGGGCAGGATGCCGGTGCCTTCGGTTTCGTTGTAGAGCGACACGTTGCCGGAGACGACCGGGAACTCCAGGGCCGAACAGGCCGCCGACATGCCTTCGATGGCGCCGACGAACTGGCCCATGATCTCCGGCTTCTCGGGGTTGCCGAAGTTCATGTTGTCGGTGACGGCGAGCGGCCGCCCGCCGACCGCGGTGATGTTGCGCCAGGCTTCCGCCACCGCCTGGGCGCCGCCGGCCAGCGGATCGGCCTTCACGTAGCGCGGCGTGCAATCGCAGGTGAGCGCCAGCGCCTTGGCGGTACCGTGCACCCGCACCACCGCGGCATCGCCGCCGGGGCCGGCCACGGTATCGGCCATGACGGTGCTGTCGTACTGCTCCCAGATCCACGCCTTGCAGGCGAGATCGGGCGAGCCGATCAGCCGCTCCAGCACCTCGGTGGCCGGGCCCGGCAACGGCACTTCGGCCGCGTCCACCTCGGCCTGCGGCGGCGTGGGTTCCCACGGCCGATCGTATTTGGGCGCTTCGTCCACCAGCGGAGCCACCACCAGGTCGGCATGCACCTCGCCGCCCATGCGCACCACCAGCCGGCCGGTATCGGTTACCCGGCCGACCACGGCGAAATCCAGCTCCCACTTTTCGAAGACGGCCCGCGCGGTCGCTTCGGAACCCGGGCGCAGCACCATCAGCATGCGCTCCTGGCTTTCCGACAGCATGATCTCGTAGGGCACCATGGCGGTTTCGCGCAGGGGCACCTTGTCGAGGTCCATGTCGATGCCGCACTTGCCCTTGTCGGCCATCTCGACGGACGAGCTGGTGAGCCCCGCCGCTCCCATGTCCTGGATGGCGACGATGGCGTCGGACCGCATCAGCTCCAGGCAGGCTTCCAGCAGCAGCTTTTCCTTGAATGGGTCGCCGACCTGCACGGTGGGGCGCTTTTCCTCGCTGCCTTCGGAGAATTCCGCCGATGCCATGGTGGCGCCGTGGATGCCGTCCCGCCCCGTCTTGGAGCCGACATAGACCACCGGCGCGCCGATGCCGCTGGCCGCCGAATAGAAGATGCGGTCGGCATCGGCCAGCCCCACGGTCATGGCGTTGACCAGGATGTTGCCGTTGTAGGCCGGGTGGAAGCGCGTCTCGCCGGCCACCGTGGGCACGCCGATGCAGTTGCCGTAGCCGCCGATGCCGGCCACCACGCCCGCCAGCAGGTGGCGCGTCTTGGGATGATCCGGTGCGCCGAAGCTGAGGGCGTTCAAGTTGGCGATGGGGCGCGCGCCCATGGTGAAGACGTCGCGCAGGATGCCGCCCACCCCGGTCGCCGCCCCCTGGTAGGGCTCGATGAAGCTGGGGTGGTTGTGGCTTTCCATCTTGAAGACGACGGCCTGGCCGTCGCCGATGTCGATCACCCCGGCGTTCTCCCCCGGCCCCTGGATCACCCAGGGCGCCTCGGTGGGCAGCTCCTTCAGCCAGATGCGCGAGGATTTGTACGAACAGTGCTCCGACCACATGACGGAGTAGATGCCCAGCTCCGTCACCGTGGGTGTACGTCCCAGAATGGCGAGGATGTGGGTGTACTCGTCGCCGGTCAGGCCGAACTCGCGGGCCAGTTCGGGGCTGGCCGCGGTGGGCGCGGTGCTGGCGGGGGCCTCGGATGGAGACATGGCGGGTGCCCTAGGCGAGAGATCTGCTTCGGGTAGCCGGATCGGCCACCGGCCGTCAATCGCCCTCGGCCGGCGGCACGGCTGGCGATCAGTCTTCGGCCGAGCCGTCCACCTCGATGGGCACGCCCGGCAGGCTCTTGGACGTGCGAATCGACAGCGACGACTTCACGTGGCTGACATTGGGCGCGGCGGTGAGCTGGGTGGTGAGGAAGCGCTGGTAGGAATCCCAGTCCTCCGCGACCACCTTGAGAAGGAAATCGGTTTCCCCGGCCAGCATGTTGCACTCGCGCACCAGGGGCCAGCTATGGACCAGGTCTTCGAAGCGCCGGAGGTCCGCCTCCGCCTGGCTGTTCAGCCCCACCTGGGCGAACACGGTCACGCCGAAGCCCAGGGCTTCGGGCGCCACATCGGCGTGGTAGCCGCGGATATACCCGGCTTCCTCCAGCGCGCGGACCCGGCGCAGGCAGGGCGGTGCGGAGATGCCGGCGCGGCGCGCCAGTTCCACGTTCGTCATCCGCCCGTCGTGCTGTAGATCGCGCAGGATGCGCCGGTCTATCTTGTCTAGTCTGACACGGCGCATCGATGCACCCGAACCCACTCTATCTGGAAAACAGCAAAGCCTAGCTGATTGCTCCGCACATGCAAGGTCGAACCCAAAACCTGTCCGTCTACGTGCAGCCCACCAGGGTTAGACACATAACCGAACAGTTTCCTCAGGGTTGCCTTGTGCAACGACCTTAACAGGATCATGTCCAGCGTCGGGCGGTTTCAAGAGGATAATTGCCATGCCTTCCGAGCATCACACAAAGGTCCTGATCATCGGGTCCGGGCCGGCCGGCTACACGGCCGCCATATACGCGGCCCGCGCCAGCCTGGAACCGCTGCTGGTGCAGGGGCTGCAACCCGGCGGCCAGCTTATGATCACGACCGATGTGGAGAACTATCCGGGCTTCGCCGACGTGATCCAGGGCCCCTGGCTGATGGAGCAGATGGCCAAGCAGGCCGAACATGTCGGCACGCGGATGGCCTACGACACCATCGTCGACGTCGATCTGACGGCGCGGCCATTCGTCGCCGTCGGCGACTCGGGCGACCGCTATATGGCCGAGACCCTGGTGATCGCCACCGGTGCCCAGGCGCGTTGGCTGGGCCTGCCGAGCGAGGAGACATTCAAGGGCGGCGGCGTGTCGGCCTGCGCCACCTGCGACGGCTTCTTTTTCCGCGGCAAGAACGTGATCGTGGTGGGCGGCGGCAACACCGCGGTGGAAGAAGCGCTCTACCTCACCAATCACGCTGCCAGTGTCACCCTGGTGCACCGGCGCGACCAGCTTAGGGCCGAGCAGATCCTTCAGGACCGGCTCCGGCGCAACCCCAAGATCTCCGTCGTCTGGGACAGCGAAGTGGCGGAAATCCTCGGCGAGGGCGGTATGCCGCCGCTGGTGACGGGTGTACGCCTGAAGAACCGCAAGACCGGCGCGACGAGCGAACGGCCCATCGACGGCGTGTTCGTCGCCATCGGCCACGATCCGGCGACGGCCCTGTTCAAGGGCAAGCTGGAGATGGCGGCCGACGGCTACATCGTCACCGCGCCCGACTCGACCGCCACCAGCGTGCCCGGCGTGTTCGCCGCCGGCGACGTGACGGACCGGGTGTACCGCCAGGCGGTCACCGCCGCCGGCATGGGGTGCATGGCCGCCCTGGAAGCCGAACGCTTCCTCGCCGCCCGGGACGACACGGTCACCAGCCGTATTGCCGACCGCCAAACTGCGGTAGCGGGATAGCGCCCGGCCTGGAAGTTGCCGCCAATGCCAGCGCGCGACCATGGGGCGCTTGCCTGTCGACTCCAGCCATGCGGAAATGCAAATCTTAACAGGTGATTCGATAGCTTAGGGCGCGGCGACGGCAGCCAGGACGACGGGGATGGAAATGGACTGGGACAAGTTGCGGGTGTTTCACGCAGTGGCGGAGGCGGGCAGTTTCACCCATGCCGGCGAACGACTGAATTTGAGCCAGTCTGCGGTAAGCCGACAGATCAGCTCGCTGGAAGAAAGCCTGGATGTCCCGCTGTTCCACCGCCATGCCCGCGGCCTGATCCTGACCGAGCAGGGCGAGTTGCTGCTGAAGACTGCCCAGAGCGTGCTCGACCAGTTGGCGCGCGCGGAAATCCTGCTTACCGAGAGCAAGGAGAAGGTGCGCGGACCGCTGAAGGTCACCACCACGGTCGGGCTCGGCAGCATCTGGCTGACGCCGCGCATCCGCAAGTTTCTCGACCTGTACCCCGAGGTCGAGCTGAGCCTGCTGATCGACGACAGCGAGCTGGACCTCGGCATGCGCGAGGCGGACATCGCCATCCGCGTCACCACTCCGCGCCAGCCCGACCTGGTGCAGCGCCACCTGATGGCCATTCGCTTCCACATCTACGCCAGCCGCGAATACCTGCAGCGCCGCGGCACGCCGCAGACCCTGGGCGACCTGGACAAGCACGACCTCGTCATCTACGGCACCGCCAGCAAGCCGCCGATCCCCAACATCAACTGGATCATGACGGTGGGCGACCCGACGCCGGGCTCGCGCCGGGCGGCCCTTCGCGTCAACAACCAGTACGCCATCCTCCAGGCGGTGTGCAGCGGGCTCGGGCTGGCGGCCCTGCCCGACTACATCGTGCAGGACAGCGACAACCTGGTGGTGGTGCTGCCGGACGTACAGGGCCCGACGGCGGACGCGTACTTCGTCTACGCCGAGGAGCTGCGCCACTCCAAGCGGGTGGCGGCGTTCCGCGACTTCCTGCTGCAGGAAGTGGCGGGCACCAAGTTCTAGCCTCTCCCCGCTCCGCCTTGCGCGCCCGCGTCCTGCGGCGCGCCGGGTTGGAGACTGGGGACGGAAACGGCGCCGGCCGCGAATGCGGGCCGCGGATGCCGATTCGGGATCTTCCGCCCTAATCTGCACGCATTGCGATAGGACAGTGCCGACCGGTGGTGCCTCCGGGCGCCGCAGGTTCGTTACGGCGTGGGAGCCGGCCGATGCGACTCTGGATCCCGTTCGCAGCCCTCGTCGCCGTTGCGGCCCTGGCAGGAGCGATCGTCTACCTGCCGGCCTGTGCCCAGGAGGGTAGGGCGGTCTCCTTTGCCACCCGCGATGTGGACGGCCTGTCGGGCCTGTTCGGCGGGGACGGTGCCACCAATGCCGAGGCCACGGCGCGCCTGTTCACGCCGCACGGGTTCGGGGCGGGCGAACCGGTGCCGGCCATGGTGATCCTGCACGGCAGCGGCGGCGAATGGAGCGGCCGCGGCCGCCGCCACGGCCTGTTCCTCGCCGAGCACGGGATCGCCGCCCTGGTGGTGGACACCTTCGAAAGCCGCGGCCTCGGCCACGATATGCCCTACTTCGACCGGCTGCGCGTGGCCAACGTGCCCGACCAGATCGCCGATGCCTATGCCGCCCTCGCCTATCTGCGCGCCCTGCCGGGGATCGATCCCGACCGCATCGGCGTCATGGGCTATTCCATGGGCGGCGTCTCCACCTACGCCGCCGCCTTCGCACGGATCGCCCAGGCGGCCGGGCGCGCGCCGGCGCGGTTCGCCCTGCATGTGGCGTTCTATGCGCCGTGCTTCCTGGAGGCTGCCTCGCCACAGACCACCGGGGCACCGGTGGTGGCGATCTGGGGAGAGGCCGACGAAAGCATCCACCGCGACCAGTGCGCGCGCCTGGTGGCGAGCCTGCAGGCCGGCGGCAGCCCGGTTGCGGTGCATTGGCTGGCGGGGGCCGCCCATGGCTGGAACGGCACCGGCGACATGCGCTTCTACCCCACCCTGCCCCACGGCTCGCCCTGTCGCTTCCAGGTGGGAGCGGACGGAACGGTGGTGGAGGCTTTGACCGGACGGCCCGCCGCCACCGACGGCCAGCTCATCGCGGTCATGGCCCAGTGCACCGCCACCGGCTACACCATCGGCCGCCACGAGCAGGCCGATGCCGAGGCCAACCGGATCCTCCTTGAGGCCATCGCCGGGCATATGCCGTAGCCGAGGCGCGCAAGTGCGGACGCCGGGAACGGTGCGGGCAGCTCAGTCCCCGCTGCCCCGGGCGTCACCGTCGCCGCGGTCCTGGGCTTCGTCGTCGTAGGTCTTCCACGGCTTTCGCGCCAAGCGCATGAGGCCGACGTTCAGCGCGATGATGCCGACCACCGCGATGGCCAGGGCCAGCCAGCCGTGCAGCCCCATATCGAGCGAGAAATAGCCGATCCAGCGGTCCACTGTGGTCTCCCTCTGCGGCGGCGGCCGCCGCCATCCGGAACGGCGGCGGGCCTGGACTTCGGCCGGCTTCCAAGCTCGCCGCCCAACACCGGCCGGTGGCACCGAAGAGACGGCCGGCGCCGCGCGATGTCAAATCACCCCAGCCAACCGCTCGCCGGGTTGTTGAGAATGATTTGCGTCGTCACCCTTGGCGCGCAGGCCCGGGACCGGTAAACTGCCATCCGCGGAGTCTCAGACCAGGACTCCGGAGAGCACGGAACCCTGCGTGACGCCATGACCGACCTGGAACGCCAGTGCATCGACGCCGGCATCAAGATGACCGGCCAGCGCCGCACCATCTTGAAGGTGCTGAGCGACGCCACCGACCACCCCTCGGTGGAGGACGTGTATCAACGCGCCAAGGAGCACGATGCCTCCATCAGCATCGCCACGGTCTACCGCACGCTCCACCTGCTCGACGACATGAACCTTGTACAGCGGCACGATTTCAACCAGAACTTCGCCCGCTTCGAAGTCAATCTGGAACACCACCATCATCTGGTCGATCTCGAAACCGGCCGGGTGATCGAATTTCAGAACGAAGAACTGGAAGAGCTCAAAGCGAGGATCGCCGACGAACTGGGCTACGAACTGGTCGACCACCGCCTGGAACTCTATGGCCGCAGAAAGAAGAAGTGACATGCTGTCGCGTTCCCGCGTCGTCACCACAGAGTGTGGACCCGATAGTCCGGCCGAATCCTGCACGTGCCGCGAAGCGGTCACGCGTGCCTATCGCGGCATGACCACCAGCGGGGCCGCCCCCAGCGTGGCGCTGGATGCGGCCACACGGGTCTTCGCCTACCACCACCCCGCCGCAAGCTACGAGCACGCGCGCGAAACCGTCGAACACTGGGTGGTGCAGAGCATCGTCCATTGAACGCGGCGGCCGGCCGGCAGCCGTGAGCCTGTCCGACAGCGATCGATCCGAGATTGCCGCGGCCTGCAGGTCGGCGGTGGCCGAGGTGCGCCGGTTTGCGTCCGGCAACACCACCCAGCTCAGCCTCGTCATCCTTGCCGACGGCACGCGGCTGGTGGCCAAGCAGGGGGAGCCGGGCGCCAATCTCGCCCTGGAAGGCGCCATGCTCGGCCATCTCCATGCCGAAGGCTGGCCGGTGCCCGCCCCCGTGCTGGCGCGCGACGACCTCGTGGTGATGGGCCACATGCCGGGCGGCGGCGGGCTGACGGCCACAGCCCAGGCCCAGGCGGCGGAGATCCTGGCCCCCCTCCACGCCGTGCCGCGCGCGGGCTACGGCTTTGCCTACGACACCCTGATCGGCCCGCTGCACCAGCCCAACCCGCCGGGCGACGATTGGGTGGCCTTCTTCCGCGACCACCGCCTCTTGCACATGGCGCGTGCCGCCTTGGACGAAGGCGCACTCGACACCGCGCTGATGGCGCGCATCGAGCGGCTGGCGGAGCGGCTGGAGGAGCTGATCGGCCCGCCGGCCCCGCCCAGCCTGATCCACGGCGACATCTGGGGCGGCAACGTGATGGCCGAGGCCGGGCGCATTACCGGCTTCATCGATCCCGCCATCTACCATGCCGATGCGGAGATCGAACTCGCCTTCACCACCCTCTTCAGCACCTTCGGCGAGCCCTTCTTCCGCCGCTACCACGAGATCCGGCCGATCCGCGACGGCTTCTTCGAGGTGCGCCGCGACCTCTACAACCTCTACCCGCTGCTGGTGCATGTGCGGCTGTTCGGCGGCGGCTATGTGGGCTCGGTGGCGTCCATCGTGCGGCGGCTGGTGGGGTAGCGGCATTGGCGGAGAACCCGGACCACGCCCGCCCCGTCCTGGTGCTGCACCCGCCGGTGCTGGGTGTCGCGGCACTCCTGGCCGCCTGGGGGCTGCATACGGTCTTTCCCCTGCCACTTCGCCTGTTCACGGGGCAATGGGTGCTGGGGGCGGTCCTGGCCGGCCTCGGGGCCGCACCGGCGGTGATGGCGTCGGTCCAGTTCCTGCGTGCCGGCACCAACATCCCCACCTATTTTCCGGCCACGGCCCTGGTGACCGGCGGGGTCTACCGCATCAGCCGCAACCCGATCTATCTGGGCGGGCTGGTGGCGCTGGCCGGCCTGGCCATCGTCTTCGCCAATGGCTGGCTGCTGGTGACGGTGCCGGTCGTGGCGGTGCTGCTGGACCGGCTGGTGATCGGCCCGGAGGAGCGCCACCTGGAAGCCCGCTTCGGTGAGGACTACCGGGCCTACCGCGCCCGCACCCGCCGCTGGCTATAGCGGGAGCTTAGCCGGGGACCCCGCACAGCTCCGCGACCAGCGCCGCCAGGTCGCCGCCGCCGTAGAGCACGCCACGCACGCCGGCCCGCCGGGCGGCTTCCACATCGCTGTCGCGGTCGCCGATCAGGGAGGAGCGCTCCGCGTCCACATCCCAGGCGGCGATCAGGTCGAGCAGCATGCCGGGGCCGGGCTTGCGCCAGTCTGAGTCCCGGCGATAGGCCGCCACGGTGCCTTCGGGGTGGTAGGGGCAATAGCGCACATCGTCGATGCGCGCCCCTTGCGCCGCCAACTCGGCGATCATCCAGGCGTGCAGCGCCGGCACGTCGGCCTCGGGGTAGAGGCCGCGGGCGATGCCGGACTGGTTGGTGACGACGAAGGCGAGGAAGCCCGACTGGTTGGCCAGCCGCACCGCTGCCGCCGCTCCCGGCATCCAGTGCACCTGATCGGGCCGGTGGATATAGCCGTCGTCGCGGTTCAGCACCCCGTCGCGGTCGAAGAAGATCGCCGGCCGCCTGGCCATGGCCCGGCCCTAACCCTTCTTCGCCTCGACATAGGCCCGCAGCACCGCGTTCATGCGGGTCTGGTAGCCGCGACCCTGCGCCCTGAACCAGTCGACGACATCGCGGTCGAACCGCACGGTGAGCCGTTCCTTGCCGCCGTCCGGGTAGATCACCTTGGCCGACCTCCAGAAGTCCGCCCCCAGGTCGGGACCGGCCGGCGCATCCTCACGCGTCAGGTCCTCCAGGGTCTCCAGATCCTCCAAAGATGCGGTCGTCATAGACTTCGCGGTCATCCTGCCCTGCCTTCCACGCCGAAATCAGGCGCCGTTTGCCGTCGCGCCATGTGTAGACGACGACCAGGCACTGGCCCTGCCAGTGGCCAATCGCGATCCACCGCTCCTCGCCGTAGTCCTGCCGATCGTCCATGCGTTCGAGGATGGGATTGCGGAAGATCCTGGCCGCACGGACGAAGTCGATCCCATGCTTGGCCAGATTGGATCGGCGCTTGGCCTCATCCCATTCGAACGGCATCGGGTCTCGTGTATGTACATTCGTACATATAATTCGCTTCGGAGCAATCTCTAGGGCGGGTTCGCCATGGCGTCGTCGACCATGGCGCACAGCGTGTGGCCGATGGCGATGTGCATCTCCTGGATCCGCGCGGTCACCGTGGCGGGCACGCGGATGGCGATGTCCGCCAGTTCCGACATGGGGCTTTCGTTGGCCCCGGTCATCGCCACGGTGACCAGGCGCTGCGCCCGCGCCGCTTCCATCGCCGCCACCACATTGGCGCTGCGCCCGCTGGTGGACAGCCCCACCAGCACGTCGCCGGCCCGGCCCAGCCCGCGCACCTGGCGGGCGAACACGGTCTCGAACCCATAGTCGTTGGCGATGGCGGTGAGGGCCGAGGTATCCACCGTCAAGGCGATGGCGGGCAGCGCCTCGCGCTCCTTCACGAAGCGGCCCACCAGCTCCGCCGCCAGATGCTGGCTGTCCGCCGCCGAGCCGCCATTGCCGCAGAACAGCACCTTGTTGCCCTGGGCAAGCGCGGCACAGATGGCGGCACCGGCCGCTTCCACCTGGTCGGCCACCTCCACGACGGCCGCAAAGCTGCGGGCGGCTTCGGCGAGCAGGGCGTGGGCAGAGCTGGTCATGGCCGGTCGGCATCCTCCGGTGAGCGACGGGGCAGCCTACTCCGCCTCCTCCGCATTGACACTCACACCGACACCGCCGGCCGCCACCGTGCGGTCGGGCAGGTATGCGGGCGGCTTGTCGCCCACCGTGGCGCCACCGGCGATCATGCCCTGCATGGCCGGACTGAAGAAGGTGTAGGGGTAGTGCAGCGGCGGTGCGCTGACGGCATCGAGCCGGGCGGCCAGCTCCGCAGGGATGGCGAAGTCGAGCGCAGCCAGGGTGTCGCGAAGCTGGTGGAGCTTGGTCGCCCCCACCAGCACGGTCGCCACGCCGGGCCGGTTGGCCACCCAGTTGACCGCCACCTGGGCCATCGGCCGGCCCAGTTCGCCCGCCACCGCTTCCAGTTCCGCGACGATGCGCCAGTTACGTTCGGTGAACTTCTCGAACACCGGATTGCCGGAGCCCGCCAGGGCCGCCAGCCGGCCTTCGCCCTCGCCGCCGTCGCGGCCCGGCCGGTACTTGCCCGACAGCAGGCCGGAGGCGAGCGGGCTCCACACCATGAGGCCCATGCCGAGCCGCGTGCCCAGGTCGACGTATTCGTCCTCCACCGCGCGTTCGGCCAGGCTGTATTCGAGCTGCAGCGCCGACACCGGCTCCCAGTGGCACAGGTCCGCCAGCGTCTGGGCGCGGCCGGCATACCAGGCGGGTACGTTGGACAGCCCGATGTGGCGCACCTTGCCGGCGCGCACCAGGTCGTCCAGCGTGCGCATCACCTCCTCGGCCGGGGTCAGGCGGTCCCAGGCGTGCAGGATGTAGAGGTCGATATAGTCGGTGCCGAGCCGCCGCAGCGACCCCTCCACCGCGCGCAGAATGTTCTTGCGGCCGTTGCCGCCGGCATTGGGGTTGCCGGGGGCGGCGTTGAAGCTGAACTTGGTGGCGATCACCGCGGCGTCGCGCAGGCCGGCCTCGGCGACGAAGCGGCCGAGCATCTCTTCGGACCGCCCGCCGGTATAGAGATCGGCGGTGTCGAACAGGTTGCCGCCGGCCTCCACATAGGCATCGAAGATCTGGCGCGACACCTGCTCGTCGGCCCCCCAGCCCCAGTCTTCGCCGAAGGTCATGGTGCCGAGTGCCAGGCGGCTCACCTTCAGCCCGCTGCGGCCGAGCGTGTAGTAGTCCATTTTCGCGACCTCCCCCGTGCCGGCACACGCGTGCAGGCTCTGGCGCGGGATGTAGCGCGGCCGGCCCGCCCGTCCAGGGGCGGCGAGACGGGTTGGGCAGGGCGGGGCGTCAGCCGAAGATCGCGTTGGGGACGAACAGCACCAGGCCGGGCACGAACACCAGCAGCAGCGTCGCGATCGCCACCGCCAGCATCAACGGCACCGATTCGCGGGTGTATTCGCCGATCGGACATTTCATGATCGAGCACACCGCGTACATGGCCGCCCCCACCGGCGGGGTGAAGTTGCCGATGGTGGCCGAGACGATGAAGACGATGCCGAAATGCACCGGGTCCCCGCCGAGGTCGCGCACCAGCGGCAGGAAGATCGGCGTCAGCATGATGATCAGCACGGTGGCGTCGATGAAGAAGCCGACGATGATGATGAACAGCGCCACCAGCACCATCACCACCTGCAGATTGTCCGTCGCCCCGAGGATCCAGCCGGCCACCACCTCCGGCACCCGCTCCAGCACGATGCCGTAGGAGAAGATCGCCGACAGCGCGATCAGGAACATCACCGAACCGACGTCCGACAGCCCGCCCGTCAGCGCTTCCAGGAAGCTCTTGGCCTTGAGCTGGCGGTAGACCAGCACGCCGATGAACACGGCGTAGATGACGGCGAACGAGCCGATCTCCGACGGCGTGAACACCCCCATTCGCAGTCCCAGCAGCAGGAACACCGGGAACAGCAGCGCCCAGATGCCGCCCTTGAAGGCGCGGCCGACCTCGCGCACCGTCGGCGCCACCTTGCGTTCCGCGCCGTAGCCGCGGCGGTGGGCGGCGATCCAGATGGCCGCGGCCAGCGAGATCCACAGAAGGAACGCCGGGAACAGGCCGGCGGCGAACAGCCGGCCGATGGAAACCTGGCCGATGGTGCCGTAGAGGATCATGCCGATGCCGGGCGGGATGATCGGCGTGAGGATGGCACCGAACGACATCACACCGGCGGAAAAGCCGCGGGTGAAGCCGCGCTTCACCAGCTCTGAGCCCAGCATGCGCGCCTGCATGGCGGCATCGCCGATGGCCGAACCCGAGACGCCGCCGATCAGGGCCGCGAGCGCGATGGAGACCTGGGCGAGCCCGCCCTTCAGCCGGCCCGTCAGCACCGAAGCCAGCTCCAGCAGATGCTCCGTGATGCCGGACTTGTTGAGGAAATTGCCGGCCAGGATGAACAGCGGCACGGCGAGCAGCGAGAAGTTCTGGGTTTGCGAAATCGTCACCTGCACCGGGATGGTGAAGGGCAGCTCCGGGTGCTGGAGGAAGAACAGGGAGCCGGAAATGCCGATGGCGAAGGCCACCGGCATGCCCATCAGGATGAGGACGACAAAGGCGATGGCGACGATGACCATGGCGTCACGTCTGCACCTGGTCGTGGGGCGGCTCCGCGCCGGCACCCCGCACCAGCCCGTCTTCCACCAGGGCGGTGCGCACCTTCAATCCGGTGGTCAGCAGCAGGAGTGCGGCGCCCACCGGCAGGCTCATGGTCACCCACGAATAGCTGACGCCTGGGATGCCCTGGAAGCTGCGCGCCCGGCTGACCCAGGCCAGGTGCACCCCGGCATAGATGGCGTAGACGAGGAAGGCGGCGATGATCAGGTAGTTGGCATAGAGCATCGCCCGCTGCAGGCGCTGGGGCAGCCGCACCACCAGCAGGTCGATGGACATCATGCTGCCCTTGCGCCAGGCGACGTCGGCACACATGAACGCCGCCCAGGCGAAGAAGCAGGTGGCGAGGTCGATCGTCCAGTTCTGCGGATGGCGCACCAGGCGCGCGACCCCGCCGGTGAAAATCAGCAGCACCATCAAGACCAGGAACGTGCCGGCGAGGATCGCCTCGGCTCGCGTCAGCGCTTCATAGACGCGTCGCATCTGGTGACCTCCCCGGCCGTTCCCCGTGTTCCCCGAGCGTTGCCCGGCTGAAGGACTCGCTCTGCGATCCATCAGCCGGGGTAAACGCTCGTAGATTCAAATCTCCAGAGCACGACGTCCGGCCAGGCACGCACGCGTCTGGCCGGTCCGTACCCCAAGGGTTATTGGGCGATCTCCGACTGCACCTGGTCGTAGGCGTCGATCAGGCCCAGCACCTCGTAGGCCGCCCGCCCGGCTTCGCGGAAGGCGTCCAGGTCGACGTCGTCGACGATGGTCATGCCGGCTTCGATGAGCTGCGCTTTGGCGTCCTCAACGGCGGTCGCCACCACTTCGGAGGTCTCCTGTCCGGCCGTCCGGCATTCTTCCACCAGGGCTGCCTGGTAGTCCTCCGGCAAGCCGTTGAACCACTCGGAACTGACGATCTGGAAGTTGACCAGCAGGATGTGACCGGTCTCGTTGGCGTAGTCCAGAACCTCGTTCAGGTTGGCCGCGGTGATGTTGGGGTACACCAGTTCGGCCCCATCCACCGCCTGCTGCTGCAGGCCGGAATAGATGTCGCCGAAGTTCATCGCCACCGGGGTGGCGCCCAGCGCCCGGATGGACTCCTGCCAGATCGGCGCCGGCGGGGTGCGGATGCGCAAGCCATCGAGGTCCTCCGGCGTCCGCACCGGCTCGTTGGTGAAGAAGTGGCGCTGGCCCTGCACCCAGTCGAAACACACCACCCGGATGCCGAACTCGTCGGCGAGCTGCTGCTGCCACGCGATCATGGTGGGGCTGTCGGCCAGCGCGAAGGCCGCGTGCCGGTCGGCCACGAAGTAGGGGCCGTTGACCACGGCGATGCCCGGCACGTAGTTGCCGAGCCGGGCCGCATCGGTGTTCTGGCCGATATTCGCACCCTGGCGGATCTGCTCGATGATGTCCTCTTCCACGCCGAGCTGGGCGCTGTGGAACACCTCGATGGTGAGACCGCCGCCGGTGCGTTCGGCCACCCGTTCGGCCCAGTTGAGGAAGCCCTGGTGGAAGGGTTCGCCCGGCCCCAGCACGTGGTTGAAGCGGAGCGTGTACTCCTGCGCCTGGGCCGGAGCGAAGGCCGCCAGTGCGGTCCCCATCAGGGCACCAAGAAAGACAAGCCGTTTGGTCGACATGGGTGAAGTCCTCCCGTTCTTGCTGAACGACCGGCGGCCACCCGGCCGACGGTCCGAGGGTCGCCCATGCCGGGCGCCCTCGACCGGCCGGGCAAGGCCGCAGCCGGTCAGGTCGACGTGCGGTCTCAGGGCCGACACGCCGCTCATGCCGCCGCCTCCCGTTCCGGCAGGGAAACGGCATAGGTCGAAGCCAGGCGCCGGAACGCATCGAAGGTGGCGGGATCGATGGGAATGCCCTTGGCTGCGCGGTGCTCGGCCTCCGCCCATTCCCGGTCGCCCGGCGCCATCACCGTCCCACCGACCCGGGCGGGCGAGCGGCGCAGGGCCTCCACATACCGCACCATGCCCTCACCGAATTGCACCGGGTCGACGAAGGCGGCGGGATCGACGGCCACGACGAAGGCGCCCATGGCCCGCGGCGTGCTGAGATCGGGGCCGGCCATGGGCAGGATCTCGAAACCGAGCCGCATGCCGCTGAAGAGCGCGCTGAAGATCTCGATGAGGCCGGCCAACCCGGCCCCCTTGTAGCCGAAGGCAGCCCCCAGGGGTGCCAGCATGACCGCCTGTTCGGGGTCCAGCGTATCGACCCCGTCGGCCGAGGACGCAGCCCCCGGCGGCAGGGTCACGCCCAGGCTCTTGTAGAGCATCACCCGGTTGTACGGCACCGTGCTGGTGGCCATGTCGAGCAGCCACGGCCGCTGGCCCGGCACCGGCACCGCACAGGCGATGGGGTTGGTGCCGTGGAAGCGCGCGGCCCCATCGTGCAGGCGCACGAAGGCATCGGAGTTGCACATGACCAGGCCGACCAGCCCGGCCTCCGCGGCGACCAGCGGATAGGCCCCGGCCGGCCCGAAATGGGAGCTGTTGCGCACCGCGACGGCGCCGATGCCGTGGCGCCGGGCAAGCCCCATGGCGTGGTCCATGGCGGCGAAGGCGGCGGTGGCGCCGTGGCCGTTGTCGGCATCCAGGGTGGCGACGGCGCCATGTTCGGCCACGATGGACAGGCGCGGCGCGGGGTTCACCCGCCCTTTGGTGAGCACCGTGGCGTAATGGTCGAGCAGCCGCACGCCGTGGCTGTCGATGCCCAGGCGCGAGGCGTGCATCATGGCGCGGGCGGCGGCATCGGTGGTGGCACGGTCCGCCCCGGCATGCACCAGCACGGCCCGGCAGAACCGGTCCAGCGCGGCGACGCCGATGCGCACGGAGGGGCCGCCGGAAGATGCCAGGGGGGCGTTCACAGGGTTTGTCCGCCGTCCACCACCATCAGCGAGCCGGTGGTGAAGGCTGAATCATCGCTGGCCAGATAGACGGCGGCGGCCGCCATCTCCTCCACGGTGCCAAGCCGTCCGATCGGCTGGCGGGCGGCGAACTGGCGCCGCGTTTCTTCCGGATCGGGCGTGGCCGCCATGCGCTGTTCCAGCGACGGCGTCAGCGTGGTGCCCGGGCACAGCGCGTTGCAGCGCACACCCTGGGAAACGAAGTCGCGCGCCACCGCCTTGGTGAGCCCGATCACCGCCGCCTTGCTGGTGCCGTAGGCGGCCCGGTTGGGCACGCCCGTAAGGCTGGAGGCGACGGAGGCGACGTTGATGATGGAGCCGCTGCGCCGCGCCAGCATCGCCGGCAGGGCCGCCCGGATCGTCAGGTACATGGAGGTGACGTTCTGCTCCAGGCTTCTGGCCCAGTCCGCATAGCGGCAATCGAGCAGGGTGCCGTTGTGCACCCACCCGGCACAGTTGCACAGCACGTCGAGCGGCCCGCAGTCCTGGATGGCCTGCGACACCGCCGGCCCATCGGTCACGTCCAAGCCCACCGGCGAGATCTTGGGGAAGCGTTCGGGGAGGTCGGCCATCTTCGAGGCTGTGCGGCTGACCGCGACCACCGATGCCCCTTCGGCGGCGAAAGCGAGCGCGATGGCGCGTCCGATGCCCTGCCCGGCACCGGTGACGAACGTGGTCTTGCCCTCAAGGCGACCTGTCATGCCCGGTCTCTCCTCCCGCCACGGCGTAGCCTATGGCCCTTAAACGTCTTTTGTGTACACTATACATAGATGGCGCCGCGGGACAACCGAAGATCGTCCACCCGAAGCGGGACACTTGAGTCCGGCGAGGGAACTGGGTGCCGCGAAGCCACCTCCGGACATGGGATCGACCCCCGGGCCGGCGGCTCCGCGCGTTGCGGCAGCCCGGCCACGGGGCTATGGTTCTGGGCTCCGTCGCGACCCGCTGCGCCGCCGGAGTCCCCGCCCTCGGATGCTGGCGACGGCCGGTCGTCCGGCCCCCCCAGCCGACAGGTTTCGTGCATGTCCGCTACCCCTGAGGGGCACCGTCACGCCAAGAGCGCGCCGCTGGACGACCTGCGGGCCCGGCCGGCCGAACGGCGCGACGGCTCCGGGGTGTCCGGTGCCTCGCCGCGGCTCTATCAGCGCGCCTACGACATCCTCGCGCGGCAAATCGATGCCGGGGAGATCGCCCCCGGCGAGCGGCTGCTGGAGGCCAAGGTAACGGCGCGTTTCGGCATCAGCCGGGCGCCGGCGCGCAAAGCACTGGCCGAGCTGGCACGCGCGGGGCTGATCGAAAAGGCGGCGGGGCGCGGCTACACCGTGGTCGGGCTGGGCGGCGCACCATCGCTGCCGCCGCTGCCCTCGGCGCTGGGCGAAAGCGTCGTGCTGTCGTCCCCCCCCACCTGGGAGCGCATCTACGGCGAGGTGGAGCGGGAGATTGCCGGGCGCAGTTCGTTCGCCGGCTGGCGGGTCATCGAGGCCAAGCTGGCGGAGCACTATGGCGTCAGCCGCACCGTGGCGCGCGACGTGCTGGGGCGGCTGCAGCAGCGCGGCGTGGTGCGCAAGGACGAACGCTCGCGGTGGTATGCGCCGGCCCTCAGCCCCGCTTACGTGAGCGAGCTGTACGAGCTGCGCTGGGTGCTGGAGCCGGTGGCCCTGGCGAAGGCCGCGGCCCATGCGCCATCCGGCCTGTTGGCGCGGATGCGCCGCAGCCTCGATGAATCCATCAGCCACGCCCGCACCATCACCGGCGAAACGCTCGACCGGCTGGAGGAAGACCTCCACATCACCCTGCTCGGCCACTGCGGCAGTCTCAGCCTGATGCAGGCCATCCGCCTGCCCCAGTCGCTGCTGATTGCCCACCGCTTCCTGTACGGCTTCAACCCACGGCTGTTCGAGGTGGAGCCCTTCCTGCTGGAGCATCTGGCGATCATCGATCGCATTGCCGAGGGCAAGGTGGCCGAAGCGGCGGACGCGCTGGAAGCGCACCTGAAGGTCTCACGCGACCGCGCCATCGCCCGCATCGCCGTCGTGGGCAGGCAATTCAACCCGGAAAGCCTGTCGTACCTGGAGCGCATCGCCGGCGGCGGCTGACGTTGCGGTGGAGGGGCCGGCGCCGCCGCGTCAGGTGGCGGCGGCCACCTTCGGCTCGCCGGCTTCCAGCGCGCGGCGGAACCACAGTCCGGCCTCGTCGGCCGGCATCGGCTTGGCGATGCCGAAGCCCTGCACCTCGTCGCAACCCAGGTTGCGCACCGTCTCCAGGATCTCGTTGTTCTCCACCCCCTCGGCGATGGCGCTGAGACCCAGGTTGTGGGCCAGGTCCACCATCGTCTTGATGATCATCCGTGCCTGCGGCGACTTGTGGCAGTCGGCGACGAAGGCGCGGTCGATCTTCAGCTCGGAGAACGGCATGCGCTGGAGCTGCACCAGCGAGGAATAGCCGGTGCCGAAATCGTCGATGGACAGGCGGAACCCCATGATCCGGAGCCGCGTGAGGATGTCCATGGCGAGCACCGGATCGCTCATGGTGGCGGTCTCGGTGAGTTCGATCATCAGGCGTTCGGGCTTCACCTTGTAGCCCCGGCAGCGGGCCACCAGGCCGTCGGCGAAGTCGGTGGCGTGCAGGTCGCTGGCCGAGACGTTGATGGCGACCGTCGGGAACAGGTTTTCCTGCTCCCAGGCGCGCACCTGGCCGAGCGCCAGTTCAATCACATGCTCGGTCAACCGCGCCATCTGGCCGCTGGTTTCCGCAGCCGGGATGAACTCCGTCGGCGGTATGAAGCCGCGGCTGGGATGCTGCCAGCGCAGCAGCGCCTCGAAGCCCACCGGACGGTCGGCGATGCCGCCGTTCACCGCATTGGCCAACCCGACCTTGGGTTGGAAGGCAAGCCAGAACGCATTGGTGGAGATGCCGGTGGCGATGGCCGCTCCATCGATCACCACCTCTTCCTCCACCACCATGCTCTTCAGCAACTCGCACAGCTCCTTGATGCGGATCGGCTTCTGCACCATGGCGACGATGTCGAGCCCGCGGCCGATGCCAAGCTGGCGCGCCGATTCCACCACTTTGGAATCGAACCCGCTCATGATGATGATCTTCGCCTTGGAGCCGCGCTCGGCCAGCTCGCGCAGCAGCATCACCCCGTCGATGTCGGGAAGCTGCAGGTCGAGCACCAGAAGCCCCGGCTTGAAGTCGGCGAGCTTGGCTCGGAAATCCTGAGCATTGGTCACCGCCTCGCCGACGAACCCACACAGTTGTGCGGCGGAGACGACCAACTCGCCGATCTCTGCTTCGTCATCAATGACCAAGACACGCGGACCGCTCATGCGACTCTTTCCATATGACACGGCAGCCGAGCTCTTAGCAATGCACCGGCATTTGGCAGCATTACGGCATCTATAGTTTTCACAGATGCCGAATTAAACCACCTGGATGCCCATTGACATGAGCTGAGCTGAAGATCTTGAGGAACCATATCGTGCGAGTGGTTAGTGCACAGTTAACGTCTCCAGCCGACGCGCCAACTCGATCAGCCGGTAAGGTTTGGGGATAATCTGGAACCGATGCTCCTTATACTGGTCCTTCAACTTGGGCTCGGTGAAGCCCGAGGTGAGAAGGATGGCGATGTCCGGCCAGTGCTCGCTGACATGCTGCGCCAGTGCCAAGCCGTTCATCGATCCGGGCAGCATCACATCGGAAAACAGGATGTCGACCCGAGTCTTCCCTTCCAGGATCGCCATGGCCTCGGTGGCATCGCTGGCGCTGACCATGGTGTAGCCGAGGCTGCCGATCTGGTGCTCCACGGCTTCGCGAATGGCTTCGTTGTCCTCGACGATCAATACGGTCTCGCCGTTGCGCGCCATCGGCACCTCGGTGCTTGCGCTATCTGCCTTTTTCGCCGACGCCCGCGCCTCCGGCGCCCGCGGCAGATAGAGCCGGAAGACGGTGCCGTGGCCGACCTCGCTGTAGACGCTGACGTGCCCGCCGGACTGCTTAACGAAGCCGTAAATCATGGCGAGCCCGAGGCCGGTGCCCTTGTGTAGACCCTTGGTGGTGAAGAACGGCTCGAAGATCCGCTGGCGCACGCTTTCGGGGATGCCGGTACCGGTGTCGCTGACCGACACCACCACGTAGTCGCCTTCCGTCAGGCCGGGCTGCAGGGCCACCGTGCTCTGGTCGGCCGTCAAGTTGCTGGTCTCGATGGTCAGGTCGCCGCCGTCCGGCATGGCGTCGCGGGCATTGATCGCCAGGTTCACGATGGCGGAGTCGAGCTGCGAAGGGTCGACCAGGATCGGCCAGGTGCTCTGGCCGGTCTTCAAGTGCACCTTGACGTTGGAGCCAAGGGTCCGCTCAAGCAGCTTGGTCATGCCGGTGAGGAGCTGGTCCACATCCACCACATCGGGCTGCAGGGTCTGCTTGTGGGCGAAGGCCAGAAGCTGGCGGGTGAGATCGGATCCGCGCGTGGAGGCGTGGATCGCCTTGTCGAGCAGTTCGACCGCATCGGGCCGATCGGCGATCACCGTGCGCAGGATGTCCAGGTTGCCCACCATGATCATCAGCAGGTTGTTGAAATCGTGGGCGATGCCACCCGTCAGGTTGCCGATGGCTTCCATCTTGTGGGCGTGGCGCAGATGGTCTTCCAGGCGGCGGCGCTGGGTCACGTCGTCCACCGTCAGCACGAGGCCGCCGGCTTCTTCCGACAAGCTGGCACGCGACACCTGGATATCCAGGCGCGTTCCGTCCTTCGTCAGCGCCTGCACCTGGCAGGCCGATTCGCAACCGCAATCGCCGCCCTCGCAGCCGAGCGGGCACGGCGTCCCCCCCTCCGCATCGACCATCACCGGCATGGGCTGGCCCACCACCTCTTCCGCCGGATAGCCGAAAATGTGCTCCGCCGCGGCATTCCAGCTCTGCACAAGGCCGGACGGATCGAGCGTGATGATCGCCACCGGCGAAGCATCCAAAATCGCTTGCAGGGTCTGGCTGGTCCGGCGCAGCCCCTCTTCGTGGCGCAACCGGCCCACCGCGGCACCGATGCCGGTGGCCACCGCCACGATGAAGTGCACATCGGCCTCCACCAGGGCGCCGCGCCCGTCGGTGTGCACTTCGATCACCCCGAAGGCCCCGAACGGCGCCATGATCGGTACCACCATCGAGCTCCGCACCCCGGCCGCCGCCAGGGCACGGGGGCAGCGCATGGCGGCGAACTGGGACCAGTCGCCAATGGCCAGGGGTTCGCTGCTCGCCAGCACGCCGTCGACAAGGGTGGCGATCTCCGGATCGGCTGCCACCGTCAAGGTATCCGGCCAGCCGGAAGCCGCACGGGTCACCCAGTCGGCCGCGGCGGGGCGGAATTCGCTGATCCGCACGAAGTGGGCATCGAACGTCTGGGTGAGCGCGTTCATGGCCGACCGGCAAATGCCGGCGGTGGAGGTTTCGCCGAGCGCGCGGATGCCGAAGGTGGCCACTGTCGCCTGCTGGCGGGCGTGGATCGCCAGCGCGCGTTCGGAGCGCTGCAGTTCGCTCGTCCGCTCCTCGACCTTGCGTTCCAGACTTTCGTGCAGCCGCGCCCGTTCCAGGGCGACGCCGATCTGGTAGCCGACGCTGGTCAGCGTCTTCACGTTCTCGTCGCTGATGGCGTGATCGACCTGGTAGATGAGGCCCAGCACCCCGAGGATTTCGCCGTCGTTGGTCAGGTCGATGCTGATCCATTTGTGGCTGCCGGGCATCCAGCGGGCCGCCATCGCGTCCGTCAGCGCCAATTCGCGCGGCTGCGGCCGGTAGGAGGCCATTTCCGGCCTGGGATGGTCGGGTGCCGAATGGTCCAGCACCTCGGGAACCACGTCGTAGGGCACGCCGACGGCGCTCGCCATGCCGTAGGTGCCGGCGTTGTTGAGGTAGATCCAGCCGGCCACCACCTGGGGCAGCTTGGAGGCGCGCTCGATGGCGGCACTGGCCACCTCCGCACGCGTGCGGCAGCGGTTCAGGTCGTCGGCGAAGCCGTAGAGCGCATCCAGCAGGTGGTAGGATTTCGATAGGTCGCGCTGGCGCTCCTCCAGCGTGTCGTAGAGATGGATGGCCTGCTCGTAGGTGGAAATCAGCAGGTCGAGGATCTGCTGGCGCTCCGCAGTGATGAAATGGCGCTGGCCATTGAGTTCGATTTCGATGCCCGACCGCAGGTTCTCGCCCGCGCGGATCTTCTGATTGGCCAGCAGATAGTCGATGCGGCTTACCAGATTGCTTTCGTCATAGGGCTTGGTGACGAAATTGTCGGCCCCGGCGTTGAGGCCCTTGAAGACATCCTGCGGGCTCGACAGCCCGGTCACCAGGATGACCGGCAGGCGCGCCGTCACCGGGTCGGACTTGACGGTCCGGCACAGGTCGTAGCCGTTCATTTCCGGCATCACGACATCGCTGATCAGGATGTCCGGCAGGTCCGCACGCAACAGGTCCAGGGCCTCGCGTCCGTTGCGCGCCCGGATGACGTTGTAGCCGTGTTCAGTCAGCAGAAACGTGATCTGCGCCGCCTGCGTCGGGCTGTCCTCGGCAATCAAGACGGTGGCTTCGCGGGTCACAGGCTATCTCCTGGCCATTGGCCGTTTTGGGTGGTGGAACAACACATTGGGCGATGTAGGCGGCCATCTCCGAGGGTGGCAGCACATGCTGCACGGCCCCCAGACGCCGGGCTTCGTTGGGCATGCCGGGCACCACGCAGCTCGCTTCGTCCTGGGCCACGGTGACGCCGCCGGCGTTGCGCAGGGCCAGCATGCCGTCCGCACCGTCGCGCCCCATGCCGGTGAGAATCAGACCGAGCGCACTGCTGCCGTAGGCGGTCGCCACGCTGTGGAACAGGAAGCTGGCCGACGGTCGGAACCCGGCATCCGGCGGCGCGCCCGACAGGGCAATCTGCCCGGCATTGGTGATACCGAGGTGCTGACCGTCCGGCGCCACATAGACATGGCCGGGCTCCACCTGGCGCCGGTGCGCCGCCACCTCCACCGGCATATGCGAATAGCGGCTCAGCCATTCGGCGAAGCCCGCCACGAACCCTTCGGACAGATGCTGCACGATCAGGATGGGTGCGGGCAGCCCGGCCAGCCGGGCCAGCAGGTTGCCGATCAGGCCCGGCGCACCGGTGGAGCCGCCGATGGCGACGAGGCGCACCGAGTTCACCTCGCGCTGGGGCACCCGTGGAACGACGGGGGGAATCTGCAATGGGCGGCGCATGACCCGCACCTCGGACATCTGCCGCAAGGTGCGGATCAACTCGTCCACCATCTGCTCGTGCTGGGGATGGTTGATGGCGATGGGTTTATAGAGTGCCGCCAGGGCGCCCGCGCTGAGCGCCCGGAAGGACAGCTCGGTCTCGTTGGGCAGCAGGCTGGCGCTGGCGATCACGATGGGCGTGGGGGTGCGGTCCATGATCTCGCGGGTGGCGCCGATGCCGTCGAGCCGCGGCATGTGGCAGTCCATCAAGATCACGTCGGGGCGCAGCCGGGCCGTCAGCACGACGGCCTCCTCGCCGTCCTGCGCCGGTCCGACGATGGTGAACAGACCGGACTCCTTCAGCCGGGCGCACAGGAGCTCCCGCTGAACCGCCGAATCTTCCACCACCAGAACACGAATCACAGCCGTCGCTCCCTCAGGTCAGGCGGCGCACGATTTCGATCAAGTTCGAATCGTCGAACTTGGACTTCATGACGTAGGCATTGGCACCGATACGGATGCCGCGTTCCTTGTCCTCGCGGCTTTCCATGGCCGTCACCAGCACCACCGGGATGGCGCCCAGGTCCTCGCTGGCGCGGATCTGCGTCGTCAGTTCGAAGCCGTCCATGCGCGGCATGTCGATGTCGGAGACCACCAGGTCGAAGGTCTGGGTCTGCAGCATCTCCCAGGCATCCATACCGTCGGCCGCCGTGGTCACCTGGTAGCCGGCCGCCTCGAACAGGTTGCGTTCCATGGTTCGCGTGGTGATGGAGTCGTCGACCACGAGGATCCGCGGAACCCGCATGCGCGCCGCTTCGATCTCGGCCTGCTGGGCGGCCGGCATGGCCTTCACGGAGATCACCAGGTCCGACGGCCGCAGCACCGGCACCAGGGCGCCCGAACCGAGCAGTCCCATGGAGAGGACGTTGCGCACCCGTTCCAGGGGCGGCCGCAGGTCCTTCAGCACCGCCTCGCTTTCGCCCATCACCTTGTCGACGATGAAGATGGCCCGGCGGTCGCCGCTGTGCAGCACCACCGCCGGCACGTAGCGGCGGCTCTCCTCCTCCGCAGCGCCATGGCGCAGGCCGAGCAGTGCGCCCAGATTGCCCAACGGGTGGCTTTCCCCACCGTGGGACCACATGCCGCGCGCCAGGGCTGCGGGCAGGCTGTCGCGGGGAATGCGGATCACCCGCTCCACGGCTTCCTGCGGCAAAAGGAAGGTCTGGCCTTTCGCCTTCAGCATCAGTCCGCGATAGGTGGCGATGGAGACCGGCAGCTCGATGGTCAGCCGCATGCCCTGGCTCGGGATCGAGGTCAGCTTCAGGTCGCCGTCGATCCGCTCCACCGTCTCCTGGACGATGGCGAGCCCGCGGCCATGGCCGGAAATGCCGGTGATCACCGGGCTGGTGCTGACCCCCGGCCGGAAGGCCAGTTCCAGCACCTCGGTATCGTCGAGCGCTTCGGCCTGCTGCTGCGTCATCGCGCGCGACCGCACCGCCGCCTCGCGCAACGCCTTGGGCGAGAAGCCGCGGCCATCGTCCTCCAGCGTGACGACGACGCGGCCGGCATCGCCGGGCGCGAAGGTGAGCATGATATGGCCGGCGCGCGGCTTGTGGGCCGCCTCCCGCTCTTCGGGCGGTTCGATGCCGTGGTCGACGGCATTGCGCACCATGTGGATCAGCGGGTCCTTCACCAGGTCGAGCACCTTGCGGTCGATCAGCATGTCGCCGCCGATGATCTGCCACTCCACTTCCTTGCCGGTGGCCCGCGCGAGGTCGCGCACCATGCGGGGGAACGCCTCCAGGGCCGTGGCTGCCGGCATCATCCGCAGGCGGCGGACCTCCTCCTGAATGCCGTCGACGGCGAGGTTCAGGGTGCGGGAGTCACGCTCCATGCCGCGTCCGAGATCGCGCAGGGTGCGCCGGATCTGGCTGAGGCTGGCGGCGATATCGCCGAGACCGTCGTCCTCCCCCGGTCCGCTGCCGCGCTGCCGGCGGATCTGGGCGATCGCCTCCACGGCCACATCCACCTGGGAGGCGATGGACACCATCGTTTCGGCACGGGAGCGCGCGGCCAGCCGCGGCAGGATCAGGTCCTCGGCAAGGATGGTGAGCCGGTCGAGATCGGACACACGCACCCGCAGGCTGGCCAGCCTGGGGTCGGCCGAACCGGTGTCCGCCGCCGTGGCGCTGCGTGGCGCCGGCTTGGCGGCGGTCTCCGGGACCCGCGGCTGCGGCGCCGGTGGCATCGCCGCCCCAGTCGACGCCTGGGCCGAGGGCGGGGGATGCGGCGTTGCCGCCGGCGCGGCCGGCCGCGGCAGGTTGTCGACACGGCCCGACGGCGCGGCGGGCCGGATCGAAGCGTCTGCCGCTTGCCGCGGCGGCGCAACCGTGGCCGGGTCCGGCCGCGGCGGCACCATGGCGGAGCGCGCGATCAGATCGGCGATGCGGTCGGCGGCGTCCTGCAGGTCCTTGATCGTCTGGGGCAGCATCGGCCGCTGCCCCAAAGTGATCTCCCGCAGCACCGCTTCGCAGTCGTGGCAGTAGCGCTCCACGTCGTCGAGCCCGACCGAGCGCGAAGCACCCTTCAAGGTGTGCATCGCCCGGAACAGGGTCTCCTCGCGGTCGGCCTGGTGAATGCCCGGCTGCGCACTGCGCAGGGCCTCAAGCTCTTCGTTGATGGCAAGGAGGTGGATTTCCGCCTCCTCGCTGAAGGCTTCCAGCAGCCGCTTCTTGAGCTCTTCCGACCGGTCTCTCATGGGTCACGCTACCGGGCGCTTCTGACCGCGCCGTTGCCGACCTTCATCGCCCCCACCACGCCGGTGAGCGACTTGGCCAAGCGATCGAGATCCTGAGCCGCCCGCTCCACTTGGCGGGTCGCCGCGACGCTCTGGCTGGAGGACTGCTCGATGTTCTGCATGGCCTTGACGATCTGGTCCATGCCGATTTCCTGCTGTTCGGACGTCACGATGATCTGCTGTGCCGCCTGCGACGCCTCGGTGACGCTGTTGGCGAGCGCATTGATCGCCAATCCGGAGCGCTGCACCGTCTGGCTGCCCGACTCCGCGGTCTTCACGCCCTGTTCGGCCGCCATCACCGCGGCCTGGGAGGACTTCTGGATCTCGCCGACGATGCGGCGCACATGGGCGGTGGCCTCGCGCGAGCGTTCGGCCAGGGCGCGCACCTCGTTGGCCACCACGCCGAAGCCCTGGCCTGCCTCGCCGGCCTTGGCGGCCTCGATGCCGGCATTCACCGCCAGCAGGTTGGACTGCTCGGCCAGGTCGGCCACCGTGTCGTTGATGTCGGCGATGGCCTGGGCCTGTTCGGAGAAGGCGAGGATGCGTTCGGCCAGCGACACCATCTGCTGCTTCACGAGCTGGCCGCTGTTGATGCTTTCCTCCACCGAGCTGCGCCCGCCTTCAGACGTTTCCTTGGCGCGGTTGGCCAGATCGGCCACCAGGCGGGTCTTGCGGGCGGTCACCTCGGCGTTCTGCCGCACGTCGTGCACGGTCGCCGTGGTCTGCTTGACCGCACTCGACTCCTCGGCCGCCGAGGACACCTGCTGGCTGGTGGCCGCGAGGATCTCGCCGGTGGCCGAGGCGATGGAGTTGCACGCCTCGTGCACCTCCTCGGCGAGTTGCTCCAGCGCCGCCACCATGGAGTTGAGGCCGCGGCCCAGGTTGCCGAGTTCGCCGTCCTCGTCCACCTCCACACGGGCGCTGAGATCGCCCTTGGCCACCTGTTCGGCCAGGCTGTTGTACTTCGTGACCGCGCGCTGCATGCCGGCAGCGACCTCGCGCTCATTGTCCAGCGCCCGCGCCTGGGCCGCCGCCATGCCATTGACGGCCCGGGCGAGATCGACCACTTCGGCCGGGCCGCGCTCATCGGCACGCAGGTGCAGATCGCCGGCGGCGACCCGGGAGACCACTTCGCGCATCGACTCGATGGGGCCAACGATCATGCGCACCAACAGGGTAATTCCCACCACCGCCAGCCCGACGGCCAGCAGCACGAACCACGCGGACTCCAGGTAGGTGTCCCAGACGCGGCTCAGCACATCGGCGCGCCTGTGGCTGATCCAGACACGCCAATTGACGTTCGGCACCGTGGCGTAGGCCGCGAAGCGCTCCACGTTGCCGGTATCCTCGTAGGACTCCACGACCCCCGACCCGCCGTCGGACAGGTGGCTCCAGATCTCGGTGCCGGAGAAGTCGGTCTCCATCGGCAGGACGTCCGCATCGCTATGGGCCACGGCCAGGCCCGTTTCGGTGGCGATCGCGACGCGAGTGGTACCGTCGCCGGAAAACCGACGGGCCATCGTCCCGATGCGGTTGGCATTGGTCGTCATCACCACCAGGCCCTCGGGCGAACCCGACGCGCCGATGATGGGGGCCGCGACGATGGCGATGGGGTTCCCCGACGTCCGGCCGATCACGAGTTGGCGGGGCAGTACCACCTGACCGGTGGTCATCGCCTGCTGCCAGTAAGGGCGGTCGGTGATGTCGTTGCCGATGGAGGACTGGTCGACGACCGCCGACGAGATCGCGATGATGCGGCCCTGCCGGTTGGTGACGAAGACGGTTTCCGCCTGCGGGTAGTTCTCCCGCAGGTCATCGAGAATGGGGGTCACCGTGCCGCGGTCGGCGGCGTCCTGTCCGCCGACGCGGTCGGCCACGAACGCGGCGATCTGCGCCTGGTCGTCGAGGAACCCGGCCACATCCTCCGCCAGTGCCGTCGCCGCGCGCTGGGACTGGCCGATGGTGTCGTCGATGATGACCGTACGAACGCTGAGCGCCGATGTCACCGTCAAGACCGCCACCGGCACGATCGCGGCGATCAGCACGCCGACGAGCGCGATGGTGCGCAAGGAATTGATGCGGAATCGGTTCACCGTCATGGGTTTTCCCCGTCAGTTGCATATGCCGGTACCGGCAAGTCGTTGACGACCAGGCGGACATCGCTCAGAAGCCGGCCGGCATCGAGCAGCAAGACCGAATCCGGCAGCATGCCTTGCATGGCCATGTGCCGGGCTTCGGCCAGGTCGACCGGCTCAAGCTCGGTGGCGGTGTAGGACATCAAGCCCTCGATGGCGGCCACCGCGAGGGCAGCCGTGCCCTCCTTGAGCGCAATCAAAATGGCGTGGGTGGGCGGATCCCCGCCGGCCTCCAGGCCGAGCACGGGTACCGGGTCGATCACCGGGTAGATGCGCCCGCGATGGTAGATCACGCCCAGGTAGATGTGCGGCAGACCCGGCAGCATGGCCGGCCGCAGCAGCTCCGTTGCCTCGACCATCTGACGGGTGGGCAAGGCGCAGGACTGGCGGCCGCAGCGGAACCGAACGACGGTGTGCTTGACCGCCGCCACCTGCTCGGCCCGCGGGCGTGCCAGCACCGCCGCCCGCTGGCTCAGCACCGCCTCGACCCGTTGCGGCGTCGGCGTGCCGGAGGCCTCCAGGCGCTCGCGCAACTGCTGCATGCGCTCGTGCACCGCCTGCCAGTCGGTGCCGGCCCCGGCGTCACTGTCTGCGAGCATCGGACCTCCTGTGCGCGGTCGGGACGTCCTGGGCCAGGTGCGTGCGCGCCATGTCCAGCAGCGCATCGATACCGAACTCGGCGGTCATCTCCGCCAGCTCCGGATCGCTCGTCAGTTCGACCATCCGCATGGCCCGGTCGAGGCAGCGGTGGGCCTGCCGGTGCTGGCGCAGGCGCAGCAGGGCCATGCCCTCCAACAGATGCGCCATGGGGGAATCGGTGCGCACATAGGCGGCACGCCGGGCGGCCGTGAGCGCCTCCTCCATCTCGTCGGCTTCCAGCGCGATCATCGCCAGCAGCACGTGGGCGTCGTGGCAGAGGCTGTCTTCTTCCAGCACCGCGAGGCAGCGCCGACGGGCTTCTTCCAGCTCGCCGCGGTCGGCCAGCAGGCGCGCGTGTTCCAGGTTGCCGCGATGGCCGCCCACCGCGTTCGGCTGGTCCGGAGAGGCCGGGGCCAGCGGCGGTGCCGAGACACCTGCAGCCGGTTGCTGCGGCGGCTCAGGCATCGGCTCCGGCAGCGACTTCGGCAGCGACCCCGGCAGCGACTCCGGCGACGGCCAGGCGATGGGTCGCCGAGCCGGCGGTTCGATCGATGGCGCGGGCGGCATCGTGGCGGGGGCCGCAATGGCGGCTGCGGGGCGCAGCTCTTCGGCCGCCGGCATGCGCACGATCGCCGGTTCGGCGGGCGTGGCTGCGTCCTGCCTGGCACGGAAGAAGATGGCGCACGACGTCGACACGCGGGCCAGCGGGGCAAAGCGTTCGGCACTCGCCTCGGCCGGTGCCACCGCCAGCCAGCCATCGGGCGTCAGGCGCGAGATCAGGGCCCGGGCTAGCCGGTCCTGGCGCTCGCGCTCGAAATAGATCAACACATTGCGGCAGACGATCAGATCGAAGCGCCCCTCGCCGGTGCCCGGCTCCAGGGGCTTCAGGTCGGCCAAGTTCTGCTGGCGGAAGGTGACCATGTCGCGGAACCGTTGGTGCACCCGGTAGTGCCGGCCGTCGACGCGGTCGAACAGGTGGGCGCGCTCCGGTTCGCTCAACGTGCGCACCTTCCATGCCCGGTAGATGCCTTTGGTTGCGGTGCCCAGGTTGGCGCGGCACACGTCGCTGCCGACGATGCGGATGTCCCACTCCGACCGGTCCGGCACCAGGCGGTCTACCAGGAACGCCAGCGTGTAGCACTCCTCGCCGGTGGAACAGCCGGCACTCCACAGGTGCAGGCGCCGCGTACCGTCGGCCCGGCGGGCCTTTACCAGAGTGGCCAGGGCCTCCCCGGCCAGGGAGTCGCACCAGTCGCGATCGCGCAGGAAGCTCGTCTCGGTGACCACGAAGCGGTCGATCACGACCTGCCAGATCGGATCGGAGAGGTCGCGCACGGCGAGATGCGCCAAAGTCGCTTCGGCATTGGCGCCGTGATGCGCCTTGACGGCCGCCTGCAAGGCACCGTGCACGGTGGCCTCGTCGAGATCGCCGACCCGGAAGCCGAGCCGGTCGGCCAGCAGCGTCTTCAGGGCCATATGGTCGGCATCGTTCATGCTGCCGCCTGCTCCAGCAGTTCGGCGAGCGCCACGTCCTCGGCGGGATCGAGCAGGCTTTCGGCGTCGTAGACGTAGATCAGCCCGTCGCTGTCGCCGAGCAGGCCCTGCCAGCGCTGGATGCCGGGTGCCAGGTCCGTGGCTTCGGTGGCGCGGCAGCGGCCGGTATCGATGACACCCTCGACCTTGTCGGCCACCAGGGCCAGCCTGCGCTTTTGCGTGCGGGCAATGACCAGCCGCTGGTCGATGTTCGGATCCGGGTCGCTGCGGCCGAAGACGGCCGCGGGATCGATCATCGCCACCGGCTCGCCGTGCAGGTTGATGACGCCGAGAACGCTGGAGGGTGCCCCCGGCAAGCCGCTGGCGCCGCAGCGCGCGACCACGTGCTCCACCACCGTGATCGGAACACCGAACCGGTAGCCGCAACGTTGGAAGGTAAGCACACTCCTTGGCAAAGTCATGATCGTGTCTGGCTCCCCCGATCCATCCACCGGCATCATTGTCGGGATTTAATTAATCAATCGTTGATGCCGCGATCTTCTGTCCAATTGGGCGATAGACCGCCACCCAGCGAAATTGCGATAGGAAATTGCCCAGACCAATACTAGACAATTGTCCGGAACATTACTGTCCCTGAGGAAATTCTCCAGGATCGGAATGCTTAATAAAATTGTCGCGAATATCAGAAGAATTCCACCACCCGGCGTTTGCGCGGCCTCGGCGGAACCGCCAAATCTGACTCTTAAGCCGCCCTTTACCACGCGTTGCGGTGCACCTAGGGGCCACTTGGTCCGGAGATCTTTGTCGTCCATCCCGGGGTCGGCACCCGGCGTAGCGCAATCGGCCTTTAACTTTGATTCCGCTTAGGATAGCGCACTTAGAATAGAGAAAGCTTCTGGACGCACTGCGGGATGCGGCGCCTCCGGGCCGGCTTCGGCGGCCGTGGTGGATGGCTTGCCCACGGCCGCCGGCAGGCACGTCAGGCCGCCGAGGTGATCGCCGACAGCGACCAGTCGGCATAGGTGTCGGTGAAGCTCTCGATGGGCACCGGCCGACCGTAGAGGTAGCCCTGGCGATAGTTGCAGCCGATCAGGGACAGCGCTTCGTGGTGCTCCTGGGTCTCGACCCCCTCGGCGATCACCTTGATGCCCAGGCTGTGCGCCATGGCCACCGTGGTGGCGGCGATGGAGCGGTGCACATTGGCCCTGGTCAGACGATCAACGAACATGCGGTCGATCTTCAGGAAGTCCGTGGGCAGGCGCTCCAGGTAGCCGAGCGACGAGTAGCCGGTCCCGAAATCGTCGATGGCGATTTCGAAGCCCGCCTCCTTGAGCCGGTTGAGTTCCGCCAGGGCCCGATCGGGATGGCGCATGACACCGCTCTCGGTGATCTCGAACTCCACGGTTGCCGGCGACAGGCCGGCGTCCTTCACCCGGTGCAGAAGCCAACCGGCGAAGTCCGCCCGGTGCAGGTCATGCATGGCCAGGTTGACGGCCACCGGCAGGTCCGGCAGGCCGGCTGCCTTGCGCTCGGCCGCCCACTGGCCCAACCGGTCCAGCACCTGCTCGGTCACCTGGCCGCTGAGGCCGCTCGATTCCGCAATCGGGATGAATTGCGCCGGCGAGACCGGCCTGCCGTCGAGCGACCAACGGGCCAGTGCCTCCGCCCCGACGATGCTGCCGGAGGTGGCATCCACCTTGGGCTGCAGGGCCACCTGGATGGTGCCCGGCGTCTTCAGGGCGGCGCGCAGGGCCGATTGCAGCAAGATGCGCTCGCGCACATCTTCGCCGAAGGTGCGGTCGTAGACCCGCACGGACCCCGAGCAGTCGGCACGGGCGGCCACCAGGGCAGCGATGCCATTGCGCAGCACGCTGGCGGCATCGGGCGACTCGTCGTCGACATGCACCACCGCCGTGGTGGCCGACAAGGTGGGGGCAATCTCATCCACCACCACCGGCTTGGCGAGCGCCCGCGCGCCGATGTCCTCCAGGGGCCAGCCGGCATCGGCCAGGATGGCAAAGGTCCCTTCGCCGACATGGGCGATCAGATGGGCGTCCGGCACGTGCTCGGCCAGGAGCTGATAGACCCCCATCTTGACCTTCTGGGTCAGCGACGGACCGAAGGCGCCGATCATGGCGTCAAGGTCGTCGATCGACACCAGCACCACCTGCAGCGGCGTGTCGGTCTCGACGTCGAGGCGCCGCAGGGCCGCATCGAAGGCGTTGTAGTTGGCCACGCCGAGCACCGGGTCGACGAAGGCCAGCGAGTCCAGCCGCTCGATCAGCTCCACGTTCTCCAGACTGATGGCGATGTTGCCGGCGAACACCTTGAGCAGGGCGATGATCTCTTCGGAGACGAACTGGATCGATTCCAGGAAGACGAAGAACTGCCGCGACTGCTGGCCGGGGAAGTACATGGCCGTGCTGCCGTCGGCGATCAGGTTCAATTCGCTATCGACGGTGCGGCTGAACAGGCCGATGACGGCGGGATCGCCCACCTCGGCCAGTGTGCGGCCGATGGTCTGGCTGAACCGCCCGGCATCGCTGATCACGGTGAACTCGTCGGGCCGTGGCGTGTGGTCGTCGCGCCGCGGGCCGATGCATACCAGGCCGTTGGCCGGCACCCCCATGATGCTTGCCACCTGGGTGAGCACGCCGCGCGACAGGAGCTGCAGATTGCGGTCGGTGAACAGGTTGGCCGAGGCATCGACGATCATCTCCAGCCCGATCCGGCTTTCGTTGATCAGGCGGATCTGGCTGTAGGAGCGGATGGCGGCCGTGAGCACGCTGAGCAGGCGGATGCGCGTCAGCTCCGACTTGGTGCGGTAGTCGTTGATGTCGTACTCGGAGATGACCTCCAGCTCCGGCGCGTAGCCCGGCTGACCGGTACGCAGGATGAGCCGCATCTCAAGGTATCCGGCATCGCGGATGGTCTTCACCAGCTTCAGCCCGGCGTCCGGGTCTTCCATCACCACGTCCACCAGGGCGACGGCGATGCCCTGTTGACGCCCCAGCACATCCATCGCTTCGGCGGCGGAATAGGCGTGCACCAGGTCGATCGGCCGGCCGTACACCTGGAAGCCACGGATGGCGAAGGTGGTGGCCGCGTGAACGTCCTCGTCATCGTCGACAATGAGGACCGTCCAGGCGCGCGACTGGGCCGCGAGGGGACCGTGACCGGAGGACGTGCCCGCCGCATCGTCCAGATCGTCGTCGATGATCTCCAGGTCGTCGTCGTCCGCCACCGCCGAAGCCGTAGGCTCCAGATCTGGCGCGCCCCGAGCGGAGATCGAGTGAGCCATGTTAGCCGACATGGTGAGGGTCCTTCTTGTCATGGCGCTCCGCGGGCGCCTTGGTCGGAATGGTGATGGTGAAGACGGTGGCACGGCCCGGCGCGCTGTCGACGCGGATGGTGCCGCCCAGCACGTCGGTGACGATGCCGTGCACGATGCTCAACCCCAGGCCGGCGCCACCGGAGCCAAGGCGCGTGGTGAAGAACGGATCGAAGATCTTGTGCTGCACCTCCTGGGGGATGCCGCGGCCGGTGTCGGTGAGGGTGACGACCGCTTTGCCCCTGACGGCGCAGGCCCCGACGGTGACCGTGCCCGGCTCGTCGTTGGGGAAACCGTGGGTGAAGGCGTTGGTCACCAGGTTGATGACCACCTGGCTCAGCGGGCCGGGGAAGCTGTCCAGCGTCAAGCCGGACGCCACATCCACGCACAGCTTCGCCTGGCGGTGCTTGACGGTGAACTGCACCGACGCCGCGACCTCCTGCAGGTAGGGGTCGAGCGCGAAGGTGCGCCGCTGCTCGCCGGACTGGTCGACCGCGATCTGCTTGAACTGGCCGATCAGGTCGGAAGCCCGCGACAGGCCGCGCAACATGATCTCGGTGCCTTCCTTCAACTGCTCCATCGTCTGCACGATGGTCGACTTGCGCAGCTTGCCGCTCGTCACCTCCTCGTCGCAGATGCGGATCTGGTCGGCCATGGTGCTGCCGATGGTGACGGCATTGCCGATGGGCGTGTTGAGCTCATGCGCGATGCCGGCGACCAGGCTGCCCAGCGAGGCCATCTTCTCCGACCGGATGAGCTGGCTGCGGGCCTGTTCTTCGGCTTCCACAGCCTGCCGCCGGCCGACGATGGTGCCGCTCCAGATCCAGGCCACGAGGCCGAGGACCGTCGCCCCGACCAGGGCGATGACGGCGCCGCCGGGCGCCAGCGGACCGATGCGGTGCTCCACGGCCAAGGTGGTCAGCACCACCAGCCCGGAGTCGGAGACCAGACGGTGCGGCACCCAGGCGCCCACGGCCTCGCGCGGCTGCGGCGCCACCGTTTCGTGGGCGTAGACCACGCCGTCGCGGGAGAACACACCGGCTCCCGGCTGACGGAGTTCCTGCCACAGTTCGGGGTCCTGTTCGGCCAGCGACGGCCGCTCGGGGAACATGTTGCCGAAAAGCTGGTCGGTGGAGAGGCCGGCCAACCAGTAGCCATCGCGGTTGAGCAGCATGCTCCGCCGCTGGCCGTCCTCGCTGGCATTGTCGAAGGCGTCCAGCATCGGCCCGGCATCGAAGTTCACGATGACGATGCCGGCAGGGTCACCGTTGGCATCGGACACCGGCGTGGCCAACCGGATGGTCGGCACCCACGGGACTTCCACGACGCCGTTCTCGACGTTGAGATCGAGGGGCGAGACGTAGAGGTCGCCCGCCTCCAACGCCATGGTGTCGATGAAGTAGTAGCGGTCGGCCTTGTTCTGCAGGGCGAGATCCGACACGCGGACCACCTGGTCGTCGCGCCGGTCGACCCGCACGATCTCGTCGCCGCGGGCGTCCAGGTAGCGCATCTGGGTAGTTGCCGGGATCTCCTCGACCATGAGCCGGAAGATCTCCGCCACCTCGTCGCGCTCTTCGGGCGTGCTGCCATCGAACAGGCGCTGGGTGGCGGGATGGCGCGCCGCGATGAAGAGCTCGCCCCGGAAGGCCCGCAAGGCGCCTTCCACGTGGTCCGCCAGGGACGCGTTCTCGGTCTGCGTCACCGCCTCCAGTTCGTCGCTGCGGACCGCCAGGTCGAGTTCCGCCGCCGCCTGCCAGAGCAAACCGCCGCCGATAACCAGACCGGAGAAGAGGAGAGCGCATACCCGACCACGGGACTCGCTCTTTCCAAACCCCCGAATTCGCTCAGCAAGACCTTGTGTCCACTGCGCGAATACTGGAGGCGCTAGGCTGGAATCTGTAACCGTCATCGTTTTCAAGTCTTTGCTGTTTAATCCGAGACGTACCGGGCCTTCCAGAAGCCGTCACTTTCCATAAAATGCTCTGATCCTTTAACACCGAGTTAAAGAGTCGGATTTTCCCTAACCCACTCGCAGGACTAGGGGGAGCAGTGCGGGTGGCTTCCAATCATGAGGTCTGCTTAAGAAAATGCGCGATGAGGCCGCCGCCGTCATTTCCGCAGCGCAGCACTCTCAACAAGAGAATCTTCTTCTACGAACAGAATAGATCCGAGAACCGGCAAGCAGAGATGGTTAACCGGTTAACACCGGTTTAACGAAACCATCCCGCCGGCAACGGCCGTGCGGCAAGGCGCAGCCGGCGCGGTGTCCGGCATTGGCGCGGCAGTGGCGCGCCAGCGATCCACGATCCGGGAGGGGAGAAAGACGGTTAACAAGGCTGCAAAACGGCAGCGGGGCCGGCAACGACCGCCGGCCCCGCATCATGCGTCAAACACCTACTCTAAGCGCTAAGCACTACGCGCTCAGGCCAAGCGGCTTCAGGCGCCCGCGGACATCGGCCTGCCACTGCGCCAGCAACTCTGCGTTGGGGGTGCGGCGCAGGCCGAAGCGCTTCCACTGCCTGAACCGGCCGCTGTCGACGCCGCCGAACGTGGCGGCGACCCGCGGCATCCAGTAGCCGATGGACGCCTGGGCGGTGGTGACCGCCTTGCCGGCCTCGACCACCCGCTTCAGTCCCTCCTCGCCCAGTTCGGCATGGCGCACCTCGGCCGGCAGGATCTCCAGGAAGGCGTCGGCCAGCGGCTGGTAGGAGCCGTCCGCCGCCTCGGTGAGCTGGATCACCGTGGCGCGGCCCATCAGCACGTTCATCACCACCGCGTCGACCCAGCCCGTGAACGGATAGTGGAACACGCTCAGCCGCATGTCGCCGCCGTGGCGCTTGGCCCCCACATCGGCATCGCGCGGCAGCCGCTCCGCCCACGGCAGATGCTCGGCGTAGCGCGCCACATCGGCCCCGAAATCGCCCATCACCGTGAGGATACGGCGGGCATGGGCGAACTTCTCGGCCGTGATCTTGGCCGCCGCGATGCGCGCCTCGATACCGGGGGCGGCGTTGATCATGTCGGCGAAGCCCGACGCGCCGGCCATCTCGCTGTCCACGAAGGTCGCCATCAGCCGCAGCAGCTCCGCCCGGTAGCGCGCCGGGGCGTTTTCCGGAGCCGACAGCTTGCCGCCTTCCGCCAGATAGTCGTCGATCGGCATGGCGTCGTCAGAGACGGAATCACTGGTCATAGGACACCACCACCTTGTCGCTGATCGGGTAGCACTGGCAGGTCAGCACATAGCCGCGGTTAACTTCGTAGTCTTCGAGGGCGTAGTTGGCCTGCATCTCCACCTCGCCTTCCAGAACCAGGGCACGGCAGGTGGAGCACACGCCGGCCTTGCAGGCGAAGGGGGCATCCAGGTCGGCCGCCAACGCCGCTTCCAGCACCGATTGGCCGGACTTCGGCATGCTGACGGTGCGGGTGGTGCCATCCAACGTGATGGTCGCCGTGGTCTGGCCGCCCGCCTTGGCCGCATCGGCGGAGACTGCCGGCTTCTTCGCGCGGCCCGGCTGGCCGCTGGCGAACAGCTCGAACTTGATGCGGTCGGACGGCATGCCGTGGGTCTTCAGCGCGTCGGCCACCGCCAGCATCATCGGCTCCGGGCCGCAGATGAAGGCGTAGTCGGAGTCCGCCACATCGATCCAGTGGGCGAACAGGCCGTCGCACTTCTCGCGGTCGACGCGGCCGGTGAACAGGTCGATCTCCTGGGCTTCCGCCTCGATGATGTGGAGGATGGAAAGCCGGCCGAGATAGCTGTTCTTCAGGTCCTCCAGCTCCTCGCGGAACATGATGGAGGCGACCGAGCGGTTGCCGTAGATCAGGGTGGCGGTCGATTTCGGCTCGGCGGCCAGCACCGTCTTCAAGATGCCCAGCACCGGGGTGATGCCGCTGCCGCCGGCAAACAGCAGGTAGTTGCGCGCGGCCTCGGGGTCGAGCGGCACGTGGAAGTTGCCCATGGGCGGCATCGCTTCCATCTCCATGCCCGGGGCCAGCTTTTCGTTGGCCCAGGTGGAGAAGGCGCCGCCCTCGACCCGCTTGATGCCGACCCGGAGGTTGGCGTCGCCGACCGCGGTGCAGATGGAATAGGACCGCCGCAGCTCTTCCCCGTCGAATTCCTTGCGGAAGGTCAGATACTGCCCCTGGATGAATTGGAACGCCTCGCGATCCGCCGCATCCGGCTCAAGAGTAACCACGACGGCGTCGCGGGTTTCGCGCTGAACGTCGCGCACCCGCAGCCGATGAAACTTTGCCATCCTGTGTCTCCGTGCGGTGGCGGTCGCCGCGGCTCAGCCGCCGCGCCGCCGCTGCCTTAAATGCATTTGAAGTAGTCGAAGGGCTCGCCGCAGTCGTTGCACACCCAGTTGGCCTTGCAGGGTGTGGAGCCGAACTGGCTGACCCGCCGCGTCGATTTGGAGGCGCAATGGGGGCAGGCCACCTCCGGCGTTTCCAGGGCGCCGATACCGCATGTGGCGGTGCCCTCCACCGGCGGCGCGATGCCGAAGTCGCGCAGCTTCTCGCGCCCCTTCTGGCTGATCCACGCCGTCGTCCACGCCGGCGACAATTGCCGCTTCAGTTCCACCTTCTCCAGCCCCCGCTCGTGCAGAGCGGCGAGGATGTCGAAGTTGATCACCGTTGTGGCGGGGCAGCCGGAATAGGTCGGCGTCACCGTCACTTCCAGCGTCTCGCCGGCCCAGGCGACATCGCGGATGATGCCCAGATCGACGAGCGAGATGACCGGGATCTCGGGGTCCGGCACCTCGTCCAGCCAAGCCCAGATCTGCGCCTCGCTCGGGCGCGTCTCCACGTCCACCATGACGCTCACCATTTCGCTCCCGGATAGGCCCGCTGCAGGAACTGCATGTCCGCCAGCACATAGCCCAGGGCTTCGGTGTGCACGCCGTCCTTGCCGCCCTTCTGCACGTGGGAGATGTCGGGCCACTTCAGCGTCGCCTGGTCGAGCAGCCGCCGCATGTCGCCGTCCCACAGGGGCTTGACCACGCCGAGTGCCGGGCCGACGCCGCTGTCGGCCAGCTCCGCGTCCACCTCGTCCTGCAGGAACATCTCGCCCACATAGGGCCACAGCGCATTGAGCGCCGCCTGCATCTTGTCGTGGCTTTCCTGGGTGCCGTCGCCCAGCCGGACCGTCAGGTCCGCACTGCGCTGCAGGTGGTAGGACACCTCCTTCAGCGCCTTTTCCGCGATGGCGGCGACCCGCGCGTCCGACGAGCCCTTCAGCGCCCCCAGCGTGTGGAAGTGCCACACGTCGAACAGCACCTCGCGTACCAGGGTGTGGGCGAAGTCCACATTGGGGCGCTCCACCAGCAGCAGGTTGCGGAAGGCCCGGGCGTCGCGCAGGAACGCCAGGTCGTCGGCCGAGCGGCCCTTGCCCTCGATCTCGCCGGCCAGGCCGAGCCAGAGCTGGGTCTGGCCGATCAGGTCCAAGGCGGTGTTGGCCAGTGCGATGTCTTCTTCCAGCACCGGGGAATGGCCGCACCATTCGGAAACCCGGTGGCCCAGGATCAGGCAGTTGTCGCCCATCCGGAGCGCGTATTCGAACAGGGCATCGGACATCACATATGCCCCACTTCCTCGGGGATGTCGTAGAAGGTGGGGTGGCGGTAGACCTTGGAGTTCGACGGCTCGAACAGCGGGCCCTTCTCGCCCGGCGCGCTGGCCGTGATGTGCTTGGCTTCGACCACCCAGATGCTCACGCCTTCGTTGCGCCGGGTGTAGACGTCGCGGGCGTGGTGTACCGCCATGGCCGCGTCCGGCGCGTGCAGGCTGCCGACGTGGCGGTGCGACAGGCCGTGCTGGCCGCGAATGAAGACCTCCCAGAGGGGCCATTCCTTGGACATGTGATCCTCCTTGATACGGCGCCGTTGTCCGCGTGCCCGATCGGGGCAGGCGCCGTCGCTCTTAACGGTCGAGAACGGGGCGGGCCTGCGGCCCGCCCGTCCCGCTTATTCCGCGGCCACCGGGGTCGCAGCGGCGCGTGCGGCCATCTTGTCGGCGTGGGCCACCAAGCCCTCGCGCACCCAGGCGCCGTCTTCCCAGGCCTTCACCCGGTCGTGCATGCGCTCGGCATTGCACGGGCCGTTGCCCTTCAGGACCTCGTAGAACTCGTCCCAGTCGACCTCGCCGTAGTCGTAGCCGCCCTTCTCCTCGTTCCACTTCACATCGGGATCGGGGACCTTGAGGCCGAGATATTCGGCCTGCGGCACCGTCTGGTCGACAAAGCGCTGGCGCAGGTCGTCGTTGGTCGCCTGCTTGATCTTCCAGGCCATGGACTGGGCGGAGTGAACGGAGTCGGCATCCGGCGGGCCGAACATCATCAGCGACGGCCACCACCAGCGGTTCAGCGCATCCTGGGCCATCTCCTTCTGCTCGGGCGTGCCCTGGCAGAGCTTCATCATGATGTCGTAGCCCTGGCGCTGGTGGAAGCTCTCCTCCTTGCAGATGCGCACCATGGCGCGCGAATACGGGCCATAGCTGCAGCGCTGGAGCTGCACCTGGTTCATGATCGCGGCGCCGTCGACCAGCCAGCCGACCGCCCCGATGTCCGCCCAGGTGAGGGTCGGGTAGTTGAAGATCGAGGAGTACTTGGACTTCCCGGCGTGGAGCTGGTCCATCATCTTGTCGCGCGAGATGCCCAGCGTTTCCGCAGCGCAGTAGAGGTAGAGGCCGTGGCCCGCCTCGTCCTGCACCTTGGCCAGCAGGATCGCCTTGCGCTCCAGCGTCGGGGCGCGGGTGATCCAGTTGCCTTCGGGAAGCTGGCCGACGATTTCCGAATGGGCATGCTGGCCGATCTGCCGCACCAGCGTCTTGCGGTAGCCCTCCGGCATCCAATCCTTCGGCTCGATCTTCTGGTTGTCGTCGATGCGCTGCTGGAAGGTCCGCTCCTGCGGATCCATCTCGTCGATCGACTTCACCCGATCAGCGTCGGTCTTTACCAGTTGTGCATACACGCCCAATTCCCCCTGATTGATTGATTGCTCAAGCCCGTTCGAGGACCATGGCGATCCCCTGTCCCACGCCGATGCACATGGTGCACAGCGCGTAGCGCCCGCCTCGGCGCAACAACTCGTAGGTGGCGGTCGTCACCAGCCGCGCGCCGCTCATGCCCAGCGGGTGACCCATGGCGATGGCGCCGCCGTTCGGGTTCACGTGCTCGGCGTCGTCGGGCAGCCCGAGCTGGCGCAGCACCGCCAGCGACTGGGAGGCAAACGCCTCGTTCAACTCGATCACATCCATCTGATCGATCGACAGGCCCGCCCGCGCCAGCACCCTCTGGGCGGCCGGTGCGGGGCCAATCCCCATAATACGCGGTTCCACGCCCGCCGCAGCCGCGGCAACGACACGCACGAGCGGTTTCAGGCCCTGCTGTTCGGCCATGGCAGCCGACGCCACGATCAAGGCGCACGCCCCATCGTTGACGCCCGACGCGTTGCCGGCGGTGACCGTCAGGTCGGGACCGTTGACGCCCTTCAGCTTGGCCAGCGAGGCGGCCGTGGTGCCGGGGCGCGGGTGCTCGTCCACCGACACCACGAGGGGCTCGCCCTTGCGCTGGGGCACGGTGACGGGCGCGATCTCGTCAGCGAAGCGCCCGGCCTCCTGGGCCGCGGCCCAGCGCGCCTGGCTGCGCGCGGCGAAGGCGTCCTGGTCCTCGCGGCTCACGGTGAAGTCGCCGGCCACATTGTCGGCGGTCTGCGGCATGGAATCGATGCCGAACTTCGCCTTCATCTTGGGATTGACGAAGCGCCAGCCGATGGTGGTGTCGTAGACCGCGTTGGCGCGGCTGAAGGCCGTTTCCGCCTTCGGCATCACGAAGGGTGCCCGCGACATGCTCTCCACACCGCCGGCCAGGATGAAGTCGCAGTCCCCGGCACGGATGGCGCGGGCAGCCATGCCCACCGCATCCATACCCGAGCCGCACAGTCGGTTGACCGTGGTTCCGGGCGTCGTCACCGGCAGGCCCGCCAAGAGCGCGGCCATGCGCCCGACATTGCGGTTGTCCTCGCCGGCCTGGTTGGCGCAGCCGTAGATCAGGTCGTCGAGCACGGTCCAGTCGACGTCCGGGTTGCGGTCCATCAAGGCGCGCAGGGGCGCTGCCGCCAAGTCGTCCGCCCGGACCGACGCCAGCACACCCCCGTATCGTCCGATGGGTGTCCTGACCGCATCGCAGATGAAAGCGTCCGCCACGATTAATGCCTCTCTCCGTTGGCGCGGGCGCTCTCCGACGCCCCAATCCCGATCATCGGCCATACCCTGACCATACAGTCAAATATATCGCGTTCTGTCACAGAAAAAAGCTGTTTTTGCGAATCCGTGTGATATTTCGCGAGGTGCCTCGGCGACCGCCCGGATCGCGCCGACCCTTAGGCGGCGTTGCTTCCGCGGGCGATGCGGGGCAGCCGCGGGACCGGCCTGAGCGGCCCCTCCGCATCCACGAAATGGCTCAGCACGTGGCGCTCGGCGACCGCGGTCAGGCGGTCGTAGCAGCGGCGGAACAGCGCCCGTGCGGCGGTGCCCGCCCAGTCTGCCGGCAGGGCCGAGACCGGCAGGCCGGGATCGCGCAGGGCGATCCGCCGGAACTCGTGCACCAGCAGCAGCCGCGCCACCAGGCTCTCCGCCCCGCCGAGGCGCTGGCCGGCATCGAAGGCGGCGGTCAGCGGCTGGAAGCGGTGGGTGAAGTCGGCGTAGACGGCCGACAGCCCGTCGAGGTCCCAGGTGTCCGCCGCCAGGGCGGCCAGCGAGCCCGCGGCGAGCTGTTCCGGCCGTGCGGTGAACAGCACCGAGCGGCGCCCGCCGCCCAGCGTGGCGCGCACCTCGGCGCGGCAGTCGCCCGGTTTCAGTGCCAGGGAAGGTGCCATGGCGCCGAACCCCAGGCCGCCCAGGGTGGCCAGCACAGCGGCGGCGTCGCCGGCCACCCGCACCAGCGTCCACGGCGCATCCTCCGGGGCAGCACCGGGGCCGTGGATGGCGTGGGCCGCGGCTTCGAATTCCGCCGCCGCGGCATCGGTGAGGTGGTAGAAGCTGCGCCGGCCCGAGCGCAGCCCGGTCAGCCGCCCGGCTTCCGTCAGCCGCGAGATGGCGGTACGCGCCTGGCTTTCGTTGATGCCGACGACGCGGCACATTTCGATGACGTTGCCGATCCACACCGACCCGCCGCGCGGCAGGATCACGTCGCCATAGAAGGTGACGATGAAGGACCCGGCCCGCAGCGCGTGCCGGGCGGTGAAATCGTCCACAAGGGTGGTGAGGACCGCAGAACTCATGGTGCGACCATAGACTCACTGCGGCCCGATGTGGAATGAGGCGTCTGAGGAATGGCGCCGCCGCTCGCGGACCGGTCTCCAGGCACCGCCGGCGCCGGCAAGAAGGGTTGAGGCATATGGCACAGGTCTACGCCTACGACGGGGTGCGCCCCGTCGTCGATCCGACCGCATTCGTTCATCCCGCCGCCGTGCTGATCGGCGACGTGATCGTCGGCCCCGGCTGCTATGTCGGCCCCTGCGCCGTGCTGCGCGGCGATTTCGGCCGCATCGTCATGGCAGCCGGATCGAACTTGCAGGAAACCTGTGTGGTCCACGCCTTTCCCAACCTGGAAACGGTGATCGCCGAGGACGGCCATATCGGCCACGGGGCCGTGCTGCACGGTTGCCGCATCGGCAAGAACGTCCTCGTCGGCATGAACGCGGTGGTGATGGACGAGGCGGTGATCGGCGACAACAGCATCGTCGGCGCGCTGGCCTTCGTGAAGGCCAAGGCGGAAATCCCGCCGGGCAGCCTGGTGATGGGAGCGCCCGCCAAGGTGGTGCGTGCATTGAGCCAGGAGGAGATCGACTGGAAGCGGCGGGGCACCGGCGTCTACCAGCGCCTTGCCGTCGAGGCCCGCACCAAGCTGGAAGAAACGACGCCGTTGACGGAACCGGAGCCCGACCGCCGCCGCGTCACAGCGCCCGACTATGACCCGCTGTTCCTTGACCGGCTGAAGACTGGACACGGTTGACCGGCCGCTGCGGCTCGTCCAGCGACTGCACGCCGTTGATGATCAGCCGGGTCATCAGCTCGGCCAGCTCGTCGCGCGACAGCGGTCCGTCCACGCGGAACCACATGTAGACCCAGTTCATCATGCCGAAGAGCGACATGGTAACGGGCATCAGGCGCGGCCGATCGCCGGTCAGCGCCGGGTTGACGCGTTCGATCACGGTGGCGAAGCGGTGGACGATGGAGCGCTCGATCTCGCGCAGCGACTCCACCTTGTCCGCCGGCAAGGCGCGCATGGCGGTAATCTGGACCTTATGTTGATCGTCGCTGTCGCGATAGTGATCCAGGGTTGTATGCACCAGATGACGCAGGCGTTCTACCGGCGGCAGATCGGGATCATCTGCATCGGCGATGACAGCATCAAGATTTTCCAGGTAGCTCGACAGAATATCGTAAACAAGCTCTTCTTTACTTGTGTAATAGTGGTAGAGAAGTGCTTTGGATACGCCGCATTCTAAAGCAATCTGCGCCATCGATGCGCGTTCTACTCCGCGCTCGGCGATCACGCTGACTGACTGGCGCAAGATGGCCAGGCGCTTTTCATCGTAGTCGAGGGCGCGGGTACGAGCCATCTTGACTGTCTATTCAATGTCAGCTTGCGAAACGGTAGCTCAACGCTGCGGTCTCGTACAATCGGTTTCTCCTGCAACGCAGCATCGTAGATCCTCCACCGCAAGTGCGCACTTCGGCCGCACCCGGCCGCCGTGCCGGCGTCAACCGCGTGCCTGGCGCCCCACGCGGGCCAATCCTGCAGGAGAAACGGGCGCCTGCCCTGCCGCACCGGAACCGTGCGCCGCGGGACCTTGGCCGGACCGCGGGAACCGGACCAGTCCGGTCCGGCAACGGCCGCCTGCTGCGGGACTCGTCGCGCCGTCTGTGCCCGCGCAGCCTACCTGCTCGGCGACCGTCTTTCAACTTGACAATATCGTCCATAGGTAGAGTTGAGTGTGGCCGGTTGTCGAGGCCCACCGGCGTGATACCCGCGGTGCGCGCCGGCGGCGGGCGACTCGGCCCGCGCAACTGTGCGGCGCTGGCGGCCCGGCCGCCCGTGCATCATGGCGGGTGGCGGCGGACGGCGGCGCAGCTTGACGGACCCGCCTCCCGCGACGATGTCCTTACAAGCCTACCGATCTGCCATGCTCAAATGAGAAGAGCCCCGGAAACCGCCGGGCATGGCCATGGGGCCGCCGGGAGGCACATGTTGCATTGCAGCAAGAAGTGCCTTATGCTGCACCGCAACATCGGGGAAACCACAGCCATCGGGGTACCGCCATGAAAGACCAGCCCTTCGACCAGTTCAAGGACCAGACCGACAAGTTCCTGGGTCCGACGCGGGAGCTCAACAAGCTCACCCTGTCGAAGCTGGAGCAGCTTGCGTCCATGCAGCTTGCCAGCCTGCGCGACTACACCGAGATGAACATGCGCCAGCTCCGGGCGGCGACGGACATCTCCGGGCCGCAGGACCTGCAGGAGTTCTTCTCCAAGCAGCAGGACTTCCTGAAGACCATCGGCGAGAAGCTGGCGGGCGACGCCCAGGCGATGGCGTCCATCGGCCGCGAGTTCGCCGAGGAAGCGCAGAAGATCGCCACCAAGGGCATGCCCACCTAATCGCTAGGCCAGCCGTCGTGAACGTCTAGCCAAAGCCCGGTCCAGGGCGCCGATACCGGCGCCCCGGGTCGGCAACCGGACAGCAGCCGGCAGCGGATGACAGGCGTCACCGCTGCCGGTTTGCGTTTGGCTGTCGAGGATTCGGGGGGTGGGCCCGGCGGCGTAGACCGGCCGGGCCGCGGTCCGCCCGTGCCGGCTACCAGACCAGCGCCAGCGATTCCGCCGTGAAGGCCGGCTTGTCGGAGCCTTCGATTTCCATGGTATTCTTGGTTCTGAGGAGCAGCCGGCCCTTGCCGCGGTCTTCCACCGACTGCAGCGTGAACCGCATGCGGATGCGCGAGCCTGCCGGCACCGGCGACAGGAAGCGCAGCGAGTCCAGCCCGAAATTGATCGCCTGGCCCGCATCCTCCGGGATCACGCCCACTTCCATCTGCATCGGCGCCAGCAAGGAGAGCGTCAGGTAGCCGTGGGCGATGGTGCCGCCGAACGGCCCTTCGGCCTTGGCCCGCGCCACGTCCACATGGATCCACTGGTCGTCGCCGGTGCACGCCGCGAAGGCGTTGATCCTGTCCTGGTCGATCAAATGCCAGCTCGAAACGCCCAGTTCCTGGCCGACGAAGTCGTTGACCGTCTTCAGGCCGTATCCGGGAATGCCCATCGGCCGTTCCTCCCATTCTGGATGCCGTTGATGAAGAGATGATCCGGGCTGCGGGCCCGGCGTGCGGTGCACGCCCCCGCTCGGCCCTCAGGGGGCCGAGGAGACGTAGTCCTTGAACTGCTGGCGCAGCGCCGTCTTCAGGAACTTGCCCGTGGAGGTGTGGGGCAGGGAGTCGACGAAGATGAAGTCGTCGGGGAGCTGCCACTTGGCGAAGCGCGGCGCGATGAACGCGCGCAGGTCGTCGGCCGTCACCTTCTGGCCCTCGCGCTTGACGACCACGGCCAACGGCCGTTCGTCCCACCGCGGGTGCTGCACGGCGATGACCGCGGCTTCGGCCACCGCCGGGTGGCCCATGATGGCATTCTCCAGGTCGACCGAACTGATCCACTCGCCGCCGGACTTGATGAGATCCTTGGTGCGGTCGGAAATCCGCATGTAGCCTTCGGCATCGATGGACGCCACGTCGCCGGTGCGGAACCAGCCGTCGGCGGTCAACTTGTCCTCGGTCGTCGGCTGGTTGTGATAGCCGCCGGTGACGATGGGGCCGCGCACCTGCAGCTCGCCGACCGACTGGCCGTCCCACGGCTGCACGCCGTCGTCGCCCATGATGCGCAATTCCATCAGCGGGATCGGCAGGCCCTGGCGGGCGCGGATCTCGTACTGCTGTTCGGCCGGCAGGCTGGTGTGTTCCGGCTTCAGCCAGGACAGCGTGCCCACCGGCGTCAACTCGGTCATGCCCCAGCCGTGCTTGATCGACAGCCCGTGGGCTTCCAGACCGCCGACCAGGGCGGGGTTCACCGCCGCCCCACCCACCATCATCCGGGTGCCGTGGCCCAGCTTCCAGCGGTCGGGTTGGCGGTCCAGCGTCTGGCGGATCGACATCCAGATGGTCGGCACGCCCAGCGCCAGCGTCACCTTCTCGCTTTCCATGATGTCGAGCAGGTCTTCAGCGCCCATGTGCTGGCCGGGAAACTGCAGGCTGCAGCCCACCATGGCCGCGGCGAAGGGCACGCCCCACGCGTTGACGTGGAACATGGGCGTCACCACGAACACGGAGTCGTGGCAGGACAGGTTGAGGCAGTCGGGCAGCGACACCGACAGCGCGTGCAGCACCACGGCACGGTGGGAGTGGACGACGCCCTTGGGGCGGCCGACGGTGCCCGAGGTGTAGCACATGCCGCACGGCGCGTTCTCGTCGAGCTGCGGATACTGGTAGTCGGACGCATCCTCGGCGATGAAGTCCTCGTAGCTCTCGTAGCCGTCCGGCACCGGCGCCCCACTGGTGGGCACCACGATGATCCGCTCCACCTTGGTGAACGGCAGCACCTTCTCGAACAGCGGCAGCAGCACGTCGTCCACCAGGATGATGCGGTCGCCGGCATCCTCCACGATGTAGGCGATATCCTGGGGCGACAGGCGGAGGTTGATGGTGTGCAGCACCGCACCGGCCACCGGGATGCCGAAATAGGCTTCCAGGTGCCAGGAGCTATTCCACATGAAGGTGCCCACCGCGTCGCCCGGCTTCACCCCGGCGGCCACCAGCGCCTTGGCGAGGCGCCGCGCCCGGTCGTGGATCGCAGCGAAGTTGGTACGCGCCAGCGATTTGTCGGGCAGGCGCGAGACGATCTCGTGGCTGCCGAAGAACAGTCGGCCGCGCTCAAGCAGATGGGCGACGTTGAGCGGAACCTGCATCATCGTGGATTGCATGGGCGGTCATCTCCCCAACGCGGACATCCGTGCACGCAGCACGGACGGCGGCCTTGCGGCCGTCTCGTGGATTTTTGTCAAGGTATCTTGACGACTGTGGCTTGTCAACACGGCGCTAACCCAGGCGGCGCCTGACTTGCGGCGGGTGTGCAGGGTTTGCGAAGTCGGTGCCCGGAGGGGGTTGCGCCGGCCCAGACGGGGCGGCGAAACCGGGCCTACCAGGTGCTTTCCAGGATGCGCCTCAAGGCCGCAAAGTCCTCCGCCCCGAGCCGCCGTTCCAGCTCCGCCTCGATCTCCTCCACGGCCTGGGCGGCGGCCCGCTTCATGGCCCGGCCCTTGGGCGTGAAGCGCACCTTGCGCAAGCGGGCATCGCTGTCGTGGGTCACCAGTTCCAGGATGCCGCGGCGGCAGGCTTCGGCCACCGTCTGGTGCACCGCCTGGCGGCTGACCGCGAGCCGGCGCGCCAGGGCAGAGATGCTGACGGGTTGGCGCGGCATATGGGCGAACAGCCGGTTCATGGCCGGCGTCACGAAGCCATAGCCGTAGCGGTCGGCGGCCTCGACGATCTGCTCCTCGAACCAAGCGGAGCGCTTCAGCAGGAGCTGGCGCAGGTTGAGCGCAGAAATGTCGTCCTCGCCCGCACCTTCGTCGATCGGCGTGGCGGTGCGCTCGGACATTATGAATCCAAGATCTAGAGGGCGTTCTCAATTCCGCCGGCCATATCATGGATGCAACGATGACTTGTCAACTGTGGCCGACGCGGCCGCCCGCACCCGTGCGGGCGGCGCGCCTGCCGTAACTGTCGGGGGAGCCGCAGCGCCACATCGGGCAGACGCCACGGCCCCACCGCTCCTGAGGACGGCCTAGACCGCCTCGAAGATCCCGGCGGCCCCCATGCCGTGCCCGATGCACATGGTGACCAGCCCGTATTTCAGGTTCTCCCGCTTCATCGCGTGCACCAGCGTGGCGGTCTTCACCGCTCCGGTGGCGCCCAGCGGGTGGCCGGTGGCGATGGCGCCGCCCAGCGGGTTCACCTTCTCCGGGTTCAGCCCGCAGGTGCGGATCACCGCCAGCGACTGCGAGGCAAACGCCTCGTTCAGCTCGATCCAGTCGACGTCGTCGAGCTTGATGCCGCTCTTGTTGAGCACCGCGGGGATCGCCTCGATGGGGCCGATGCCCATGATCTCCGGCGGCACGCCGCGCACCGCGAAGCTGACGAAGCGCGCCATCGGCGTCAGGTTCAGTTCCTTCAGAACCTTCTCCGACACCATCACCACGGCCGCGGCACCATCCGACATCTGCGAGGAGTTGCCGGCGGTGACCGACCCCTTGGCGGAGAACACCGGGCGCAGCTTGGCCAGCTTCTCCTGGTTGATGTCCCGGCGCACGCCTTCGTCGTCCTTGACCACCCGCTCGATCACCTTGATACCGCCGGTTTCCGGGTCGGGCAGGTGCTGCTGCACCGTGTAGGGCGTGGTTTCCGCGGCAAAGGTGCCGTTGTCGATGCCGGCGATCGCCTTTTGGTGCGACTGGTAGGCGAACTCGTCCTGGTCCTCGCGGGACACGGTCCACTGCTCGGCCACGTTCTCCGCCGTCAGGCCCATGCCCATGGGCACGCCCTTGTGCTCGGGGTTGTCATAGAGGGCCGGGTTCAGCACCACCTTGTTGCCGAGCATCGTAACCATGCTCATGGTCTCGGTGCCGCAGCCGATCATGATGTCCTCTTCGCCGACGCGGATGCGGTCGGCGGCCATGGCCACCGCCTGCAGGCCGGACGAGCAGAAGCGGTTCACCTGCACGCCGGGCACGCTCTTGGGCAGACCGGCGAGGATGGCGCCCATGCGGGTGACGTTGAGCCCCTGCTCGGCTTCCGGCAGGGCGCAGCCGCCCACCACATCGCCGATGCGCGCCGGGTCGATCTCCGGCACCTGCGCCAGCACCGACTTGATGCAGTGGGCCAGCATGTCGTCGGGCCGGGTGGTCTTGAAGTAGCCGTTGCGCCGGCCGATCGGCAGTCGCGTGGCGGCAACGATGTAGGCGTCCTGAATTTGCTTGCTCATGGGGAATATCTCCTGGGCTGGCGTTCAGTTGCGCAGCGGCTTGCCGGTTTGCAGCATGTGCGCCATTCGCTGTTGCGTCGGCTCGGTCTTGGCGAGGGCGACGAACGACTTGCGCTCCAAGGTCAGCAGCCAGTCCTCGTCGACCAGGGTGCCGGGGTCGACGTCGCCGCCGCACAGCACCATCGCCGCGGTATCGGAGACCAGGTAGTCGTGCGGGCTCATGAAGCCGCCGTCGCGCAGGTTCACCAGATCCATGCGCAGGGTGGCCCGGCCCTGGGCGCCGATCACCTTGATGTCGCGGGCCGGCAGCGGCGGGTTGTAGCCCGCATCGGCCAGCGCGCGGGCCTGCTTCAGGGCCACGTAGATCACTTCGCGCGGGTTGAAGCGCACGGTGTCGCACGGGCTGGCGAAGCCCATCTCCTGGGCGTGCACGGCACCGCGGGAGGTGGCGCCGCGGATGATGCTGCGGAAGGCCTTCTGGATGTCCTCCCACGGATCCTTCAGCGTGCGCGCCATGGCGAGGTCCGAGGCGCGCCGCACCAGCTCCTTGCAGCCGCCGCCGGCGGGGATCAGGCCGACGCCGGCTTCCACCAGGCCGATCATGCTCTCCAGCGCCAGCACGCGGTGGGCGCAGTGCATCGCCACCTCGGCACCACCGCCGAAGGCCATGCCTTCCACCGCCGCCACCGTCGGCACCTGGGCGTAGCGCAACGCCTTGGTGGCCGCCTGGAAGTGGGCCACGGCCCCTTCCACCGAGGCCCAGTCGTCCACCTTGATGAACTCCAGCAGCTCGGCGAGGTTGGCGCCGACACCGAAGGGCGCGCCGTGCCACACCACCAGGCCGTCGAAGTCCGCCTCGGCCATGGCGACGGCCTCGTGGATGCCGTCCACCACGCCCTTCTCCAGCGAGTGCATCTTGCTCTTGAAGGAGAGGATGGCGATGTCGTTGTCGATGTTGGGCAGGCGCCACAGGCGGATGCTGCCCGTCTCATGCAGGGTTTCGCCCTGGTCGACCTTTTCGCCGATGATGGGATCGGGGAAGAGCTGGCGGGCATAGACCGGCAGGCTGGAACGGCCCTTCAGGGCATCCTCGGCCGGCGAATAGGCATTGCCGCCGTCATAGACGCCGTTGCGCGCTGTCACCCAGCCCGGCAGCGCCACCTTGGCCATGGCCTTGCCGGCGTCGATATCCTCCTGGATCGCCGCGGCCAACGCCGCCCAGCCGGCCGACTGCCAGGTCTCGAACGGACCGGTCGACCAGGCCCAGCCCCAGCGCATGGCATAGTCGACATCGCGCACGTTATCGGCGATGTCGGCCAGGTGGTAGGCGGCATAGTGGAAGAGGTCGCGCATGTAGGCCCACAGGAACTGGGCGTGCGGATCGGCGCTGGCGCGCAGCTTGGCGAAGCGCTCCACCGGGTCCTTGATCTTGAAGATCGCCGTCACCTCATCGGACGCCTTGCCGCCCGAGGGCCGGTAGTCCTGGGTGGCCAGGTCCAGCACGGTGATGTCCTTGCCGGCCTTGCGGTAGATGCCGCCCTTGGTCTTCAGGCCGAGCGCACCCTTGGCGATCAGCCCGGCGAACCAGTCCGGCGCCAGGAAGTAGTCCCGCCACGGATCGTCCGGCAGGGTGCGGTATTGCACGCCCATGACGGAATTGAGGGTGTCCAGGCCGATCATGTCGGAGGTGCGGAAGGTGGCGGTGGCCGGCCGCCCGATCAGCCGCCCGGTGAGCTGGTCCACCTCGTCCAGGCCGAGCCCGAACGCCTTGGTGTGGTGCATCACCGCCAGGATGGAGAACAGGCCGATGCGGTTGGCCACGAAGCTCTGGGTGTCCTTGGCGCGCACGATGCTCTTGCCGAGCCGCGTGGCCATCCAGGACTCCAGCCGGTCGAGCATCGCCGGATCGCTGGCGTCGCACGGCGTCAGCTCCACCAGGGCCATGTGCCGCGGCGGGTTGAAGAAATGCACGCCGCAGAAGTTCTTGCGCAGCCCCTCGGGCAGCAGCTCGGCCATCTTGTTGACCGACAGGCCGGAGGTATTGGAGGCGAGGATGGCATCGGGGCGGATGTGCGGGGCGATCTTCTTGTAGAGATCTTCCTTGGCGTCCCAGTTCTCGACGATCGCTTCGATGATCAGATCGCAGGATTCCAGGACGTCCAGGTTCTCCTCATAGGTGGCGGTGTCCACATAGGCGCCGCGGGACCTGGAAACGAAGGCGCCCGGGTCCTGCTTCTTCAGCCCCTGAAGCGCCTTGACCGGGTCTGCGTTGGGGATGCCGCTCTCTTCGGACATCCCGAACAGGACCACCGGAACGTCGGCATTGGCCAGGTGTGCCGCGATGCGCGGGCCCATGATGCCCGTGCCGAGCACGGCTGCCTTCCGGATGAAGAAGTTGCTTGAACCCATCTGTAGCCTCCTTCGTGTTCTAACGACTTGCGTGGCGGTTCGGCCGTCCGGCAGCGTTGGTGGTGTGCACCCAGCGGCTGCGCCATCCGGCCGGTTGTCGATCAGGTGTCCTGTCTTGCCGGCCGGTCGGCGCGGCTTGGTGTCGGGGCCGGTGTCCGGCTGTTGCCGAGCCCGTGCCCTGAAATCGGAAATGCCGGGTGTGGGTGGCCCCGGACGGCCGCTATCCCCTCCTCAGGCGATGGCGTGCCCGCGCGGACCGGCCTGAGACCACCCGTCCCGGCCCCGCCGGCCGACCGCCGGCGGGACAAGCACTCAGGTGGCCGGATGCGGCACCCCGAGGCCCGATGGCGTGCGCCGCGCAGGGACCGGGCCGCCGGTGGCGGCGGCAGGACCCATCGATCCCGGATCACCCGGGTCCGGTCTGTAAACGGACATGACAGTCTCTCCCTACGCGGTTTGCTTGTTCTTCGTTGGTGTGGTGTGTGAAGCCAGACAGCCTCGCCGGGGGCCGCGGCCGGGCCGGTGCCGCAGCACCCACCCGGCCGCCCCGTCCGTCCGGACCGCGCCTAGGCCGTCACCTCTTCGGCGAACAGGTAGTCGAACACGCTGGTGCCGCCGACCTGGTAGGCCGTGGTCAGGCCCACCGCGGCCGCCCCCATGTAGAGGTACTGGTCGACATGCTCGCGGATCGAAACGCCGCCGATGCCGATGACAGAGACCTCCGCCGGCAGCAGCGTGCGGAACTGGCGCACCTGCCCCAAGGCGATCGGCCGCAGCACCTCGCCGCTCATCTGGCCGAAGGAGTCGCTGCCGACCACCGAGCTGCCGTCGGGTTCCAGGAACAGCGTGCGCGGATAGGGCCCGCAGCACGCCACCGCCGTCACCAGCTTGCCGCCCACCTCACCGATGGCTGCAGCCATCTGTTCCAGGATGGTCGGCTGCATGGGCGAGAACTTCAGCCACAGGTCGCCGTGCTTGCCGGCGAAGCGGTGACGGGCCGCCCGCAGCAGCTCGGTCACTGCCGCCGGATCGTCGGAGAACGAGTGCTTCACCAGGCGCGAGCTGAGCAGGCACGGCCAGGCAAAGTTCAGCTCCACCGCATCCGCACCGGCGACGAAGGCGCGCTCGGCGAGGTTGAGGTAGTCCTCCACGCTGTTGCCAGCGACATTGACGACGAAGGGCTTTTCCGCCTCCTGGGCGGCCGCAGCCAGTTCCACGAGGTCCGACTGCCAGGCATCGATGCCGGCGTTGGGGAACCCGAAGCCGGTGACCGAGCGGGCACCATCGCACCACAGCACGTCGCCATCGTCGACGCCGTAGGGCTCCGTCGTGATGCTGCCCACAACCAGGGCGGCGGACGGCGAAGCGAGAATCTTGCGCGCCCCGTCGGGGTGCTTCGCGCAACCTGCGGCGAGGAACAACGGATTCTTCAGCAAGACGTTGCCGATTTGGATCACGGTGTTTCTCCTATTGAGCTTCCTGAGGTGAGGAGGTGCTCCCGGCACCCCCCGTGAGCGGAGCGAGGAAATCCGCGAGTGCCCGATTGAACTCGCGTGGCTTCTCCATCGGCAGCGCATGGCGTGAATCGGGAACGACCACCATCCGGGCATTGGGCAGGCGGTCGACGTAGAGCTGCTTGAGCGCCACCGGCGTGTAGTCCTGGTCGGCGGCGATCACGAGCACGGGGCAGCGGATCTCGCCCAGGTGCCGGGCGACCCCCCAGCCGGCGAAGATGGCCTTCAGGGAGGCGATGTAGCAGTGCTTGTCGTTGCGCGTGATGCGCTCGATGAAGCCCTGCCGCAGCGCTTCCTGTCCCGGCTCGGGAAACAGCCCCTTGACCACTTTCTTGGCCATCTGGCGCAGCCCCAATGTCCGCAGATAGACCAGCCGGACATAAAGGGGCATGCGCTGCTTGAACGTCGCCGCCGGCACCGCCGGCCCGCTGTTCACGATGGTCATGGTCTTCACCAGCTCCGGCGCATCCACCACGAGCTGGAAGGCCACCATGCCGCCGAGCGAGATGCCGACGACATGGACGGGGGCGAGTCCCAACTGGTTGATCAAGGCGGCCGTGTCGCGGGCGAAGCGCTCGATGCTGTAGCCGTCGCGGGGCTTGGTGGAGCGCCCGTGGCCACGCAGGTCGAACGCGATCACCCGGTAGTCGCGGCTGAACGCTTCGATCTGCGGCTGCCAATCCTCGGTACAGGACCCCAGACCGTGGATCAGCAGGAGCGGTTCGCCTTCGCCGACGATCTCGCAGTGAAGCTCGACATCGTCGACCCGGATGCGGCGCGACTCCGGCAGGATGGTCATGGCGGGCCGCCCAGGAAGTCGTCGACCATCGCCGCAATCTCCTCGGCCATGGTGAGGATGAACAGATGGCCGCAATCCACCATCTCCAGCCGCGCGTTGGGGATGCGGTTGGCGATGGTCTGGGCGTTGGTGGGCGCGACGATGGGATCGTCCTTGCCCGCGATCACCAGGGTGGGCTGCTTGATCTGGTGCAGCCAGTGCAGGCTGGTCCAGCCCATCAGCGCCATCATCTGGTACATGACGGAGCCCATGGAGCCGGCACCGCCGGCCATATGCTCGGTCAGGTTGCCGAGCGCCGTCGGATCATCGCGCAGCTTGCCGCCGTACATCTTCATGGCGTTGTTGGCCACGTAATCCTTCTGCGTGAACCGCATCGGATTCATCATGGTCATCATCGCCATCGGCTTGCGCGGGATGGTCATCGAGCTCGGTGCCGTGGCACCCAGGATCAGGCGCCGGCAGTGGTTGGGACAGGTGTGGGCGAACTCCTGCGCCAGCGCCCCGCCCCAGGAGACGCCGAAGACGTCGGCCTGGGCGTGCCCGAGCTTATCCAGAAGGGCCGCCATGGTGATGGCCATGTGGCTCATCCGGAACGGCCGCGACGGCTTCGGCGAGCCGCCGACGCCCGGGACGTCGAAGATGATGACGCCGATGTCGGGGTTGAGCACCTTGACGAAGCCGTTCAGGGCTTCGAGCTGTGCGCCGATACCGTTGAGGAGCACGAGCGGCGGTCGCTCTCCGGATCCCGGCCGTGTGGCCGTTCTGAGCGGCATCCCGTTCGCTTCGACCATCGCGATGCTCAGGTCGGTGCCTGCGCTTCGGGTCGGATTCTTGGTGGGGGCCATATCAATCGCCAGTGGTTGCATGCTCATTCGAAGACGTATGTGCCAGGTGCATCCGTCAGCGCCGGATGTTGCGCACTGCCAAGGGCGTCCGGCGCCGTGCGCAGCTCGCCGGAGCGCTTCGTGATCCAATCCCGCCAGTAGAGCCACCAGCTCGAATCGTGCTCCGTCGCTCCTTCCAGCCAGGCATCCGGGTCTTTCGGCTGCTTGCTGTTGACATGGAACCTGGCTTTGCGATTGGCCGGCGAGGACACCATGCTCTGGATGTGCCCGCCGTCGCTCACCACGAACTCGCGCTTGCCACCAAGCAGCTTGGCCGAGGTGTAGCAGGCACGCCACGGGGTGATGTGATCGGTGGAGCCGGACAGCCAGAACTGGTCGCACTCGATTGCCTTGAGGCGGACCGGGGCTCCCTGGACCATGAACTCGCCCTTAACCAGGGTGTTGTTCTTCACCAGATCCAGGATGTCGTGGTGGAGGCCGCCCGCCATGCGGGAGGTGTCGGCGTTCCAGGCGAGCACGTCGAAGGTCGGCGGGTCGTTGCCCAGCAGGTAGTTGTTGACCCAGTAGTTCCAGATCAACTCGTTGGGCCGCAGCATGGCGAAGACCCGGCCCATTTCGGCGCCGTCCATCACCCCTTTGGCGGACGTGTTCATATCCGCCAGTTCCAGCATCGCCGGCGAGGCCAGCGAGCCGAGCTGCGTTTCCGCACTGGTGTCCAGCGAGGTCACCATCAGCGTCGCCGAGTTCACCTTCGTCTCGCCGCGCTCGGCCAGGCTGCCAAGCAGCCCCACCACCGTGATGCCGGCGACGCAGCCGCCCTCGATGTTGAGGTCGGGGGAGCCCGTGATCTCGGCGATCACGCCCATGGCTTCCTCGATCGCCGCAATGTAGGTGTTGAAGTTCCAGTCGCGGTGTTCCTGGGTGGGGTTGCGCCAGCTCAGGGTGAACACCTGCAGGCCGGTCTCCACGGCGAAGCGGATCAGGCTCTTCTTCGGCGACAGATCGTAGAAGTAGTACTTGTTGATCTGCGGCGGCACCATGAGGAACGGCCGCTGGTACACCTCCCCGGTACTGGGAGCGTACTGGATCAGTTCGAACACCTCGCAGCGGTAGACCACCTTGCCCGGGGTGGTGGCCATGTCGACGCCGACCTTCAGCGCACCGCGCTTCACCATCGACGGCATGCCGTTGTTGTGCAGGATGTCGTCGACGAAGTTCTGGATACCCCGGATGGCGCTTTCGCCCTGGGTTTCCATGTGGCGCTTCAGGGCCGCGGGATTGGTCGGCCAGTTGGACGGTGCCAGCGCGTCGGTGAGCAAGGTCACCGCGAAGCGGAGCTGCTCGGCCTCCTTGTGCTCGACTTCCAGGTTATCGACCCAGTCGTCGAGGCATTTGCGCACCGACAGGTGGGTCTGCATCGCCTGCTTGTAGAACGGGTTGGTGGTCCAACTCGGGTCGGCGAAGCGGTGGTCGCCGCGATCCGGCGACAGGTTCGATACGCCCGTCAGAATGCGGAACTGCTCGGTCCAGAAGCGCGTGATCTGTTGGTAGGCCTGCTCCGGCTTCTGGAACATCAGGTTGACCATGCGCTGCGATGCCGCCGCGTACTCGCTGAGCTGCGAGGTGGCGAACTGCTGCAGCCCGGACAGGTACTGGAAGTCGACCAGTTCGCCCGGCGGGTGATGGCCCGCGTGCTCGGTCTCCCCAGCAGAGGGAAGCGTCTGGCCCCCCACCTGGCCGAGCATGGCCATGAGTTGCTTGGCGGCGCTCTGATAGCTCTGCAGATTGTCGGTAATCTGCTGCATCACGCCGCCGCTGTTCGTGCTCTCAACCATCGTCTTTCGTGCCCCCAGCTAATCTCGACGTCACTTGACGATGCTGCGCCCGACTTAGCGGACTCCTGAGCACCGCTGCAGCGGCTCCTGGTCTCGTTCGGCGCCGCCGCCGGCCATCCTTGCGATGGCCCTGGTGTTCGCCCGGCCCATGCCGGTAGGTGAAAATTCCTAGAACCCTCCGCCAACAGTCCTTGCGAAGCGTCCAGGGTATTCCGCCGAACGGCGCCGCGGCGTCGTTCGGAAGGTCTTGGCCCGCTGCGCTCAATGTCGCTTTGCTGCGGGCGGGCGGACCAAGATCTCCGGACAGTCGTCCTTGCAGGCCAGAGCGGCCTGCCGCCGGTTTCCCGGCCTCAGCCCTTCGGCCGCTGGTCGATCACGCGCTTGGCCTTGCCCACCGAACGCTCGATGGAGTCGGGCTGCAGCACGTTGACCGTGGTGCTCACACCGATCAGCGCCTTGATCTGGTGGCGCAGTTCGTTGGCATGGGCGGCGGCGGCGGACGCATCCATCTTCCAGCCGCGCGACATGTGCTGGCGCATCTCCACGTTCACTTCCAGCTTGTCCAGGTGGCCTTCGCGGCTGACCACAAGCTGATAGATGGGAGCCAGATCGGGGATCTTCAGGATCAGTTCCTCGATCTGGGTCGGGAAGACGTTGACGCCGCGCACGATCATCATGTCATCGCTGCGCCCGGTGATCTTGTCCATGCGCCGCATGGTCCTGGCGCTGCCCGGCAGCAGGCGCGTGAGGTCGCGGGTACGGTAGCGGATAACCGGCATGGCTTCCTTGGTGAGGCTGGTGAATACCAGTTCGCCTTCCTCGCCGTCGGGCAGCACCTCACCGGTTTCCGGATCGATGATTTCGGGGTAGAAGTGGTCCTCCCAGATGGTCGGGCCGTCCTTGGTCTCCAGGCACTCCTGGGCCACCCCGGGCCCCATCACCTCCGACAGGCCGTAGATGTCCACCGCATCGATGCCCAGGCGCTGCTCGATTTCCAGGCGCATGGCCTCGGTCCAGGGTTCCGCCCCGAAAATGCCCACCCGCAGCGCCAGTTCACGGGGGTCTATTCCCTGGCGATCCATCTCATCGGCGATGTTGAGCATATAGGAAGGGGTCACCATGATGATGTCCGGGTTGAAGTCCCGGATCAGCTGGACCTGCTTTTCCGTGCCACCACCGGACATGGGGATCACCGTGCAGCCCAGCTTTTCCGCGCCGTAGTGGGCGCCCAGGCCGCCGGTGAACAGGCCGTAGCCATAGGCGACATGCACCATATCCCTGGCGCTGCCCCCGGCGGCGCGGATGGAGCGGGCGACCACCGTCGCCCAGGTCTCGATGTCGTTGCGGGTGTAGCCCACCACAGTGGGCTTGCCGGTGGTGCCGCTGGAGGCGTGGACGCGCACCACCTCTTCCATGGGGGTGGCGAACATGCCGAAGGGGTAGTTGGCGCGCAAGTCGCTCTTGGTGGTAAAGGGAAACAGGCGCAGGTCGGCCAGGGACTGCAGGTCATCGGGGTGAACGCCCGCCTCGTCGAACCGCTTCTTGTAGAACGGCGAATTGTTATAGGCGTGGTTCAGGGTCCACTTGAGCCGCTGCAACTGCACGGCGGCCAGTTCGTCACGCGAAGCCTTCTCGATCGGCTCCAGCTCACCCTTGTTCTGAACGCTAGCTTCCAATGGACGGTCCTCCTCAGTTGCTGGGGTCGGCGTCTTCGGCCGCCTCCGGCAGAAGTTTCCCCTTGACGGTTCGCGAATGGCCCCGGAACTCGGCGACCGTTTCGCCCCGCTGGTTGGTGACGCGGATATCGTAGATCCCGCCGCGCCCTTTTCGGCTGATTTCCCGTGCGTCGGCGGTCAGCCGGTCGCCCAGCGCCACCGGCGCCAGGAAGGTCACCGAACAATGCTGCGCGACGGTGCGCTGGTTGTAGGAATTGCAGGCGAAGGCGAAGGCGGAATCGGCGAGCAGGAAGGTGTAGCCGCCGTGGCCGTCGCCATGCCCGTTGGTCATGGCTTCGGTGATCGACATGGACAGGACGGCCTGCCCGGGCGCCACCGAGTGGATCTGCATTCCCAAGCGTTGCGACGCCCGGTCGTCGTCCCACATCGCCTTGGCACAGGCGCTTGCCAGTGCTTGGGGATCGTCGGGAACCGACACCTTGGCCGCGTCGTCGGGTGCCGTCATCGCACACCTCGGAACTTCGCCGGGCGCTTTTCCAGGAACGCGGCCACCCCTTCGGCATAGTCCGGCGTGCGGCCGGCAATGCGCTGGTAGTCGCGTTCCAGGTCGAGATGCTTGTCGAGCGACTGGTCGGCGGCGGCCTGCACCGCCTGCTTGATCAGCCCATAGGCGACCGTCGGCCCGACCGCGAGCTGGCCGGCCAGCTTCAGGGTTTCGGCGAGCACCTGGTCGTCCTCGACCGCCTTCCAGATGAGGCCCCAGTCGGCCGCGGTGTCCGCCGCCAGCGGCTCCGTCGTCATGGCCAGCGCCTTGGCACGCGCCTCGCCGATCAGCCGCGGCAGCATCCAGGTGCCGCCGGAGTCGGGCAGCAGTCCAATGCGGGCGAACACCTGGATGAACTTGGCCGACTTGGCGGCGAACACGATATCGCAGGCCAGCGCCAGATTGGCCCCGGCCCCGGCCGCCACGCCGTTGACGGCGCACAGCACCGGCTTCTCCAGCGCCCGGATGCGGCGGATGATGGGGTTGTAGACGCGCTCCAGCGTGCTGCCGAGGTCGGGGGCCTCGGTCATCTTGGAGGGATCGCGGTCGCCCAGGTCCTGGCCCGCGCAGAAGGCGCGCCCGGCGCCGGTCAGCACCACGGCGCGGATCGCGTCGTCGCTCGCGCACACGTCCAGCGCCTGTTGCAGCGCCTCGCCCAGCGCGACGTTGAAAGAGTTCAACTTCTCGGGGCGATTCAACGTAAGGCGGCAAATGCCTTCGGCGGTCTCCACCAACAGCGGTGGCTGTTCGGACATGGTTTCCTCCGGGTCCCCTTTGTGGCGCAAGATCCTTCCTCCGGACGCTTGCTTTCTGAAAGTTCTTGCAGAGACCGTCCGGTCGGTCAATCATACACCGCATCGGCAGACGCCGAAAAATGAATCGAAGCCTGAGAAAACGCCGGGGGGATAAATGGCGACCTTGTTCGAGCAGCATCGCGCTCTGCTGGAAGATGCGGTGGCGGCTGCACGGTCCCGAAAGTATTGGGCCGCATTCCCGGAGATGCCGAGCGGCAAGGTGTACGGCGAGACCGCGAAGGCCGATGGAGAGGCCGCCTACGAAGCCTATCTCGGCGCCACCTTCGAGCTTCCCGGCCACCCCGGCGAGGGCACCGTGGGGGCCGAAGTGTCGCCCTATGGCGGCGCACTCAACGTCAGCTATCCCGCGGCTTCGGCCGACAGCCTGATCGCCGCCGCCAAGGCGGCCCTGCCGTCCTGGACCGCGGCCGGGCCCGAAGCGCGCGTCGGCATCTGCCTGGAAATCCTGAAGCGGCTGAATGCCCGCAGCTTCGAAATCGCCACGGCGGTGATGAAGACCACCGGCCAGGGCTTCCCCATGGCCTTCCAGGCCGGCGGGCCGCACGCCCAGGACCGCGGCCTGGAGGCCGTCGCCTATGCCTGGGAAGCCATGGCCTATACGCCGGCCACGGCGAGCTGGTCGAAGCCGGCCGGCAAGGGCACGACCATCGACATGGAAAAGCGCTGGCGCATCGTGCCGCGCGGCCTCGGCCTGGTGATCGGGTGCAACACCTTCCCCACCTGGAATTCCTATCCCGGCCTGTTCGCCAGCCTGGCCACCGGCAACCCGGTGATCGTCAAGCCGCACCCGGCGGCCATCCTGCCGCTCGCCATCACCGTCAAGGTGATCCGCGAGGTGGTGGCCGAGCAGGGGCTCGACCCCAATGTGGCGGTGCTGGCGTCGGAAAACCCCGGCGGCGAGCTGGCCAAGGCGTTCATCGGCCACCCCGACGTGGCGCTGATCGACTACACCGGCTCCAGCACCTTCGGGTCGTGGATCCGCGCCAATGCCGGGGCGGCCCAGGTGTATTCCGAAGAAGCCGGCGTCAACCCCGTGGTGATCGCGGGCACCGACAATTTCCGCGGCATGTGCGCCAACCTGGCCTTCTCCGTCTCGCTCTACAGCGGCCAGATGTGCACCGCTCCGCAGGCGCTCTACGTGCCGCGTGACGGCATCGACACCGACGACGGCCACAAGAGCTTCGAGGAGGTGGCCGAGGGCATCGCCAAGTCGACCGACAAGCTGCTGTCCGATCCCGGCCGCGCGGCCGCCGTGTGCGGTGCCATTGCCGCCGATGCGACGATGGCGCGGATCGAGGAGTGCCGGTCGCTCGGCCGCGTGGTGCGGGACTCCGGGCCCATCGAGGGCATGGCAGGTGCGCGCACCGCCACGCCGCTGCTGCTGGCCATCGATGCCGCCTCCAGCGATGCCCACAGCGAAGAGCGTTTCGGCCCCATCGCCTTCGTGGTGGCGGTCGACTCACCCGCCGACGGCCTGGCCCGTGCCATCGCCGGCGTGAAGAACAAGGGGGCGATCACAGCGGCGGTCTACGCCACCGATGCGAGCTTCCTCGATCATGCCGAGGACGCCTTTGCGGAGGTTGGCGCCAACCTGTCGTGCAACCTTGTCGGCGACATCTACGTCAATCAAAGTACCGCCTTCAGCGACTACCACGCGACCGGCGCCAACCCGGCAGCAAACGCCTGTTTCACCGATCTTGCCTTCGTGGCAAACCGGTTCCGGGTGGCGGCGGTACGCCGCCTGGCCGCGTAGACGCAGAACAAACAGAACAAACGTTAGGGAGAACCCAAAAAATGCGCCTGATGAGTAGCACTGCCGCAATTTCCGCCTTGGTTCTGCTCGCGGCCAGCCCCGCGAACGCAGAAATCCGCATCGGCAGCATCCTGTCCGTGACCGGTCCGGCCTCCTTCCTCGGCGACCCCGAGCTGAAGACGCTGGAAATGCTGGTCGAAGAGCTCAACGCCAACGGTGGCATCAACGGCGAAGAAGTCGTCCTCATCCACTACGATGACGGCGGCGACGCCAACACCGCCCGCACGCTGGCCACCCGCCTGGTCGAAGACGACGAGGTGGTGGCCGTGGTCGGCGGCTCCACCACCGGCGTCACCCTCGCCGTCGCCCCGGTGTTCGAGGAGAACGAGATCCCGTTCATCTCCATGGCCGGCGCGGTGTCGATCATCGACCCGGTGAACCCCTGGGTGTTCAAGACGCCGCACACCGACCGCATGGCGTGCGAGAGCATCTACACCGACCTCAATGCCCGCGGCCTCACCTCGATCGGCCTGATCTCCGGGCAGGGCGGCTTCGGCGCCTCGATGCGCGAGCAGTGCATCGACGTGGCCCCCGAATACGGCATCACCATCGCCGCCGACGAGACCTACGGACCGCGCGACTCCGACATGACCCCGCAGCTCACCAGCATTGCGGCGACCGACGGCGTCCAGGCCATCGTCAACCCCGGCTTCGGCCAGGGCCCGGCCATCGTCACCCGCAACTATGCCCAGCTCGGGATCGAGCTGCCGCTCTACCAGTCGCACGGTGTCGCGTCGGACGCGTTCATCGAGCTGGCCGGCGAAGCGGCCAACGGCGTGCGCCTGCCCGGCTCGGCCACCCTGGTGGTGGACTTGCTGCCGGCCGATGATCCCCAGCACGATGTGGTGACCGCGTACCGCGATGCGTATGTGGCGCGCTACAACGAGCCGGTGTCGACCTTCGGCGGCTATGCGTACGACGCCTTCTGGCTGATGGTGAACGCCATCGAGGCTGCCGGCACCACCGACGGCGAGGCGGTGCGCGAGGCGATCGAAAACACCACCGGTTGGGTTGGCGTGACGGGCGTGTTCAACATGTCCCCGGAGGACCATATGGGCCTCGACCTGTCGGCCTTCCGGATGCTTGAGATCGTCGACGGCCATTGGACGCTGGTCGAATAACTCCGACTGACTAGCCGACGAGCGGACCGGCGCTGGCAACGGCGCCGGTCCGTGGCTTACCATGGCCGCGCCAAACATCGGGCGGCGCCACGCCGGAGCCGAAGATGTCTGAGTTCCTTCAGTTTGCCTTTTCGGGCATGACCGTGGGCGCCGTCTATGCCCTGGTCGCTTTGGGGTTCACCCTCATTTACAACGCGTCGGACGTCGTGAACTTCGCCCAAGGCGAGTTCGTGATGATCGGTGGCATGGTCACCGCCTTCCTGTACGCGTCAGGTACACCCCTGTGGCTGGCTGCCCTGCTGGCCATCGCTATCGCGGCCGTGGTCGGTGTGCTGCTCAACAAGCTTGCGGTCGAACCCGCTCGCGGCGCTTCGGTGGTGTCGTTGATCGTCATCACCATCGGTGCCTCGATCTTCCTGCGGGGCCTGGCCGCCATCGTCTTCGACAAGCAGATCCACCGCTTCCCGGCCTTCACCGGCGAGGACCCGATCGGCATCATGGGCGCCACCATCGTGCCGCAGAGCCTGTGGGTGGTGGGCGGCGGCCTGGCAATCTTCGCAGCGCTGTACGTCTTCCTCACCAAGTCGGTGATCGGCAAGGCGGTGCTGGCGACCGCCAACAACCGGCTGGCCGCCAAGCTCGTGGGCATCAACACCAACCATATGATGACCCTGAGCTTCGGCATTTCCGCTGCGGTCGGCGGACTGGCCGGCGTGCTGGCGACGCCGATCACGCTGACCAGCTACGACATGGGCATCAGCCTGGCCCTGAAGGGCTTCGCCGCAGCCATGTTGGGCGGCATGGGATCGCCCCTGGGCGCCCTTGTGGGCGGTTTCCTGATCGGCCTGATCGAGCAGATGACGGCCGGTTACCTCTCATCTGAATACAAGGACGCGGCAGCCTTCATCGTCATCCTCGTGGTGCTGTTCACCATGCCCCGGGGACTGTTCGGGCCGCGCGTGGCGGAGCGCGTGTGATGCAGCTCTCAGCAAAATCCTGGACGCTGATCGCCCTGGCGCTGTGCATCGCACTGGCCCCGCTGGCGTTCCCCAGCTCGTTCTACTACCGCATCGGCGCCGTGATCCTGGTGAACGGCCTGGCGGTGACGGGACTGGTCATCCTGTTCGGCTATGCCGGCCAGATCAGCCTCGGCCATGCGGGGTTCGCCGGCATCGGCGGCTACTCCGCGGCCCTCATCCCGGTGCATTTCGACGTGCACCCGGTGTTGGGGCTGTTGGCCGGGGCCGTCCTGTCGGGCGTGCTGGCCTTCCTCATCGGCCGGCCGGTGCTGCGCCTGAAGGGCTACTACCTGGCGGTGGCGACCTTAGGGTTCGGCATACTGGTCTTCATCGTCCTCAACAACGAGGCGGACCTGACCGGCGGACCCGACGGCATGTCGGTGGAATCGCTTGGCCTGCGCAGTCTGTCCAACGCCCTCGGCCTCGGCCTCAACACCTCGGAGGTGTGGTACTGGTTCATGGGCCTGATCGTGCTGCTGGGCGCCTATCTGGCACTCAACCTCCACACCAGCCCCAGCGGCCGGGCCCTGCGCTCGCTGCACGACAGCGAGGTGGCCGCCGGCACCCTGGGCGTGGATGTCGCCCGCTACAAGCTGACCGCCTTCGTGATTTCCGCCGTGTACGCGTCGCTGGCCGGGTCGCTGCAGGCCCTGCTCAACGGCTTCGTCACGCCGGACATCGCCGGCTTCCTGCAATCCATCGAGTGGATGACCATGACCGTACTGGGCGGGGCTGCCACGGTGCTCGGCGCCATCTTCGGTGCCGGGCTGCTGACCGCCCTGCCCCAGGCGCTGACGGTGTTTGCCGAGTACGAGCATATGGCGCTCGGCCTCATCATGATGCTGGTGATGATCTTCCTGCCGACCGGCCTGCTGCCCAGCCTGGCCCGGCAGTTCCGGCGGGGAGGCTGACATGAGCTTGCTCTCCGTCGAAAATCTGGGGATCGACTTCGGCGGCGTCCGCGCCGTCGACGCCGTCAGCTTCGATGCCGATCCTGGCAAGGTCGTCTCGGTCATCGGGCCCAACGGCGCCGGCAAGACCACCTTGTTCAACATGGTCTCGGGCGTCTACCGCCCCGGCCGCGGCAAGGTGATACTGGACGGCAAGGACGTTACCGGGCTGGCGCCGCACCGCCTGGCGGAACGGGGCCTCTCGCGCACCTTCCAGAACCTCCAGGTCTACCTGCACATGACGGCGCTGGAGAACGTCATGGCCGGCCGCCACCTGGGCGAACGCTGCTCGGTGCTCGCCGATCTGCTCAACCTGCCCAGTTCGCGCCGCCGCACGCGGCAGACCGAGGAGATCGCCCACCGCCTCTTGGCCATGGTGGGGCTGGAGAAGGTGGCGCCGATCATGGCGTCGTCCCTCTCCTATGGTGCGCTGAAACGCCTGGAGATCGCCCGCGCGCTGGCGGCGAACCCCCGGCTGCTGCTGCTCGACGAACCGGCGGCAGGCTGCAACGCCGTGGAGACGGAGGAGATCGACAAGCTGATCGCGGAGATTTCCAGCGGCGGCGTGGCGATCTTGCTGGTGGAGCACGACATGAAGCTGGTGATGAAGATCTCCAGCCACATCGTGGTGCTGGACCACGGCGTGAAGATCGCCGAAGGACCGCCCGCCACCGTGTCCAAGGACGCCAAGGTGATCGAGGCCTATCTTGGCCCCCATGCGGACGACGCCCATGCTCTCGGTTAGGAATCTGCGCAGCCGCTACGGGCGGATCGAAGCCCTCTACGGCATCGACCTGGAGGTCAATGCCGGCGAGATCGTCACCGTGGTTGGCGCCAACGGCGCCGGCAAGACGACCCTGTTGCGCTGCCTGTCCGGCGTACAGCCGGCTTCGGCGGGGTCGATCGAGTTCCACGGCCACAACATCACCAAGCTGCCGGCGCACCGCAGGGTCGGCCTGGGGCTGGCCCAGTCGCCGGAAGGCCGCCAGATCTTCACCAACCTGAGCGTGGAGGACAATCTGCGCCTGGGGGCCTACCTGCACGGCGACGAGCGCTACGACCAGGACCGGGAAGATGCCTTCAACATGTTCCCCATCTTGAAGGAGAAGCGCTACCAGCTCGCCGGCGGGCTGTCGGGCGGCCAGCAGCAGATGCTGGCGATCGCGCGTGCCCTGATGAGCCGGCCCAACTGCCTTCTGCTGGACGAACCGAGCCTCGGCCTGGCACCGATCCTGGTGGCCCAGGTGCTGGACGCGGTAAAGTCCCTGCGCTCGCTGGGGGTGACCCTGCTGCTGGTGGAGCAGAATGCATTTGCCGCCTTGAGCATCGCCGACCGCGCCTATGTCATGGAGACCGGACAGATCACCATGTCCGGTGCGGCCAGCGATCTGATCGCAGATCCGCGCGTTCGCGAAGCCTATCTCGGCCTCTAGAGCGCCATCGCGCTTTATGGATTCGGTTCCGGCCCACGCCCCACCCGGCCGTCCAATATTCTACAATGGCTTGGGTGGCCGAGTGGGGCGTGGGCCGGCGCAGACCGAATGGAAAATGCCCTAGTGTCCCGATTCCGAAGTTCGCAAGATCTCAAAGCCATGACCCGAGCGAACTTCGGAATCATCGGGACACTAGCTAACTCAAGACTCTAGTGTGGTTTTCGGATCAGAAGTTCGTTTCCAGGCTGGCGTCTTGATCGAACGAACTTCTGATCCACCACACTAGCGGGTCGCTCCGACCCGGTGCCCATGGAGGAGACCCAATGCCTGTGACGATCGAGCCACGGGGCGATCTCGCCCTTGTGGTGATCGACAATCCGCCGGTCAACGCCACCTCCAAGGCCGTTCGCGCCGGCCTTATGGAGGCGGCCGAAAAGGTGGACGCCGACCCCGCCGTGCGCGGTGCCGTTCTTCTCTGCCGCGGCCGTACCTTCGTGGCCGGCGGCGATGTTTCGGAGTTCGACGGCGAACCGCAGCCGCCCCATCTGCCCGACGTGGTGGCGCGCATCGAAGCGGCGGCCAAGCCCTGGCTCGCCGCCATGCACGGGACTGCCTTCGGCGGCGGCCTGGAGCTGGCGCTCGGTTGCCGCTGGCGTATCGCCGCCAAGGGCACCCGGCTGGGACTGCCGGAAGTCACCCTTGGCCTCATCCCCGGTGCCGGCGGCACGATCAGGCTGCCGCGGCTGGTGCCGCTGGAGCTGGCCGCCCGCATGGCCAGCCAAGGCCAGCCCATCACCGCCGCCCTGGCCCGCGAGGCCGGACTGCTGGACGCTGTGGTGGGGGGCGAGCTGGAGGCCGAAGCGCTTACCTACCTTGCTGCCGCCCTCACCGCGCCGCTGCCGCCGCGCACCCTGAACCGGCCGGCACCGGCTGTGGCGGACCAGCAATTCTGGGCCGCCCAGCGCGCCGCCGCCGACAAGAAGCTGCGCGGCCAGACGGCACCCGGCTTCGCCCTGCAGTCCCTGCGCAATGCGCTGGGCATGCCGGCACCCGAAGCGCTGGCCCAGGAACGGCAAATCCACCTCAACTTGCGCAAGGCGCCGGAATCCAAGGCCCTGCGCCATGTGTTCTTCGCCGAGCGGGCGGCCCTGAAGGCGCCTGTCGACGCCAAGCCCGGCCCGCTGGAAGCGGCCGGCGTGGTGGGCGGCGGCACCATGGGGGCGGGCATCGCCGTCGCCTTTCTCGATGCCGGCCTGCCGGTGACCCTGCTGGAACGCGACCAGGCGTCGCTCGACCGCGGACTGGCGGCCGTGGCGCGCATCCTCGACGGCGCAGTGAAGCGCGGCCGCCTCTCCCAGGCCGACCGGGATGCCCGCTGGGGCCGCCTCGCCGGGTCGCTGGACACCGCCGCCCTCGGCACCGCCGATGTGGTGGTGGAAGCGGTGTTCGAGAGCCTGGAGGTGAAGCGCGAGGTGTTCGGGCGGCTCGATGCCGCCTGCAAGCCGGGCGCGGTGCTGGCCACCAACACCTCCTATATCGATCCCAACGCCATCGCCGCCGCCACCTCGCGGCCCGATGCGGTGGTGGGCCTGCACTTCTTCAGCCCCGCCAACGTGATGAAGCTCTTGGAGGTGGTGCGCACCGACACGGTGTCCGACCAAACGCTGGCCACCGCCTGGGCGCTGGCGCGCAAGCTGGGCAAGACGCCGGTGCTGGCCGGCGTGTGCGACGGCTTCATCGGCAACCGGATCTTGAAAGTGTTCCGGCGGGAGGCCGAACGCCTGCTGCTGTCGGGCGCCCATCCCGGCGATGTCGACCACGCCATGCGCGCTTTCGGCCTGCCCATGGGACCGTTCGAGGCCCAGGACCTGGCGGGGCTGGATATCGCCGCGGCCATGCGGGCAGCCAGCCGGGAGCGCGGCGAGACCGTGTTCGCGCCCGTGGCGGACCGCCTGGTGGCAGCCGGACGGCTGGGCCAGAAGGCCGGCTGCGGCTGGTACGACTACGAGGCCGGCGACCGCACGCCGCGCCCGTCCGATGAGGTGGCGGAAATCATCGCCGACGAAGCCGCCAAGGCCGGTGCGGAACGCAAGGATCTTTCCACCGAAACCATCCAGCGGCTGATCCTGGGACCCATGGTGGCGGAGGGCCGGCAGATCGTGGCGGAGGGCATTGCCGCCTCGCCGGCCGCCGTCGACCTGGTGGAGATCCTGGGCTTCGGCTTTCCGCGCTGGCGCGGCGGCCTGATGCACTGGGGCGAGGCGGCGGGCCTGTAGGTGGCCGGCCGGGGCGGCGGCCAAAGGGTCGATGGCCGCCCCCCACAACCCATCTCCGATCACAAAAGCGCCTCATATATCCGGCGCACTCTTCGCCACCGAACCGCGGCGGACCCGAACTCCTCGCCCGCCGGACGGCTCGCCGGCGTGGCTCCGTCCCGAGGGGGGGAGGAGGGCCGTTTCCAGTGGTCGGAGATCATCCATGACGACAGCCGTTATCGAGTACACCCGCGGCAGCCAATACGTGGAGAACAAGTTCAACGGCGGCACCGCCCACGGCCTGGTCGGCAAGCTGACGATCCGCGGCAACACCTTCGACGCGATCGAGCGGATGGACGGCTACGTCGCCTTGGATGGCGGGCGCGACTATCCCAATTCTGCGATGTACTGGCACGACCGCCTGGGCTGCTACGTGGTCAACCCCTGGCACCAGAAGCGCAACAACCAGGGCAAGATCGCCGAGATCCTGATCCATCGCGCGGAAGTGCCGTCGCACCTGATGGGCTGCATCGGACCGGGCGTGCTGTCGGGCTCCAAGCTGACCAAGTCCACCGAAGCCATGAACACCATCTGGAAGCAGGCGGGGGGCAGCGACGGTGTGAAAAGCGTGGTCGTCACGCTGCGGGTGAACGGCAACATGAAGGCCCTGTCGGAGTGCACGCTTTACGACCCGACGCCGACCAACACCTACGGACCGACCATCGGCGGGCTGCTCGACCAGATCCCCTGGCTGTAGGCACCGGCCCGGCCGGATTGCTGGCCCCACTGTAGGCCCCACTGCCAGCCGATCTGCCGGCCGATCTGCCAGCCGGGTCTGCGCGCATCTCCACCTGATCGCCGCGGCCCCTGCCATCGTTGCGTGGCGGGTTGGCCGACCAGAGCCCCTGCCCGTCCCGGCGGGGGCGTTCAGCCGTTCTCTTGTCCGGCTTGCCTGGGCACCCGGCGGGATTTTCACCCGTCGCGACGGCCCTGCCAGCCGGTCTTCGGCTGTGTCCCCCGCAACCTTGACATGAGAATCAGTTGCATTATCATTCGCAACAACCTCCCGCACGCCCGATGCCGAAAGTGCGCTTCCCATGTGGCAGCCGGCGCTCCCCAGACTGGCCGTTCGGCCTTCCGTCCTCGCTCTCGCCCTCTTGCTGGTCTGGCCGGCATTCGCGCGTGCGCAGCTCGACTATGCGGACATGGTGTCCCGCATCGAAACGCTGCTGCAGGAGGGCGTGGCGGCCTACGAAGCCGGCGACGTCCAGGCCGCCAGGCTGGCCGTCCAGCGCTCCTATTTCGAGGTCTTCGAGAACCTGGAAGGCCCCATCCGCATCAACGTTTCCGCCGCCGACAGCTATGCCCTGGAGGCGGAGTTCGGCGACATCCGCCAGTTGATCCTGGACGGCGCGCCGGTGGATGCGGTGCGCGCGCGGGTCGCAAGCCACATCGCCGCCATCCGCGCGGTCCTGCCGATCCTGGAAGACGGCCACCGCATCGTCGCCGAACCGCCGCGCGAGGAAGATCCGGTGGCCCAGCCGGTTGCCGCCGAGCAGCCCCCGACCATCGACCCCCATTGGGAGGAGGTGGTCGCCGGCATCGGACGGGACATCGCCGCCGCCGCCGACGCGCTGGAGGCCGGCGATGCGGACGAGGCCGCGGCCCTGATCACCCGGGCGCATTTCGACGGGTACAAGAACTCGCTCCTGGAAACCGCGGTGCGCCGCTACGTCTCCCAGCGCCGCGACATCGAATTCAATGCGGAGTTCCGCCGCATCCTGGCGCTGGCGGCCGATGGCCAGCCGGCCCGCATGGTGCGGGCCTCCGGGGCCGTGCTGGTGGACGACCTGCGCGCCGCGCTGCCCGGCCTGCCGCTCATGGGTGCTGCGGCGGAGCGCGCCACCACCGCAGCGGACGCCGCCGCGCCGGAGACCGACTGGTCCGGCGTCACCACCGACATCGCCGCGGCCATGCGGGAGGCCATCGACCTGGCCGAGGCCGGCGAACGGGCCGCCGCCGCCATGCTGGTGCAGGACACCTATTTCGACGTGTTCGAAGCCAGCGGCATGGAAGCCCAGATCGGCGCCCGCGACGCCACCTTCAAGGCGGAGCTGGAGGGCTATTTCAGCCAGCTCGTGGCGCAGATCGGCCAGGGTGCCAGCCGTGCCGAGCTGGAGGAGACCGCCCAGGCCATGGCCGCGGACATGGACCGCGCCGCGGACATGCTGGGTGCCGAGGGCCAATCCCCCCTCTCCCTCTTCGTCTATGCGCTGGTGATCATCCTGCGCGAGGGCGTGGAGGCCATGCTGATCGTCACGGCCATTCTCACCTACCTCGCCAAGACCGGGCATTCCGACAAGCGCGCCACCATCGTCAACAGCGTCGTCGTGGCGCTGGGTGCCAGCTTGGCGACGGCAGTGGTGCTGACCCTGGTGCTCGACGCTTCGGCCGCCAGCCAGGAGGTGCTGGAAGGCATCACCATGCTGGCCGCTGCCGTGGTGCTGTTCTGCATGAGCTACTGGCTGGTCTCCAAGGCCGAGGCGCAGAAATGGACCGCCTTCATCAAGGATAAGGTGGACCGCTCGCTGACCGCCGGCTCCCTGGGGGCGCTGTGGTTCACCAGCTTCCTCGCGGTCTATCGCGAGGGCGCGGAAACGGTGCTGTTCTACCGCGCGCTCACCTTCGGCGCCGGGCCGGTGGGGCTGATCGGCGTCGGTGCCGGCTTCCTGGTCGGCTGCCTCGGCCTTGCGGTCATCTATCTGCTCTTGCGCTCCGGCGCCATGCGGCTCGCCATCCGGCCCTTCTTCATGGTCACCGGCGCGCTGCTCTACGCCATGGCCTTCATCTTCCTCGGCAACGGCGTGATGGAGCTGGTGGAAGGCCGCGTCATCGATCCAACGCTGTTGGGCGGGTTCCCGCAGATCCCGCTGATCGGCATCCACCCCTATGTGGAGACCCTGCTGCCCCAGGTCCTGCTGGTCCTCGCGGCCCTCGCCGCAGCCGCGATCCTGGCACGCAAGACGGCCCGGCAGACCGCGTCGCCGCAAGGTGGGGCGACGCACCCCCGGTGAGGGGGACCGAAGAGATGTCCACTGCCCCGGGAGGCGGAACGCTCTTCTCGTTCACAGACCGAGGCGGCCACGGGCGCCGCCGATAGGAGGCTAGAATGACCCTGTTCCCCACCCTCTTGGCGAGCGCCGCCATCTCCGTCGCCATGGCTGCCGGTGCGGCCGCGCAAGACGAGTTCCGGGAATACCCGATCGGCGAAGCGCAGTTGGTCAGCACCCTGGAGGTGGCGGCGGTCTACCTGGCGCCCATCGACATGGAGCCGCGCGGCATCGACCTGCCGGCCTCGGAAGCCGACATCCACCTGGAAGCCGACATCCACGCCGACACCGGCAACCCCAACGGGTTCGGCGCCGGCGAATGGGTGCCCTACCTCACCGTCTCCTACATCCTGGAGAACACCGATACCGGCCGCGTGCTCTCCGGCAACCTGATGCCGATGGTCGCCGTCGACGGACCGCACTACGGCGCCAACATCGATATGCCGGGGGCCGGCAACTACACGCTGACCTACCACATCGATCCGCCGTCGCGGCAGGGCTTCGGCCGGCACACCGACCAGGCGAGCGGCGTCGGCCGGTGGTTCGAGCCGTTCGACGTGAGCTACGAGTTCGAATTCGTGCCGCTGCAGTAGACCGCCGCGGCCAACCGGGGCGACCCATGGCGGCCTCCTTTTCCGGCACGGGGAGGCCGCCGCAGCTCCCTCAATCGTGGATCTCGGGCATCTGGATCACCATGGATTTGAGCTGCGCCAGCCCACACCCCCACCCGGCCACCCAATATTTTACAATGGCTTGGGTGGCCGGGTGGGGGTGTGGGCCGGAACCGCCAAATGGGCGGTACACATCGCCCCAAGGGAAAACCGGTCGGGCGAAACCTGAGCGAGTGCGATGAGCGAGTATCTGGCCAGCGTGATCAAGGCGTTCCTCGGGCTCGGCCTGGTGCTCGGGCTGCTGCTGGCCCTGGTGCCGCCGGCGCGCCGCGGCCAAGCCACCCTGGTTGCTGCCTGGCTCACCGGCGTCGCCTTGGCGATCGGTGCCGCCGCCGGGTCAGCCGCATTGGCCCAGGGCGGGCAGGTGGAAATCCGCCTGGGGCTGCGCACCGCGGCCCTGGCGTTCTCGGCCCTCAGCCTGCTGGCCCTGGCGCTCGCCCTTTGGCGGCCGGCGGCCCTTGTCGTCGCCATCGCCGCGGCGCTCGCCGGCGCGCTGCTCGCCACCCTCGGGGTCGCCGCCATGGTCGACGTGCTGGGCCGCACCGCCGACATCGGCTTCACGGCGACGGAGATCATCAACACCGAACTGCTGCTCAACCTCGCCGCCCTCGTGGTGGGCGTTGCCGTGCTGATTGGTTTGGCGGTGTCCATCCGCCGGCTCGGCGCCGACCTGGGGCGCCGCGGCAGCCTTGCCGCCTTGGCGGCCGTGCTGGCGGTGCTCGCCGTGTTCTCGGTGGGCGACGCCATGCTGGCGCTGCTGCAGCTCGGCTGGATGGGCGTCACGTCCGGCCGCATCTCCTTCGTCGCCCAGGTGACCGACGCGGCCCCGCTGGCCCCCTACGCCCTGCTGGCCGTGGCGCTGGCCGTGCTCGCGCTCGCCCGCCTGAAGGCCCCGCCCAGGGCCACCGGTGCGCGCGGGCCGCGCCTGCGCGAACGCCGTGCCGCCCGCCTGTCGGCGCTCGCCTGGTCGCGCGCGGCAGCGGCCTCCGTCGCCTTCCTGATCGCCGCCCTGCTGCACCAGGACCTCTACGCCTCGCTGCCGCCCAGCTTGTCGGCGGCCGAGCCCGTAGTGCCGGATGCCGAGGGCCAGGTCCGCCTGCCCGTCGAACCGGCGGCGGACGGAAACCTGCACCGCTTCGCCTACATCGCGTCGGACGGCCGCCGCGTGCGCTTCTTCCTCATCAACCGCTACGACGCCGAGCATGTGCGGCTGGGCGTGGTGTTCGACGCCTGCATGATCTGCGGCGACGACGGCTACATCCAGGACGGCAACGACATCATCTGCATCGCCTGCAACGTGCGGCTGTTCCGCCCCTCCATCGGCAATCCCGGCGGCTGCAACCCCATCCCGTTGGACCATGTGCTGGAGGCGGGCGACGTGGTCATCGCAGCGGCGGCGCTGGAGCGCGGCGCACGCTACTTCTCCGAGGTGGTGTCGATCCCCGTCACCGATCCGGTCACGGGGGCCGAGCTGATCAACACCGAAGCCCCCCACCGCTACGATTTCCGCGGCCGCACCTTCTTCTTCGAGGGGCGGGAGTCCTACGAGCGGTTCCGCGCCGATCCGGAAACCTTCGTCGGCGACCTGGAGGCGCGCCGCTGGCGCGTTCAGGGCCATCAGGAAGCGGATGGCTAGCATGTTCTTCAGGATGCTGCGCCAGTCCGTGCTGGAAGGCCGCCGCCGCAAGGTGCTGGCCGCGGCCACCGTGGCGCTGGCGGCGGCCCTCATCACCACGCTGTTCACCCTCTCGGTCGGCGTCGGCGACAAGATGGCCCAAGAGCTGCGCTCCTACGGCTCCAACATCCGCGTCATCCCGCGCAGCGATGCCGTGCCGCTGGTGATCGGCGGCGTCGACTACAACCCGCTGCGGGGCCGCGACACCCTGGACGAGGCGGACCTGCCGCTGATCAAGGACATCTTCTGGCGCAACAACATCGTCGGCCTCGCCCCCATCCTGCGCCACCAGGTGGTGCTGGCGGACGGCGGGCCGCAGGTGCCCTTGATCGGCACCTATTTCGACCGGGCGATGCCGATCCCCGACGAGCCCGACTACCGTACCGGCATGCGCACCATCAACCCGTTCTGGTCGGTGGACGGCGACTGGCCCGACGACGCGGGCATCGATGAAGCGCTGGTCGGCACCTCGCTGGCCGACACACTCGGCCTCTCGCCGGGAGACACCTTGGCGCTCGCCGATCCCGATGGCGCCGCCACCTGGCCCGTGCGCATCACCGGCATCCTCGCCACCGGCGGCGAGGAGGACGAGGCCGTCGTCGCCCCGCTTGCCCTGGTCCAGGCGATGACCGGGCTGGAGGGCCGCGTCGCGGAGGTCGAGGTGAGCGCGCTCACCCTGCCGGAAAACGAGCTGTCGCGCCGCGCCCGCCGGGATTCCGATGCCCTGTCCACCGAGGAGTACGACACCTGGTACTGCACCGCCTATGTCAGCTCCATTGCCCACCAGATCGAAGAAGCGGTGCCCAATGCCTCGGCCCGGCCGATCTGGCAGGTGGCGGCCGGCGAGGGGGCCGTCATCGGCAAGATCCAGACCCTGCTGCTGGTGGTGGGGTTGGCCGCCTTCGTCTCCGCCGCCATGGGTGTGTCGTCCATGATGACCACCACCGTCGGCGAACGGGCGCGCGAGATTGGCCTGATGAAGGCGCTGGGTGCCCGCGACCGCCAGGTGATCGGGCTGTTCCTCAGCGAGGCTCTGGTGGTCGGCGGCAGCGGCGGCGCGCTGGGCTGTGCCGTTGGGCTGGCGCTCGCCCAGGCGGTCGGCTGGATGGTGTTCGGCAGCGCCATCGCTATCGCCTGGATCGTCGCCCCCCTGGTGATCGTGGTCTCGGTCGCCATGGCGTTCGCCGGCTCCATCCCGGCGGTGCGGGCCATCGCCCGGCTGATGCCGGTGGAGGTGCTGCATGGCCGGCGGTGAGCGCCCGCGGCGCGGCAGCCGTGCGAGCATGACGGCGCGCCTGCTCCTTAAGGCGCTGCTGGTGCACAACGGGCGGATCGGGGTGGCGCTGGCCTCCCTGGCGGTGGGGGCGGCCGTGGTGTCTGCCCTGTGCGGCCTCTATCTCGATATCTCCATCAAGATGAGCGAGGAGCTGCGCGCCTACGGCGCCAACTTCATCCTCTCCCCGGTGCCGCAGGAGGATGCGGGGGACGACGCGGGGGACGGTGCCCAGGGCCTGCCGCTGGGCCGGCTGACGGCCGCCCTCCAGGAAATCCCCGCCGAGCGGCTGGTCGGCGCCAGCCCCTTTCTGCACGGGTTGGCGCGGCTCGATCTGGGCAACGCCGTGATCGTCGGCGTCGATTTCGCGGGCCTGCGGGCGCTCTCGCCCTATTGGCAGGTGGAGGGCACCTGGGTCGGCGTCAGCTTCGATACCCGCAACGCCATGGTGGGCCGCCACCTCGCCGACACCATGGAGCTTGGCGTCGGCGACACCGTCACCATCCAGGACCGCGCGCTTGCCCGCAGGGCGGAGGTCACGATCCGCGGCATCGTCGATACCGGCGGTCGCGAGGACGACCAGCTTTTCGTCGGCCTGGAGGTGGCGGGGGCCGTGCTGGGGCTGGAGGACCGGGCGGACTTCATCATGGCCAGCGTCGTCGCCGAAGGGGCGGAGGCCGATGCCCTGGCGGCCGCGGTGTCCGCCGCCGATCCCGCCGTGACGGGCCGCCCGATCCGCCGGATTTCCGCCAACGACGGCGAGATCCTCGACCGCATCGACGGGCTGATGGCGGTGGTGGCCGCCACCATCCTCGTGATCACCACGCTGTGCGTAAACGCCACGCTGACGGCCATGGTCGCCAAGCGGGCGCCGGAGATCGGGCTGCAGAAGGCGCTGGGCGCCGACGACCGCGCCATCGTCCGCCAGTTCCTGTCGGAGACGACGATCCTCTGCGTGGTCGGCGTCACCGCCGGGCTGATCCTGGGCTACGGGCTGGCGCAGATCCTCGGCCAGGCCGTGTTCGGCTCCTGGGTGGCGTTCCGCCCCGTCGTCGTGCCGGTCACCCTCGGCGTGTCGCTGGCCGCCGCCCTGATCGCCGCCGTCCTGCCGGTGCGGGGTGCCGTGCGCGTCGCCCCCGCCCGCGTGCTGAGAGGAGAGTGAAGATGGACGCCCAGATGGACGCCCAGATGGACGCCGAGTCTGCCGACGCGCCGCTGCCGCGCGATGCGGACACCTTGTCGCCGGGCGGCGGAGCGGCCGCAGCACCCGCCGCCGACGTGATCCGGCTGGCCGGCCTCACCCGGCGCTTCGGCGCGGTGACGGCGCTCGATGCCGTCGACATGGAAGTCGCGGCCGGGGAGTTCGTCGCCATCATGGGGCCGTCGGGATCGGGCAAGACGACGCTGCTCAACATCCTCTCGCTGCTCGATACGCCGAGCGCCGGCAGCTACGTGCTGGACGGCATCGATACCTCGCGGGTGACGGAGAACGAGCGCGTCGTCATCCGGCGGCGCAAGATCGGCCTGGTGTTCCAGCAGTTCCACCTGATCCCCTACCTGAACGCGGTGGAGAACATCATGCTGGCGCAGCACTACCACAGCGTTTCCGACCGGGACGAGGCGATGGAGGCGCTGGCCGGCGTGGGCCTGGCCGACCGGGCGAGCCACCTGCCCTCGCAACTGTCCGGCGGCGAACAGCAGCGGGTGTGCATCGCCCGGGCGCTGATCAACGACCCGGCCCTGATCATGGCCGACGAGCCCACCGGCAACCTGGACGAAGCCAACGAAAGCCTGGTGATGGACCTGCTGCAGGCGCTCAACGCCAGGGGCCGGACCATCGTGTTGGTGACCCACAATCCCGATCTCGGTGCCCGGGCCGACCGCATCTTCCGCCTGCGCCACGGCAGGGGAGACGCCTGAGATGCGCCACCTCCTGGCAATCCTGACGATGGCCGTTTCCACCCTCGCCTTGGCCGCCTGCGACGGTGAGGAGGACACGGTGGCGGAGCGCACGCGCGAGGCGGCGCCGGACCTCGTGGCGCTGACCCTGGAGGGCGAAGCGGTCGACCTGGCCGCCCATGCCGGGCAGGTCGTGGTGGTCAACTTCTGGCTGGCGGAATGCGGCCCCTGCCTGGCCGAAATGCCCGACTTCGACACCTATTACCGGGAGAACCGCGCGCGCGGTTTGGCGATCCTGGCGATCAACATGGGCCAGGAGGAGGAGACCGTGGAGGCCGCCGCCCGGCGCCTGCCCGTCTCCTTCCCCCTGCTCGTCGATCCCCTGGGCATTTCCACCGAGCGCTACGGCGTGCGCGGCGCACCCACCACCTTCATCATCGACCGGGATGGCCACATCCACGAGCGGGTCAACGGCCCCCTGAACGCCGCCGCGCTGGAACAGCGGGTCGGACCGCTACTGTGAGGGACCGTCTTGCAGCGTGGCGATATAGGCAGCCAGCGCCCGGATGTCGTCATCCGAAAGGGCGCTCTTGATGCGGTTCTGCATGGAGGAGAGATCGCCGTAGTCGCGGATCTCCGCCAGGGCGGCGACGATCTCCTCGGCCTCCAACTCCGCGACGATGCGCGACTGGCCGAGCGCCGACTGGTCGGCGCGGCTGCCGTGGCAGTCCCGGCACGACCCACGAAAGAGATCTCGTCCCTGTTCGATGAGATCGGGATCGGAAACCCAGGCTTGGTCCAACGCGCTCTGTCCCGGCGCTTGCGAGGTGGCAGTCAGCAGCCCAGCCACGATCGCTGCAGACACAAAGGAGAGTACGGCGGTGACGGATCGGGGTGATCGAGGCACGGGCATCTCACGACGGGCTCTGTTGGGCGCGGCTGCGGCACTGGGACCGCTGGCGCTGGCCGGGTGCCAGGAGGAGGACACGGCGGCGACCGGCAACCGCGCCCCGGACCTGGCGGCCCTCACCCTGGACGGGGACGCCACGGACCTTTCCCCCTACATGGGCCGCGCCACGGTGGTCAGCTTCTGGCTGATCGGCTGCCTGCCCTGCCTGACGGAGATGCCGACCCTGGAGGCCATCCACCAGGCGGAAAGCCCCAGGGGCATGTCCCTGGTGGCCGTCGGCGTCGGCTGCACCCCGGCCGTGGCCCGGCAGGTGGCGCGGGAGACCGGCGCGACCTTCCCCTTCCTGGTCGACGAGTTGGGCTTGTCGGCCGACCGTTTCGCCGTGTCGGTCTACCCGACCACCCTGGTGCTGGACGGCGACGGCATCATCCGCGCCCGGTTCGCAGGCGAGATCGAACAGACCGCCCTGGTTTCCGCGGTGCGGCCGTTGCTGCGCCATCCCTGACCCCGGGCGGGCGCGCGCCGCAAGGCGGCGTGGGCCGGGCACGTCCGGCACCGGGCAAGCTACCTAGCGAATGCCGGTGAGGATGGACAGCAGGCTGCGCTCAAGCGTCCGCTGCACCAAGGTGGCGAACATCGCCTGGCCGAACACCTGGCCGACGGAGCGGGTCACGTGGTGCCGCGTGCCGGTGTTGCGGCTGCTGTCGGGGCGCAGCAGGATCGGATCGGACGGGCTCGCCCGATGGTGGATGGTTCCGTTGGCGCCGTTCGCCGTCGGCCGGGCGCCCAGGTGCCTCACCACCTCGTCCAACGGGTTGGCGGCCACGTCGTAGTGGACGACCACCGATGCGGCGTGGCGGTTCACCTCCACCCGCACGATGCCGTCCAGGGCCATGATCTTGTCCGTCACCGCGGCGGCGAGGCTGGGATCGCGCCGCAGTTCCGGGACTTTGAAGCGCGCCCGCCCCGGCACATGATGAATGCAGTAAGGCACCCGCCGTCCTCCTGTTGCAGCCCTTGTGCCGCGATGCGACGCCACTGCCGACCCTGTCGGGTCCGGCCCGATCGCCGGTGCGTCCGCGGCACTGTCCTGTGGGTCTCGCGACATTGAGAATGGCTCGCATCCTCATGTCAAGCGGTGCGTCGCGGCCCCGTCCAGGTGCCTGATGCGACACGGTGTTTCGAGCGGCCCGGTAGGGGAGCGCGGCGGCGGCTACGCCGGCGCGTCGGGAAAGCGCGTGTACGACAGCGCCCGGCCGAGCAGCGCCAGGGTGGTGCCATTGTGCAGCACGGCAGCGGCGAGCGGCGGCAGCAGGCCGGCGGACGCCGCCACGAACAGGGCGGAATTGACGCCGAGGGCGGCATGGAAGTTGCTGCGGATGAGACCTATGGCCTTCTGCGCCGCTTCGCGCGTGTCGGCCAGAGCGGTCAGGCTGTCTTCCAACAGCACGATGTCGGCAGAGGCGCGCGCCAGGTCGGCCCCCAGCGGCATGGCGATGCCCACATCGGCGGTCACCAGGGCCGGCGCGTCGTTCATGCCGTCGCCGATGAAGGCCACCCTGCGGCCTTCGTCGCGCAGCCGCTGGATGATCTCCGCCTTGTCCTCCGGTTCCAGCTCGGCAAAGGTCTCGTCGATGCCCAGCTCGTCGGCCAGCGCGTGGGCGCGCGCCGCCCGGTCGCCCGTCAGCATGACCAGCCGCTCCACGCCGAGCGCGCGCAGCCGCGCCAGCGTCGCCCGGCTGTCGGGCCTGAGCGCGTCGCGCAGCGCGATGATGCCGATGGGCCGGCGGTCCGCGGCCAGGTAGAGCAGCAGCTTGCCTTCCAGGTCCAAGGTGGCCGCCAGCGCCTCATGGGGGCCGAAGTCGAGCCCCAGATGGTCTTCCAGGAAGTGCCGGCTGCCCACCACCACCTCTTCGCCGCCGACCGTGGTGGTAAGCCCGTGGGCCACCACGACGTCGATGTCGGCGTGGGCGATGTGGCCCATGGCCTTGCGGCGGGCGGCCCGCACCACGGCATCGGCGATGGGGTGGCGGGTGTGCTCTTCGATCGAGGCCGCCATGGCCAGCAGGCGTTCGCCGGGCCAGGTTTCCGGGGCCAGCGGGATCACGTCGGTGACCACCAGCGTGCCTTCGGTCAGCGTGCCGGTCTTGTCGAAGACAAAGGTGTCGACCTGCGACATCCGCTCGATGCTCGGCCCGCCCTTGATGAGGATGCCGCGGCGGGCCCCTTGCGACATGGTGGATTTCACCGCCACCGGCGCGCTCAGCTTCACCGCGCAGGAATAGTCGATGAGAAAGACGGAGATCACGCGGTTGAGGTCGCGGGTGAAGAGGTAGGTGGCGGCTGCCAGGCCGACCGTCACCAGCACCCGCCGGTTGGCGTAGGCTTCCGCCAGCCGCTCGGTGTCGGACTGGGTGGCCAGCGACTCGCGGATGAACGCGGAGACCCGCGCGGTGGTCGTCTCGTCGCCCACGCGGAGGGCGCGGACCTTGATGCGGCCGCTCTCCACCGTGCTGCCGGCGATCACCGTGTCGCCCACTTCCTTGCGGTCTGGCAGGCTTTCGCCGGTGATGGAGGATTGGTTTGCCTGGGCGGTGCCGTCGACCACGACGCCATCGATCGGGATCGCCTCACCGGTGTTGATGACCACGATGTCCCCCGGCGCCACGTCTGCGAACGGCACCTGACGGAGCGTATCGCGTTCCACCCAGACGGGGCCCGGATTGGGGTTGAGCAGGTGCTCCAGCAGCTCGCCGGAGCGCCGTTCGGTGGTCTCCTCCAGGTAGTCGCCGCCGGCCAGCAGCAGGTCGGTCGTCAAGGCGGTGGCCAAGTTGCCGCGCGCGGCGCCAAGCGCGATGGCCGCGGTGTCCAGCAGTTCCACCTCGCCGCCGCCGGTTACCAGCGAGCGCACGCCGCGCAGCAGCCGCGGTGCCAGGGTGGCCCAGGTGACGAGCGACGCCACCGCCGGCGGCAGGCCGGGCAGAGCCACCAGCAACGCCAGCCGCAGCACGAGGGGGGCCACGCCGGGCCGCCCATCCTCTGCTGTCGCGCGCACCGGCAGGTCGGACGCCGTAAGGCCGCCCAACAGGTCGAGAACGGCCTGCCGGGAGGTGGCCGCCCCGTCATGCTCGACGATCAGCGACGCCGCGCCGACATTGATACGGCTGGCGCGCACCCCGGGCAGGCCATCGATCACCCGGCACAGGCGCGCGGTGTTGAGGGCCGGATGACGCAGCAGCGGCAGCCTGAGCCGCAGCCGCTGCGGCAACTCGTGGACGATGGCCGGCCGCCCCGACCGCCCGGCAGAGCTGCGGCGGACCGGTGGCCGCCGGCCCGCAGAACTGGGCGGGGCCAGACGCGCCATCTGATCGACGGTATCGGGCAGCTTACTTCTCGTGTGCTGAGCGGATTTCGGACTCGGCGTCGCGGAAGCGTTCCTTGGTTTCCTCCAGCCCGCCTTTGATGCCGAGCCAGACCTGGGCCACCGTGCGGATCGCGGCGCGCTGCACCGCCTCGTTCGACAGCACATAGGTCAGCGCGCCGCCGACGAGCATGCCGGTGAGGAACTTGTTGTTGAGCAGGCCCGGTGCCTGGCCTACGGCGCTGGCCATGGTGGCCGGACGGACGCCCGGCGCCGCAACGGGACCTTGGAGGCCGGCGTGCCCCGGCCCGCCTGCGGCCATCTGGTTGCCGGCAGCGTGGCCCTGTCCACCAGGATAGGGGCCGCCGAAATTGGGGCCGCCGGGATAGGCATGCATGGTCATGGGGTCATTCCCTCCTGCTGGGACGAGGTGGGAGCCGCCGCAGCGTCGTCGATGTCTGCGTCGGCAACTCTGGCGCGGCCGGCCAGGTAGAGCGCGCCGGCGCCAAACGCCAGAACGGCCGCCAGCCCGGTCACCGGGTGGCGGCGGGCCACCCGGGCCGCCAGGCTCACCGCAACGCCGGCACTGGCGCCCATCGCCGCTTTCCTGGCCGCCCGGCTTACGGCTTCGTCGCGGCTGATCTGCTGGTCGCGCACGCGTGCCAGGTCGCCGGCCACGCTGAGGCCGCCGCCGACCATGGCGCCGGTTGCCCCGGCGCGAAGAAGCTGCGTGCCGAGCGGCAGCGCATCTTGGCTCACAATCTCGTTGTAGCCGCGTAGGTAGGAGCTCACCGCCGTCCCTCCACTATTGGCCCGGTCAAGCCGGGACGTCGTCCTCGCCCGGTCCGTCGTCGCTGGCATGCCCGGCGGGCGTGCCCGCGGACGCGGCCAACCCGGCGAGCATCGACTTGATGGCCGGAAGGTTGCTCAGCACCAGCGTGGCGGCAGCCCCCACCAGCGCCCCCTTCCAGAAGTCCCGATCGTCCAGGTTGAACAGCTTGCCCAGGGTGTCGGCGTTGAGGTCGCCGCGGGCCAGTTGGTCGAACGCTGCCCTGTAGGCCGCCGTGTCGTCCCCGTGGGCGGGACCGCCGTGTCCCCCAGGTCCGCCGGCTGCGGCAGCCTCCATGGCGGGGTCCGGACCGTAGTAGTACCAGCCAAAAGGCAGATCGCCCGGGGCGTCGCCCGCCGCCGCGCCAGCCGATCCGCTGGCGGCATCTCCTGCCGCCGCCCCACCGGACGGTGCTGCCTGCTTCTTGGACTTACCGGACATGTGCGCCCCCACCCGTCGTCTGCACCGTCTGCCCTGGCCGGCAGTCCCCGCCCCAGCAGGGCAAGTGCGAAAGCCTCTCGCCGGCCCCTTCCGGCACCGCGCCGAGCCGAGGCAATTTGCAGTCAAACCAAACCTTGTGAGGCCAGGCTTGATTTTACAGCCTGACCAGTCAAATTGGCGTGGGTGCTGCCGGACTGTCAACTGCTGGCACGCCGGTCGGCGCGAGATTTTGCGAATGCGACCCAGTTTCAAGTAGGTACATCGCACGATTCCGCGCCGGGCGATACCCCAAGCCACTCGCCACGGTGGCGAAGGGCCCAGAGGCGTAGCAGGCCGGACGTCACGCGAAGGGCCAAGACCGGCACGGACACCGCCCGCCGCCATGGCCCATGGGGCAATCGCATACGGACCCTGGGACGATCGGGGCAGGACGCAACGATGATGGACGACCGAACGATCCTGACGGCCCGCAAGCACATCCGCATCGCCCATCACATTCCGGGCCGCATCCGCTTGCGCTTCCAGCCGAACATCCTGCACGACCTGCCCCAGTTCACCGCGGCCGAGGGCAAGGCGCTGCTGACCCGGTTCGCCGGCATCCTCGATGTGCGGGTGAATGCTTCGGCCCTGAGCGCCATCGTCAGCTACGACCGCGCCAAGCTGCCGTCCTGCCTGTGGGAGAAGCTGATCAACGGCACCCGGCAACAGGCCGAAGACGCGGTGGCGGAGATGCAGCGGCCCACCCCTTAGGGTCCGCAGCCCAGCCGAACCGAAGGGGCGGCGCCGGTCAGGCGTCCGCACCTGGTGCGACCTTCTGACCAAAAGCGCCTTTGATCGACTCCCCGTGACCCTCTGGCACGTCAGCGTCCTGCTCCGCCGGTCACCTAATAGTGGAAGATAGGCGATTCTATCGGCTTGGTTTTCCCAGGGTTGATGCGAATTAATCCCGTCGATTGCGGTGCCGGCCGGCAGCTCGAAACCGTCAATCCGCTGTCCGAGTTGTTCGACTACGAATTGGTGAATCACAGCTCATAGATGAATTGACATCCGCAAATGGTTGGTGATCATCCCTGCGAATTCGCGAGGACGACGCCTTATGGCCAACGAGTCCGAAACGGTGGAATTGCGGAGGGCACAGTGAGTATCCAACAAGAAGCGTTAGAACACGTCAAAACAAGCCTCAAAGAAAACAACTATGCCATCGTCCACAAAGATGATTTACTCGACGATGAGGGCAAGAAGCTTTGGGATGCGGCCTGCGAATTCATGATGGAATTCGCCCGAAGCGACAAGGCTGCGGCTTTCGAGACGGAATTCCACAAGTATCTTCGATCCGTTCAGGACTTTAACGAAGAAGAGAAAAATACACTCGCCGAGAAGCGGAACAACCTGGAGCAGATCGAACTCGCGTTTCAGGAGGCGACAGCAACCGGAAAGCCCGCAGAGATCAAACAAAAATATGGAGAAAGAAAATTAGCTATTCAGGATCTCCAGATCACCACCAAGCAATTCCACACTCGCCGGGCTGAGATGAACTCAGCTTTCAAGCCCTATGTTTTCAACATAACTCACTGGATCGGGCGCGGACCGCGCTTCGACGATCCGCCGGTGCTGATGAAGATTGCGCCGTGCTTCCTGGCCATCGCCAACGACTATTACGGCGAGCAGGCCAAGGCGCGGATCCCTGCGGTGTGGCGCGTGATGGCGCTGCCGGCATTCGCAGGCTTGCCCGACCGCAAGGGCTCGCAGCTTTGGCATCGCGACCGCACAGATACAAACATCCTCAAGGTCTTCGCCTACTACACCGATGTTGATCAAGGCACCGGTGCGCTCGAATACGTGCCGAACAGCCTGCCCAAGAACTCCAAGTGGGCCGAGAAGATTCCCTTGGCTGAAAACACCAGTTACCCACCGCAGGAACTGGTGGCCAATCTCGTCCCCAAATCGGAGATCGTCCATTGCGAGGGAAGAGCGGGAAGCCTGCTCTTCGTAGACACCGCCGGCTTGCATCGCGGCGGCTACGCCACCACCGGCGAGCGCATCACCAGCCAGATCACGTATTTGCGGACAGCCCCCGATCACCCGCAAACACCGCTGCTCGATGCCAGGACCTCGGTGGATTGGCTGTCAGACGCGCAACGCTACGCGCTCACCTAGTGTCCCGATTCCGAAGTTCGCAAGATCTCAAACCCAGGTCCCAAGCCAACTTCGGAATCAAAGGAGCACTAGTGAATATATGAATCTAGTGTGATTTTGGGATCAGACGTTCGTTTCTGCCCTGGCAACCTGCGCGAACGAACTTCTGATCCACCACACTAGGGCGGTGTCCACCGCCATTGAGCGGAGACACGGCCGAGACAAGAAGAAGAATGCCACGACGGGGCAGCCCACGTTCGAGCCTGCCCGGCGCTGCCAGGGAAGATGTCCGCCGCAAATCCGAACGGGGCTTGGCGAACCCAGGGCGACAGAATTGAAGCACCTGATGGAGAAATTGGCGGCGAAACGGGAGGTGACATGGGGGCCAGAGTAGCCCAACTTCGCCGAGCCCTGGCAGGCATCACCCACGCTCGTCCCGTCCGCACCCGCCGCAGCAAATGGAAATCCCATGGAGAGATTGAGAACCGGCTGGTTGGCCCTCACCGGCAAGTGCGCACCCGCCGACGGTGGAGCAAAACCCGCTTGCTGTCCTGAAGACGCCACGCCGACGCCGGTTGCCGAGCAGCTTGCGGCCTATTGCGCGGCCATGTTCAAGGCCCCCGATCCCTCGGCCACCGAAAAGCAGCTTGCCGCGCTACAGCCGATCGACAAGTCCGAGGGCAAGACCCAGCACACCAAAGGTGTCTACGAGGACCATTGGGGCAAGCGCATCGACGGCCTGCGCGCCAGGATCAAGGCTGGGGAGTCCATCGGCTACCTGTTGCGGACCTTGCGCCCCTATCCCCACGGCACCAGCCAGCGCAACCGGGTGTCCGGCGCGGTTACCGACCATTTCCTCAAGGATTTTCCGCTGCTGCATGGCACCAGAGGGTTCACCGGCCGGATCGAAGTGGTCAACGGACGCTACCAGATCGCCAACAATGTCGACCCGATCACCATCCTCCATCAGGAAACTGCCAAGGTAACCAACATCGTCGAACTTGGCTCCGGCCCCGGCTGGAACCTTTTCGACCTATTTGTCCTGCGCGGTGCGGGCGGCCGGCCAGTGCAGTATTTCGGACTGGAGTACACCGATGCAGGGATCGAGTGCGCCTCCCTGCTGCAGGGCCTGTGCCCCGGCATGTCGCTCACGTCGAGACAATTCGATTTCACGAAGCCGGATGTGTCGATGGTGCCAGACAACGGCCCGACGGTGTTCTTCAGCCACCACGCCATCGAACAAGTGGAGGACATCTCCCCCGACCTGTACGAGCAGCTCCTGCGCCGCAAAACGCCGTGGTCCATTCTGCATTTCGAACCGGTCGGCTGGCAGAGATACGAGCCGCTGCTGCGGGCTCGACTCTCCGAGGATCTCTCTCAGCATCGCGCGCTGGCCAGCGGCCGCCTGTCCGCCATGGGCAGCGACTTCGCCGTTCCTCTCAATGCGGCCATCAACTCCTGGCGCGTCGGCTACAATCGCAACCTGCTGCCGATCCTCGCCGGACTGGTCGATGCCGGGCGGCTTGCCCTGGTGGATGCGATCTACGATTTCACCAGCCGGCTCAACGTCAACCCGGTCAATCCGACGACCTATGTTCGGCTGCAATCGGCGGGCCGATGAGGACCGGATTGGACGGCCGCTGGGCAGGCGCAATGGGCCCGCGCGCTCGACCGATCTTCGCGCTCAGGTGTCCGTTGTTCTAGGGTTCGGACGCCATGACCGCCTGGCCGTGGTGCGTGCGGATATCGCACAGGAGGAGCGTGGCTGCCGCCGCCATGGGGTCCGCCGTCCCGGCCTACCCCCTTACCCGGCCGCCCAATAATTGACACGGGGTTGGACGGCCGCAGCGGGCCATCGGACGGGTTCGCTGCCCCAGGGGATTGTGCGGGCGGGATCCGCAACTCCCGTGTCGCGGCACTCAAGCGTTGAACCCAGGCACCCGCAGGAGTATCCCGGCATCTTGCCGCCGTGCGAAGTTACTGGGGATTCGGGCAATGTGACTTTTTCATTTCGATCAATATCTGGTCCGCAATCGGACCCTAAACCCATTCGATGCCCTGTTTCATCGCAAGTGAAATGTCGCACCGCGTCGCCAGGAGGCTGAAATATTCGCGGTGGAGCACGCCCTGGAGACTTCGAGCGCACAAGACTTTTACAATAATCAGGATTTGCCGGCATTCTGGCCGATATATTGCTGATACCGCTAGCCGCGTCCTTACAGAACTGGGGAGAGTGAGTTGTTGGACCTGGAGATCGGCCAAGAAATCCACAAGTGGGCGCGCGACCTGTTCCCGATCTGTCGATCGATCACAGGCCCGGGCGTGCGGGCGACGCTGGACTATCTCGGTAATCTGTTGCCTGGCCTGGTCTCCCATGCCGTACCCAGTGGCTCCTCCGCTTTCGATTGGACAGTGCCCGATGAATGGTCGGTGAACGACGCCTTCATTGCCGATGCGGACGGTCGGCGCATCGTCGATTTCCAGGCACACAACCTGCATCTGGTGGGCTATTCCGAGCCGGTGGATTGCTGGCTGAACCGGGAGGAACTGGATCGCCACCTCTACTCCCTGCCCGATCAGCCCGATGCCATCCCCTATGTCACCAGCTACTATCGCCGCCAGTGGGGATTCTGTCTCAGCCACCGGCAGCGATCGGCCCTCACCGAAGGCCAATACCACGTCGTCATCGATGCAACATTGGCGCCCGGCGTCTTGAACTACGGCGAACTGGTTCTCCCAGGCAGCGACCGGCGGGAAATTCTCCTGTCCTCCTATATCTGCCATCCCTCCATGGCGAACAACGAGCTGTCAGGACCACTCGTCACCGCCGCCGTTGCCCGGTGGTTATTGCAGCAGCAGGATCGAAGATTTACGTATCGCATTGTATTCATTCCCGAAACAATCGGCTCGCTTGTCTATCTCAGCCGCAACATCGATCATCTGCAAGATCATGTGATCGCAGGCTTCAATATCACCTGCATCGGCGATGAGAGGGTCTACTCCTATTTGCCGTCGCGGCAAGGCGACACCTTGGCAGACCGGGCGGCCCGGCATGTCTTGCACCATATCGACCCGCAGTATTGCAAGTATAGCTGGTTGAACCGCGGCAGTGACGAACGCCAGTACTGCGCACCCGGCGTCGATCTGCCGGTGGCCAGCATCATGCGAAGCAAATACGGTGAGTACCCTGAATATCACACCTCCCTGGATGATCTGGAGTTGGTCACCCCTGCGGGATTGGCGGGCGGCTACGCTGCCGTGGTGGCGGCGCTTCAAGTGGTCGAGACCAATGTGGTGCCGAAGGTAACGGTGTTGGGTGAACCCCAGCTCGGCCCAAGGGGCCTCTATCCTACGGTCAGCATGAAGAACAGCAGCCGAACGGTTAAGACAATGATGGATCTGATCTCCTATGCCGACGGGACCAGAGATTTGCTGGAGATCGCGGAGTTGCTGAACGTTCCGCATCACGAGTTGCGGGCCATCGTGCGCAATCTGGCGGCGCACGGTTTGCTGGAGGAGCGTGAGCCACGATATCTGACACGGCGCAACGGCGCATCGGCAGGCTGAGGGCTGCCGTTCCGGACACAGATAGCGACAGGTCCACCATGGCTAGTTCCGCATCCGGTCTCCGCGAAGCCCTGCTCAAAGCAGCAGGTCCGCCGGGTCGGCCGTTGGTGATCCATTCCTCCCTTGCCGCCTTCAAGCCGCCGCAGCCACCGACCACCGGCGATCTGGCGGCAATCCTGCGGGGCTTGTTGGACGAGGGGCACACGCTGGCCCTGCCGACCTTTACCTTCAGCTTCTTGCGTGACGGTCACTACGATTGGACCCTCCCGGGCGAGACGAGTGTGTTGAGCGAGACCGCGCGGTCCATGCTCGCCTTCCGACGGACCGAGAACCCCGTCTACTCCTACGCCGTGGCCGGCCCGCAGCGCGCGGCACTGGAAGACGGACAGAACACTGATCTGTTCGGCGACGGATCGATCTTGGACCGGTTCGACCAGGCTGGAGCGCTCATCCTATTGGCCGGGTGCGGGCTGCGTTACTGCACCCAGATCCACCGCTACGAAGCCATTGCCCAGGTCCCTTACCGCTACATGAAGCACTTCAAGGGCCATGCGGACTATGGGAGTGGAGCCCAGCCCGTCGGCGTCGACATGTATGTCCGCGACCTCGACATCAACGCCGAGAACGACTTCAGCCAAGTCGAGCAACGATTGACCGACGAGGGCGGCATGGCTCGCTTCAACGCCTGGAGCGGTGAGATCCTCGCCATCGACACGGTTCGGTTGCGGCAAATTTGCCTGGAGCTATTGCGCCATGATCCGTTTTCGCTGACCAGCGATCCGGTTGGGGTTGCCGCCCGGGTCCGCCATGCGGCGGTCCGGTCAAGGGAGAAGCCGCTGCGCGTCGCCCTCTGCGGCCACGCCACTTTGCAGCCGCTGGCCGAGGCATTTGCGGCCGAGGTGACGCCGTACCTGCCCGACCGCCACATCGAAACCCATGTTCTGCCTTTCGGTCAGCTCTTGGCGGAGTTGGGACGAGCAGACAGCGCGCTTGGCCGGTTCGATGCGGATTTCACTGTTTTCGCCGACCGGGCGGAGGACCTGATCGGCGAGCCTCGCCTCTACGTCGAAGACGGCGAACGGCTGCGCGATGCGGTCGGCCGGTATTGCAGTGCGATTGCCGCGCACCGAACCATCGCTCGCGGCTGGTTTGTGGTGTGTGGATTCGCTGGGCCGACACCCGACGCGCCAGCCGGTCCGCCGATGGCGGCGCTGGTGGCGGCATTGAATGAGCAACTCCAGCGAACGGTCGCCGAACTGGATGACGCCATGGTGCTGTCGCCGGCGGAGGTGGCCTCGGCCGCCGGGGCGAAGCTCTGTGACGACCGACTGTGGTTCCTGGGCCGGTTTCCCTTCTCTCACGCCTTCTCCAAGGCAATGGCGCAGCACTTGGCCGGCTGTGCGCTGGCGGCCTTTGGCCGTACCATTCGCTTGGTCGCGGTCGACCTGGACAACACACTCTGGGGCGGCATTCTGGGCGAAGACGGGGCCGATGCACTGGCGGTCGGCGGCGACTATCCGGGCAATGCCTTTCGCGCCTTCCAGCGCTGCCTGAAGACGCTGAGCGAACGCGGAATTGCCTTGGCGGTGCTGAGCAAGAATGACGAGGCACCGGCACTCGAAGCTCTGGACAGCCTTCCCGGCATGGTCGTTCGATCGTCCGATTTCGTCGCCCACAGCATCAACTGGTCGCCGAAGTGGCGCGGCTTGCAGGCGATCCTGGACGACCTGTCACTGGGACAGGCCAGCGTCCTCTTCCTTGACGACAATCCGGTGGAACGCGCCCAGATGCGCCGTCACCTGCCCGAGGTGCACGTCCTGGACCTGCCGGATGACCCTGCCGAGCGGGTGGCGGCTTTGGAAGCTTGTCCCCTGCTGGCCGCCCTGACCCTGACGGAGACAGACCTGCGCCGGGTCGAAGCCTATCGCTCGCGCGCGCACCTCAAGACGGTTCAGGCGGAAGCGACCGACGAATCCACCTTCCTCAGCCAGTTGCGGCCGCGCCTGACGATCGCGGCGCTTGATCGGCTCAATGCCACGCGCGTGGTGCAGCTCATCCAGAAGACCAACCAGTTCAACACCACAACGCGCCGCTACACCCGGCAGGACTTGGACGCCATCGCTGAGAGCAGCGGCGCGGTCTATGCCCTGGGGGTGGAGGACCGCTTCAATGCCTACGAGATACTCGGCGTGCTGGTGTTGACCCGCGATGCGGGAGAGACGGTGATCGACAACTACGTTCTGTCTTGCCGGGTGCTTGGCCGCGGCGTGGAGACTGAGGTGGTGTTGTGGGCGATGCGCCAGGCCAAAGCGCACGGCGACGGGCGGGTGGTTGGCCGCATCGTGGAAACCCCCCGCAATACGCCGTGTCGCGATATCTTCCAGCGGTGCGGCTTTACCGAAGGGGCGGACGGCACCTGGGTCTTCAACCTCGACTCCACAGTCCCCGGTCCGGCCGGCTATATCGAGATCTGTGAGCCGACCCCGCCGCCGGGCGACGGACGGACACTCCCTGCCGCGGCGGACGCAACAAGGACCAATCCATGACCTTGGCAACTCTTGGACTCGCATCCGCTGACCGCGCCGACGCAGCGGCGTGGCCAGCTCCCCCGCCAACTTCGGAAAGCATCTGAAGACCTCGGGTCGCTCGCGAGATCTGGCGGTTTTTCGCATCCCAAGAGGAGCTTTGGCGGAGGTTAGCTATGGCCCAATCGGCTGAGGATCTCATGCACGTCCCACCGCCCGCAGCCGGTCTGCCGCACACGGGTACGCTGGCGATCCACCGGCGGACCTTCACGCGGGCGGACTTCCAGAACTTTGCGGCGCTTTCGGGCGACCATAACCCGCTGCATGCCGACGACAGCTACGCCTCGGCAGCGGGATATGGCGCCGTGGTCGTGCCGTTGCACCTGTCCGCAGCGCCGCTTTCGGCCTTGGTCGGCATGGCCCTGCCAGGACGCCGAGCGCTCTATATGGGCCACAGCCTCGCCGCGCTGCGGCCGGTGCTGTTCGATCGGCCCATCACCTATTCGGCCAGGGTGGCTGCGGCATCCGAGGCGGCCGGCGCCCTCGATCTGCGGGTATTGGCCATCCAGGATGGCGAGGTGGCCTTCGACGCCAGAGTGCAGGTCCGCTGCCGCGACGAACCGGCGGCGGCCATCGACCCCCAACGCTGGCCGGCAAAGCCTTGGCCCCTCGTCGACCCGCCGGTCACCCCGACGGTCGTGGTCACCGGCGCATCCGGCGTCATCGCCGGGACGACGGCTCTGCGCCTGGCGGAACGCGGACACTCCTTGCTGCTGCAAACGCGGGCGCCCGGACCCGGGCTGGCGACCCTGGTGGACCGGGCGCACCGGTTGGGGGTCGGCGTCACCGTTGTGGAGGCCGACATTGGAACGCCCGCCGGTCTCGATGCTTTCGTCGATGCGTTGAGCCGTTTGGATGGCCCGCCGCGGCTGTTCCATTGCGCCGCCGCGCCGCTGGAGGCGGCATTCGCCCATCAGGTGGCCGTCTCCTTCCCGCCGCTGCAAGCCGCCTGGGACCGCCTCCGTACGCAGGCACTGGTGCACCAAGATGGACGGTTCCTCTTCCTCGGGTCCTCCGCCCAAATCGAACACCCGGCAGGGATGGAGGCCTATACGGCAGCCAAACAGGCGGCCAGCGGATTGCTGGACGGCATCGGCCGACGCTATGGCGATTTCGGTGTCGTCGCCGGCACCTTGGCGCCGGGTCGGGTGGATACCGCCTATTCCCGGCTTCTGCCACCCGGGCCCACTCCTCCGTTGCAGCCGGAAGAGGTGGCGCGGGTCGCTGCCGATTGGATCTCCGCCGCACTCCCCCCGACGCCGGGACTGCAGGTGTTGTATCCGGGTGGCGGTCCGCAGCCTGTGGCGCCCTCGTCCGCCCGTGCGGCTCCCAGTGAAGGAGGGACCGACCGCGGTCTGCCGGACAAGCGGCAGGCGCCGGTCCCGGCATCGCCAGGGCTGTCGCCGATTGCCCAGGCAATTGCCGAGCATCTGGGGCTGCCAAGCGGCAGCGATCACACTCGGGCCGCTCTGGGCGTCACCGCCGGGTGGGACTCCTTCCGGCAGATCCAGCTCGTCCTGGCCATGGAGGAACAGTTCGGAGTGCGCTTGTCGTCTGCCGACGTCGAGTCCGCCAAGACGTTGACTGGACTGGCACAGGCTATTCAACGGGCCATGGCTGGCCGGCCATGAGCCAGGGTGTGGCGTTGGAGGGGCCCTGTTTTCGCGAACGGTGAAGGCGTCCGGACGGTGGCAGCGCAGACATGGTGAAGCGCGGTTGGCAGTGCGAGAGCGATGCCCGCGAGAGTGTGGCGATCGCACCCTCTGCCCTGGCCGACCGGGTGGGCCGGGTATCCAGCCTGATGCCCCAATGATCGAGGCCGTGCGCGCCCCTGTTTTCGCCGGCGACCGGCCGCATGGCGACGATACGGCGGTCGCGCTGGGCCGCAAGACCTGGCTGCAAGCCGGCTCCGGCCAGGGCGGCGATCGTGCCGCCGGCTTCCTGTCGCTCGTCGAGACAGCCGAGATCAACGGCCTCGACCCCAAGCGCGATCCCGGCGATCCGCCAACCCGCATCGCCGATCACCCGATCGACCGGATCGCCGACCTCCTGTACTGGACCCTTCGCCCATGCTGAAGCCCAGTGCCCAGCGGTTGCGCAAGCTCGACCGCTTCCTCAGCCACCCTGAGCACGGCGACGACGTCATGTTGCTCAGCGAACTCGATGGCTTCATCGCCGGCCTCGTGGTCTCGCCGGACCTGATCCTGCCCGGAGAATGGCTGCCGCTGGTCTGGGGAGGCGACGCCCCCGTCTTCCGCAACGAGCGGGAGGCGAACGAGATCCTCGGGCTCTTTACGGCCCACTACAACGACGTCATCCGCAGGCTTGGCGTGCCGGGACACTATGCACCGGTCTATCTGGAGGATACGGACGGCTCGGCCTTGTGGGAGCTGTGGGCCACCGGCTTCGCCCGCGCCATCGCACTGCGGCCCGATGCCTGGCTGGCCCTGCGCATCTGCGAAGACGAGGCCGTCCGTGGCGCCACAGCCGCGCTGGCCCGGCTCAGCGAACTCGCCGACTGCACCAGCGACCAATGGGACGATCACGATAAAGCTCTCATCGCAGACGCTGCCGATCTTATCCCGGAGTGCGTGGAGCTCCTTCATGCCCACCGCCTCGCCACACAGGCTGCCCGCGATCCCACGGGTGTCACCGCCACGCGCCGGTCATCGGTCGGCCGAAACGACCCCCGCCCGTGCGGTTCTGGCAAGAAGTTCACGTCGTGCTGCCTCCGCTGAACGACGCGACGCTCGCCCGACGCGGCCTTCGGGTGGCAGGCCCAGGGACCAGGGGCTGGGTGGCGAAGGGCTGGGTGGCGAGGGGCTGGTTGCGGGCATCGGGTCGTGGGTGGGGCGTTAGGTCGTGGGTGTGGGGTTGTGAGTATCGGAGGATCCCCTTTTTCGGCGTGGCGTGATTCAAGGATGGCGAAGGAGAGTCGCCATGCCGTCCGTACCGCTTCGAGGGGACTATGACGCCGCCGAGCTTCGCCGTCTGGCCAAGCGAAGCCGGAACAACCGCCAGACCCGCCGCCTGTTGGCGCTGGCGGCCGTCTATGACGGCATGAGCCGGACCGCCGCCGCACAGGTCGGCGGCACAGGTCGGCGGCGCAGGTCGGCGGCGCAGGTCGGCGGCGCAGGTCGGCGGCATGGACCGCCAGACGCTGCGGGACTGGGCCCATCGCTTCAACGCCGAAGGCCCCGCCGGACTGACCGATCGGCCGCGGTCCGGCCGCGACTACCGGCTGAATGAGGCGCAGATGGCGGAGCTGGCCGAGATCGTCGAGACCAGCCCCGACCCGGCCGTCGACGCCGCCGTGCGGTGGCGGCGGATCGACCTGAAACGGGTGATCGAGGAGCGCTTCGGTGTGGTCGACAGCGAGCGGGCGATCTCCGCTCTGCTGGCCGGCCCGGCTCGCCTTCCGTCACATCAGCGGCCGGCCCCAGCACCCGGGACAGGACGAGCGCGTGATCGCGGCATTCAAAAAAACTGCCCGCGCACGCTCGCCGCGCCCATAGGCCACCTGCCCAAGGGCAAGCCCCTCGGGGTCTGGTTCCTGGATGGCGAGGCGTAGAAGCCCTGCGCCGAGCAGGCTCGGCCAGAAGAACGGCCGCGCCCGCATCTGGGCGAAAAAGGGAACGCGTCCGCGTCCGCCGGCCGACCAGCGCTACGAGAACGCCTACCCGTTCGGGGCGATCTGCCCGAGGCTCGGCAAGGGGGCCGCCCTCATGCTGCCCAGGGCCGATACCCCGATGATGCAACTGCACCTTGAGGAGCTCACCCGCACGGTCGCCGCCAAGGCCCACGCCGTCGTCCTCATGGACCGCGCCGGCTGGCACAACATCAGCGAGCTGAAAGTCCCGAAGAACCTCACCATCATCCGGCTGCCGTCCCGCGCACCGGAGCTGAACCCGGCGGAGACCGTCTGGCAGTACCTGCGCCAGACCTGGCTATCCAACCGCGTCTTCGACACCTACTCCGCCATCCTCGACGCCGGATGCGATGCCTGGAACAGGTTCATCGGCCAGCGCGACCGGGCACACAGGTCACCAATTATTGCCGTTGGTATGAGCCGCCATCGATTGTCGCGGCGAGGTGTATTCGCTGAGCCGTGCTGCTGGCGTGAAGGCCAAGGACTTTGCGGGAACGGCTGGGCGATCCGGCCGCCCTGCCCTCTGTCGACGCGGTCATGCGCGGCTGGGCAGGGAAATGTCGGGGCCCCAAAGGGCTACATCCGTGATGCACGGGCAGCCTCGCGGACACGCTTGACCAACCTGGCCAACCAGCGAGGTGCCATGACGGAAGCGCACCGCGACCAGCGGGAGCAGCTTCGCGCCTTTCAGCAACAGCGCTGGGACCGGGAAACCCAACGCCGATCGGAACGCATGTCGCGGGGCTTCCGGGGCATCTGGGACCGCCTCACCGGCAAGTATGCCCGCATCCGGCAACAGAATGAGATGGAGGCGTTCCAGAGCTTCGTGCGCGATCGGGCCGAGACCGACCGGCCGATCGAACTGCAACTCGAAGAGCGCCGGCCCCTGCGGCGCTCAATCGACCGGGCACGGGCCGATCAAGCCCAGGACCTCGACCGGCTTCGCGCCGGCGTTGCCCACCAAATGAAGCGGGATCGCGAGGCCGGCCTCGACCCCAAGAGCGAATTCCGGGCAGCCCGTGACTACGGCCGCGATATTGGCGCCTGTGACCACCGCCTGGAGCCGAAGCCTTAAGTCAAGGCGCCGTCAAAAAGTGGAGTTCGTGTTCGTTGTGCGCTTTGGGCCTGCCGCACCCTCCACTGCGATGTGTCTTGTCTGTCGCGCATATACTGCAAAAATTGATGCCAGTACTACCCGAGCCAACCAGCGCCAAGGACGCTTCGGAAGAATGACCGAGAGCAGCGAAATTCGCAGCTACTTGGCCGCGGGCGCGGATACGTCAGTGTCGGTCGCAGAGTTGGCCGCGTTGTGGCAGATGACGCGAGTCACCGTATGCTGCACTGGCGCCGGGCATCTGGCCAGCCATCCCAAGCTACCTGCGCGCATTCGCGGGGCGTGGTTGACCGCCCTGTGGCAGACGGCCTCGCAACAGGCCCAAAGCGGCGCGCCCTGTCCGTGGTCTCCCCCCTGCGCTTACGACCTGTTCCACAACACCCAGGGCACTTTTCGAGGGGGAATGGATTTCCCCAAACCCTTCGTCATTGAGGTTGGCCGGCTGGGTGCGGATCTGCTTGTCGACCTGACGCTCTTCGGCGTGGCGGGCGACTGGGCCGGAGAAGCGGCCGATGGCCTGGTGCACGGCCTTCGCTCAGGCGTCGATATCCAAGGCACGCGCCGGCCGTTGGATATCGGCGATCGCAAAATCGCAAGGGCCAATGGCGTGCCCCTGGTGGATTTGTGCCAGGGCGCCATCTTGCGTTTCGACACCCCCGTCCTGGTTCGCGCCGGGGACGAGCCGCATGCACGGCCCGCGAGCTTGTTGAAAAGCCTCTCCAACCGCATCTCGGGCCTGGCGCTATGGCATGGCGTCACCTTGGCAGCGGATAGCGAAACGCTGGACGCCGAGGCCGAAGCACTGGGAGCACACGCCGAGTGGCACGTCGCTGGCCGGCCTGCGCCGCCCAAGGCGCGGCATTCGGCGAGTGGGTACGCCCGACCCGACGTCACTGTCGGTCTCTTGGGCGACCTCTGGATCCCCGCCCCGTCCCCCCTATTCATGGCGCTCCTGGCGCTGGGGCAAACCGCCCATGCCGGCGGACGGGCGGCGCTGGGCCTTGGGCGGTACCGGCTTCTGGCTCCGGCGCACATCGGAACGGCCATCGCCCAAGAGTAACGACAGGCCGGACAGTCCGCATTGATGGCGGCAGGGGCGCCGGACGTGGTGAATCTTGTTCCAACCGACCGGATCTTAAGTCTCAATCCGCGTTGATGGCGGCAGGGGCGCCGGACGCAAGGAGGAGGAGATGGGTATCCCGTCGAGGTCTCAATCCGCATTGATGGCGGCAGGGGCGCCGGACTTAATCCTCGACCGTATCCCCGGGCGGGGTCTCCGTTGTTCCGGTCTCAATCCGCGTTGGTGGCGGCAGGGGCGCCGGACGGCGTACATTGCGGAATGCGGTAAACGCTTCGAGTCTCAATCCGCGTTGATGGCGGCAGGGGCGCCGGACGGAACTGGCTATGTCGGGGTGGTCTCGAACATGCAGACCCGCGGTCTCAATCCGCATTGATGGCGGCAGGGGCGCCGGACCCGTTGTTCACTATCATGACCTATCAACTGAGGTCTCAATCCGCATTGATGGCGGCAGGGGCGCCGGACCCACGTGGGGGATCATCGACCTCATCGGCGGCGTCTCAATCCGCATTGATGGCGGCAGGGGCGCCGGACTCAAGGAGGGAATCGACGAGGTGGTCAAGAAGTCTCAATCCGCATTGATGGCGGCAAGGGCGTCGGACACGGGCGCCTGGATATGACGTACGAATCCGAGTCTCAATCCGCATTGATGGCGGCAGGGGCGCCGGACTCATCCTCCAGAAGCCCATGATCTGTTTGAGCTTTTCGGGTAGCTTTCCAACGCTGCTGGGACAGATGGTCGGTTTCGGCGATCCGACGCCCCAACAGGCCCGAAAATCCCCAGATTCTCGTTCCTATTCAATAAGATACACTGTTTCCAACAGCGATTCCGGCATTTCTCCCCGCCGAAACGCTCAACTTTCCGTGGTCGGAGCGGCTCTGTCGAGCCCAAATCCGCGTTTGTGCGGGCAGGTCGTCCGGACCTGTTCCGTTTCGGTTCACACCGCCGGGGCCGATGATGGCTCCTGGTGTCCGGCGCGTGGTGTCCGGCGAGTGGTGTCCGGCGCGTGGTGTCCGCGATTTGTGTAGACGCACAAAAGCCCGCCGGGTTGGGGCCTGGCGGGCTGGACAGATTAGGCGGTTGGTTGCGGGGGCTCGGTTTGGACTTCGGTTTCCGGACCGCAAGAGGCTGAAAAGTGATCCCGGCATTCTCTACAGGCAGACACGTTGAAGCAGACTGCCTAATCCGCACCAATCCAGACCAGTGTCCTTTCTTCCCAGGGCCTCAATCGCCAGAATCTCACGCGCGATTGAGTAAGAGAACGCAGGGATTATTCTTTGGCGTAAGGATCGTCGTGCGAGATTTCCCGCGCGTCACGCTCACCCGAAGATTTTGTCGCGATTGATCATTATCATAGTCCAGGTCGTTGGACCGGACAATACGATCCAGATTCGCGACAATCTTCCATTTAACAAGCCGTGGCCAGCCCTCAAAGATTATCACTTCGTCAAACTGCTTTCCTTTGGCTTTATGCATGTTCATAACAATAACGCCGGTTTCCGGCTTTTGGATTGTCGCAAAATGTTCTTGAACAAAAGCATGTTTCACAATTGATAGCGCGTTCGAGTAAGACCCATTCGTTCGCCAATCATCCGCCAACCCCTGACGAAGCTGGGTGCCCCGATCCAGTAAACGCAGATTCCTTACCTCGTGGGCGAGCGCCTGAAGCCGCGAACATTCCCCATTCTCGAGGAGAGACCGCATGGATCGCCAATCAACGTCGGGATCACCTGTCAATCCTAGGGCTCGAGCCCGCTGATAAGTGGCAAGCGTGCTGACAAGAAGGCTACTGCCTCGCATCGCTTTACCTTCCGTCTGACGCTGCACGTAGTCGGCATAGGCATCGCGGAATTTCTGGGCTGTGTTAAGGTCGCCCTGACCCGGTTCGTCGCCGCCTCTACCCTGAAAATAGTTGCACAGCAAATCGAGGAACCGCCCAAAATCCCGACCGCCTGAAGATGGTTGCAAAAGGAACGCAATAAGTTCTGCCCCGAGAATTGCGCCTTCGAGCTCTACAACAGCGGAATGCGGTACGGCCGTCATTCCGGCTGGCGGTTCCCGAAGCTTGTCCGCAACAAGACGCGTCATCTTTTTCGTTGGAACAAGGATTGCCAAAGACCAATCCTTCTTGCTGCTCTTTGCTAGACGACTGCGTGCCTTATAGACACGCATTACAAGTTCCGTAAAAGCTTGGTCACCGTTCGGCGGATAGCCAAAACGACATACGCCAACATACTTCTCCTGCGTAAATCTCCCGCGCAGTATCTCGTTCCCGAACAGCCCTATCTCAGTTCCGGCGCTTCGGTGGTTGTCGTCGCTAAGATCAATCTCCGTCGGGACGAACCCTTCACGGAAGTGATTGAGGCGCTCAGGGTCGGCACCCTGGAAATCGTAGATGCGCTGCTCCGGATCAGCCAGCGCGATCAACCGAGAATGCCGGCCCAAGGCTTGAACCACATTCCATTGGTCAGCATTCGTGTCCTGAAACTCGTCCAGGACGATCACGGGGACCATGTTGGAGACGAGTTGGCGGATGCGTTCGCTACCATGGAGGATAGCACCTGTGTAACGGGCGAATAGGTCGAAGCACACACGGCCCTCTTCCATTGCCAGACGCTCACGTTCAGCGGTTACGCGTCGCTGTTTCTCGGCGACCGCCGCGGCGCTGAGCTTTGAATCAGCGCCCAGTTCATTCCTTATTGAGGAAAGGGCGATGGCCTCGGCGGGTGGAGGAAGAAGTGTGAGGCGACGCGGCAAACCTAGCAGGTAACCGTGAGCTCTTATGATGCGCCAAAAGAAAGAGTGATAGGTTTCGACCTCGATCCGCTTGCGTTGTTCGGGCGGCAATTGATGTTCATATTGAATGGCTTCCACAACGCGTGAAACAGTAGCGCGAGTAAAGCTTAGGAAAAGCACGCGCTGCCCACGGGATAGGTCTTTGTCTACCGCTTGCGCTGCTTTCATTATCGAAATTGTAGTCTTACCGGAGCCGGGTCCTCCAGTAACCAAAAGGTGGCCATCCGCAGTGAGGACGTCACGTTGCTTCGTAGTCAGCTTAATCGCCATCCGCGTCCCCTGCAGCTGGCTCCGGCTCTGCGCCTTCACTGCCGTCAGCGCTGTTTTCCGCCGCCGATGGTGGGTCACAGAGCGTTTTCAGTTCTGAGGCCTTTTCCCGAAGCCATTCAGGCATTTCGGCTTCAGTGCATTGCGCCAGGAAGTCCGCGGCAATCCAGTTCGCTTTCCCCCACTCGAACAAATCCGCGATGGCCGCTTGGATGTCTATTCTGGGGTTCGGGTGCTTATGCTGAAGGTGTGGCGGCCATGCAACGGCCCCAGCATAACGCTTGAGGGCGTCTTCGGTCGTGTTCTTGAGTATCAGATCCTCAAAGCCGTGCTCCCCATGCATGAACAAGGCCTCAACTTCGGCGGCAATGGCCGCTTCCGCTTGCACATCCTGCTTGTCACACAGGCCAAACACTCGCTTACCAAGACCTGAATATAGTTTGGCGAGATCGGCTATCTGCGTCTCACTTCCAGCATCGATGATGCATATGCCCAGAGCTTCAAGGGAAGCATACTTAGTTGAGTTAATCTCGGAGAGCCGACGACAGACCACTGGAAAGGATTGTGCTTCGGTAGCGCCCTCAGCAATTAGGATTCTGCGCGCAAGAAGGCCTTCACAGAAACGGGTGCGAAACTGCTGCCGGTATCGCTTCAGCTTCAGGCTTTCCGGCAGCTTGATATCGGCTTGCCTCAGAGCGCCGTGTGTTTCGCGGCGAAGCACGACAGTTTCTTCTGTCTGGAACTCTTCGAGCACATACGGGGAATGTGATGTGAAGATTGTCTGGGCTGAAAGCTTGCGAACCTCATGGACGATGCGCTTCTGCGCATAGGGCGGTATCGCAGTCTCAGGCTCTTCCATGGCAAAGATGACGTTCTGCTTGCCCTCGGCGATCTGGGAAAGCATCGCCAGGACAAGCATATTCAGCGTTCCTGTCCCCTGCCGGTAAAACGGGGCGGCATGATCGCCGTCACCCGTTGCGATAAACGCGGTTATGACCTTGCGCAGGTGATCTTGGGTGAGGTTGGAGACTTTGAGATGGGGGTGAATACCCCATTCCTTTGGCACATATTTCTTAAGAGACGCATTGATGCTTTCCAGGACACCCGTAATACCGAGTGCCGGATCGCTGGCAACGTCATACTCAGCCAGATGAGAGAGCGTTGCCTCCCACATCTGCGGGCGAAGCTCTTTTAGCCGCAGAATGATGTCGAGCAGACTGCCCCTTTCGAGGCTTAGAGCGCGTGAGCCGGTCCGAAGAGAGCGGAGGTACAGGAAGCCACATCGCTGCTTATCGGTCCTTCTGAACGGCTCGCCTGTATCACCTTCCGTCAGACTTCGCGTAAAAAAAGTCTTCCCCTGGAAGTCGTCTTCCCCAAGTTCATACCAGCCGAGAAAAGTTACACGTATGGCTTCAGAGATATGCGCAGGATCGACGCCCTTTGGATCTGGTTTCTCATAGAGTTGTCGGTCATTATTATCCCAGAACTCGACTACATCTCCGAAGTGCGCCCGCTGTTCGCCGCTTAGATCGACGATTGTCACGTCAATGCGAATGGTTGGGGCTTCTTCGCTGTGCTCACCTTCAGCGGGCGCATGTTCTGCTGCTACGGCATCCTTTTCGCTGTCTGCCCCCGGATCTTCATCATCGGCCACGCCTTCGGCGCCGACCTGAACAGGCAGATAGCGCCCCTGAAAGAAATCGTGCTCATCTACCGGCGGCATCCGGTTGAGGCGATCAGGACCGAGAACAAGGTCAATTGCTTCAAGCAGCGTGGTCTTACCGGTATTGTTATCTCCGATTAATACTGCATGCTTCGGAAGAAAAATCGTCGCTTCCTTGATCCCCGGAAATTCTTTATTCTTAAATGACTTATGCGCAATGCACCTCTCCCCGCACAAATAGCAGGCGCAATTATTCCATCTCGCCACACCAATTGCAATCTATGCGTGCCATTAGCGGGAGTTCCTGCGGGGCCCGCCACCCTGAGCCACGCGAAAATCCAACGCGGACCCGCCACTCTAACACAATACTGAGGCTACGTTATTAGCGGCTATTGGCGGCGTGGCGCGCGGCGCGATGGCATAGAGCGCTCCTAACGCCGCAGCCGCCGCAGGCACTACAGCACTGCTTTTCGGAAACGCCTAACCGCCAAGATCCGGCAGCCGCTCCGTGAGCAACGAGATCAGCTCGGGCTGCATGAACTCGTACTCGTCGGGGATATGCAGCGTCACCATGGGCTTTGCCCCGAGCGCCTTGCGGAACTTCTTCCGGATCTTCTGGCGGTGGCGGTCTTCCATGGCATAGATGCGGTCAGCCCAGGCGACAAGCTCTTCGGTGAGGCGACGCGGCGCTGCCGGATCGAGCCCAGCAGAGCGAACGGCAACTCCCTCCCGCCCCGAGAAGACCGCTTCGGCGGTCGGGCTGCGCAGCTTGTTGGCAGTGCAGACAAATAGGACGTTCATGGTTCCCCCGCCTCCCCGCGGTTCGGGTGATACTCCCTTTTGATCGCGACCAGACATCCTTTGAGGGCGTCCGCGACGTAGTTTTCGACGGACCGGGCCGCGAACTGGTCCGGGGTCAGCCCCGGCACGGGACCCGCGTACTGACCGAGGAAGCTACGGTAGCCGGTTGGGCTGACAAAGGGCGCAGCGGGATCGACGGCATGGGCCGAAAATCCGGGCCAGTATCCGAACCCGGTGCCAATACCGAAAACGCCTTCAAGCTCGATCCGCACCCGCGCGCCGCAGACCGGGATCTCGAAATTGCCGGTCTGCCCCCACAGCGGCACATCTCCCGGCGTGGCAGCGGTTTCGCGTTCCAATACACGGCCCGGCGCATTCTCGTCGGCCAGAATGGCCCGGTCGCCCCCGTTCACGCGCTGGGCCAGCAAGTCGGCTTCGTTCCGAAGGCGCATGGTCTCATCCACGTCAGCCGCCATCATCGCGGCGTGGTGCCGCTCGATCAAACCGCGAAAGAACGGTACCGCCTCTTCGAGTGTATCCGGCAGGTGTGCGGTTTCGCGCTCGAAGCGCCGCGCCTCGTTTTCGGCCATTGCGGTGGAGAGCAGCATGTCGAATCCGAGCTGCCCGCCCTCACCTGTGTTTTTCAGGTCCTGTCTATCCATGGCCGCCCCCTATGCCTTGATGTGACCGGCGGCGCGGGCCTCATCGGCGTAGTCGCCGATGGTCTTGCCGGGGCAGAAATGAAGATCGCGCTCTACCGGGAGACCCAGCTTTCCGCGAACGGCCTTCAATTCCGAGAGCCGAACACTGCCGAGTTCCGGACAGCCGAAACCGAGATCGCACAGCCCGAAGGCAATGTCGTGATCGTCGGGGTCAAGCTCCGTCAGCAGCCACGTGCAGGACGCATCGGGCGTGAAGAGTTTGACGACGGGAAAAAAATCAGGCTCCACCTTCCCCTCTTTTTCGAAGTGTTTCCGCAGTTCTCCGTTGCGGAGCAGGGCTTTGTATTGAGAATCTGTAAGTAGCTTCATGGTCCGTTCCTTTCGTAAATCCATTGGAAGTGGGTTGCACATGCAACCCTGCCCTTCCGGCGAGGAACGGATAGGTGTGGGTCGGTGCGGCTTGTGGGGCCAGCCGGGTTGCGGACCGGGGCATGACCAGCGAAGCGGTCGTGCGCCGGACGCGGCCCTGCCGGTCCGGCAGAAGGCGCGCCAAGGGAGGGAAGGCGGCGCCTTCCCTAACCCCTTATGTTCAATAGGAAGTTCAGCGCCGGAATGGCGCTGTCCACTGGTATGTGCAAGGGATCGAAGCCGTATGGCCGAAACCCGGAAGAGCCGGGGTTCGGTTCACGAGAGCCCGGTCCGGCTCTTGTGCCGGACGCACCCCCGCACCGGGTGTCACCATGGCTCAATAGCAGGAATATCAGGCAGATCCGCCTGTGCCGGATTGTCCTGAAGATGGCTTGATCCGAAAACTCGGTCGCATTGTCAGGGCCTCGACCATTTTCTCGGCATCGTCAAAGGCTCGGACATGCTCGATGGCTATGTGCACCGGAATCTTGAGGGACACGGCTCTGGAGAGGTTGCTTGCTTGGATACGACAGATCAGTGCGCCCTTGGCCTCTTGCTGACCGGCAGGCACGCAGATCTCACCGACAAACGGCTCTTCCCCGTCTTCGTGGCGCCACTGATCACATTCCAGGGCGAAGGATTCTTGAGGCACGCCCGACCGGCCCGAACTGTAGTAGAATGCATTTGGATCATGTAGTGGGGGAATAATCGGAGGTTGCAGGACTCTCTCGTCAAATACGCTACTGCCAAAGCCGGCAAAACCCGGCATGCCGCGGAGGGAGCGCTGGAGCATGGTTGTGTACAGGCCAGTTGACTGGCTGCCGACTGACGATCGCCAGCGGCCATGAGGGACTGCGGGCGGACGCGGCAACTCGGGCATGCGCGGCCCGTCATCATCGTCGCTCTGTTGCTCATCGCGCCTTTTTGACGGAGGAGGCCTAACCTCGAATTGGCTCTGAGCCTCGATTGTGATCAGAGCATCGGTCGCTGGGCGAGTGCCGTTATTCTCAGCCAGGAATACAAAGGCCAGTACAGTTTCTTCTTTTTGAAGCGTCCAATGGTGGTTTCGCAGGATTTCTTCGCACTTTGTCAGCCAGTTCGGGTATGATTCGCCAAGATATTCTGCGATTTCTTCGTCCGTGGCCGGTGTGAAGATCTGCTTCATGCCAGAAACGCGCAACCCGCCCACCGGCGGTGCATCGCGTTCCGCAGGCTCTCTTGGCCCGAAGTCGGTCTCAGGAGGGAAGCACTCCTTCAGGCGCGCCATCAGACCATCTACGTCGTCGTCTGTCAGCGGCTCGTACCTCGTATACGAACCTTCATAGCGCGTGATTTCGGTCCCTTCGGTGTTTGCGCATCGTACCGCGAAGGAAGGCTCGGCTTTCTTCAACCGGGCATTCTCCGCCTTCAGCGCCGACAGCTCTTTCTCGGTTTCACTTTTTTCGGGCGGCAGCAGCCAGTCGTCGGGTATCACCGCCGCTGCCAACCCATGGGCTCGGGCCGAGTAGAGCGGGGTCGTATCATGGGTCAGCAGCCGCACATCGCTACCCGGATTGCCCCTTGCGAATTCGTGGATAGTGCCGATGAGCTGGTCGTCGCGCTCATCGTAGTTCAGCCGGTCTTCGAGGTCCCTGCTATATCGGTGCTGAGGCTCGATGGAGAGAAGGACGCGCGGTCGGCTCTCCCGAATAGTCTTCTGCCCGTCCGGCAACATCTTGCGAAACATGGCTGATGCTGCCCGAGCGCGACTACCGAGGCGGTCCTGGCCCTTATTCTTGCGGTAATCCATCTCTCGCAGGACCGGATTAGATACAATCAGCCGCACCTCTTCAAAGTTGCTCCATGGCGACCAGTCCAGTTGCTCGAGAGGACGGCACTGGATGAGAAGGTTGGTGTCGACAAACAGATAGACGACAGAGCCCGTCACGTTCGCATCCCGGAATCTGGAGGCTCGGCACGCCCTGCTCGGGACCATTGGGCCAAGTGCCGAAGATTGTCGTCCAGCACCACCTGTGCCTTGCGCTCGTCGATTCCCCACAAGGCTGCCAGTCCGGCTACGGCTCTGTCGACTTCCCAGGGCCAGGCTGATCGCCCTTCGATCTGTGCAAATGGCCCGTCCGATTCTGTGAGGACACGTTCGCGGGGCATTCGCGCAGCCAATGCTCTCCCTCTCTCTCCCCTCAGCATGGCCGGACCAACACTGAACCAGCACCCGAATTCAATGGCCCTGTCGAGATCGCGCGTCGTACCGGAAAACCAGTGCAGGACCGGAACGCCCGAATCCGGCTGCGTCGCAAGGCAGTCAAGTACAGCCTTGCTCGCACGCCGGCTGTGGATCGACATGATCCGCCCGCCAGCTTTGGCACAGACATCCAGGATGCATCGAAAGACCGTCTCCTGGACCTGCCAGTTGGCGCGGAACTCTGGTGCGCCATCAAGCCCGATCTCTCCGACATAGCGCGCCTGCGGCAGCAGCTCCTCGAACAGAGCAAGTTCCCCATGCCGTTCGTGTGCAAGCTGCGGATGGAGGCCAAGGGCTGTACGGATCCTGCCATGCGCAAGAGCTGAAGTGCCGTGCCAGGCGCTGGGTGTTGTCGTCACCGAGAGCACGTGAAGACCGCGAGCATCACATGCGCGGGCAACGTGTTGTGGGTCTGGATAGAGATCAATGTGACAGTGGAAATCGATCAATTCACGCCTGCCTTCCGAAGGAAGGAAGCTAGTTCGTCGAGGCCGCGTCCAACAACACCTCTATAGGGGGTGATGTCGCCCAAGAGCGCAGTACTGAGTGACGGTCCGGCCCATGCCGCCAGTCCTTCGGTTTTCGCTGCAGCTACGGCCATAGCCGCTGAGCGGACATCGTCATATTGGGCGTGATCTTTATCGTCACGCGCTAAATCGGCGAAGACATACTCTGTCTGGTCGGCAACGCCCCAGGCGTCAAATGCGGCACGGCGAATAAGACAAGGAAGGCACCGTCCGCAATGCTTATAGCCGTTCCGAGCATATCGTCCGCAGCTTGTACTCACATGCGCATACTTGAACAGGAACTGCTGGCTCACACAGCCTTTAAGCATCTCGCCCTTTGTACAGAACTGATAGGGGTTCTTGATCGTCACGCGCAGACCCGCGGCATCAAGAAGCTGCTGAAAGAGGCCAAGAAAGACAGGGTGAGTCGTTCTCGTACTCAGACTGCCAAGGCGCGCATCGGTAAGCGGAGGATTTATCGAGATAAAACCGTTTTCACATACATAGAGAGTAACATCACCGCCTTCATAGTAGCGCGCCAGGGAAGTTGCTAATAGGACACCGTAGCTTAAAAAGATAATCGATCTTGCCCGCTGGGAGCGTTCGTTCTCGCCAGGACAGTCCGCGTTGTGATTAAGCTGGAGATGGCCCAATCCGCCCCCGATCTTTGAAGCGAAAAAGCATTGTGTCTTCTTATCTCCCTGCGATACCTGACTGACTGCGTAAGGCTTCTTGTTGTGTGCTGTCACGAGATCTATCGTGCCGACAAGGCTGTCGAGACCGCCCGACAAGAGGACAACACTGTCCTGATCAGGCTCGGCAGTCGGCTTTTCGGGGACGGGCTGAATGCCGCCCCCGGAGAACGACAGATTCCAGAGATCGGTCGTCAGGAAGTGTAGCTGGCGAACCAGCAATTCGCTTTGGGACGTCCAGAATGCGGCGTCGCCGACTGTGATGTCGAGATTGAGCTGACGGGTCCAACCGTCGGGGCTATCGCTACGGCGCGCACCGGTGTCGGCAGCAATGACAGATAAGGCTATGGTCAAAAGGTCCCAGGCACGTGCCGCCGGCTTCAGCTTGCGGCGCTGGATGATGTCACGTACCGCCGCACCAACAGATGCGGACTGGGGATCGTTGGTGTGACCATAGAGAACAACACCGAGGTCGGCGGTCCGGCCTGCCTGAAATCCTTGATCCTCCGGTGCACAGACAATTCTCATTGGGCGTACCCCTCGAAGACCGCAAACGTGTCACGCAGGGCTTGATTCGCCATTTCGGATACGCGCCGCGCACCTGGTGACTCCCCGGATTTTTTGAGCTCTCTGAATTGCGCCGAAACCGTTTCCTTGATGTAGTCCTTGATCTCTTTCAGACGTGATAGAGCAGCCGTGGCGCTGGGCGCCTTCTCCTGCACAGTCTTGCCGAGGTCGAGCGCAAAACGCCCATAAACATCAAGGGCCAGATAGCGCTCGATTGCGAATAGGCGCTGCTCCTCCGAGAGACTCAACAGATCGGCATCAGGGAACCGGTTGAGCAACTCGGAAAGAGCATCGCGAATTGCGCCACGGCCTGCTTCTGCATCCTGCGTGCCATCGACGGGACGGACAGCCTCTACCAAGGCGTCCATGACCTCATCGGCGGAGCGCCCAGCTAAGAGAGCCGGATCAAACGGGCTGCCCGGCCCGGCCGCCTGTCCTGCCGCCGCAGAGGACAGTGCGCCGTAGAGAGTACCGGCAGTTCGTGCCGTTCCCCCCATTCGCTGTGCAGCATATCGCGCGCCGCCATAGCCTCTGTGAACGTAGTGACCCAGACCGCGTCGCATATCGTCCGGCGAGCCGGTGCGGGCAAAGTTGCCCAGATTTGCGCGCGCACCTCCGAACCTCGCATGCGGTGCCTGGGGCGCGGGTGCAGAAGCCGGTGGAACTGAATCCGGCTGAGCCTGCTCGTCTTGGTCGCCGGAATCGTTGTTGCCGGAATTGTCTGAACCGTCGTCCCCCGGAGGAGGTGCAGGCGGAGCTGGATCGGGTACCCAGGGCGGCACAAGAGGAACGCCTGGCCCTGGCCCTGTACCGGACTTAGACGTTCCCATGCTTCTTAAGCTCCCGTGTTATGGCCGCTTTTGCGGGCGCCGCTACATTGGACGCGTTCCAGACGCCCAACACGTCCTTTGCCCAAGGTTGGTCGCCGATCTTTGGCACGATTCCAGGCTTGATCTGGCTGGCGGGGCGCTCGCGCAGGAAGGCGGCGAGCCGCGAGCCCTGCGTTGGATCGGCGGCGCAAACGGCGATACAGGCGTCGAGGATCGGCGGAGTTCCCCACTCTTGTATCTGGCGGGCACGTTCCAGCAGGCGATCCATGACAATGGTCGCCTCGGGCCGCGGCAGACGAGTCAAACGCTCATGCATCGCTGCCGCCATATCCGGATGTTCCAGGATCGCAGACAGGACTTCCGCCCCTTCGGAGGATAGGCGATCCTCGGGCGTGATCAGTGGCGCGTGTTCGCGGCTGACATACAAGACCCCGCGAAGGTCGATATCGGCAAGGCGCGGCGGAACTGTCAGCCATTCGCGGATGAACGCGTCGTCCCAGGTCTCATCAAGGTCCAGTTCGGCACCGCCAAGTGCGGCGTCTTCCCAGGGACCAAGTATTCGCGGCTTTCCTTCGTCGTCCGTGTTGACTGCCTGAGTCAGCGCTTCATACGCCGAAGGCGGAGCGCACCGTTCGAACAACAGCATCTTGGCGAGGACCGCTTCGTCGACACCGACGCCATGAGCAGTTGAAATGGCCATTCGTATCGAGAGCGCATTGAGAAACCGCTTGATAAGCCGGGGATTGCCGGCAATCTGCGAAGCCGTTGTCATGAGTGGGGCCAACCGTTCCGCCGTATCGAACCGGGAAATCAGCTCGGGCGGCAGGCCCTGATGGGCCGATTGCATGAAAGCCCGGTCGACCCGCTGCCCGCGCCAGGTCTGCGCTAACTGGGCGCACGTCTTGCTGCGGATGACTTCCTTGGCAGCTTCCTCAAGGGCGCTGTTCTCGACAAACAACAGCATCATATATGCCCGCACTTCCTGTGTGCCCAGTGGTGGCACGCGAATGGGCACCTGAATGAGTTTGTCAAAGTAGTTGGTGACCAGCTTGTCGTCGACGCCGTCGAAATGGCTACGCACCGCATGCTTAATCATCGCATCATCGGCGGCGATGACGAAGGCGGTGTTCTTAAGGAAGAGGAAAAGGCGAATGGCTTCGAGCGTTGAGATTGTCGTCGGCGGCAAGCAACGGTCGAGGTCATCAATCAGGACGACCAGCTTCACGTTCATCTCAGAGAGGGTTTGTTCGAAGCATTCCCGGATTGCATGTATTTCTCTGGGCGGGGTCAGCGCGGTCTTGGGCTTAAGCAAGCCAGCCGCCTCGCTACCGATCTCCTGAACAGCCTCCTGTGCATCCCCCACTGTCTGTTGATCGGCCTGTCCCGCCAGAACTCTGCTGCCGATCTGATACACATCACCCGCAAGCCCGACTGGCGGGAGACCGAGAGCGAGCGCCATCGCCGATCCGGCTGCCAATTTGGCCGCCCGCAACCAGTTCACCCTACCGAGCAGCTCTCTGGCCTTGTCGATACCGGTTTTGCGCCGTTCCGCTTCATCGGCCAATTCGGTGGCAATAACTTCCAGCAGTGCAGCGCGCGCGTCGTCATAACCCTGATAAAGCCAGGCATTGAACTCGACGAAGATGAAATCGCCGGCGCGGCCCTTCGCACGCCCGTCAAACGCGCCGCGAACAAGCCTGATCATGGACGACTTGCCAACGCCCCACGCACCGGACATGCCGATCGAGATGGGTCGGCCGTCTGCCTGAATGATGATCTCCGCGACCGTATCTGCGACCCCGGAGAAATTAAGGAAATCCTGCGCTGTCTCGTTGTCCGGCCACATTACCTTCTCCGTGCAGCGGAGGCTGGCCCTCCGCTAGTGTTTCTTATCCCGCGGCGGACACGGGTCGTTGCCCGGCGCCACCGTATCGGAGTCGCGCCACCTACCGTCGCGGCCCTGAATGCGGACTTCGCCTCCACCAAGACCTCTGACGGTCTCCTTGGCCGTGCGTTCGGCTTCGGCCTGCGTCCCGTGCACGCTCTGGGGGCGCTCAACACCACCCTTCTTTACGGCCCAGTCGGAGCCATGCTTGACGACGTAGCGATCGTTCTTGGGCATCGCGCCCTCCGGCATTGAGTTGACGGCATACGATTGATGAGATAAGAAACTAGACGCATCGCGTTTGGCTGTCAATCTAGTTTCTATACGCACCGTCGGCGAAAGGATAAGAGCATGGAGGAGCGCACGCCGGACCTGCGCTGGGGTGTGGAGCAACGGCTTGAGTTCATCGAATTCCGGTTATTCTGGGAAGGCGGTATCAACAGGTCGGACATCCGCACCTACTTCGGCGTTTCGGTGCCGCAGGCCTCAAAAGACCTCCGCCTGTATCAAGAATTGGCGCCAGGGAACATGGCTTACGATAAGAGTGGAAAGCGCTATTTCGCCGCCCCCGCCTTTAGGCCGCATTTCCTGAAACCCGATCCGGATCGGTATCTTTCTCAGCTCCGATCTGTAGCCGACGGAACATTACTCGTCAGCGAGACTTGGCTTTCGAAGCTTCCCGACGCGGACTGCCTCCCGATCCCACACCGCCGCGTTGATCCGGAGCTTCTTCGCACGCTTCTCGCCGCAGTTAGATTGGGCCGGGCTGTGGAAATCTACTATCAGTCGATGAATCCTAGGCGCGCAAATCCGGCGTGGCGAGAAATTAGTCCACACGCCTTCGGAAGTGACGGCATTCGGTGGCATGTGCGTGCCTTTTGCCATATCGATAGGACGTTCAAAGATTTTCTTGTCTCGCGCTGCCTGGACTGCCGAATTGGCGGCGAACTGCAGGCACGCGGTCACGAGGACAGCCGATGGCAAGAGGTATTTAAGGTTTTTCTAAAAGCAAATCCGGCGCTCCCCTTGTTGCAGCAAAAGATAATAGAGCATGACTTCGAGATGAACGATAATGTTATCGAGATAAGTGTTCGAAGATCGATGCTATATTATTTCAAGAAACGACTTCGTCTCGATGTTGCTGAAATATTGAACGAACCTCAAGAGGCGCCGCTTGTGATCGCCAATCGGGAAGAGTTTGACCGCTCGCTGAGTCAGACTGAATAGAACAATTGAAAGCTAGAGATTACCCGATAAGCACAATTCCTCGAGATCTACTCATGCATCGAAGTGGGTCAGGCTGATGCCAAGGCCGCCGGTGATGCTCTGCAATGTCCGAGCAGCGGCTCCGTAAATTTGGGGAGAAAGCGATGGATAAGCGGTTTTGCCGTGATGGGACTTGGGGAGTACGGCGGATGATATGCTATAGTTGTTCCGCATCCTCACAGATTTCGATATCCGCCATGCTGCCTCGTCTCGCTACCGTGATTACAATCGTATGCATTGCCTCCGGCTCCTCGCATGCCCAGAGCGGCGCAGAGAGCTTGGAGGTCGGCCTGATCTCGTCCCGCGAGGCGGGCGACATTGTGATCGGCATCGACACGGCATCGGTCGTGGATGGCTCGGCGATCGTCTTTGACATGAGCGTGATGAACAGGAGCGAGGAGAGCACCCTCTTCCTCGTCTCGGCGCGGGAGTCGGTGGTGCTGGTTTCCGGGGAACGGGACCCCCGGCAGTTTGAAATTTTCGGGCTCGCGAGCTGCTTTCACCCGGCTGATCACTGCATCGCGTACTATGAGGACGTTACCTGGACGGTCCTCGCCCCCGGCGTCCTCTATGAGTTCCGGATTGCGGCCGATGACAGCGGGAGCGGGACTGCCGGCGGGCGGGCCAGCGTCAATCTGCGGGCCTTCTCGCAGACGGCGGACGGACGTGTCATCCATGACATCCCGTTCGCGCGCATCCCGGTCTCCGATTAGGGTTCGCCGCATGAAATGCCCCGCCCCGTGCGGGGCCGCCCATATTATGCGCCAATTCCGATAAAGTCTATTTATGCGAGATAGACCATATTCCATGATTATGCGTTAGATCCGATATTGCTATTTTATCGGAATCAGGTCATAATGGGCATATGACTGAGCTTGCCCGCACACCGAAACAGATCGGCGCCATCATCAGGCGCGCCCGCAAACAGCGCGGCTGGACACAGACCGAGCTGGGCGCACGCGCGGGCCTGCGCCAGGAGACCATCTCGCTGATGGAGACGGGCAACCCGGCGGCGCGGCTCGACAGCCTGCTGGCCGTCCTCGCGGCACTCGGCCTCGAATGCCGGGTTCTGTCCCGGAGCACAGGCGAAACCGCCCTTGAGGAGATCTTCTGATGCCGCGCCGGGCGCAATACGCGCCGCTGCGCGTGCTCCTGAACAGCCGCATGGTCGGACACCTGACCAAGGCGCCAAGCGGCGCGGTCAGCTTCCAATACGACAAGGGCTGGCTCGGCTGGGACCACACCCTGCCGATCTCGCTCTCGCTGCCGCTGCGCGAAGAGCCCTATCACGGGGCGCCTGTCATAGCCGTGTTCGAGAACCTGCTGCCCGATTCCGATGCGTTGCGCCGCCGCGTCGCGGAGAAGGTCGGCGCGCACGGCGCGGATGCCTACAGCCTGCTCGCTGCCATCGGCCGGGACTGTGTCGGCGCACTGCAATTCATCGCCGGGGATGATGATGGTCCCGATCCTTCCGGCGGGATCAAAGGCACTGCCATTGGTGAGCAGGAGATCGAGGCGCTGCTGCTCAGCCTGGTCAAGGCTCCCCTGGGTCTGAGCCGGGACGATGATTTCCGGATATCGGTCGCGGGTGCACAGGAAAAGACCGCGCTGCTCTGGCATGAGGGGCGCTGGCACAAGCCGCACGGCACGACGCCGACCACACACATATTGAAGAAACAGATCGGCCGCCTGCCGAACGGGATCGATCTCTCGGACAGTGTCGAGAACGAATTCTACTGCCTCAAGCTGGCGGAAGCCTTCGGCCTGCCGGTGGGCGCAGCGCAAATGGCGCAGTTCGGGGAGACGAAGGCGCTCGTTGTCGAACGCTTTGATCGGCGCTGGACGAAGGACGGGCGGCTCCTGCGCCTGCCGCAGGAGGATTGCTGCCAGGCCCTGTCCGTCCCCCCCAGCCTGAAATACCAGGCGGATGGCGGGCCGGGCATGGTCGATATCCTGGACCTGCTCAAGGGCAGCGACCGGCCGGCGGATGACCAGAAGACATTCCTCAAGGCGCAGCTTGTCTTCTGGCTGATCGGCGCGACCGACGGCCATGCCAAGAATTTCAGCGTGTTCCTGAGCCCTGGCGGCGGATACCGGCTGACCCCGCTCTACGATATCCTGACCGCTCAGCCGAGCCTTGATGACGGGCAGATCACACAGAAGAGCATGAAGCTGGCGATGTCCGTCGGCGCCAACCGCCACTACCGCATGGCGGAGATCCTGGCCCGGCATTTCATGCAGACCGGCGAGAGAGCCCGGCTGCCCAAACGGCTCGTTGCCGAAGCCATAGCGGAGGTCGCAGACCGGGCCGAAAGCGCGCTGGATGCCATTGCACAGGCGCTGCCGCCGGACTTCCCGGAAGCGATCCACGACAGCGTGAACCGCGCCGTCAGACAGCGGCTGGCCGCCCTCACGCTGCCGGAGTCTGCGCAGACGGAGTAGCCGCCCTCATCCCCGAAGCTGTCAGGTGCTACTCGTCATCGCGGCGGTGTCCGAAGCCGCGCTTGCGGCTCCGGCGGCTGCCAAAGCCATCGGCGCGGGCCTTCCAGCTCTTCTTCGCTGTCCTCGTGTCATCGCCATCATCACCATCATCGGCACCCTGCGCCGCCGCATTGAACGCCGTGGCGAGGCCGTCATCCTCAAGAAGACGAGGATCGGTCGCCCGCCAGCCCTGCTGCTGTTGTTGCATGAGCGCCCGCTCGGCGATCAGTGCCAGCGCGTTCTCCCGCCGGAGATCCCGCTCCAGGCTGTTCCGTTCGCGCTGTTCGATCTTTTCCAGCGCGCGGCTGCGGCCAGCCATGGCCTGCTTTTCGCGGTCGTGGCGGCGGGAGAGCGCGTCGCGTTCCAGCGTGTGCCGCTCGCGCGGATCGAGCCCCGTCCGGGCGGTGATATGCGAGAGCACGGAGCGCAGCCCCGGCGTCCGCTCGATCAGGTCGGACACGGCGGAGCGCACACGGAACAGTAGCCCGCCCGCCTCGGTATCCTGGGCCGCATGCAGGACAAGCCGTTCCGACTGCTGAAGGGTCAGCAGCTCCTGCTCTTCCTGCCGCAGTTCGGCGCGGCGCCTGGCATGGTCGCCCGAAAGATCTGTGCGCTGCTGTGCCGCCTCGCGCTCTCGCTGCGCCTGCTGATCCCGCGCCTTTTCCGCCTGCTCGCGGGTTCTTTGTTCGCGTGCCCGGTCTTCGGCAGCGGCAGCGCGCGCCAAGGCTTCCTGCTTGGCCTGATCGACGGACGGCAGTCCGTTCACATCGATCCCGGCCATGCGGGCCTGAAGCTCCTTCCGATTCACGCCTTTCAGGTAGCGTGAGAGGCTGTGCACATTGCCCTGACGGTCGACCACCACGAAGGCGCGCCGGTCGCCCTTGGCCAGCACATAGCCCTTCTCCTCCAGCGCTTGCCGGAACGCGGCGGCGCTGTCGGAGGCCTGATAGAGCGCGCTGATTTCTGCGCGGCGATCTTCGGGCGAGGTGCCGGTCCGTGCCTGCATGGCTGCGTCGGCGAAGCTCGGCTCCAATGCCTGCTTTTCGAAGCCGGTCTTGTCGCGCCAGGCTTTCAGGCCGTCGGGCAGCTCATGCCCGAATTTGTCGGCGAGGCGGCAGGCCATGTCGCACAGCTTGCGGCGGTCATGGGCCATGTGCACGGCCTGCATCTGAACGCCGTCAATGCGCGACCAGACGGCATGGGCATGCTCACGCCCGTCCTTGACGTGGAACAGCACGGCGCGCGGCTGCCCGGTCAATCCTAGCCGGGTTTCGATGGCGTCGATCGCCTCGAAATACTGCTCCCGCGTCAGCGGCTCGCCGGGATTGATCGACAGGCTGTAGAAGGGCTTTGTCGCGCGCGTCCCGGCGGCAATCGCCTCGATCTCGGCGAACCCGCCGTGGAGATCGTCGGCGATGGTGCCGCGCATCTCCGCCAGCTCGATCCGCTCGTTGTCGTAGGAATTGAGCAAGTGGGTGGCGAGATCGGAGCCATTGGCGCGGGTATTGCCTTTGAGGATCATGGCCGCCCCCTTATGGCTCACGCCCGAGAGCACGCAGAACGGCGACCCGCAGCTCCGTAAGGTCGCGCTGCGCGGCGATGACGGCTGCGATCGCAGTCTCGTCATCGGTCTGGGAAGCGGCCTGCCGCAGGTCGGTTGCCAGCGTGCCGAGGGCCGCCACAAGCCGCGCCACTTCCTGCCAGTCGGCAGGCGGCGTGCGCGTGGCCCTGAGCGGCGTCTGTTCCAGCACGGCGTAGCGAATGAGCCCGGCAACGGGCACACCGGCGGCATCGGCCTGGGCGCGCACGAGCTCGGCCTCCGCTTCGCTGAAGCGGGCCTTCAGGGCGATCTGCCGTTGCCGGTTTTCGCTACCGCTGCGCGCCACGGGATGCCTCCTTTCTCGTGCGCGGTGGACGACGCCTGCTCAGCCGTGGTGGAGCGCCGGAACGCTCCGCGATGGTCCGGGAGAGCGCCATCTCCCGGTCCGGGCATCCAAAGGGCGGACAGCGCCTTTGGTCGTGATCCAGCGGCGAAACGCTGGTGCATGGGGCGGTCCAGGGGGAGAGGTAAATCTCCCGGTCCTGGTCGTGGTGCAGCGACGAAACGCTGCGTGGGGTGCCGCCGGACCTGACCGCCTAGGTCAGTGTCCTTGGCGCGCGCCGCACAAGCGGGGGATGCAACGGGGGGCGGCCTTTGAGCCCCCCTTGCCAAGATGGCGCGGGGTCCCCGCGCACATCTTGCATCCGCCCCTACCCATGTTTCTTCTTTATTGTGGGAGACCAAGCTTAGGATTTACTTAATATGCTTAACAAATCGCCCAGCCACAAGAAAAGCCGTTGTTATGGAAGCACTTCTATCATCAATTGGGAGATTGGACAAGTTTTGGACACGGGGCACATTCGTCTGGGCAAAGACACGAAAAAACCTCTGACGCCGACTGACGCGAGGGCTCTTGGGAAGCATGCCGGATCAGAACAGGCTGGCCTGCCGGTAGCGGATCAGATCGTCGGGATGCAGGCCACGCTCCTCGGCAGCCTCGTCCAGCCAGCCTTCAGCCATCTCCGCAAACATCGCGGGATCGGCTGCTATTTCGACCGGTCCGAACCAGATGACGAGATAGCGCTCGTTGTCGGCAAAGAGCGGCAGCTCCGCCTCCAGATACAAGCGGTCGCGGCGATTGAAATGGGGAGAGGCGTCGTAGGTGCCGCGAACGGCGACGCCCTGCCACCTCAGCCGGAAATCCAGACGCATACGGTAGCCGCGTCGGTCGGGCATCAGAGTTCGACCACGCCTAGGCCGACGTGAGCCTCCAATACGCGAGATTACGTGCCCTCACTTACGCATATTCGCCTTTTTAATCTACAAAAAACGACGCAGCTCGCACCGCCGGCTAATTGAAGACTTGTTAAAATACTTTTGCCTGAAACCTTCTGAGTTTTGACCTTTCACCGATTGTATCTCATAACGATGCAATCTAAAATCTCTTCCTCTTGAGACCGCCCCCTGGGCATCAGGCTTGGCGGAGCGCGGCTCAACCCGTTGTCAAAATTGACAATGCAAGGACCCACAGAATGAGCATACAACAACTCGGCAAGGTGAAGTCGAGCAACGGAAGAACTAGAAAAGTCTCCTGGGATGAAAAGTCCGGAGAAGTTTACGTTGACGGGAGAAATATCGGAGTAACAACAAAGAACAAAGGAGACGTAATGGAATTTGCAAGAGGTTGGCTCGACTCAAACCCAAGTAGATAGAACATGTAGGAAGCACCATGTCTGTCTATAGTGATGTAGTAGATGCGATCAATGGTCAAAACTGGCGCCGACTAAGGCAAGCTTTAAGGCACGAGGGAACCCGAAATCCTAGAAATTTTTTCCGGCATGGATTGCCTCACCCGTACATTCTCGCCTTGGATCAATCGGATGAGCGAGTAGTTTCTCCCGCATTGAAAATCCTAGTTGAATCAGGGTTCGATATAAATTTAGAGTTGAACAACAAGCGCGACTATCTTGATTGCTGGCGCTTGATCGGAGGCGCAGCCCTTAAGTCTAAGCTGAGCGTAGTTTCCTATTTGATTGGTTGTGGAGCTGAAATAGATTGGGACACTCAACCGGGCACAGGAAGTCTCCCGCCTCTTTCAACCGCATGTTTGTTTGTCAGGAGTCGAACCGAAAATCAAGAGATTATCAAAATTCTACTCGACGCGGGAGCCGCAACGAATACACAAGCATCTCCGCCGCCACTACATTGTCTATTTGCTGGCGGGAAAGCCGAAAGCGAAATATCTCTTGTCCACATAGCTAATTTACTTATCGAATACGGCGCAGACGTAAATTTTGCTGGAAGAATATTTTCATTTAACTCCAACATGGATCGGATAGGAGTTCCATTGTTCGCCTATTGGAACTCTGGATATGAACTAGTAAAGTTCGCACTGGAACAAGGCGCCGACAAAAGTGCAGTATTGGATACTGGTGAGACCGTACTAGATTTTTTTTGAAGTATCGCGACTGGGCCAAATCGGAATCCAGCGAAATAGATAGAATTATTTCTCTTTTCGTCGACGGGACGCGGCAGATGCCAGTTCGGTCGCATGCGCCAATTGCACCTTCGCGTGGGTTGCTAGGCTTCTTGGCATCGTTGTTTCGATAACCATCAATACGGCATCTCCCCATCGACTCCTGTAGAGACCATGCGAGTCTGGTTCGCGGATTGAAGGAATTGGAACGGAATGGCAAGGCCGCGCGATGTGCGCGGCCCTGCCCGGTTTGTGGATATGGTGAGCTGTTTGAGATGTCGGTCATGGCTCAGCCCTCCTTGGCGGTTTTTGCGTTCGCGAGCAGAACCACGATGCGGTCTCCTGCGACTGCCAGGGAGTTCATAAGCTTGCCCTTGAAGCCCTTGCCCGACTTGGTGGGCCACAGGCCTGCCAGCTCGATCCAGTCGGTCCCGCCGTCCGGCGCGTCCTGCACCAGCCAGACCCGGTATTGCGGACGTTTGCCGGCGGAATTCTTGCTTGCTGCGTTTTTTGTTTGATTGAACATGTTGGTCTCCTTTCGGTTTCGGGCCGGCCCTGCGCCAGCCGATGCCGATGCGTCCCGGCGGATGCGACGGAACGCGGTCAAGGAGGCTCCGCCCGAGGGTCCGCCCGAGCGCAGCGAAGGGATGGAAACGGGTGGATGCCTTGACCGATGCGGTCCGCGTCATCCGTCAGCGTCGCGCAAGGTCTGGCGCTGCGGGTGGTTCCGATCGAAATGCGGGAGACGGAGTGGATCAGACGGAAGATAGAGTGCCCGGGAGATCGCGGGCGCCGGACCGTCCACTATTGGCGCTCAGGCAAGCACGCAGACGTGCCAGATATGAAGAGCCCCAATCTAATCGGCCACCTTTTCCAGCCTGATCTCGGTCGGCGGCGTCCATGCAATCCGCATCTCGCCGCTTTCATCGGTGTAGTATGGGTGTAGACTAGGAACTAATATTCCCCGCAGAACAATCGGATCAAACTTAGTCACTTGCATTCGATAGAATTCAATGCCCAAGATTCCGACCATTATCATAAGACTGGCCCAATCACTGGTCGGGATCAGTATCCCGTTTCTTTGTATATCACTATGAGGTGGATCGCCGAATTCAGCGTATTGCGATGCAATATTGATAAATTCTACTGAATTCACATTACTGGATATCTCGTGTTGGCGCACCCCGACGCACACGGAAGCCGGGATTGGTGTAAGCTGGATCACTAGGCCTTCCATCTCCTCAAAATCCGTCTGTTTGAATAGATCATAGCCACTTGGCTGGATGGGCGGCTTCCCTTTCCGGGCCGTACAGAATTTCTCAAATATCTGGTGATGAAGTGGGACGTCAAAAAACCTCTCATAGCACATGTAGAAGCCGCATAAATCAAACTTGCGGCCGTACCTGGCCTCATCTTCGTGGATTAAGAATTTCTGAATTGCAATTCCAATCCCATCGACCGGGGGCTGTGGCGCAAGAATATCAAGAAAACTCTGGCAACGCCCCACAAATGCATCGTCCGTACGGTTTGAATCAGCCAGGAATCGCTGCAATGTTTTGAGCGAGACTAGTTCATCATAGTCACCGCCGATTGCATTGACGATGCGATCTCTTAACGTCGGCGTGCCGATCCCATACAGCTCCATGTATGAGCTAATCCGCCGCCGAATAACTGCCCGATCAACTTTGTCATATACTCTACTGCTCACGGTTCGCACTCCCCTCCGCGCTTGAGTTCAGGGTTCCGGCAAATGCCGATCGGGTCCTGAGCCTGTGAATCCGCCTCCTCCCTGAGGTCGTGACGCTGCTCCTTGACTATAGACAGCGATACTTCGGCGTCCTTTAGCGGATCGTGGGCGCGTGACCAATCCGTGTCCAAGACGGGTTGTCCCACTCGCCTCATGTTCGGGGTCGAGCCGGCCGCCGGCCGGCCGAGGTTGGGGAAACCTATCATGCAAGTGGCGCTTTTCATTGTCGCCGGCTTCGTGGCTCTTTGGCTGCTGGGCTGGCGCGCGGAACCCAAGCCGCCGACGACATTCGGGTCGGCGCGCTGGAGTTCCGTCTGGACCCTGTTCAAGAAGGGACTGCTCAAGAGGAAGGGGTTGCTGGTCGGCGACTGGACCGGCCGCCTCGGCGTCTACTTCGACGGCCCGCATGCGCTGACCTTCGGTGTCACCGGCGCGCGTAAGGGCGTGTCGGCGATCCTGCCGAACCTGCTCACTCAGCCTTACATCTTCCTGGTCGATCCGGGCGGGGAGAACACAGCCGTTGCCGTCAAGAGCTGGCGGGACCGTTCGCTTGCGCGGGGTGCATCAACCCTTTCGGGGTGTTCACCGATGCGCCGTGGTCGCTGCCGGCGGACGGGTTCAATCCGTTCGACCTGCTCGACCCGGACGGCCCGAGCTTCGCGGCCGACGCGCTGGTGCTCGCCGAAATGCTGACCGAGCGGACCGGCAACGAAAGCGGTTCATCGCAGTATTTCAGCGATGCGGCACAGGCCGCGAAGCGCGCCCTGATCGTCCACACTAAGACGACGGAACCCGCGCAGCGGCAGAATCTGGCCACGCTCTATCAGTACGTGAATTCCGATGTGGCTGGCTGGGAGGCGCTGCTCAGCGCCATGAAAGCCAACCCGGTGTGCGGTGGCCTGGTTGGGCAGGAAGCCAACAAGCTGGAGCGGACAGAAGCGCAGGCACCGGAAGAGTTCTCGGCGGTCATGTCGACCATCCAGCGGAACCTCAACTTTCTCGCCGACCCGCTGGTTCGCGAGAAGCTGAGCCGGAGCGATGTCGACTTCGCGGTGCTGAAAGGGCCGAACGCTGGCCAGGCGGGCGGCGTGGTCAGTGTCGTGCTGCCGCTCAAATACATCGAGACGCATGCGGCGATCACGAGGCTTGCCATGGCCTGCGCGATTCTCCAGCTCCAGCGCCCGCCGCTCGCCAAAGCGACGGTGCTGTTCCTGATCGACGAAGCAGCGGCCCTCGGGAAGATCATGCGTTTCCCGAACTGGCTTGCGACGCTGCGCAAGTACCGGGTTTCGCTGTGGAGCATCTGGCAGAACGTCGGCCAGGTCGCGGATCTCTACGGCAAGAATGTCGATACCATCATCAGCAACTGCGGCCTGCTCCAGATCCTCGGGGTCGGCGACCTCGGGACGGCGGAGCTGACCGAAAAGCTGCTCGGGAGGCATACCGTTCCGACCCACAGCAGCAATGGCCGGGGACAAACGAGCGTCTCATATACCGGCCGAGCGCTGCTGATGGCGGACGAACTGCTGCGCCTCAAAGACGACCGGCAGATCGCGCTGATCGGCAACCTGCATCCGGTGTCGCTGCGCAAGACACCGTACTGGCAGCGGCCGGACTTAGCAGGCCGCTATCACCCCAACCCCTACTACGACGCGGCGACGCCCGCGCCGTCGGTTGGAGACCGGCTCAGCGCCGCATGGAGCGAATTCTACTGCGGGCTGGTCTGGCTGGTGGCGCCGCACCCGATCGCCGCCGCCCTGATCTGGCTGCCGGCGATCGTGGCAATGACTTTGCTCTTGATCGGAGGCTAAGAAAACAATGGTGATTTCGACGATGCTTATCAGCATATGCGCGATGACAATATTCCTCGTTGTCGCCTTCGTAGCGTGGGAGCTGCTTGTGCACGTGGCACGATTTCTTGCACGACACTTGCGCAAAGGCCTGCGGACAATCGGCCGTCGGGTCTCGGAGCGGCCTTAACTGCCCTCTTCTTGTTGATCAATGGGAGGAAGGGACATGGAACTTCTCATCGGTTTTCTGTTGGCCATCGTTCTGGTGCCATTCGCCATTGCCCTGGCCATGGGGGCGGTGGTTCTGGCGGCGCAGGGGCTGTGGTTTCTCACGCCGCCCACGCTGAAGGGCCTGTGGATGATCGGCTGCTGGGGATGGGAGCGGCTTGAGGATTTCGGGTGGTTCGCAGCTCCCCACGTCAAGCGGTTCGGCCGCTGGGTCTACCGGGAAAGCTCGTGGAGGACGCAGGCGGCGGCGCGGCGCGTGGCGCCTCCGCCGCCGCGCTCTTCCTGTTCATCCTGTTCATGGAGTGGCGCAAGGGGTCGGCAGCGGACGATGACGCCTATGGCGACGACGAAGCTATTCCAGAGGAAGAAGAACGCGCGGTCAGGGCTGCGTACGCGCAGCGGCTCGATAGCGCCGTACGGCTGCTAGACCTTCCGACCGGCTTCGATCAGGCGGCGCTGAACCGAGCATTCAAGCGCGCGATGCAGCGTGTTCACCCGGATTGCGGCGGCAGCACCGCACAGGCGCAGAGGGTCAATCTGGCGCGCGATCTGATCAGGGATGCCCGCGGATGGTCATAGGCGTCCGGCGATCTGCCGGGGTTGTCCAGCTTGTGTCCAAGCCCCGGCAGCCGCCTTTCACTACGTTGGCAGCACAGCAATCGGAAAAAAGGAGGTGCGGACATGCTGCCAGCAACACTAGATCCACGGCCGTCCCTGCTCGAACGCGCCATGGCGCGTTACAAGCACGAAATGGCGGAACGGCGGCAGGGCATTCGCATCGGCTTCATCGTCGATGCCACGGCCAGCCGCAGCAAGACCTGGGAGCAAGCCCAGACGATCCAGGCGCGGATGTTCCGGGCCACTGCCGCAGGCAGCGTCATGGCACTGCGGCTGGTGCATTTCGGGGGCGGGCACGTCACCGATCACGGCTGGTCCAAGGACGCCCGCGCCATTGCGGCGAACATGGCCAAGACCGGCTGCGTCAGCGGCCTGACCTGCCACCTCCGCGCCCTCACGCTGTTCGCCGACGATCCGCCTGCGGACATGCCGACGGCGCTGATCGTGACCGGCGACTGCTTCGAGGAGGATCTGGCGGGGATCGAGCGCGTCGGCAAGGCGCTGGCCGCCAAGAAGGTCCGGGTCTTCACCTTCCTCGAAGGCAATGACTGGACGGCGGAGACCGCCTTCAAGCGGCTGGCGGAGTTGACCGGCGGGCGCTTCGCCCGGTTCGGCAAGGAGCTGCCGCTTGGCGATCTCTGCGAGGGCGTCGCGCTCATCACGCGGGGGCGAAAGCGGGACCTGATGATGATCAGCAACCGCCAGGTCAAATTGCTCCTGCTGACCGGCCCGAAGGAACCGGCGCGCGAACCGCCGCGTAGGCAAAGAGATACGAGCAATGAAAAGAGTTCGGCTGCAAGTCAGCGACGACCACTACGCGTACGCTGAGAGGAAAACCGTGGAAGGGCGCTATCAGTCGGTCAATGACTTCCTGGGCGCCCTCATCGGCTGGGCGGTACGGCGCTGGCAGGATGAGGATGATCCCGACTGGACATCGCCTGAACAGCGGCAGTTCCACAGCGTCGTCGAGCACTACCAGCACAGAGAAAGGCTCCTGAAGGAGCTGCTGACCGAGGCGATTGAACGGAATCTGGTAGCGAAGGACGCAAACTACGCTGCAACCAGATTCCTTGAAGACGAGCGGGACGACGCGCTTGCCGCTCTGCGCCGGGCGCGGACCGGAAAATGCGGCAACCCGGAAGACAGCATTCCGTTTTGACAACCATGCCAGGACACAGGCCGGGATGAGGCCAGAACGGTCTCGTCCCGCGCCCGGACACGAAGGAGGGAATGATGGACGACCTCACGCAAATCCCAATGGTACCGCCCCTGCCCGCACTCGACGGGTTGGACGACCAAGCCTTGCATGACGTGATTGCGCGTGCAAAGGCGGCCCTAGACAAACGTCAGGCGGAACGGCGCAAGCAGGCCCTGAGCGAAATCAAGCGCCTCGCCCGCGAACACGGACTGAACGTCAATGTGGACAAACCGAAGTCTCGGCGCGGCCATGGAAAGCAATAAGTCAACAACAAAGATCTCACACGAGTAACACTAGGCACTAATAATTTCAATATTTAATTGTTTAATAATTGTTTTGCGCGAAAATAGTTTAGTGATAGTGTTTACACAAATGCATTGTTCTAGAGATATGGCAAGAATTCTTATAATGCTCGCGGCCATACTTGTCCTCACTACAACGAGGGCGGCACATGCTGCTGAATACAGCCACGGCGATTCCTGCTCCGAGGCCGGCGCGCTCCACCGCAAGAATGATGCCGGCGGTTTCACCTATCTCATCTGCGACGGCGCGAATTGGAAGTACGCCATCGAATATGGTGCTGCGGGCAATAATCTGCGGCTGGACGACGATCCTTCCGGCGGCGATGCGGGCTGTTTTAAATATGACGGCACGGGCGGCCATATCCAGTTCGCCCATGACTGCTCGACCTTTGTTGATCTCAACACCGTGGACAGCTTTACCGGCGGCCCGCCGACCTATCTCAGCCTGGAACAACTCCAGAACGTCGATACGAGCGGCAAGTCGAACAACGACGTTCTGACATGGAACGGCTCTGGCTGGATCGCACAGGCCGGCGGCGGCGGAGGCGGCGCGCTGGACGATCTCAGCGATGTGGATACGACCGGGTACGCCAACGGCAACGTGCTGATGTACAGCGCCGGCGCATCGGGATGGGTGCCGGGAATGGTCGGCGGCGGGGGCGGCACATCGGCCGTGATCGCGCCGGCAATGCGGGCAGAGCAGCCGAACATGCCGCTCGCGCCGGACGGCAATGACTGGGCCGATGCGATTGTTTGCACAGGCTCTACGGGGAGGCAGCATACGCTGATGCTATTTGCATATGATGATGTCGGATCAGGAAACAACCAAGTTCACTATCTCCATGAAAATTTTGACGGCGGCGTCTATATGATGGTCTGGTATAATAAAATCACAGGAGTACGTGGAAGCACGGGCGGTACGGTCGGCAATTTCCACGGAAATGATTGTTCCGCCAACTATGTTGACAACACCAAAATCTATTTCGGCGGCGGATCAAGTGGCGGCGGTGGCGGCGCGCTGGACGATCTCAGCGACGTGAATACGAGCGGGTTCGCCGATGGCAATATCCTGATGTACAGCGGCGGGGCGTCGGCCTGGGTGCCGGGGACTGTCAGTGCATCCACGCCCCCCGCCGGCAGTGGTCGCGAATTGCAGTTTAACAGTTCCGGTTCGTTCAGTGCCGATTCCAATCTTGTTTATACGGCCACCGGCTATCTGGGCATCGGGACGAACAATCCCGACGCCACGCTCGATATCGCCGGGGATATCGAGTTCACCGGCACAATTACTGATGTTTCCGACCGGCGGCTGAAGGACAATATCGCGCCGCTTCCGGGCGCTCTGGGGGGCATCAATGCCCTGGAAGCCGTATCCTTCACAATGAAGGACGATGTAACGGGCCGGACCGAGTACGGGTTCATCGCGCAGGATGTTGAGCCGCTCTTCCCCGATCTCGTCCAGACAAAGCAGGACGGGGTCAAGACGCTCAACTATCTCGGCATGATCGCTCCGCTGGTCAAGGCAACCCAGGAGCAGCAGGACATCATCGACCGGCAGGCCGAAGCCATTGCCGACTTACAGGCCCGCATTGAAGCGCTTGAGGCCGAAGGCGGGGGCGCTCGATGAGTGTGCGTTCGGGAAGATGGGGCGGCGCGCGGGTCGTATTGATTGTCGCCTTTCTGACACTGACGTTCATCTCCGCGCTCTCGCCCGCGTGGGCGGCCGACTGCACCGACCCGGTCCGCCCGGAAGGCACGATCGGCTATAATACCACCCATCATGTGATGCAGTACTGCAACGGCACAGAATGGGTTGCTTATCATGCCCTACCTGGTGGAGGGGGCGGCAGTGCCGGCTGCGCGGCGCCGACGTCCTGCCCCGATGTGGGCGACGTGTGCAGTGACGGCAGCTTGTTCGCCGGGTTCCTGGCGGCGGATGACGGCTCCTGCCGGGCAATCTTCGTAACCGACACCAATCAGAGCACATCGAGCCAGTGGAAGACCGCGAACGGCACGAATGACATCATAGACCCGACTGACAAGAATGATGCTGTTGATGGCCAGTATAACCGCGATAACCGTGGCAGCGGCACGTTCCCGGCCTTTGAGCTTTGCGAGAACAACACCTATCACGGCAAGAACGACTGGTACCTGCCGGCCCGCGCCGAGTTTAACCTGTTATGGCTGAATCAGGCGGCGATTGACGCCAATGCCGCCGGCAACTTCACGACGAGCACCTTCTGGTCGTCCACGGAGGTCAGTACTAGTAGCTACGCGTGGTACCAGTACTTTGGCTTTGGCGACCAGAACGGCAACCCTAAGACCACTATCTACGCCGTACGGTGCGTCCGGAGCGAGGATGCGACGACCGGCAGCAGTGGTGGCGGCTCCGGTCCCTTCGCCACCTGCGGCGGTGCGCCGGCGGATTGCACCAATATCGGCGACGTGTGCACGGATGGAACGGTCTTTGCCGGGTGCCACCCGCATCCCGCACTGAGCGATCAGCGGCTGTTCTTGCACCCGAACAACCAGAGTTCATCGGAAGACTGGAATCAGGCGGGATCGGAGGCCAACAGCGGCATTGACGACAGCGTGGCAGCGGCCAACTACGACGGACGGGCGAACCAGACCTGGATCGAGGCCAACCGGGCCGTCAATGCCACGAATTACGATGCGTTTTATCTCTGCAAGCAACTGAATGACAGCAGTTCCCAGGGTCATACGGACTGGTACCTACCGAGCCGGATAGAGTTGTATTATCTCTGGTCCGTGCAAGATGATATCAACAATGCCAGCCTCGGCGGGGATGACTTTATAGCGACGATCTACTGGTCTTCCACGGAGTACATTGGCACCAGCGCGTGGTACCAGAGCTTCAGCTTTGGCACCCAGAGCTTTGCCACTAAGGCCACTGGCTATGACGTACGGTGTCTGCGGAGAGATTGACGGCCTTGGAGTGGATGACGCGCCCGTCACCGACAGCGCACCACTGGAATTGCGAGGGCCTCCGCCCGGCGGACCAGATCGGCAGTGACAGCGCCGCTGGGGAAGGCCAGGACCAGATCTGGGCACGTCTCCGCCAGCATCCGGGCATTGAGGGCGAAGAAGGCGCCGTCGCCCTGCTGACGGCGATCGGCGTGAAACACCTGAAGCGTCACGCCGCGCGACCGCGCCCACCGACTTGAGAGGAGATCCGCACCGCGCGCGCCGCCATTGATGACCAGGGTGATGGGCCTCTCCGCATGAATGGCGTCGAGCCGCGCGAACAGTGCCTTCTCGTCGCCATAGCGGCTGCCGCCACAGACAAGGACCTTCATCTCGTCATTCCCATTCGACCACGCCCGACAAAATAGGAGAACGCCCGCGCCCGGCTGAACCGGACGCGGGCAGCGGGCCGCCTACGCGGCGGCCTCCTGAGTGACCGGCGCAGCCACCGGCTGAAGGCTTTGCAGATAGTCGGCGGCGCGCTGGGCGGCGGCGGTGAAGATGGCGCGCTTGTCAGAGCGCAGCACTTGCAGCCAGTGGCCGATATAGGCGGCGTGATCCTCGCGAACCTCAAACTCCAGCTCCAGATCGGCGCACAGGAACGCCGCGCCAAGCTCGGCGACAAGCTCCTCGCGGGCATAGCCGTCATCGCCGAAGCGCTTGCGGCCGAAGTCGCGGGCCAGCCGGTCGGGATGGCGGGTCCAGTGGGTGACCTCGTGCGCCAGCGTGGCGTAGTAGGCCTCTGCTGAGCGGAAGACCTCGATCGGCGGCATGCGCACCTGGTCAAGGGCGACATTGTAGGAGGCCTCGGTCCCGCCGCTGACGATTTGGGCGCGGGTCTGGGCGAAGAACGCCTCGGCATGGGCGATCCGCTGCGGCCCGTCAGCCTTTGGCTCCGGCTTCGCGTAGTAGTGCTCTGGCAGCCCTTCGATCTGCTCGGTGTTGAACACGGTGTAGGCCTTCAGGTAGGGGATTGCCTGCTCGATCGTCTCGCCGTCGCCGGTCTCTTCGGTCCGGTGAAGCGTGTTGGCATAGACGACCTGTGATCCCCTCTCACCCTTGCGGACATGGGCGCCGAGTTCTTTCGCCTGCCGGAATGTCATCCAGATCGGGGCGCCGAAGCCCTGCGCCAGGGCAGCGGTCCAGAGGATGAGGATGTTGATGCCGGCATAGGGAACGCCGTTGTGCCGTAGCGGCCGGGCGGCCCGCCCTTCGGCGTATTCGGCGCTCCAGGGCTTCACCCAGGGGCGGACGCCCTTCTCCAGTTCAGTGATGATCGCGTTGGTAACGCTCGTGTAGATGTCCTGTCGGGTCGTTGTGCTGCGTGTCATGGTCGGTCTCCTTTCCGCTCGGGGTTGCGCGACACGCAAGACGGCCGGCGGCGCGGAGAAGACGGACGGTCAGACGCCCAACACGGTCCCGCAGAGCCGCCGGCGGCAGCGGGATGGTGCGGGCGGGCGTTGATCGGGCGGCGCGCGCCGCCAGTCTGCGTGGAGGCTCGCGGAACCCCGAGCGGGAAGGGGTGCGGCTGATCTATGGCGCGGAGCGACCCCGGCCGGGTCAAATCATCGATGCGTATTGCCGATCGGCGCTGACGGGCTGGTCAGGGGCCTGGCCCCTATGAAGCCCGCGCCGGACAGGCCCTCAGAAGCGCTTGCCGCGCTGCCGGTTCGAACCGGTCTGAGATTGGTGCTGTCAGCACCCTCCTTGTTCTCGGGGGCGGCCTGCCCCCGGAAGCCTTCTCCCTGATGATGATGCTGGGAACGGGGCGAAAGGCTCCGGTGGTCGGGGCCTGCAACCCCCAAGAGGGAGGATGCAGACATGCCAATCTTCACTCCGGACGACCTGGCGCGGCATTCGCTCGACGAGCTGAGAGGCCTTTACCGGCGCATGTTCAATGAGCTGGTCCAGGCGGCCCCGGACAGCGACGCCAGGCGCGATGCCGACGCTTCGCTGAAGGCGATCCAATCCGAGATCGCCCGGCGCTGGCCGAAGCCATAGGCCGACAAGCCGCGAGAGCGGGCGCATCACGCGCCCGCTCTCTGCCATGTGGGAACACGGTAGTCAGTTGTCGCCGTACTCGCGCTCGATCAGGACCGTGATGATGGCTTCCGCTGCGTGGTTTCGGTAGGCGTCGAGGTTCGCCACGATGGTTCGGGTTCCCTCACCTGACTCGTAGTACCAATCGACGATGCACTGAGCGAGATCCTCATTGCCGTCAAGCCGTGCGCGGTAGGCTGCCATGTCAATCATCCCTGCCAGATAGCTGGCGCGCTGATCGTCATTCATCCGATCCATAACATCGGACGCAACAAGCGCGCCCACTTCCTGCTCCGAGAGAATCAATGCCAATAGAGTGGCAGACAATACTGAAGATAGACTTCTCATCTTATTGAGTAAATAACCTACAATATCAAAAAGGGTTCCCTTTATATTTCGCTACTGTATCATGCCATAAGTACAAAATTCTAGCGGAGATCCGGCGATGAATACGATGGTCTTCACCCCGGTCGACTTGGGCAAAAAGGGAACCCTTCTTTCTCTCCCGACAGATCAGCCCGATCGGGAGCGCTCGGCCGCCACAAGGTGACAATGGCAAGGATCGGCTACGCGCGCGTTTCAACGGAGGAACAATGCCTTGATCTTCAACGCCAAGCGCTGAACGCTGCCGGGTGCGCCGTCATCTTTGAAGACGCTGGAATCTCAGGGACATCATGGGAGCGGCCGGGCCTGACCAAAGCGGTCGCAAGCCTGACAGCCGAGGATGTTCTGGTTGTCTGGAAGCTGGATCGGCTTGGCCGTTCGCTCAAGCACCTGATCGACCTGCTCGACCGCTTGGGCAAAGCGGGCGTCGGGTTCGTGTCCATCACCGAGAATGTCGATACGACGACGGCCGGGGGACGGCTTCTCTTGCACATGATGGCGGTCCTATCGGAGTTCGAGCGCTCGGTGATTGCCGAACGTACGAAGGCCGGAATGGCGGCAGCCCGGCTGCGAGGCATTCATGTTGGCCGACCTCGACTGCTTTCAGATCAGGCGGTCGCCGGCGTGCTTAGGGAGATTGAAGCAGGAACACTGACCATCGCCGAGGCGGCTTCGTCGCTCGGTGTATCGCCCGCGACGCTACGCAATGCGCTACGGCGACAGGAAACGTCAGGTGATGGCTCTAACGATTGAGGCCGGTTAGCGGGACAGCCGACACGATGTTGACTGTGTCGGCCGGCGCTGTGGGACCATCAGCTTGGGGACCGCTGGGCCGGTCGGGCAACTGGCCTCTAACCGCGTCGGGCATGATCATCAGTCCAGCCTCCAGATCGGCCACTATGGCATCATCGGGATCGGTGTCCAGAAACTCCTCGGTTTCCGACAGCGTGCCCCGGTAATCCTCGATCGCTTGGCGCTCTCGTACCAGTGCGCTGATCTGCTCCGAAGACTCCTCGAACTGCTCCCAGGTCGTCGCCTCAGAAGGGATGCCATCCGCCTCAATGACCGACGGGTCGACGAGCGAGCCGCCTTCCAGCCGAACATCGTCGCCATCGCGGAACACGCGCACGTCGGTTCCGTCGGCCAGCGTCACCACGTGTGCGCGCTCCAGCAGCCGCTCATGACGCCGCCAGGCTTCCTCAAGCGCTCGCTCGTTCGCTTCGAGAGCGCGAAGCGCGGCTTCGTCCAGCTCGGCGATGCGGTCGGCAAGGCGCTGCTGCGCTGCCGTCATTTCCATCATCTGGATCGCATCGCGGGTGGTGGCGTCTTCCGATCGGCTCGCGTGCTGACGCCTTGCCGCTGACTGGACAAAGGGCGTGTTCACGGAGTCATTGCCGTTCTCCGCCTGCGCTATGAGTTTCTCGCGCAGCGCAGGATCGCTTGCCAGAGAGGCTATATTGAAATCACTTCCCGTATTCATCGCATGTCATTTTCCCTAATCTATTATAACATAGCGATCTCGCAATTCTCAAATTACATACTTCCGTGATCCGTGTTCATAGGCGCAGGAAACAATCAAGACAGCAATCTTTAACAATATTCGCCACAAACTTGCCACAAGCCCAGAAAGACTGAATGAGACATTGGCGGATTCTTGCGGATCACAGCGGATCGTATTTTGTGGCAAGAATCGCCGAAATTCCGCCATTTCTTTCCAGAAGAATTATCTAAGTGATTGATTTTAAAATGGTCGGGGCGAGAAGATTCGAACTTCCGACCCCTTGCACCCCATGCAAATAAACTGGCTGATTTCTGCGTATATTAGCGACTTCTCGCCACAGACTTGCCACGAATATTTCAGTTACGCTAGTTTGATGTGTCAGAGGATAGTCAGCAATTCGCGATCTGACCCTTCTATTCTTGCATCATCTTCGAGAAGATGTCCATAAACATTCAATGTCGTCTCGATGTTTGAATGCCCCATCAGGTACTGAACGCGTTTGAGATTGGTTCCCCGTTCGATCAGCATTGATGCGAAGAAGTGCCGAAGGTCGTAGGGACGGTATTTCACTTGCTCGACCTGCTTGCCGGCATTCTCGACGGTCTCCACAAGCCCAGCCTCCTCGCACGCAGCATTGAAGCCGCGCCGCTGCCAGTTCTTCCGGCAAAGCCACCTGCCGTTCCGGGCGGGAAAGACGAGATCAAAGTCATTCGGCACCATGTGATGCGATGCATAGTGGTTCACCATATCGAGCACCTGTGCGCTGAGATCGATGTGTCGGCGCCCAGCCGCTGTCTTCGGGACGGTCAGTGATGCACCCGACCCGTCGATGGCACGGTTCACCTGAACCCCGGATGCATCGATTCCGCTCTTGGCAACGGCGAGGTACTCCTGGGGGCGCATCCCGGAATCGACGGCAAGGTAGAGGATTGGCCGATACCGCTCCCAGGTCCGTGCAATCTGTGCGTTTCGGGAATTGGCCAGTTTATCTGCGGCGCCCAGCAGCGCGACGATTTCAGCCTTGTTCGGGATTCGGACAGGCTCCGCATACCGTGAGTCCGCGCGCACCGAGATGCCACTCGCCACGTTGTGTGGAACGACCCCCCGGATCGTCATCTCTTTGAGGACGGAGTGGAGGGTGGCCAGCACCTTCCTGGCCAGATCGCGGCTGAGGCCGCCTGAAAGCAGCCATGAGCGGAAAGCCACGATGTCGGGGGCCGTCAACTCCTGCACCCGGCCTGGCCAATCGTAGCTCGTCAGGATCTCCACGCGATAGCGGTAGTTGTGAAGCGTGTAGTGGGTGACCGGCTCACGGCCGTTCAGCCCTTCTTTCTCGCACACTCGCAGCCAAAGGGATGCGGCTTGCTTCATGGTCCGAATACCTTGATCGTCGGCAGCCGCAGCACCCGAAGCCTGGCCGCTCTCCCGGAACGTCCGTGCTTCCTTCATGGTGCGGAAGGTCTTGTAGGCGCAGCCCGTTTTTGTGGCTGAACTTGGAAATCGGACCTGATATGTGACGCCTTTCGCGCCCTCTCTTCTTCTGATATCGGACATTATATTGTTGTTATTAAATATTGAATCTGAGTAATAATATCAAATTTTGCTGCTATTTTCCGCCTCCATCTGTATTTTTCTATAGATATCCACAAGTGTATTCTTTTCGATCTTCAACCTCCCGTCGATCGGATCGATGAAGAAGGGCAACTTGCGCCGGCCGAACGCATCGGGATCGGCGGCGCGCTTGATCTGGCGTTCCGTCAGGTCAACGCCCATTTCCGCGAGAACAGCCTGAGCCTGAGCCAAATTGATATAATAAGGAATTTTCATCTAATGCACCTTTTATTTCTTGCTGATAAACGTTTCTCTCACATCTCACAGAACGGGCGGAAGTGCCGGGTGTGCATCCGCTAGATCGGCTTGCCGTCCTCAAGCCTGCGCAGCGGCCCCCTGTCGCCGAACCTGTCCGATATGTGAACCTTGAGTTTTGGGGCCGAGACGTAGCGGACATTGTGCAGGTCGCGCAGCACCGCGAGATCGGTCCACAGCGCCTGCCGGAATTCATCAATGGTCATCACCCCAAGCGTGCCGTAGTCGATCGTCAAATAGTCCGGACGCGCCGCCTTCTTCTTACTCATTTCCCATACCCATGGTTGTATTTTTCAGTATATATTCGTTTGGTTAGCAAAATATTAAGAAATAATACTGACGTATTGATTCGATGACGGCCGTTTCACCCATGTTTTCTGGCGCGCTCTTGTCAGGCGCCGCTTGTCCAAGTCGTGTCCAAGTATCCGATCTCCACGGTCGCCATATTGCCGGGAGTGAGAATTTCGGATGCAGGGACGGGACTCGTGGCCAAACGCACGAACACGCAAGACGCGAAGGGCGACGCGCGGGCGGAGGCAACCGCCGCCGTGCTGCGCGCATTCGTGCGCGCCCTTGCACGCGCGGCGGCCGAAGTCGATCATGAGGCCGAATCCAGGAAATCCGGAATCGGGAGTGCGCCGCCATGAGCCAGGCCGCAATCAACGCCGTGATCTATGCCCGCTATTCCTCAGATCTCCAGCGCGACGCCTCCATTGAGGATCAGATCCGGCTCTGCCAGGAACGGGCGGCGGCCGAAGGCTGGAAGGTCGTCCAGTGCTACACTGACCACAGCACATCCGGTGCCAGCCTGATGCGCCCCGGTATCCAGATGCTGCTTCAGGAAGCGGCGTCCGGCCGGTTCCAGGTGGTCCTGGCAGAAGCGCTCGACCGCGTGTCGCGCGATCAGGAAGACATTGCCGCCGTCTTCAAGCGTCTTGCTTTCGCCGGGGCGAAGATCGTCACGCTGTCCGAAGGCACGATCTCGGAGCTGCATATCGGCCTGAAGGGCACGATGAACGCGCTGTTCCTCAAGGACCTGGCCGATAAGACGCGGCGCGGCCGGGTGGAAGCCGGCAAGTCGGGTGGCGGCAATGCCTATGGCTACAAGGTGGAACGCCAGATCGGTGCCGGAGGCGAAGTCGAGCGCGGCGAGCGCGGCGAGCGCAGCATCGACGAAGCACAGGCCGCCGTCGTCCGCCGGATTTTTGCCGACTATGCCGCCGGTATCTCCCCCCGCGTCATCGCCAAGACACTCAATTCGGAAGGTGTGCTCGGTCCGACCGGTGCCGGCTGGGGACCGTCCACGATCCACGGTAACAAGGATCGCGGCACCGGCATCTTGAACAACGAGCTGTATGTGGGGCGGCTGGTGTGGAACCGCCTCCGCTACATCAAAAACCCGGAAACCGGCAAGCGCGTGTCCCGGCTCAACCCACAGGCCGACTGGATCGTCCAGGAGGTGCCGGATCTTCGCATCACCGAGCAGGCGCTGTGGGACAAGGTGAAGGCGCGGCAGGAGGCCTGCGCACTCGGCAAACACACCCAGAACGACGCCGGTGGGTTCTGGGACCGGCGGCGGCCGCGTTTTCTGCTGTCGGGCCTGGTCAAGTGCGGCTGCTGCGGCAGCGGCTTCGTCAAAATCAGCGAGAACCGCTTCGGCTGTGCCAACGCCCGCAACAAGGGCACCTGCGACAATCACCGCACCATCCGCCAGGATCAGTTGGAGAACGCGGTCCTTCAGGGGTTGCAGCACCACCTGATGGACGACGAGCTGGTGACGGTGTTCTGCGAGGAATACACCCGCCATCTCAACACGCTGCGGATGAACCGCACGGCGGCACGCGAGCACGACCTCGCCCGGCAGAAGCGGATCATCAAGGAACTCGACCAGCTCGTTGACGCCCTGTGCGACGGCGTGCCTGCGAGCCAGGTCAGAGGCCGCATGATCGCGTTGGAAGAGGAGCGTGCCGTGATCGAAGCGCGGCTGGCCAATGCCTCGGAGCCAGACAAGCCGCTGCTGCATCCCGGCAGGGGTGCCCGCTACCGCAAGGCGGTTGCCGACCTGCGCGGGCTGCTGGCCAGCGAGAAGGCGATTGAGGCGGTGGAGATCCTGCGCGGGCTGATCGACCGGATCACGCTGCACCCTGACCCCGACCGGCCCAAGGCGTTCCTGATCGACCTGGAAGGCGATCTGGCGGGCATCCTAAGGCTTTGTCGGGACAGCAAAAAGCCCGCAGCGCGGCGTCCGTCGCGCGGCGGGCCGGGTGAGGATTTGCCCTCTGTTCTACAAAAGCAATTAAAGTTGGTTGCGGGGGCAGGATTTGAACCTGCGACCTTCAGGTTATGAGCCTGACGAGCTACCGGGCTGCTCCACCCCGCGTGTGTTCGGGATCCGGGATCTAAGGATCGGGAACCGGGGGCCAGGACGATCTGGCCGAGTGCGGCGCCCGAGAGATTGCTTGGTTAACCGACGATCTGCCGGGAGAAGGCACGACGGGACCACCGGTTTGGTATCGGTGATTGGACGGTGATGAGGTTGGCGTTGGATATCGGGATCCTGTTTTCCGGATGCTGTTTTCCGGATCCAGGCGACTGTGTTCTGAATGGAGCTGGCGGCGACCGACTCTCCCACGCCTTAAGACGCAGTACCATGGGCACGACGGGCTTTCACGGCCGAGTTCGGGAAGGGATCGGGTGTTGATCCCGCCGTTATGACCACCAGCTCTATTCAGAGCACAGATGCCAGAGGACAGATGTCGGATGTCAGACGGTGCCTGTGGCACCGGCCTGTCCCCGCTCCGCCTGACCGTGCCGAACCATAGCCGGTCCGGCACCCTTGGCATCCAGGATTGCAACTTTGTGTGTGTGATCAAGAACATCTGTCATCTGACATCTGTTCTCTGACATCCGGTAATGGGATGGGGATGACTGAGATCAAGCATTCGAGCGATTAGTACCGGTCAGCTTCACGCATTGCTGCGCTTCGACCTCCGGCCTATCGACGTGGTGGTCTACCACGGCTCTTAGACGAGACCTGGTTTTGAGGGGGGCTTCCCGCTTAGATGCTTTCAGCGGTTATCCCGTCCGCACATAGCTACCCGGCTGTGCCACTGGCGTGACAACCGGTCCACCAGAGGTGCGTCCATCCCGGTCCTCTCGTACTAGGGACAGCGCCTCTCAAGTCTCGAACACCCACGGCAGATAGGGACCGAACTGTCTCACGACGTTCTAAACCCAGCTCACGTACCACTTTAATCGGCGAACAGCCGAACCCTTGGGACCTGCTCCAGCCCCAGGATGTGATGAGCCGACATCGAGGTGCCAAACACCCCCGTCGATGTGGACTCTTGGGGGGTATCAGCCTGTTATCCCCGGAGTACCTTTTATCCGTTGAGCGATGGCCCTTCCACACGGGACCACCGGATCACTATGGCCGACTTTCGTCTCTGCTTGAACCGTCGCTCTTGCAGTCAGGCAGGCTTGTGCCATTGCACTCGACGACCGATGTCCGACCGGCCTGAGCCTACCATCGCGCGCCTCCGTTACACTTTGGGAGGCGACCGCCCCAGTCAAACTACCCACCATGCAGGGTCCCGGACCCGGGTTCACGGGTCGCGGTTAGATATCAAGCGCGCCAAGGGTGGTATTTCAAGGATGGCTCCACGTCAGCTGGCGCCGACGCTTCCAAGCCTCCCACCTATCCTACACATGGCCCGCCTAATACCACTGCAAAGCTGTAGTAAAGGTTCACGGGGTCTTTCCGTCTGACCGCGGGAACTCCGCATCTTCACGGAGAATTCAATTTCGCTGAGTTGGTGTTGGAGACAGCGGGGAAGTCGTTACGCCATTCGTGCAGGTCGGAACTTACCCGACAAGGAATTTCGCTACCTTAGGACCGTTATAGTTACGGCCGCCGTTTACCGGGGCTTCGATTCAAAGCTTGCACCTCTCCTCTTAACCTTCCGGCACCGGGCAGGCGTCAGACCCTATACGTCGTCTTGAGCGACTTCGCAGAGCCCTGTGTTTTTAGTAAACAGTCGCCACCCCCTGGTCTGTGCCCCCGGCATATGGTTGCCCATACACCGGGCCCCCTTCTCCCGAAGTTACGGGGGCAATTTGCCGAGTTCCTTCAACACCATTCTCTCAAGCGCCTTGGTATGCTCTACCAGTCCACCTGTGTCGGTTTCGGGTACGGTCTGAAGCGGGGGCTATTTCCTGGAACGCTTTGGCAGCCCGGACAATCCGATAAGCCCGGACACACCGCCACATTCGTCACCACCCGCCGGCCCAGGACTGTTCACCTGGTTCCCATCGACTACGCCTTTCGGCCTCGCCTTAGGGGCCGGCTCACCCTGCGCGGATTAGCCTTGCGCAGGAACCCTTGGACTTTCGGCGACAGAGTTTCTCACTCTGTTTGTCGCTACTCATGTCAGCATTCTCACTTCCGATACCTCCAGGATATCTCGCGACACCCCTTCGCAGGCCTACGGAACGCTCCGCTACCACTCAGTCGACAGATGCCAGATGTCAGATGTCAGAAGATGGCGTGCCGCCGGAGAAGCTGCGATGCAACCCCGCCAGCATTTTCGCGATCTCCTGATATCCATCCCGCCACCTTTGCCATGTCGTCGCATCGACATAGCCCAGATCATGGCAATAGCGCGCCCATACCCGCATCTCATCGGCAGATCCGGCGGCCATGGTGATGAACCGCCCGAACTCCCTGCGGGAGTAGGCTTGCTTGCCAAACCCTTCGGCAAGATTGGCGCAGATGGATTTGGACGCCCGGCGAACCTGATCGCCCAACGCCCATTGTTCGATGCTTGGAAAGCCCAGGCTCACTTTGTGAACCGCCAGCGACAGCCGATAGGCCCGCTGGAATACCTCAAGGTCCTCAAACCCCAAGGCACTCGACTTCCTGACATCTGACATCTGACATCCGTCAACTAAATCCGCAGCTTCGGTACGTGGCTTGAGCCCCGTTACATCTTCGGCGCAGGACGGCTTGACCAGTGAGCTATTACGCTTTCTTTAAAGGATGGCTGCTTCTAAGCCAACCTCCTGGTTGTCTCGGCTATCCCACATCCTTTCCCACTTAGCCACGATTTCGGGACCTTAGCTGGCGGTCTGGGTTGTTTCCCTCTCGACCACGGACGTTAGCACCCATGGTCTGTCTGCCGGGCTGCACTCTTCGGTATTCGGAGTTTGGTTAGGTTTGGTAAGGCTCGCGCCCCCCTAGCCCATCCAGTGCTCTACCCCCGAAGGTGATACCCGACGCGCTACCTCAATAGCTTTCGCGGAGAACCAGCTATTTCCGGGTTTGATTGGCCTTTCACCCCTAGCCACAGGTCATCCCCGTCTTTTTCAACAGACGTGGGTTCGGCCCTCCAACGCGTCTTACCGCGCCTTCAGCCTGCCCATGGCTAGATCACCCGGTTTCGGGTCTGATGCATCCAACTCAGGTCGCCCTATTCAGACTCGCTTTCGCTGCGCCTTCGCCTACCGGCTTAAGCTTGCTGGATACACCAAGTCGCTGACCCATTATACAAAAGGTACGCCGTCAGAATTCAGAGATCAGATGCCAGATATCAGATGTCAGACCAGAGATCAGACGGCAGATATCAGATGACAGAACTGCGATTGCCAAATCATCCTAATGATTCAGCTACGCCATTCTGACATCTGAAATCTGACATCCGACATCTGATACTGACACCTGACATCTGACATCTGAAACCTGAAGACCTCCGACTGCTTGTAGGCATCCGGTTTCAGGTCTATTTCACTCCCCTTGTCGGGGTGCTTTTCACCTTTCCCTCACGGTACTGGTTCACTATCGGTCACTGAGGAGTACTTAGGCTTGGAGGGTGGTCCCCCCATGTTCAGACAAGGTTTCACGTGCCCCGCCCTACTCGAGTCCCATCGAGAACACTACCCATACGGGGCTATCACCCGCTCCGGCCCGACTTTCCAGACGGTTCTGGTTCTTTCTCGACAGGCACTGGCCTGGTCCGCGTTCGCTCGCCACTACTAGCGGAGTCTCGGTTGATGTCCTTTCCTCCGGGTACTTAGATGTTTCAGTTCCCCGGGTTCGCCTCGCCGACCTATGGATTCAGTCGGCGATACCCCTAAAGGGGTGGGTTGCCCCATTCGGAAATCCGCGGATCAACGGGTGCTCGCCCCTCCCCACGGCTTATCGCAGCGTGCCACGTCCTTCATCGCCTCTCAGTGCCAAGGCATCCACCAGATGCCCTTTTGACGCTTGATCTCAGCATCCCCATCCCATCACGGGCGCTTCGGTCCGACTGACACAAGACCTCCACACCCAAGGGATGGATCACACACATTCATCGACCGACAAGCACGAGCCGACGCCGCCCGCCCAATACCGCCCGG